>JAZJYW010000004.1:0-207428 GCA_040390165.1 Pseudomonadota bacterium | reverse complement strand
CATGGTAATGCGTGTTGCCGCCGATGTTGCGCGTGCCGCCCGAGCCCGCGCCGACATCGTGGAGGGCCTCCTCCATCGCCGCGATCACTTTGGGATGCTGGCCCATTGCGAGATAGTCGTTCGAGCACCACACGGTGATCGGCTTCGGCCCGTTATGCCCGGCGAAGCACCGCGCATTGGGGTACGACCCCTTGTTGCGCAAAATGTCGATGAACACGCGGTAGCGGCCTTCGGCATGCAGGCGGTCGATCGCCTGCGTGAAGACGCGCGAATAATCGACCGGACGCACGGAGGAATCGCTCATGATTTCGCCCGTTAGCGCGGCTTTGCCCGATTTGCCATCAAAAGCGTTCACAGCGATTCCGCGCGGTTGATCCCGTAGCGCGCGAGCGCATGGACGAGGTGACGTTCGGGGTCGCCGAAGCGCGTGAATACCGCGCGGTGGCGCGGCGCATCGGGCCAGTCCTGCCCGGCGGTCAGATGCGCGACGCGGCGCGCGATTCCGGCGGCCCCATCGACGAAGGTGACCGGGTGCGGCGCGGCCTGCGCGAGTTCGTCGGTGACCAAGGGAAAGTGGGTGCAGGCGTTGACCACCACGTCGATCCGGTCGCCGCCGGGCTGATCGAACAGGCCCGCAATCGCCGCGCGATACTCGGCGATATCGGTCGGTCGCCCGTGCAGTTTCGCCTCGGCCAGTTCGACCAACGCCGCCGATCCGTGGCGCAGCACGGTGCAATCGCTGGCGAAGCGCGCCGCCAGATCGTCGACATAGGGCTGGCGCACGGTCGCGTCGGTGCCGAGCACGCCGATCACGCGGCTTTTGCTCAACGCGGCGGCGGGCTTGATCGCCGGCACCGTTCCCACCACCGGCAGATCGAGCGCGGCGCGCACCGCCGCCAGCGCAATCGTCGATGCGGTGTTGCAGGCAATCACGATCAACCGCGGATCGAACCGTTCGGCCAGCCGCCCGAGCAGCGCCGGGACTCGTCCGGCGATCTCGACTTCGTTCTTGGTGCCATAGGGAAACCCGGCCGAATCGGCGACATAGACCAGCGGGGCGGAGGGCAGCAGCTTTTGCGTCGCGGCGAGAACCGACAGCCCGCCCACGCCCGAATCGAAGAACAGAAAAGGTCGATGGTCCATGGTGAACGCCGCCTTGGGGGAAGCATCCATTCTGATCAAGATCGGTAGCGACGCGGCCACGGATCGCCTATATCCGGGGTCGAGCAGGGGGACAGGATGCCGACCGACTATCTTTGGGGCCAACCGGCAGCGGCGATGGCGATCGGTTATCTGCTCGGGTCGATCCCGTTCGGTCTGATCCTGACGCGCGCGTTCGGCGCGGGCGATCTGCGCAGCATCGGATCGGGCAATATCGGCGCGACCAACGTGCTGCGCACCGGGCGCAAGGAACTCGCCGCCGCCACGCTGATCCTCGACGCGGCGAAGGGCGCCGCCGCGGTGCTGATCGCCACCTGGCTGTTCCCGGGGCAGGAAATCCCCGCCGCCGCCGCCGCCTTTCTCGGGCACCTCTATCCGGTCTGGCTCAGGTTCAGGGGCGGCAAGGGCGTGGCGACCTTGCTCGGCATCGTGTTCGCGTCGGATTGGCGGATCGGGCTGGTGTTCGCGGTCGCGTGGCTCGGGATGTTCGCGATTACCCGAATCTCGTCGCTCGCCGGGATGGCCGCGGCGGTCGCGGTCCCGGTGGCGGCGGCGGCGCTCGGGCGCTTCGACCTGGCTATCCTGCTGCTGGCGCTGGCGCTGCTCGCGCTGTGGAAGCATCGCGCCAATATCGGCCGGCTGGTCGAGGGCACGGAGCCCCGTTCCGGCGGCAAGACGCTTGGCTGACGACCTCCGGGTCGCGCGGCTTCGGCTGATCCGGACACCGACGATCGGTCCGGTTACCTATCGCCAGCTGATCGCGCGTTTCGGCGATGCCGGGGCAGCGATCGAGGCCCTGCCCGATCTGGCCGCGCGCGGCGGCGGTCGCGCGCCGAAAGTGGTCGAGGCCGCGATCGTCGAGCGCGAATTCGCCGCCGTCGAGAAACTAGGCGCGCGCTATGTGTTTATCGACGATCCCGATTACCCGCTTTTGCTTGCCGAACTCGACAATGCGCCCGCCGCGATGACGATCCGCGGCGATATCGGGCTGTTCGACCGCCCGACGGTGGCGCTGGTCGGCGCGCGCAATGCCTCGGCCGCCGCCTGCCGCTTCGCGCGCGGGCTCGCGGTCGAGCTCGGGCGCGAAGCGGTCGTCGTCGTGTCGGGGCTGGCGCGCGGGCTCGACACCGCCGCGCATCAGGGATCGCTCGCCACCGGCACGATCGGGGTGATCGCCAGCGGGATCGACATCGCCTTCCCGCCCGAAAACCGCGATCTTCAGGAGCAGGTTGCCACGCAAGGCCTGCTGATCGCCGAACAACCGCCCGGCATGGAGCCGCTGGCGCGCAACTTCCCGCACCGCAACCGGATCATCGCCGGGCTGGCGATGGGCACGGTGGTGGTCGAGGCCGCGCCGAAGTCAGGCTCGCTGATCACCGCGCGGCTGGCCGCCGAAGCCGGGCGTGACGTCATGGCGGTCCCGGGCAGCCCGCTCGACCCGCGCGCGCAGGGCTGCAATCTGCTGATCCGCGAAGGCGCGACCCTGGTGCAGTCCGCCGCCGATATCCTCGAACTGATCCGCCCGATCGACGCGCGCATGGTGCGGTCGCCCGGGTCGCCCTTCGACGGCGCCCCGCCCGAAGACCCGCAGGACGGCGACCGGCGCGCGCTGGCCGATTTGCTCGGTCCCGTTCCCGTCAGCATCGACGAACTGATCCGCCAGTCGGGCCTCGCGCCCGCCATCGTCGCGACCGTGTTGCTCGAACTCGAACTGGCGGGCAGGCTGGAGCGGCACGCCGGGGGCCGGGTGGGTCTGGCCTAAACAAAAAAGGGGGTCGCATGACTTTTGGCCAGCTTGTCCGCCAAACCTTCGATTTGCTGTTCGGTGACCTTGCAGTGGTATTGATCGCAATGGTCGCGATGACGGTTGTATCGACGCTGGCCGATATCAGCGCGTCCCCCGTTGCCGCGTTTATCGGCCTTCCGTGGCTGGTCGTGCAATTTGCGATGACTCGCCGATTGGTCGACCGTCAGGGGCTCAGGGTGGCCGATCGACGAGCGGGTTTCGGATCCTTTTTTCTGGTGGGCCTCTTAACCGGGCTGGGGTCATTGCTGGGGCTGGTCTGCCTGGTGCTCCCCGGCATTTATCTGGCGGCGCGCTGGTCGATGAGCGATGCTGTATTGTTCGCCGAGAATGAAGGGTCGGGCAACGCCATTGGCAGGAGCTGGGCCGCGACTAACGGCCATATGATCCCGATCACGCTCGCGATGATTCTATTCTACTCTCCAGCCATTGTGATTTCGGCCACGGGATTCTTGGTTGGGTTCGGCGCACAACAATCTGGTCAGGCCGGGCAAGCGCTCGATCCATCGGTGCTCTATGGCGTCGATGCCGCAACGAATCTGTTCACAACGATGTCGCAGGTCGCAGGCTGGTATTTCGGTGTGGCGGTCTATGTGCTGCTGGTCGGGAGGCCCGAATCCGCGCTCGAAGAGGTATTCGCATGACCCAACGACAGATCGGCTGGCTGTTCCGTGGCGCGGCGATTTACGGGCTGATCCTGTTGCTGCCGCTCTATTTCATGGAACGCACCGCTGCGGCCCCCGCTGCCGCGCTCGACCATCCCGAATATTATTACGGTTTCGTCGGTGCGGCGGCGGCGTTCCAGCTGATCTATTGGGTGATCGGGGGGCATCCCGCGCGCTACCGCGCGTTCATGCCGATCGCGGTCATCGCCAAGCTCGGCTTCTGGGTGCCAACCACCTTGCACTGGCTTCAGGGGCGCGCGCCGGTATCGACCTTCATCCTGACCAACGGCGATTTGATCCTGGCGATCGCCTTCTTCGTCGCGTGGCGATCGTTACGGCGCACAGGCTCGGTCGGCGCCGGGGCATAGCCGAATTCCCGCGAGATAGGCTTCGGCGGTCATGCTCTCTGCGTTGCTCGGCACGGCGCGATAGGCGTATTGCACCGAGTAGAGGTCGTCGGCGCCGACCACGGTGCGCGCGAAAAAGGTTTCGGGCTTGCCCGTGGCCGGATTGAGCGGACAGTCGGCGCGCATCGACGCATAGGTCCGTTGGTCGATCGTACTTTCGACGACCCCGCTGGTGGTGCCGCCCGGACATCCACCGGGCAACGACGCCTTGATCCGGTCGAGCAGCATGCGCGCGCCGAATCGCGCGCCGCCGGTGAAGCGCTGCACGGTGATCATGCGGCTCCAGAGCTCGACCGATTCACCCTTGGGAACGCGCTCCTCGATCGCCATGGTGCCCCGCGCCACGCTGTAGCCGACGACGAACCCGGCGGGCACCGGCGCAACCAGTCGCTCGCCCGGTCCCGCCGCCAGCACGACAAGTGCCGCTAGTATCGCCCGCATCATCGCCCTACCTCCCGCTGCAAGGGAGATTGACATACCCCCCTTTGGCTTTCCACCCTCGCGCGTACACGTAAGGACAGTTTTTACACCCCATGCAGCTTGTCATCGTCGAATCGCCCGCCAAGGCGAAAACCATCGAGAAATATCTGGGCTCGGATTATCGCGTTCTCGCGAGCTACGGCCATGTCCGCGATTTGCCGGCGAAGGACGGCTCGGTGAATCCCGATGAGGGGTTCGCGATGGAGTGGGAAAACTACGCCGATAAATCGAAGCAGCTGAAGGCGATCACCGATCTGGCGAAAACCGCCGACCGGCTGATCCTCGCGACCGATCCCGATCGCGAAGGCGAGGCGATCAGCTGGCACGTTCAGGAAGTGCTGCGCAACCGCAAGGCGCTGCCCAAGGACGTCCAGCGCGTCACCTTCAACGCGATCACCAAAGCGACGGTGACCGAGGCGATGAAGCATCCGCGCGAGTTGGACGAGGATCTGATCGACGCCTACCGCGCGCGCCGTGCGCTCGATTATCTGGTCGGCTTCACGCTCTCCCCGGTGCTGTGGCGCAAGCTGCCCGGCGCCAAGTCGGCGGGCCGCGTCCAGTCGGTCGCGCTGCGGCTGATCGTCGAGCGCGAGCGCGAGATCGAAGCCTTCACCGCGCAGGAATATTGGTCGGTTCAGGCGACGCTCGAACAGGACGGCACGCCGTTCACCGCGCGTTTGGTCAAGTGGAACGGCGACAAGATCGACCGGCTGACGATCGGCAAGGAAGGCGACGCGATGAAGGCGAAAGCCGACGTCGAGAATGGCCGCTTCACCGTGCAATCGGTCGAGACCAAACCGGCGACGCGCAACCCGCCGCCGCCCTTCACCACCTCGACGCTGCAGCAGGAAGCCGCGCGCAAGCTGGGCTTCTCGGCGAGCCACACGATGCGCATCGCGCAGGGGCTCTACGAGGACGGCGCGATCACCTATATGCGGACCGACGGCGTGCAGATGGACGGCAGCGCGATTTCCGCCGCGCGCCACGCCATCACCAACCGCTACGACGCGAGCTACGTCCCCGACAAGCCGCGGCTCTACCAGACCAAGGCCAAGAATGCGCAGGAAGCGCACGAAGCGATCCGTCCGACCGATTTCGGCAAGGACCGCGAAGGATCGGGCGACCATGCGCGGCTGTACGAGCTGATCTGGAAGCGCGCGATGGCGAGCCAGATGGCGAGCGCGCGGATGGAGCGCACCACGATCGACCTCGCCGACGGCACCGGCCGCCATGGCCTCCGCGCGAGCGGGCAGGTGGTGATCTTCCCCGGCTATCTCGCGCTCTACGAGGAAGGCACCGACGACGAAGCCGACGAGGAATCGCGCCGCCTGCCGCGGCTGCGCGACGGCGACGTGCCGGCCAAGCGCGAGGTGCTGGCCGAGCAGCATTTCACTCAGCCGCCGCCGCGCTTCTCCGAAGCGAGCCTGGTCAAACGACTCGAGGAACTCGGCATCGGTCGTCCCTCGACCTATGCCTCGACGATCCAGGTGCTCAAGGACCGCTCGTACGTCCGCGTCGAGAAGAACCGCTTCTTCGCCGAGGAATCGGGGCGCCTCGTGACCGCGTTCCTCGAACGCTTCTTCGAACGCTATGTCAGTTTCGGTTATACCGCGGGGCTCGAGGACGAGCTCGACGAGATTTCGGGCGGGCGCGCGCAGTGGCAGGCGGTGCTCGAAGCGTTCTGGAAGGATTTCAAGCCGCGCACCACCGAAGTGATGGAGTTCAAGCCGTCCGAAGTGACCGCGCAGCTCGATCAGTTCCTCGCGCCGTACCTGTTCCCGGCCAAGGCCGATGGCGGCGACGCGCGGCTGTGCCCCAATTGCGGCAAGGGCCAATTGGCGCTGCGCGGCGGCAAGTTCGGCGCGTTCATCGCGTGCTCGAACTATCCCGAGTGCAAATATACCCGCCGCTTCGCGCAGGGCGGGAATGCCGAAGAGGATACCGGCCCCGAATCGCTCGGCAAGGATCCCGAGACGGGCTTGGAAGTCGAACGCAAATCGGGGCGCTTCGGGCCGTACATCCAATTGGGCGAAGGCAAGGAAGCCAAGCGCGCGTCGATCCCCAAGGATATTCCGGAACTCGACCTCGAATGGGCGCTCAAATTGCTGAGCCTGCCACGCGAAGTCGGGATGCATCCCGAATCGGGCAATGTCATCACCGCCTCGATCGGCCGCTATGGCCCGTATCTGGCGCATGACGGCAAATATGCCCGGCTGACCTCGACCGCCGAAGTGTTCGAGACGGGGATGAACGCCGCGGTGGTCAAGCTGGCCGAAGCCGCCGCCAATGGCGGACGCCCGGCACGCGGGTCGCAGGCGCCGCTCAAGGTGCTCGGCGCGCATCCCCGGACCGAGGCCGAAATCAAGCTGATGGAGGGCCGCTACGGCGCGTACGTCACCGACGGCACGACCAACGCGACCTTGCCCAAGACAATCGACAAGGACCAGCTGACGCTGGAAGAAGCCGCGCAGCTGATCGACGCGCGCGCGGCGGCAGCGCCGGCCAAGGGCAAGCGCAAGGCGGCACCGAAGAAGAAGGCTGCGGCGAAGAAGCCGGCTGCGAAGAAGGCACCGGCCAAGAAGGCGGTCGCGGCGGCAGCAGAGTAAGGCTGGAAGACGCCCCTCCCTGGAAGGGAGGGGAATTGCGTTCGAATCCACTTTCAATGTTGGATTTGGCCTGTCACCCTCGGCGACGGCTCTTTCTCATCGTCGGCACTCGCGAATCGCGACGTGCGCCTGCACGCCACCGGCCGGCGCGGGACTGCACGCGATGCAATCAACCGCGATAGTGTGAAGCCAGTGTCAACTTAGGCCGGATCAAGCGGCGCGGCGGCTCGTTTCGTTGAGCCATGCGCGGGCGGCCTTTTGCGCTTCGCCAATCTCCCGCGCGGTCATTTCGTCGGCGACTTCGCTGCGGCAATAATGCGCGGCTTCGTGCCCGCGGACCGCGGCGAGGTTGAACCATTTATGCGCTTCGATCAGGTCGATATCGGTGCCGTTGGCGCCGGTCGAATAGACGATCCCCAGATCGTAATAAGCGTCCAGATCGCCGCGCGCGGCATCACTCAGGCGGCTCTCGATCAGAAACTGAGCATTCTTCAGGCTGCTGCCCATGTCATTCCCCTTGCCGGTTGTGGCAGGGGACAAAGTGGAGCCCGAAGGCTCAACAAATGGTTAACGCGATTTAACGACGTTTTTCAGGCATCTATCGCCAGATTGTCGATCAGACGGGTGCTGCCGATGCGCGCGGCCGCCAGCAAGCGACGCGGCTGGCCGGAAATCGGAGCCCCCAGCGTGTTCGCGTCGACCAGTTCGACATAATCGGGGACGAACCCCGCCTGCTGCAAAGCGGCCCGTGCCGCGTCGATCGCACCGCTCTCGCCGGCTTCGATCGCGCGCTTCGCCGCCGCCAATGCTCTGGGCAACGCCAGCGCCCGCGCGCGCTCGTCGCTGCTGAGATAGACGTTGCGCGACGACAGCGCCAAACCGTCGGCGTCGCGCACCGTCGGGACGCCGACGATTTCCAGCCCCTGATCGAGATCGGTCACCATCCGGCGGATCACCGCGAGCTGTTGAAAATCCTTTTCGCCAAAGAACGCAGCGTCGGGCCGGACCTGATTGAACAATTTGGTCACGACGGTCGCGACGCCGTCGAAATGGCCGGGCCGCGCCGCACCGTCGAGCCCGTCGCTGACCCCTGTCACCGAGACATTGGTGGCGAAGCCCGTCGGGTACATCGTCGCGACGTCTGGCAGCCAGAGCAGCTCGCAGCCATGGGCGGCGAGGAGCGCCTGATCCGCCGCGATCGGCCGCGGGTAGCGCGCCAGATCCTCGTTCGGGCCGAACTGCTTGGGGTTGACGAAGATCGATGCCACGACCTTCGCCCCTCGCTCCCGCGCCGCATCGACCAGCGCCATATGCCCGGCGTGCAGCGCGCCCATCGTCGGGACCAACGCGATGCTGGCCCCGTCGGCGCGCCATTGCGCGAGTGTCTGTCTCAAATCGGGCAGGCTGGACACGGTTTGCATGGGGCTAAGCGCTTCGATAGAGGAGTGCATGCCTGTAAGGGGCTTGGGTCGGGTCAGGCAATAAGGTCAACAATCAGTGGCGAACGGCCGCACTACACACACGATCGTCTTCGCCAACGAAAAGGGCGGAACGGGTAAATCGACAACCGCCGTGCATGTCGCGATCGCGCTGCAGGCGCGCGGCGCGCGCGTCGCGGCGTTCGATCTCGACCACCGCCAGCAGACGATGGCGCGCTATTTCGAAAACCGGCTGGCGACGAGCAAGCGCACCGGGCGCGAATTGCCCACCCCGCAATTCGCCGCGCATGACGGCGAAAGCCTGGCGCGGTTCGGCGAAACGATCGAGATGCTCGCGGCCGATGCCGATTTTCTGGTAATCGATACGCCGGGCCGCGACGATCGCTTCGGGCGGATGGCGGCGGCGCGCGCCGATACGTTGGTCACGCCGATGAACGACAGTTTCGTCGATTTCGATCTGATCGGGCAGGTCGATCCCGAAACCTACAAGGTGACCCGCCCCAGCTTTTACGCCGAACTGATCTGGGATGCGCGCAAGGCCCGCGCCAAGTCCGATGGCGCGACGATCGACTGGGTCGTGCTGCGCAACCGGCTTCAGCATATCGAAGCACGCAACATGCGCCGCGTGTCCGAAGCGCTCGATCAGCTCGCCAAGCGCGTCGGCTTCCGGATCATTCCGGGGCTGGGCGAGCGCGTGGTCTATCGCGAGCTGTTCCCGAAGGGGCTGACGATGATCGACAGCCGCGAATTCGGCGAAATGGGGTTGAGCCACGTCGCAGCCCGACAGGAATTGCGCGAGATGATGGCGGCTTTGGCCTTGCCCGAACCCGTTCTGCCGCTGTTCGCGTGATCTTCAAGCTGCTCCTCGCCGGGCTGGTCGCTTATGCCGGCTGGTGGCTATGGCAGGGGCCGAAAAAGGTCTGGACCAGCGGCAAGCCCGCGCCGCAGCGGCCGCCCGACGAAGGCGCGGCGCTCGCGGTGCTCGGGCTCGACGGCGGTGCCACCGAAAGCGACATCCGCGCCGCGCATCGCCGCTTGCTCCGCTCGGTCCATCCCGATCGGGGCGGCTCGGCCGAGCTGACCCAGCGGGTCAATGCCGCGCGCGATACCTTGCTCAAGAAAACGATTGCCGGTCCGCAAGATTGAACTTTCCGCGCGCCTGACCGATTGGGCGGAACAGCAAATACAGGAACCGTCATGACCCACCGCTTCGATCCCTCCTCACTGCGCGAATACGATATCCGCGGCATCGTCGGCAAAACCTTGTCTGTCGACGATGCCCGCGCGATCGGGCGTGGCTTCGCCACCGTCGTCCGTCGCGCCGGCGGCACGCGCGTGGCGGTCGGGCGTGACGGGCGCTTGTCGTCGGTCGATATGGAAAAGGCGCTGATCGAGGGGCTGACCGCCTCGGGCGTCGATGTGGTGCGCACGGGGATGGGCCCGACCCCGCAGCTATATTGGGCCGAAGCCGAGCTGGAGGTGGATGGCGGCATCCAGATAACCGGCAGCCATAACCCCGCCGAGTATAACGGCTTCAAGATGGTGCTTCAGCACCGCCCGTTCTTTGGCGAAGACATCCAGAAACTGGGCCGCATGGCGGCGGAAGGCGATTGGGAGGAAGGCGAGGGCAGCGTCGGCGACGCCGATATCGTCGACGATTATGTCGGACGGCTGATGGCGGGCTATTCGGGCGGCGCGTACCGGATCGGCTGGGATGCGGGCAATGGCGCGAGCGGGCCGGTGATCGAAAAGCTCACCAAGCTGCTCCCGGGTGAGCATCATCTGCTGTTCACCGACGTGGACGGCAATTTCCCCAACCATCATCCCGATCCGACCGAGGAAAAGAACCTCGCGCACCTGAAAGCGCTTGTCGCCGAGAAGAAGCTCGATTTCGGATTGGCTTTCGATGGCGACGGCGACCGGATCGGGGCGATCGACGGAGAGGGACGCGTGATCTGGGGCGATCAGATTCTCTCCATTCTGGCGGAACCTGTTCTGCGCGAATTGCCCGGCGCGACGATCATCGCCGACGTGAAGGCCAGTCAGGCGCTGTACGACCGGATCGCCGAGCTCGGCGGGACGCCGTTGATGTGGAAGACCGGGCATTCGCTGATCAAGACCAAGATGAAGGAAACCGGCGCGCCGCTGGCCGGCGAAATGTCGGGCCACATCTTTTTCGCGCACGAATTTTACGGCTTCGACGACGCGCAATATGCCGCGGTCCGGCTGATCCGCGCGGTGCACATGATCGGCAAGTCGATGACCGAGATCCGCAGCGCGATGCCGGCGATGGTCAACACGCCCGAAATGCGCTTCCAGGTCGACGAAAGCCGCAAGTTCGCGGTGATCGACGAAGTGCTCGACCGGCTGGAGACCGAAGGCGCGACCGTCGACCGCACCGACGGCGCGCGCGTCAACACCCCCGACGGCTGGTGGCTGCTGCGCGCGTCGAACACGCAGGACGTGCTGGTCGCGCGGGCCGAGGCGAAAGATCAGCCGGCGCTCGACCGGCTGCTCGCGCAGATCGACGCGCAACTCGCGGCGAGCGGGCTGGAGCGCGGACCGCAGGCGGGGCATTGAGCAGGCTCACGAAATGAAAGCGTCGCGCGCACTCGTGCTCGTTTTGGTTGCAGCGGGAGGCATTGCGGCCGGCTTTATATTGGCGCGATCGCCCACTTATCCCGCAACGAAGCCAGTCATTGCTGCCAAGCCGCCGACGCCCAGCCCCACAAGCGACGTCAGAATCCAAAAGCTTCTGAAAATTTATCACGAAGGCCGATCGCTTGAGCCAACCGATACCTATCTCGAACGGCAGCAAAAGCGATATCTCGCGGCCCAAGCGTTGAAGCGTGAAGACCCCTTGCTCCTTCAAATGGCGGAGGACGAAGAGCGAAGGCAGGGTGATCTGGACGAGAAGACCCAAGTCGACAAAATGCTCACCAACGAGCGTTAGCAACCCAAAGGGTCGCTTTCCTCGGCCAAAACGGCCATCTACCTGCCATGGCATCCCCTCCCTCGATCATCCGGGTCATCGACCTCGAGACCACCGGCGAGACCCCCAACGTCCACGGCGTGTGCGAGGTCGGCTGGCAGGACGTCGAACTCGGCAAGGACGGCCGCTGGGAGTTGATGGGCGAAGGCGGGTCGCGATTGATCAATCCCGGCCGCCCGATCCCGCCGATCACGCAGGCGATCCACCACATCCTCGACGAAGAGGTGGCCGACGCGCCGTTATGGATCGACGCCGCGCGACCGGTGCTCGATCCGTATCCGCGCCGCATCGCGCTGGCAGCCCACCGCGCCGATTTCGAGATGAAATTCTGCACCCCCAACATGACGCACGGCGCGCAGTGGATCTGCACGTGGAAATGCGCGATGCGGTTGTGGCCCGACAGCCCGAGTTTCTCCAATCAGGTGCTGCGCTATTGGCGCAAGCCGCACGGGATCGATCACCAGCGCGGGCTGCCCGCGCACCGTGCCTTCCCCGATGCCTATGTGACCGCCTTCCACCTGCGCGACATGCTCAACGAAGCGTCGCTGGCACAATTGATCGAATGGTCGAACCTGCCCGGGCTGTTGCCGCGCGTGCGCTTTGGCCCCGATCGCGGCAAGGAATGGACCGAAATTGCCGAAGACTCGCTGCGCGGATTCCTGACCGACCGCGATATCGACGTGCGCTTCACCGCCGAAACCGAGGTGGCGCGGCGCAAGGGCGGCGGCGAAGTGCGGCGGGCCAGCCAGCAGGGCATGCTGCTCTAGTTTCGCTAACCTACGTTAAGGTTCCTTTTCTGGTCTTTGCGCGGTCCTCCGATTAGGAACGCAAGAGATGCTCGGTGCTTTTGTTCAACGCCTTGGCGCCTCCGAAGGGCTGGCACGGCGTCTGCTTGTTGTTTCCATGGTGGCGGGGTTCGGCGCGCTGGCGCTGATCGGCATCGCCGCTGCGTGGCTGACCGTGCGAACCGCCGACCATACCGACCGGGTCAATCACACCTATCAAGTCGAAGTATCGATCGGGAGGTTGCAGGCGCTGATCGAGCAGACAGAGACGACACGCCGTGGCTATTTGCTGACCGGCATGCCGGAATATCTGGCCAGCGAACGAGCTACGGCAGCCCAAACGTCCCCGGCGATCGACGTGATCGCCAAACTGACGGCCGACAATCCCCGCCAGCGGGACCGTATCGCCCAGCTGCGCGCCCAGCTGGCGGACATTCAGGCGCAGCAGGAAAAGACGATTGCGCTGGTCGGATCCGGTCGGCGCAGCGAGGCGACTCAGTCGTTCGCCGCCGAAACCAGTTTCCGCCGGATGCGCGGCGTCCGCGACGTATTGGCGGCAATGCTGGTCGATGAACGCGCGTTGTTGAAAGGCCGCGACGACGCCCAGCGTGCCAGCCTGCAATCCTTCTACATCATTCTGGCGGCGGGCGGGCTGCTCATTCTGCTCGTCGCAGCGGCCTCGCTCGCGACGGTGCTGCGCTATACCCGCGACCTGACCAGTGCGCGCGACCGGCTTCAAATGCTCAATACCGACCTTGAAGGCGCGGTCGTCGAACGCACCGCCGACCTGACGCGCGCGAACGAGGAGATCCAGCGCTTCGCCTATATCGTCAGCCACGATTTGCGGTCGCCCTTGGTCAACGTGATGGGCTTTACCAGCGAACTCGACGTCGCGACGCGCGTCATGGCCGAGCTGATCGACACCGCCGAACGCGAAGCCCCCGGTATCGTGACCGACGAAGCGCGGATCGCCGCACGCGAAGAATTGCCCGAGGCGATCGGGTTCATTCGCGCATCGACCCAAAAGATGGACCGGTTGATCAACGCAATCCTGCGGCTGTCGCGCGAAGGCCGCCGCGTGCTCACCGCCGAGCCGCTCTCGCTGGCCGACATCGCCATCAACGTCCGCGATTCGCTGCGTCATCTGGCCGACACGCGCCAGGCCGAGATCGCGATCGAAACTCCGCTGCCCGCGCTGACCAGCGACCGCGTCGCGGTCGAGCAGATCGTGTCGAATCTGGTCGAGAACGCGATCAAATATCTTGCGCCCGACCGTGCCGGCCGAATCGTCATTCGCGGCCAGAGCGCGCGTGATCGCACGATCATCGACATCATCGACAATGGCCGCGGGATCGCCGAATCCGATCATAACCGCATCTTCGACCTGTTCCGCCGGTCGGGCGCGCAGGATCAACCCGGCGAAGGCATCGGCCTCGCGCATGTGCGCGCGCTGGCCTATCGCCTCGGCGGCACGATCGATGTCTTTTCAACCCTGGGCGAGGGCAGTGTGTTTCGCGTCTCGCTCCCCTCCATCCTACCCGAGACAGGACCCACATCATGAACGACCATCGCAGTGTCTCGATCATCATGATCGAGGATGACGAGGGCCATGCCCGGCTGATCGAGAAGAATATCCGCCGCGCGGGCATCCTGAACGATATCAAGCATTTCACCGACGGGACCACCGCGCTCGATTATCTGTTCAACGATGCGGACGGCCCGGCGCTCAACGGCCCGGCGCTGATCCTGCTCGACCTCAACCTGCCCGATATGTCGGGGACCGACATTCTGGCGAAGATCAAGGCCGAGAGTTCGGCGGTGAAGCGCACGCCGGTCGTGGTGCTGACCACCACCGACGACAAGGTCGAAATCCAGCGCTGTTACGATCTGGGGTGCAACGTCTACATCACCAAACCGGTCAATTATGAGAGCTTCGCGCAGGCGATCCGCCAGTTGGGGCTGTTCCTGTCGGTGATTCAGGTTCCCGAAGTCGCGCCTCATTGATGCCCCAGTCGCTTCGCCACGTCCTGTATATCGACGACGATGCCGGTCTGCGCACGCTCGCCAAGCGCGCGCTGACCCGACGCGGGTTCGACGTCACGTGCGCCGAGAGCGGCGCGGAGGGCGTGGCGCTGGCAACGGCCGAGCATTTCGACCTGATCGCGGTCGATCACTACATGCCCGGAATGGACGGGCTGGAAACGCTGAAAGCGCTGCGCGCGCTGCCCAATCCGCCGGCCGTGGTCTATGTGACCGGTTCCGAGGAGGGGCGCATCGCGGTCGCAGCGCTCAAGGCTGGCGCGGCCGATTATGTCGTGAAGACCGTCGGCGCCGATTTTTTCGATCTGCTCGCCTCCGCGCTTGATCACGTTCGCCAACGCCATGCGCTCGAGCGCGACAAGGGGCTGGCGGAGGAAAGGCTTCGCGCGTCGAACGCCCGGCTCGAAGCCCTGTTGCACGAGGTCAATCACCGGGTGGCCAATTCGCTCCAGCTGGTGACCGCAATGATCCGGCTTCAGGCCGGTGCCCTCAGCGACCCTGCCGCGCGGCAGGCGCTGGAAGACACCGAGCGGCGGATCGACGCGATCGCGCAGGTCCATCGCCGCCTCTATGCCACCGACGATGTCGAAGGCGTCGACATGAAGGGCTATCTTGAGGCGTTGGTCGAGGAACTGGGCGAAGCGTGGGCGAGCGAGGAGCCCAAACGCGCGCTGCGGCTGGAGGCGGATTCGATCCGGCTGCCGGCCGAACGCGCGGTATCGATGGGGGTGATCGTCAACGAACTCGTCTCGAATGCGTTCAAATACGCCTATGCCCCGACCAGCCCCGGCGAAGTCCGCGTGTCGCTGACCAGAGACAGCGACAATGCCTATCTGCTGGCGGTCGAGGATGACGGGGTGGGGATGGGCCCGACAACCCGCGCGCAAGGTTCGGGGCTGGGCAGCCGGTTGATCCGCGCGATGGCGCAGAGCCTGCGCAGCTCGATCGAATATCAATCCCCCGGGCGTGGGGTCCGCGCGGAGCTGCGCGGCGCGATCGGCTAAAAGTCGACCGCGATCCCCTTCAGCGTCCAGTCGCCGAAGCGCGTGGGATCATCCCCGAGCGGGTCGTCCTTGGGCGGCGCGACCTTCTCGGGCTCCGGCACGGGCGGGCTGGGTGAAAGATAGGCGGGTGGTTTGGCGTGCGGCGGGCGGGGCATGGTCATCCTTCCGACCGCGCACGTTGCGGTGCGCGGCCTAACCCGCCACATGCTACGCCAATGACCGGACTTCAAGCATGAGCAACGAACCAGCGCCCCCCGGCGTCCCCGCCCGCCAGGCCGCACTGCGGCTGCTCGACGCCGTGCTGCGGCGCGGTGAGACGATCGAGCAGGGCGCGGGGCGTGCGCTCGCCAGCCTGCCCGCCGACAACGACCGCGCTTTGGCCCGCGCGATCGCCGCCGAAGTCCTGCGCCACTTGCCCGATCTCGATGCGTTGATCGATTCGGCGACGCAGCGCGCGCTGCCCGATGACGCCAAGGCGCGAATGGCGCTCCGCATCGCGCTGGCGCAGATGCTCGCGCTCGGCACGCCGCCGCATGCCGCGATCTCGACCGTGCTGCCGCTGGTCGATGGGGGGCCGCGCAAGCTGGTCCACGGTGTCTTCGGCACGCTGTCGCGGCGCGGCGTAACCTTACCCAACCCGCCGGCGCTGCCGCCCGGCGTGGCGGAGCGCTGGAGTGAGGAGTGGGGGCCGAGCATGGTCGAGGCCGCACGCCGCGCGATGGCAACGCCACCGCCGCTTGATCTGATCCTGAAGGGCCATGATGGCCCCGACGGCGCCGAATTGATGCCCGGCCACCGGCGCTTGCCGCGCGGCAGCGCGATTCCCCAGCTGCCCGGCTACGAAGCGGGCGAGTGGTGGGTGCAGGACATCGCCGCTTCGATTCCCGCGCGCTTGCTGGGCAAGGGGCCGGGCACCGTGATCGATGCTTGCGCCGCGCCCGGGGGCAAGACGATGCAGCTCGCCGCCGCCGGATGGGGCGTCACCGCGATCGACGTCGCCGAAAGTCGTCTTACGCGACTTCGCGCCAATCTGGAGCGCACGCATCTGTCGGCGGAGGTGATCGCGGCCGACGCGCTGCGCTGGTCACCGTCGGCCCCGGTCGATGCGATCCTGCTCGATGCGCCATGCAGCGCGACGGGCATTTTCCGGCGGCACCCCGACGTGCTCTACCGCGTCCACCCCGCGTTGATCGACCAACTGGCCAATACGCAGCGCCACATGCTCGCGCATGCTGCCGGCTGGCTGAAGAAAGGCGGCAAACTGGTCTACGCCACCTGTTCGCTCGAGCGCGAGGAAGGCGAAGAGCAGGTCGCCGCCTTCCTGTCGGCCAATCGCGATTTCAGCATCGATGCGGTGCGCCGCGACGAACTTCCGGTCGGGATCGAGCCCGCCGAACAAGGCTGGGTCCGGCTGCTGCCCGGCGCATTGGAAGCCGAAGGCGGGTGCGATGGCTTCTTCATTGCCCGATTCGTGCGGGGAAGTTAGAGCCGCGCTATGTCTAACCCCGTCCGCATCGCGCCCTCGATCCTCAGCGCCGACTTTGCCCGTCTGGGGGAGGAGGTCCGTGCGATCGACGCCGCGGGCGCCGACTGGATCCATGTCGATGTGATGGACGGCCATTTCGTGCCCAATATCACGATCGGGCCCGCGGTCGTGAAGGCGATCCGCCCGCACACGAATAAGCCGCTCGACGTCCATTTGATGATCGCCCCGGTCGATCCCTATCTCGACGCGTTCGCAGAGGCGGGCGCCGACATCATCTCGATCCATGTCGAAGCCGGGCCGCATACGCACCGCAGCCTTCGCCATATCCGATCGCTGGGCAAGCGCGCGGGCGTCGTGTTGACCCCGCAGACCCCGGCAAAGGCGCTCGATTATCTGATCGAGGAAGTCGATCTGGTGCTGATCATGAGCGTGAACCCCGGTTTCGGCGGGCAGAGCTTCATCACCTCGGCGCTACGCAAGATCGAGAGCGTCAGGACGATGATCGACAAGCAAGGGCTGTCGGTCGACCTCGAAGTCGATGGCGGGGTCGATCGCGAGACCGCGCCGCTGGTGATTGCCGCGGGGGCCGACGCGCTGGTCGCGGGTACCGCGACGTTCAGGGGCGGACCCGAAGCTTATGCCGCCAACATCGCGGCGTTGAGGGGCGGGTGAGCGACGACGCGCCCGAGGGGATCGACGAAGGCAAGCGACTGATCCGCCAGAGCGGCAGCGCCGGACTTTCCCTCGCCGAGCGCGTGTCCGAGCGATTTCGCCGACTCGCCTGGCGCACGCCGTTGCACAGTTTCCGCTTGCGCGGGCGCTATCCACTCAAGCTGGTCGCGGTGCCCGAAGATCCATTCGTCGGCGATCCGCGGCGCGGCAATGCGCTGCTTGAGGGCAGGATCGTGTTTCGCGGCGAAATGCTGGCGATCGCGGATCTCGACTTCACCAAACCCGATTGGTCGAAGCCGTTCGGCGAGTATCTCCACAGCTTCGTCTGGCTGCGCGACCTCTCGACCGTCGCGACGCGCGCGATCGGGGCGCCGGTCGCGGAAACAGTCATGCGCAGCTGGCTGGAAGCACATGCCGACAAGGTCAGCGAGCCCGCCTGGCGCCCGGAAAATTGGGGTCGGCGAATCCTGCACTGGACCGCGCACGCCCCGCTGATCCTGTCGTCGAGCGATCTGGTCTATCGCAGCAAGGTGCTCAACACGCTGGCGCGCGGCGCGCGTCACCTCGATCGCAGCGCCGACAAGGCACCGGTGGGGGTCGCGCGCATCGCAGCGTGGTGCGGCGTGATCGCGGCCGGGCTGCTGATTCCCGGCGGCGACCCGCGGCGCCAGATCGGCGAGGACGGGCTGGCCAAGGCGATCGAGGGCGCGGTGTACGAGGACGGTGGCGTGATGGCGCGCTCCCCCACCGTGCAGGCCGATATCATCATGCTGCTGGTGATGGTGCGGGAAGTGTATGCGGCGCGCCGCCTGGCACCGCCGGCGTCGCTATCGGGGACGCTCGCGCGAATGGTCCCGGCGCTGGAGGGCGTGTGTCACGGCGACCACAGCCTGTCGAGCTGGCAGGGCGGCGGCCCGATCCGAGGGGAGCGGATCGACGAGATTGTCGCTGCGAGCGGCGTGCGCGCACGGCCGCTGCGACAGGCGCGCGACTGGGGGTATCAACGGCTGGCGCAGGGCGACGCGGTGGTGATCATCGACGCCGCACCGCCACCCGTTGCGCGGCTGGCAGAGGGCGGCTGCGCGTCGACGCTAGCGTTCGAAATGTCCGACGGACCCGAGAAACTGGTGGTCAATTGCGGTGGCGCGCGCGCGGCGATGGCGCAGCTCCCGCCAAGCCTGACCGAAGGGCTAAGGACCACCGCCGCGCATTCGACGTTGATCGTCGGCGACAGCAATTCGACCGCAATCCACAGCGACGGCACGCTGGGGCGCGGCGTGATCGAGGTCGAACTGGCACGACAGGAAAGCGGCGCGACGAGCCGGATCGAGGCAAGCCACGATGGCTATGCGCGGCGCTTCGGCTTCCTCCACCGCCGCCAGCTGGTGCTGACCGGCGACGGGCGCGAATTGCGCGGCGACGACATGCTGTTGCCGGCCGGGCGGCGGCGCAAGGGCGGAGCCGTATCGTTCGCGATCCGCTTTCACCTCGGCCCGGGGGTCGAGGCGGCACCGACCGCCGACGGCATGGCGGCACTTCTTCGTCTGCCCTCTGGCAGATTGTGGCAGTTCCGCTGCCGTGGCGGCACACTGGCGATCGAAGAGAGCCTGTGGGTCAATCCCGACGGGCGCCCGCTTTCGACGCAGCAACTCGTCGTCAGCGGCGAAGCGGCGCAGGGCGGCGAGAATATCGGCTGGGCCTTGAAGCGCGCGACCTGATTGGCCATGGGGGCGCGACCGATCCCCTTGCGACAGGATACGCTACCGATGCCGACCGATATCGTCCCGATCAGGCGCGCGTTGCTGTCGGTTTCCGACAAGACCGGGATCGTCGATCTGGCGACCGCCTTGGCCGACCGGGGGGTCGAACTGGTCTCAACCGGGGGCACCGCGACGGCGCTGCGTACAGCGGGATTGAGCGTTCGCGACGTGTCCGACCTGACCGGTTTTCCCGAAATGATGGACGGGCGCGTGAAGACGCTCCACCCGATGGTGCATGGCGGCTTGCTCGCGGTGCGCGACGATGCCGAGCATGTCGCGGCAATGACCGCGCACGGGATCGGCGCGATCGATCTGGTGGTGGTCAACCTCTATCCCTTCGCCGCCACCGTCGCGAGGGGCGCAGGCCGCGACGAGATCATCGAGAATATCGACATCGGCGGCCCGTCGATGGTGCGCTCCGCCGCCAAGAACCACGCTTTCGTGGCAATCGTCACCGATCCCGCCGATTACGCGACGATCGCGCGCGGTGAAACGACGCTCGACGAACGCAGGAAATTCGCCGCCAAGGCCTTCGCTGCGACCGCAACCTACGATTCGATGATCGCCAGCTGGTTCGCCTTCGCCGATCAGGGCGAGCGCTTTCCGCAGACGCTGCCGCTGGTGCTGACGCGATCGGGCGAAGAACTGCGCTACGGCGAAAACCCGCATCAGGCAGCGGCATTTTACGCGGCGACCGGCCCCGCGGTGCGCGGCATTGGCCAGGCGCGCCAGGTTCAGGGCAAGGCGCTCAGCTACAACAATTACAACGACGCCGATGCCGCGCTCGAACTGATCGCCGAATTCGGCAACGCCGAGCCGACCTGCGTCATCGTCAAGCACGCCAATCCGTGCGGCGTCGCCACAGCGTCTACGCTGGTCGAAGCGTATGAAGCCGCCTTTGCCTGCGACACCGTGTCGGCGTTCGGCGGGATCATCGCGCTCAACCGGCCGCTCGATCTGCAGACCGCCCAAGCCATTACCGGCATCTTCACCGAAGTGGTCGTCGCCCCGGATGCCGATCCCGAGGCCGTCGCATTGTTCGCGTCGAAGAAGAATTTACGGCTGTTGCTAACCGGCGAATTGCCCGATCCACGCCGCCCCGGTCTGTCGGCCAAGTCGATCGCGGGCGGCTGGCTGGTGCAGGGACGCGATAACGGGTCCGTCGACGATGGCGCGCTCAAGGTCGTCACACGGCGCCAACCGACCGAGCAGGAGCTCGCCGATTGCCGCTTCGCCTGGATCGTCGCCAAGCACGTCAAGTCGAACGCCATTGTCTACGCCAAAGACGGCGTCACGGCGGGGGTCGGCGCGGGCCAAATGAACCGGCTCGAATCGGCACGAATCGCGGCGTGGAAAGCGAAAGACGCCGCCGCCAAAGCGGGCTGGGCAGAGCCGCACACGATCGGGTCGGCGGTCGCGTCCGACGCATTCTTCCCGTTCGCCGACGGGTTGTTGGCAGCGGTCGAGGCAGGGGCGACAGCGGTGATCCAGCCCGGCGGGTCGATCCGCGACGACGAGGTAATCGCCGCGGCGGACGAGGCGGGCCTCGCGATGATCTTCACCGGGATGCGCCACTTCAGGCACTAGGAGGCCTGGAGCAAAAACCCCAGTTCGGGGTCGGCCAGGCCGCTGGCACGGCGCGCGGCGCGGCGCGCGAACGCCAACGTACATTTCTTGCGTCCCGGCGTGCTGAGCGGATGCGTCGCGGCCTCGCGCAGGATCGCGGCGTCATAGCGATCGGCGATGATTACGCCGGATCGTTCGGGCAGGAATGCCTCACCATGCAACGGGCCGTGATCGAAACCCGATGGCACCGCCCAGAAGAAGCGGTCGCAATGGTCGAGATAGTCGAACCACTTGCCGTCGCCGAGCAGGTCGGCGCGCGACACCTTGATTTCGACGATGACGATTGCACCGCGCGAATCGATCGCCATGATGTCCGCGCGGCGCCCGCCGTCGAGCGGGACTTCGGTCATCGCCGCCAGATCGTGCCGCGCGAGCATGCGGATCACGCCGCGCGCGACATCCGCCGCGCACAGCGCCTCGTCACCATGCGGAGGACAACGGGGAGACGCATCGAGCATCTCCCCGCTTTAGAACATCAGGCGAACATCGGGAAGACCCGAGCCACCCCTCAACGATAGAAAATGTGATTGCCGATCATCGCCACGCGCGGCCGGGCCCAGCCGGGCGAGACATAGCGTGCGTGGAAATAGAGCGCGTTGGGCGCGGGGCTGGTCCATTGATCGTTCATCGCGACCTTGGCGATTGCCATTGCGGTGCGATATTGCGGGTTCGACCTGATCGTCGGGATCGCGCCGCCACGGACGAACGAGAACTGGCCCGGCTGCTTGACCACGCCGCAGATCGACTTGGGGAAACGTCCCGAGGTCGTGCGATTGAGGATGACGTCGGCAACCGCGAGCTGGCCCGACAGCGGTTCACCCTTCGATTCGAAATAGACCGCGCCGGCCAGGCAAGCGAGTTCGGAATCGATGCCCCCGGGCACGTCTTGCGCAGCGACCGCTGCCGACAGACTGGCGAAGGAGAGGCCCACCGACGGCGCAGGCGCGGTCGAAAGATTGACCTCGTCAGGCGTCACGCCGGTCGCGGCGGGAACGATGGTGTCGGGAACCGGGACGGTGTCCGGAACGTTGATGGCGGGACTGGGAGAGGACAGCGCAGGGGTCGAAACCGGCGTACGATTGAGGTCCCAGGCCTTGCCCGGCGATGCCAGGGCGAGAATGGTAAGAGACGCCGCCGCGATCGTCGCGGCGCGAGAAAGAAACAACATTCAACAGGCTTAAGTGCGGTTGGAGCGCGGACGCGATCGTTGGAAAAAGGATCGCCCGGACTGCCACCCGACTGCGTAACCGTGGGGATCGCACCCCGTCACAGCACAACGCGTATAATGGTGGCAGCGCTCTCTATTGTGCGGCGCAACAAGTCAATGCCCGACGATCGTTTCAGCGGCGAACCGTTCTGCGTCTGCGATATCCACCTCCACTACCCATAGATCGGGATCGCCCGTTCGACGCTTCATCCAGTAGGCAGTGACGGCGCGCGCATCGCCTTGGGGGCCGACCGCGATCAATTCGGTGTCGCCGCTCGGGCCAATTCCGCGTTCAAAAGCACGGGCATTTTCGCCGCGATCCTGCGCGATGATCAGGACGGCGCCCGCGGTCTCATCGCCCTTCGCCATCACCGTCGCGAAGCCGCCCAGCGCATTCGCGCGCCGGACCAGCGCGTTGACCAGCACCCCGCTGGCCAGCCGCGCGCTCAGCCGCCATATCCCGGTAGGCCCGCCAGCGGGATCGACGAGCGCATGAAGGTGCCGGTCCCGCGCGCGGCTTCTTCGCCGTCGGCATCGATCAGCCGCGCTTCGCCGACGAAGACGCGGCGCTGCCCGCTGACCCAGCGCCCTTCGGCGATCACCGGCCCGGCCTTGAGCGGGCGCGTGAAGAGCAGGTTGAACGCCGTCGTCAACAGGAAGCGGTCGGTGACCAGGCTGTTGCAGGCATAAAAAGCGGCATCGTCGAGCATCTTGAAATAACTCGTCCCGTGCGCCGCGCCACCGGCGTGATAGTAACGCTCGCTGATTGCGAAATGAATCCGCGCAAACCCGCTCTCGACAATCTCCAACCGCGACTCGAACAATCGGTTGATCGGTGCCGCAGCATAAAGCGATTCGAGCGCGCGGAAATGCGCCGCGGCGCCCGCGTCAGGCGGCATCGCGCGCCTCGTCGGGGGCGAGCAGCACGTACATCGCGTCCTTCGACCCCGCGCCGCGCAACTTGGCGACGAAACTGGCGTCGCGCAGCGAGCGCGAGACGCGGGCCAGTGCTTTCAGATGGTCGGAGCCCGCGTCCGGCGGCGAGAACAAGGCGACGACCAGATCCACCGGCATGTCGTCGACCGCATCGAAATCGATCGGCTTGGCCAGCGTCACGACGACGCCGACGATCGCTTCGATTCCGGCCAGCCGGGCATGCGGAATCGCGATTCCGCCGCCAAAGCCGGTCGATCCCAGCTTCTCGCGCAGGCTCAACCCCTCCGCCGCCGCCTTGGCGTCAACGCCATAGGCGACGGCGGCAAGCGTGCCGAGTTGCTGGAACAGCGCCTTCTTGCTCACCGCCCCCACACCCTCGGCCACAGCCTCGGGCCGGATCAGATCCGACAGATCGTTCATCGTGCTCCCCGTCAGTTCGCGCGGTGCGGTTCGACCCAGCCAATCGTGCCGTCGCCGCGCCGATAGACCATATTATAGGCGCCTGTCCCCGAATTGCGGAACATCAGCGCCTGCGTATTGCGCAGATCGAGCATCATCACCGCGTCGGAGACTGTCGCATCGGGCACGTCGACCCGCGTTTCGGCCACGATCAGCGGCGCATCGCCGGGTTCGTCGTCGTCGGCATGTTCCTGGAACAAGGTGTAACCGGCATTGTCGTATGCCCCGTTGAGGCCACCGCCATCGACCGCCGCGCCCTCGGTCGCACCGTTGGCGGTCGCCTTACGGTCCTTCAGTCGCCGCATATAGCGCCGCAACTGCTTTTCGATCTTATCGGCGGCGCCGGCGAACGCGCCCTGCGCGTCGTAGCCGTCGTTCCGTGCCTTCAATACCAGCCCGTGCATCACATGCGCGATGACATCGCAGGTAAAGCCCGCGTCGTGCGGCCCTTTGCCGAACGTCACATGCGCGGAAATGGCGCGTGAGAAATATTTGTCGGCCAATCCCTGGAGACGATCCTGGACCAGGGTCTGCAGCGCGTCGCCTGTTGCGACCTGATGTCCTGAGACGCGGATTTCCATTCTTTCTTCTCCATTCGAGCGGGGCGGCGCCGTTGCGCTCGTCCCGCGGCGCGCGTCAACCGGACGCGTCGGCCCCCCAGAGCGGGTTTTTCAGTTTGGCGATAAAATCCATGTGGCGCGCCGCCTCATGCGCGGGAACCTCGAAGATCCGCATCGGTCGCGGCTGCGCGGCGCGCGGGTCTTCGACGACCAAGGCGATGTCGGTCACTTCCTCGCTGACCAGAGTCAGCCCGATCTGGCGCCCGCCGGTCAATTCGACATAAACCTGACACAGCAATTGCGCGTCGAGCAACGCGCCGTGCAGCACGCGGTGGCTGCGGTCGATCCCGTAGCGCGTGCACAAGGCATCGAGCGAATGCTTGGCGCCGGGGTGCCGCTGACGCGCCATGGCGACGGTATCGATCATTCGTTCGAGCGAAATGATCTCGCGCCCCAGCTTCGTCAGCTCCCCGTTCAAAAAGCCGAAATCGAAGCTGGCATTGTGCGCGACCAGCATCGCATCGCCGAGAAATTCGATCAGGTCGTCGACCTTTTCGTGAAACCGCGGCTTGTCCGACAGGAACGAGTCCGACAGCCCGTGGATGCGCTGCGCTTCGGGCGGCATCGGGCGTTCAGGGTGGAAATAAGCATGGAAGGTGCGCCCGGTCTCGATCCGGTTGACCATCTCGATGCAGCCAATCTCAACCAGCCGATCGCCTCCATTGAAAGAGAGGCCGGTGGTCTCGGTATCGAAGACGATTTCGCGCATTTGTCCTTTTATCGGTCTTGGCTCGCCCGGACGCAAGCAATGACCGTACGCACAGCGGCGCGCGTTCGATCCATCGAACAGTCGGTCGGGATGATATAATCGGCGCGCGCCCGCTTTTCCGCGTCAGGAAGTTGGGCTGCGATAATCTCGTCGAAGCGCTGCCGGGTCATGCTAGGGCGCGCGAGAACACGCTCGGCCTGCACCTCCGGCCCGGCAGAGACGACGACGGTCACGTCGACGTTACGGTCACCGCCGGTTTCGAACAGCAGCGGCACGTCGAACACGACCATGTCGTCATCGGCATGGCGTGCCAGAAACGCGGCGCGCTCCTCGCCCACGGCGGGGTGGACGATCGCCTCGAGTCGGCGCAATTCCGGCTTATTCCCGAAAACCCGCGCGCCCAGTTCGCCGCGATCGACGCCGCCGGGCCCGGTCGTCCCGGGAAACGCCGCCTCGATCGCTGCGTTGAGCCGCCCGCCCGGACCTTGCAGCGCGCGCACCGTCGCGTCGGCGTCGAACACCGCAATTCCTTCGTCAGCAAACATCGCGGCGACCGCCGATTTGCCCATGCCGATCGATCCGGTGAGGCCGATTTTGATCATGCCAATAGCAAAGCCCGCAATTCGGCATCGCGGTCGCGCGGCGGCTCGGCGCCGAACAGCAATTCGAACGCCAGCGCCGCCTGACCGATCAGCATCTCGAGCCCATCGACGGTCTCCAGTCCGCGCGCCTTCGCGACCTTGAGCAAGTCCGTTTCCAGCGGAGCGTAGACCACGTCATACACGACGGCGTGCTCGGGAAGCGGAGTCAGGTCGATGGGGAGCGGTGGCTGTCCGACCATCCCGAGCGAGGTCGCGTTGACCAGTAACGCCGCTGGAGGAATCGCTGAGCCGAGTTTAAGGGCCTCACCCTTCAACCCGAACTTGGCGAGCAGCGCAGCACCTTTGAGCGGGTTGCGGTTGAGCAAGGTCACCGGCCCCACCCCGACACGCGACAGCGCGAACAGGATCGCGCGCGCCGCGCCGCCGGCGCCGATCACCACGACCGGCTGCCCGGTTAGATCGAGCCCCGAAATCGGCGCGTAGAAGCCCGCCGCATCGGTATTGGTCCCGACCACCGCCCCTTCCGAACGGAACGCCAGATTGATCGCCCCGATCGACGCCTTCACGTCGCCGCGATCGTCGACGAACGCCAGCGCGGTTTCCTTGTGCGGGATGGTGATGTTGCACCCGAGCCAGTCGGGATCACCGCTGCGTTCCGAAAAATACGCGCCCAGTCCGTCGGATGTGACCTGTGTCGCGCGATACTCGCCCGTAATCCCCAGCGCCTTGAGCCAGAAACCATGAATCACCGGCGATTTGGAATGGCCGATCGGATCCCCGATCACTTCGGCATATTTCATGACGCCAACTCCCCCCGTACGCGCAGATAATCGAGCACCGGGAGCAACGGCATGCCCAGCACGGTGAAATGATTGCCCTCGATCGCACCAAACAATTGCACGCCCGGCCCCTCTATTCGGAAGCATCCCACGCAGCTGGCAATCGCGGGCCATTCCGCGTCCAAATAGGACTCGATAAACGCGTCGGACAGCGGCCGGACGATCAGCCTGGCGCGTTCGACGTGCCGCCATACCGGGCGACCGGCTTCGACGATCACCGCGGCGCTCCACAAATCGTGCTGACCGCCCGACATCGCGCGCAGATGGTCTGCTGCATCGGCGCGACTGACCGGCTTGTCGAGCAGCGTGCCATCCGCCAGCGCGACCAGCGAATCGCTCCCCAACACCAACGCCGTCGGATGGACCTGCGACACCTTGAGCGCCTTCAGCTGCGCCAGCGCATCGGCAATGTCGCGCGGCGGCTGGCCGGCCATCGCCGCCTTGACGCCATCTTCGTCAACGCGCGCTGGTTCCGCGGTGTACACAACGCCGGCGGCATCGAGCATCGCGCGCCGCGACGCACTTTGCGAGGCGAGCACCAGCGTCATTCGTCGCCCGCCGAATCGTTGACCAGCGCAATGATCGCCGCCGCGGTTTCTTCGATCGAGCGCCGCGTCACGTCGATCACCGGCCAGCCATTGTCGGCGAACATCCGTCGCGCATAGGCGACTTCGCGCGTCACCGCCTCCTGATCGACATACGCCGTTTCGGGGCTCTGGTTGAGCGAGAGCAAACGGTTGCGCCGCACCTGAATCAGCCGGTCGGCGCTGGTGGTCAGCCCGACGACCAGCGGGTTCTTGAGGGCGTACAATTTATCCGGCGGCGGGCTTTCGGGGACGATCGGGATGTTGGCGGTCTTATACCCGCGATTGGCAAGGTAGATCGAGGTCGGGGTCTTCGAGGTGCGCGACACCCCGGCCAATACGATATCGGCCTCTTCCCAATTCTCCCAGTTGATCCCGTCATCGTGCGCGATGGTGAACTGAATCGCGTCGACGCGCTGAAAATAGGCTGCGTCGAGCACGTGCTGGCGCCCGGGCCGTGCCTTCGCTTGCTGGCCGAGCAGATTGCTCAGCGCGTCATTGACCGGATCGAGCGGCGCGACCGCAGGCAAGCCCAGCGCGCCGCAGCGGGTTTCGAGCGCGCGGCGCATCTCGCTCGACACAAGGGTGAACAACACGAGTCCCGGGTTCTGCGCAATTTCCTGCAGGATCCGCTCGAGATGCGCTTCGCTTCGCACCATCGGCCAGAAATGGCGGATCGTCTCGACATCGTCGTACTGGGCCAGCGCCGCCTTGGCGATATTCTCCAGCGTCTCGCCGGTGCTGTCGGAGAGGAGGTGCAGGTGCAGCCGCATCAGCGGAAGGGAAAGCCTGTGGGCAACATCGGGAAAACCGCTAGCGCAACCTGACCGGCCCGCCAAGCGACGCCCACCGGTGCAAAAGGCGACCTGCTATCCACAGCTCCGCAAACAGCCGACGGTTCCACGCACAGCCTGTGGAAAACGGGGACCATCGGATCGACTCCGGGGATTCCCTTAAGGACTGACGCGTCAAGCTGTTGGCAATTGCGGGACGAACGCATAAGCCCCGGCATCCACGCACCAACAACTACAACAACCTCTTTCTATAGAATCTATATGACTCTTGTATCCGGCCAGATCGGGGAAAAACCCCTGCTCGCGACGCTTCGCGGCGACCGTCGGGATGTGCCTCCGGTCTGGCTGATGCGTCAGGCCGGGCGCTACCTTCCCGAATATCGCGCGCTCAGGGCTCAAAAAGGCGGGTTCCTCGATCTCGCTACCGATAGCGCGGCAGCGTGCGAGGTCACGCTCCAGCCGATCCGGCGGTTCGGGATGGACGGGGCAATCCTGTTTTCCGATATCCTGATGGTCCCATGGGCGATGGGACAGAATTTGTGGTTCGAAGAAGGCGAAGGCCCGCGGCTGGCGCCGAAGTTGGTCGACCATGCGCTCGATAGCCTCCAGAAAGCGCCTGAACGGCTGCTACCGGTGTATGAAACCGTCCGGCGGGTCGTCGCCGCGTTAAGCCCCGAAACGACGATGCTGGGCTTCGCTGGTAGCCCCTGGACGGTCGCGACCTATATGGTCGCCGGCCAAGGCAGCAAGGATCAGGGCGACACCCGACGGCTGGCCTATCGCGATCCGGTTGCTTTCGGTGCGATCATCGCCGGGATCGAAGCGGTGACGATCGATTATCTGTCGAAACAGATCGAAGCGGGCGCCGAAGCGGTGCAATTGTTCGACAGCTGGGCGGGCAGCCTGTCACCCGCGCAATTCGAGCAGTGGGTCGTCGCCCCGACCGCGCGGATCACGGCGGCCTTGCACGCGCTGCACCCGACGACGCCAGTGATCGGCTTCCCCAAGGGCGCCGGCGCCAAACTCGCGGCTTATGCGCGCGAAACAAAGGTCGATGCCGTCGGGCTCGACGAAACGGTCGATCCGGTCTGGGCCAATGCCGAGCTCCCCGACAATCTGCCGGTGCAGGGCAATCTCGATCCGCTCGCGCTGATCGCGGGCGGTGACGCACTGACGTCAGCGGCTCGAACAATCCTTTCGGCCTTCCCCGACCGTCCGCACGTCTTCAATCTCGGCCACGGCATCCTGCCGGATACGCCGATCGCGCACGTCGAAGCATTGCTCGCGCTGGTAAGGAACGGATGATGGACTTCCTTCTGCCCTATTATTTCTGGCTGAAGGCCATGCACGTCATTTTCGTGATCTTCTGGATGGCGGGGATGTTCATCCTGCCGCGCTATCTGGTGCACCATCAGGAAGCGTTGGGGACGCCCGAGGCCGCGCAATGGGTCGAGCGCGAGACGAAACTGCGCCACGTCATCCTGACGCCGTCGATGATAATCGTCTGGGTGCTCGGGCTGACGATCGCGACGGTGGGCCATTTTTGGACCGCGCCGTGGCTGCACGCCAAGCTGACGCTGGTGCTGTTGCTCAGCGGCTATCACGGCTGGGCGGTGGCTTATGCCAGGCGGCTGGCGCGCGGTGAGGCACGGCTGAGCGGCAAACAACTTCGCCTGATCAACGAGCTGCCTGCCCTGTTTGTTGTGCTGATCGTCATTCTGGTGGTGGTCAAACCGTTCTGATTGCCTTGACTTGGGCGAAACGGCTCCATAAGTCCCCTGAGTGAGTACCGCCCGTCCTGGGTAGCGTACTTTCCTCTCCTCCAGCATCGTCGCGCATCTTTTCGCTGACAGACGCTCAAAAATTCCCCGCTCAGATCCCCGGATACGCCCAAAATGCATCTCAAAGACCTCAAGAAGAAACCCCCCGCCGAACTTGTCGCGATGGCCGAAGAGCTGGGCGTCGAAAGCGCCTCGACGCTGCGCAAGCAGGATCTGCTGTTCGCGATCCTCAAAGAGCAGGCCGAGAATGGCGACCAGATCATGGGCGAGGGCACGATCGAAGTGCTCCCCGACGGGTTCGGTTTCCTACGCAGCCCGCAGGCGAACTACCTTGCCGGTCCCGACGACATCTACATTTCGCCCAATCAGGTCCGCAAATTCGGTCTGCGTACCGGCGACACGGTCGAAGGCGAAATCCGCGGGCCCAAGGACGGCGAACGCTATTTCGCGCTGGTCAAGCTGACCTCGGTCAATTTCGACGACCCCGATGCGGTCCGCCACCGCGTCAATTTCGACAACCTCACCCCGCTTTACCCTGAGAGCAAGCTCACGCTGGACAGCCTCGATCCGACGCAGAAGGACAAGTCCGCGCGGGTGATCGATATCATCTCGCCGCAGGGCAAGGGCCAGCGTACGCTGATCGTCGCGCCGCCGCGCGTCGGCAAGACGGTGATGCTGCAAAACATCGCCAAGGCGATCACCGACAACCATCCCGAAGTGTTCCTGATCGTGCTGCTGATCGACGAACGCCCGGAAGAAGTCACCGACATGCAGCGCAGCGTGAAGGGCGAAGTCGTTTCCTCGACCTTCGACGAACCCGCGCAGCGCCACGTGCAAGTCGCTGAAATGGTGATCGAAAAGGCCAAGCGTCTGGTCGAGCACAAAAAGGACGTCGTGATCCTGCTCGATTCGATCACGCGTCTGGGCCGCGCCTACAACACCGTCGTGCCGTCGTCGGGCAAGGTGCTGACCGGCGGTGTCGACGCCAACGCGCTCCAGCGCCCGAAGCGCTTCTTCGGTGCCGCGCGTAACATCGAAGAAGGCGGCTCGCTCTCGATCATCGCCACCGCGCTGATCGATACCGGCAGCCGCATGGACGAAGTCATCTTCGAAGAATTCAAGGGCACGGGTAACTCGGAAATCGTGCTCGACCGCAAGGTCGCCGACAAGCGCATCTTCCCGGCGCTCGACGTCGGCAAGTCGGGCACGCGCAAGGAAGAATTGCTCGTCGACCAGGGCAAGCTCAGCAAGATGTGGGTGCTGCGCCGCATCCTGATGCAGATGGGCACGATCGACGCGATGGAATTCCTGCTCGACAAGATGAAGAATTCGAAGACCAACGAGGACTTCTTCGACAGTATGAACCAGTAGCAAGCGGCCTGAATTAGCCGCGCTAATTCGGGACTCGCGAGCGAACGGCCGGCGGGGCGAAGCCCCGGCCGACGGCGTGGGCTTTGCCCACGTCCCTCAGAAAAACGAAAACGGCGCGGTTCATCCCGCGCCGTTTTTGGTTGCCCCCCTCCTTCCCCCTGCTAACCCCCAACCATGCCGATCTTCGACTTCGCCGACGTCTTCACGCCCGCCGGGCTCGCCGTGCTGGGTCAGGTCATCATGATCGACCTGACGCTGGCGGGCGACAATGTCGTGGTGCTGGGCACGCTGGCCGCCGGTTTCCCGCCGCAGCAGCGCCGCCGCATCCTCGGCGTCGGTGTGGGCATCGCGATGGTCTGCCTGATCGGCTTCGCGCTGGTCGCGACGCAATTGCTCCACGTTGTCGGCTTGCTGTTCGCGGGCGGGCTGCTCTTGCTCTGGGTCGCGTGGAAACTGTTCCGCGAACTCCACCCCCCTAGGGCCGAAACCCCGGTCGACGATCCCGCCACGCCCGCCATCGAAGGGCCGCCATCGACCAAGAATTTCGGCCGCGCGATCGTCTCGGTCGCGATCGCCGATCTGTCGATGAGCCTCGATAACGTGCTCGCCGTCGCCGGCACCGCGCGCGATCATCCGACCGTGTTGTTCTTCGGTCTCGCTCTGTCGGTCACGCTGATGGGCATCGCCGCCAATCTGGTCGCGCGGCTGATCGAACGGTTCCGCTGGATCATCTATCTCGGGCTGACGGTGATTCTCTATGTCGCGGGCAAGATGATCTATGAGGGATTTATCGACCGCGAGGTCGGCGTCGGGCACCTCTTCGGTTGGGTGTAACCGATTGATCGATCACGAAAATCATAGATTTTCGGCAAAGAATGCCATCGTCCGCTGATCCGCGAGCCGGGCGGCATCCTCGACGCGGCGATTGCCGAATTCGGTGGCGAAGCCGTGATCGACGCCGGGATAGTCGTGCAGCGTGACTCGCGGGTGATCGTCCAGCCCCGCATGCATTGCCGCCTGCGTCTCGGGGCTGACGAACCCGTCTTTGCCCGCAATGTGGAGCATCAACGGTCGCGCGATCGCGTGCTTTTCGCCGAGCAGGCCATCGACCCCGACCGCATAATAGCCAACGCTCGCGTCGATATCGGTGCGCGCCGCGGTCATATAGGCCAGCCGCCCGCCAAGGCAGTATCCGACCGCACCGACCTTGCCGCCATCGACCCTGGTTCGCGCGGCGCGGATCGTCGCCTCGATATCGCGGATTCCCCGATCCTGATCGAATTTTCCCATCCAGCCGAGTGCGGCCTGCATCTGATCGGGAATATCGGGGTCGAGCTCGATCCCCGGCTCGAGCCGCCAGAACAGATCGGGGGCGATCGCGAGATAGCCCGCTTCGGCGAGTTGATCGCATTTGCGCCGGATCCCGGCATTGACCCCGAAAATCTCCTGAATGACGACGATTGCAGCTGTGGCCGCCCCGCCCTCGGGGGCCGCGATATAGGCATCGAAGCTGGCGTCGCCGTCGAGTGTGTCGATCCGGATCGTCGCGGTCATGAGCTGGTCTCCTATTGAGCGTTGCGGTCGGGGCGCAGACGCGCGCATACAGGCGTTTCTAGGTAGCAGCGCGGACGATGCGCTCAAGCGGAGTTTGGCGCGATGAAGATCAATGTCGAGGTGGACTGCACTCCTGAGGAGGCGCGCCGCGCAGTGGGGCTGCCCGACCTGTCGCCGATCCACGAGAAATATATTTCGGCGATGATGGGGGCAATGGATGGCACCATGGCAAAGCCCGAAGTTCTCGAAAACATGATGAAGAGCTGGGTCCCGATGGGCGACGCCGGGATGTCGTTCTGGCGCGGGCTGTTCGAAAACAGCACCGGCAAGAAGGATTGATGCGCGTCCGGCGCTGTTCGGTATGACATGACGACGATCTTCGCGCCGTCGAGCGGCGCACCGCCGGCGGCGATCTCGATTATTCGCATCAGCGGTCCGGCAGCGTTTGCGGCGGCTCGCGCCTTGGCGGGCGAGCTGCCTGTTCCACGTGAAGCACGCGTCCGCGCTCTGCGCGATCCCGCGACCGGCGATTTGCTCGACCGGGCGCTTGTCCTGACATTCCCCGGACCCCGGACGGCGACGGGCGAGGATCTGGTCGAGTTGCACGTCCATGGCGGCCGTGCCGTCATAGCGGCGGTCGAAGCGTCGCTCGCCGCGATTGCCGGGCTGCGCCGCGCCGAGCCGGGAGAGTTCACGCGGCGTGCGCTGATCAACGGTCGGATCGACCTGGCCGAAGCCGAGGGGCTGGGCGATCTGCTGACCGCCGAAACCGAATTGCAGCGGCGTGCGGCGATGGCGATGGCCGACGGGACGCTGTCGCGGCGGATCGGGGGGTGGCGCGCGACGTTGCTGGGGCTGGCCGCGCAACTGGAAGCATCGCTCGATTTCGCCGACGAAAGCGATGTGCCGGGCGTGCTCCTCGATACGATCCGTGACGGTGCCCGATCGGTTGCGGCGGAGATGGCAACAGTGCTGGCGACCCCCGCGGTCGAACGACTGCGCGACGGGATCCATGTCGTGCTCGCGGGCCCGCCCAATAGCGGAAAATCCACCTTGCTCAACGCGCTGGTCCGGCGCGAGGCCGCGATCGTGTCGCCGATTGCGGGAACGACGCGCGACCGGATCGAAGTGGCGGTGGCGCGCGACGGGATTCCGTTCGTGTTGACCGATACCGCCGGGCTGCGCGACGCGACCGACGACGCGATCGAGCGGATCGGGATCGACCGCGCCGAGCAGGCCATCCTTGGCGCGGATATCGTGCTGTGGCTCGGCGATGACGCGCCGCCGTCGCGGACGATGCTCGCGGTTCATGCGCGATACGATGAGCCGGGACGCGCCGTCCTTCCCCCCGGAGCAGAGGTCGCCGTGTCCGCGCAAAGCGATGTCGGGATCGAGCAGCTCTGGGGGCTGATCGTCGCCCGCGCGACCGCGCTGATCCCGAAGCCCGGCGCCGCCGCACTGAACCAACGCCAGGCGGAGCATTGTGCGGAGGCGGTAAAGGCGCTCGACGATCTGGCCGCGACCGACGAGCTCGTCGTCGCTGACGCGCTTCGCCGCGCCAATGTCGCGCTGGCGCGGATCACCGGAGATATCGGCGCAGAGGCGATGCTGGACGCGCTGTTCGGGAAGTTCTGCATCGGAAAATGATGTTCCACGTGGAACAAGGCTGCTAATCGCCCGGCATGAAGATCTTCGACGTCATCGTTGTCGGCGGCGGCCATGCCGGCGTCGAAGCCGCTGCGGCGGCCGCGCGGCGCGGCGCGCGCGTGGCGCTGGTGACATTCGATGCCGGCAATATCGGCATGATGTCGTGCAATCCCAGCATCGGGGGGCTGGGTAAAGGGCATCTCGTTCGGGAAGTCGATGCCTGCGACGGCCTTCAGGGCCGTGCCGCCGATGCCGCGGCGATCCACTACCGGATGCTCAACCGCAGCAAGGGCGCCGCCGTTCGCGGCCCGCGGGTTCAGGCGGACCGCAAACGCTTCGCGGCCAGCGTCGGGGCACTGCTCGCGGCCCATCGCGGCGTATCCATCCTTAGCGGGGAAGCGGCATCGCTTTTGCTCAAGGGCGAGCGCGCGGTGGGGGTCGAGCTGGGTGACGGCAGCGCAGTGCATGCGCATGCGGTGGTGCTGGCGACGGGCACCTTTCTCGGCGCAAGGATGTTTCGGGGGGAGGATCGCGAGGATGGCGGTCGCCTGGGTGAGCGCGCCGCGACTGCGATGGCGGATCAGTTGCGCGGCGTCGGGTTGCCGATGGCGCGGCTCAAGACCGGCACACCACCACGGCTTGACGGTCGGACGATCGACTGGGCGCGGCTCGAGCGCCAGCCGTCGGATACCGAATTCTGGACGATGTCACCGCTATCGGGAGGGCGACCCCTGCCCCAGCTGGCCTGCGCGATCAGCCGGACGACGGAGCAGACGCACGCGATCATTCGTGCTGCGCTCGACCGATCGCCGCTGTTTGCCGGGGCGATCGAAGGCGCGGGCCCGCGCTATTGCCCGTCGATCGAGGATAAGGTTCACCGCTTCGGCGATCGGGACGGGCATCAGATTTTCCTCGAGCCCGAGGGTCTGGATGACGCGACGGTCTATCCGAACGGCATTTCGACATCGCTCCCCGCCGATACGCAGACTGCGGTGATCGCATCGATACCGGGGCTGGAGCGAACGCGGATCACGGCGTTCGGCTACGCCGTCGAATATGATTATATCGACCCACGCGCGCTCGATCATCGGCTCGCATGCGCTGCGATCCCCGGGCTGTTTTTCGCCGGGCAGATCAATGGGACGACCGGCTATGAAGAAGCGGCGGCGCAGGGCCTGGTGGCGGGCGCGAACGCCGCCGCGCTGGCGCTCGACCTTCCGGCGTTCCTGCCCGACCGTACCGAGAGCTATCTCGGCGTGATGATCGACGATCTGGTGCTGCAGGGCGTGACCGAACCCTATCGCATGCTGACCGCGCGCGCCGAATTCCGGCTGCGGCTGCGCGCCGACAATGCCGAAACGCGGATGACGGCCGGGGCCGAGGCGGCGGGCCTGCTCGGCGAGGAGCGCCTCCGCCACGTTCGAACGCGAAAAGCCGAGCGCGACAGCGTCGACCGCGTGCTGGCCATGCCGCTGACCTCGACTGCGCTTGCCGCAACCGGCGCGGCGGTGGCGCGGGACGGTGCGCGGCGCAGTGCCGGTGAATGGCTGCGCTTCCCCGGGGTCGATATCGCCCACGTCGCACCACATCTTGCGTCGGCGACGTCGCCTGTGGTCGAGGAAGCGGTCGAGGACGCGCGCTACGCCCCCTATGTCGAACGCCAGCAGGCCGAGGTGGCCGAATTGCGCGCGAGCGATCGAGTCAGGTTGACCGAGTCGCTCGATTTCGCCGCAATCGCTGGGCTGTCGACCGAAATGGTCGAGCGACTGAGCGCGGCGCGCCCCGCCACCTTGGCCGAGGCCGGCCGGATTCGCGGGGTCACACCGGCCGCGCTGACGGCGATCCTGCTCCACGCCAACCGGCGCGCGGCATGACCGAGAATGAAGCACGCGACTGGGCGGCGAGTCGGCTCGACGGGCCTGCCGTCGCGCGGCTGGAGCAACTGGCGGCGATCGTCATTGCGGAGAGCGAGCGCCAGAACCTTGTGTCGCGCTCGACGCTCGACTCGATCTGGACCCGGCACATCGTCGATTCGCTCCAGCTCCTCCCCTTCGCGCCCGAGGGCAATTGGATCGATATCGGGACGGGTGCCGGGTTTCCCGGGCTGGCGGTTGCGGCGGCCGAGCCCGGACGCGCCATATGGCTGGTCGAGCCGCGGCGGCTCCGTGCCGATTTCCTGCGGACTGCGGTCGATACGCTTGGTCTGTCGAACGTCACCGTGGTGACGGCGAAAGTCGAGGCCGTGCAGCAGCGCGCCAGGGTCATTTCGGCGCGCGCGGTGGCGCGGATCGGTGCCGTGCTCGCGTCCGCTGCGCATTGTGCCCGCGATGAGACAATTTGGCTGCTTCCCAAGGGCAGAGCCGCGCGCGAGGAGGTAGCCGAGGCGCGGCAAAGCTGGCATGGTGTGTTTCACGTGGAACAGAGCATCACAGATCCTGAATCGAGCATCGTGATCGCGCGCGGAGTCCGCCCGCGATGACGGTGATTGCGGTGGCCAATCAGAAGGGCGGCGTCGGCAAGACGACGACCGCGATCAATCTCGGCACGGCGCTCGCCGCGACGGGAAAGAGAGTCCTGATCGTCGACCTCGATCCGCAGGGCAATGCGTCGACCGGACTCGGCATCCATCGCGCGAATCGTACCAAATCGAGCTACGAAGTGCTGATCGGCGAATGTTCGGTGGGAGACGCGGTCATTCCCACCTCGGTGCCGAAGCTCGATATCGTGCCCGCGACGGTCGATCTGTCGGGCGCCGAAATCGAATTGGTCGATTATGAGGAACGCACGCACCGGCTCGATCGCGCGCTCGAATCGACCGGCGACCGCTGGGACGTCATCCTGATCGATTGCCCGCCCTCGCTCGGACTGCTGACGATCAACGCGATGGTTGCCGCGGATTCGCTGCTCGTGCCGCTGCAATGCGAATTTTTCGCGCTTGAAGGGTTGAGCCAGCTGCTCAGCACGGTCGAACGCATCCGCTCACGCTTCAATCCGGGACTTGCGATCATCGGGGTCGCGCTGACGATGTACGACCGCCGCAACCGGCTGACCGAGCAGGTGTCGACCGATGTTCGCGCGGTATTGGGCAAGGTCGTGTTCGACACCGTCATCCCGCGCAACGTCCGCCTGTCCGAAGCACCGAGCCATGGGCTCCCCGCGCTGATCTACGATTATCGCTGCTCGGGCTCCGAAGCCTATATCGCGTTGGCGCGCGAATTGATCGGGCGCCTGCCCCCCGCCAAGCCGGCGATCGCGGCATGAGCGAGGGCCCGCGCAAATTGCCCCGCCCGAGCCTCGGTCGTGGCTTGAACGCGCTGCTCGGCGATATCGCCGCCGAACCGGTGGCGACGAGCGGCGGCGACACGCCTTCCGGGATCCGCATGATGCCGGTCGGCGCGCTCACGCCGCAGCCGGGCCAGCCGCGCCGCGCGTTCGACGATGCCGCGCTGGAGGAATTGTCGCAATCGATCGCCGCGCGCGGGGTGCTGCAGCCGATCCTCGTCCGTCCGCACGGCCGCAATTATCAGATCGTCGCGGGCGAACGCCGCTGGCGCGCGGCACAGCGCGCGCGGCTGCACGAAGTCCCCGTGATCGTTCGCGAACTCAACGATGCCGACACGTTCGAAATCGCGTTGCTCGAAAATATCCAGCGGCGCGACCTCAATGCGGTCGAGGAAGCCGATGCCTATAAAAGGCTGATCGGCGAGTTCGGGCACACCCAGGAAGCGCTGGCCAAGCTGGTCCATAAATCGCGCAGCCATATCGCCAACCTATTGAGATTGCTCGATCTTCCAGAAGGCGTGCAGCTCCTGCTGGTCGAAGGCAAAATCGACATGGGGCATGCCCGCGCGCTGATCGGGGTGCCCGATGTCGAGCGGCTCGCGGCCGAGGTCGTGTCCAAAGGACTGTCGGTGCGCGACACCGAAAAACTCGCGCGCGCGGCGAAAAGTGGTGCCGAATCCAGCTCCGGCGGGGGCGGTGGTGGCGGGCGCAATGCCGATATCGCCGCGCTCGAACGCCAGCTGTCCGACGTAATCGGGCTCGGCGTCAAAATCGCTTATAGCGCGAAAGGCGGCACGCTGACCGTCAGCTACTCGACGCTCGATCAGCTCGACATGGTATGCCAGCGGCTGACCGGCGAGCCGATTTAGCGTCGCAACTAGCGCGAGCGCGCGGCGGCGCGTGTCGTTTCGGTAATCGCGACCTCGGACAATATCTCCCCGGCCCCGCTGGCCGACATCAGCGCGCGTTCGGCGCGGCGCAGCCGGTCGATCGCGCCGGCAATATCGGCCGCGCGCCAGCGCTGGACGAGGCGAATCGTCCCCGGCTCCTCGCGAAAGTGCAGCCGCCGCTTCTTGACCGTCGCGACCACCTCGCCGCCGGCCTCCACTTCGGCGCGAATTGCCGCCAGCGTCATCAATTTGCGCACCATCTGCCGCAATAACGGGATCGGGGCGCCGCCCGAATCGCCGAATCGGGCGAGTTCGCGCGCAATATCGCGGACCCGGCCCTCCAGCGCGGCGTCGATCACATCGGACATCTGGCTGTCGCCCAGTTCGGCGCCCAACGCGTCGAGCGCTTCGTCGTCGAGTTCGCGCGGACGGTCGACCGCCGCGTCGAGATACAGCGCGAGCTTTTCGATCTCGCGCGCGATCACCGCGCGGTCGCCCCCGCTCGCCGCCATCAACCGGCGCGACGCGCTGGTGGTCGGCCGCAGCCCCTGTTCGCGCGCAATCGCCACGATCATGCGTTCGGCATTGGCGCCGTCGGGGATATAGCAAGCGAAACTCATCGCGGCGGGCTGCGCGATCGCGAATTGCACCAGTTTGGAGGCGGCGCGCAGGCCCGGGCCGAGGAAAATCACGGGGTGTTCGACCTGCGGCTCGGCGATCAGCAATTGCGCGGCTTCGAGCGCGTCGTCGCCCGCGCCGCTGACCTGGATCCAGCGGCGCCCGCCGAACAAGGCGAGCGAACGCGCTTCATCGACCACGCGACCGGGGTCCCCTTTGATCGACGATCCTTCCAGCGCGACGCGTTCGGCATCGGCGCCCAACGCCCGCCCCAGCCGCGCGGCATGTTCGGCCGCGCCCGCCTCGTCGGGTCCGTGGAGCAGATACAGCCGGATCGCCGGGGATGCCGCGTCCAGCGCACTAAGTAATTGGTTTTCCGATACTTTCACTTGGCCGTGGCGCGGCGCGTATAGACCGCGATCTTGGTCACGATCTGATCCGCGACGATCTCCGACAGCCGCTCGAGCGCGGTGTTCTCGGCGGCGATCGTGGCATATTCGGAACTGACCACGTCGACCCCGGCGTCCGACCCGGCGGTCGCGTCGAGTAGGATGTCACCCGTCGTCGCATCGACCAGTTGGTAGCGCGCGCGCAGCGTTCGCCGCTCGCGCGTAATCGTGTCGTCGCGCTTGACGCCGAGCCCGGTGATCGAATCGTCGAGCTTGATCTCCAGCCGGTAGGTTGCGGGCGCGTCGCCGCGATTGGGCAACCGGTCGCGCAGCGCGTTGGTCATCAGATAGCCCGATTTGCCCGCGATCGGTGCGACCTCGATGCTCGCCAGCCCGCGCGCGACCGGACCCGATCCCCCGCCCTGATAGAGCGGATGGAGCCCGCAACCGCCAAGAGCGACGGGGGCTGCGAAGGCGAGCAGGAGCGCGAGTCGTTTCATGCGACCAGATTGACCAGACGATCGGGCACGACAATCACCTTCTTCGGTTCGGCGCCGTCGAGGACGCGGATGACATGCGCATTGGCGCGCGCCGCGGCTTCGATCACCGCTCTGTCGCTACCCTTGGGCATGACCACTGTATCACGCAACTTGCCGTTGACCTGAATCGCGATCGTCACTTCGTCCTCGATCAGCAACGCGGGGTCGTAGCTCGGCCAGTCGGCATCGGCGACCAGCCCGCTTTCGCCCATCGCCGCCCAGGCTTCTTCGGCCAGATGCGGCGTCATCGGCGCGACCAGGCGGACCAGCGTGCGCGTCGCGTTGGTGCGCGAGGCGGAGGGCAGCGCCTTCTCGATCGCGCCGACCAGCTCGTACAATTTGGCGACGGCCTTGTTGAATTGCAGCGCCTCGATATCGGTCGCGACCCCGGCGATCGTCTGCGCGAGCTTGCGGTCGAGCGCGATGTCGGTCCCCTCGGCATCGGTGATGCCATCGACCTGCCGCCACAGCCGCTGGACGAAGCGCCACGACCCTTCGATCCCCGATTCGCTCCATTGCAAATCGCGTTCGGGGGGCGAATCGGACAGCATGAACCAGCGCGTCGCGTCGGCGCCATATTGATCGACGATCGGCTCGGGATCGATCGTGTTCTTCTTCGACTTCGACATCTTTTCGATGCGGCCGACGGTCACCTTTGTCCCGGTTGACCTCTCAAAATATTGATCCCCTACTCTTTCGATATCTTCTGGCGATAGCCAGCTTGTGATAGCGAGTTCTTCCCCGCCCGACGTAAGCGATACGCCGCCGGTGGTGAGAACATCGACTTTCTTATAAGAGCTAACCTTGTACGTCTCGTGCGTGACCATGCCTTGCGTGAACAGCCCGGCGAACGGCTCGGCGACGTCGAGCATGCCCATATGGGAGAGCGCGCGCGTCCAGAATCGCGCGTAGAGCAAGTGCAGGATCGCATGCTCGACCCCGCCGATATATTGCCCGACCGGCAGCCATTGCTCGGCTACCGCGCGGTCGAACGGCCGGTCCTTGGGCTGGCTGGCGAAGCGAATGAAATACCACGACGAATCGGCAAAGGTGTCGAGCGTGTCGGTCTCCCGCGTGGCCTCGCCGCCGCACGATGGGCACGCGACGTGTTTCCACGTCGGGTGGCGGTCGAGCGGGTTGCCGGGGATGTCGAAGCTGACGTCTTCGGGCAGCACCACGGGCAGCTGGTCGCGCGGCACCGGCACCGCGCCGCACGCGCCGCAATGCACGATCGGGATTGGCGTGCCCCAGTAACGCTGGCGACTGACGCCCCAATCGCGCAGCCGGAACACCGTCGTCCCCTTGCCCCAGCCACCGGCTTCGGCGCGGGTGATCACTTCGCGCTTGGCGTCTTCGACATCCATCCCGTCGAGGAAGTGCGAATTGCACAACGTGCCCGGGCCCGAATAGGCTTCGGCACCGGTAAAGTCGGGGTCGGTATGGTCGCCCTCCGACACGACGCGGCGAATCGCGAGGCCGTATTTGCTGGCGAATTCAAAGTCGCGCTGGTCGTGCGCGGGCACCCCGAACACCGCGCCGGTGCCGTACTCCATCAACACGAAATTGGCGATATAGACGGGCAATTGCCACGCTGGATCAAAGGGATGCGTCACCGTCAGCCCGGTATCGTAGCCCAGTTTCTCCTGCGTCTCGAGCTCGGCTGCGGTCGTCCCGCCCTGCTTGCACAGGTCGATGAACGCCGCCGCTTCGGCATCGCGTTCGGCCAATCTTTGCGCGATCGGATGGTCCGCCGCGACCGCGACGAAGCTCGCGCCGAAGATCGTGTCGGGGCGCGTGGTGAACACCTCGACTTCGCCGCCGTCGGACATCGCCCAGCGGAATTGCAGCCCCTGGCTCTTGCCGATCCAGTTTTCCTGCATCAGCCGCACCTTGTCGGGCCAATGCTCGAGCGTTCCCAGCCCGGTCAGCAATTCGTCGGCGAACTGCGTGATCTTGAGGAACCACTGGCTCAGCTTGCGCTTCTCGACCAGCGCGCCCGAGCGCCAGCCGCGCCCGTCGATGACTTGTTCGTTGGCCAGCACGGTCATGTCGACCGGGTCCCAATTGACCGACGATTCCTTGCGATAGACCAGCCCGTGGCTAACCATGTCGAGGAACAGCGCCTGTTCGTGGCCGTAATAATCGGGCTCGCACGTCGCCAGTTCGCGGCTCCAGTCGAGTGCGAAGCCCAGCCGTTTGAGCTGCGCTTTCATCGTCGCGATGTTCTGGCGGGTCCAGCCGCCGGGATGCACGCCTTTTTCCATCGCGGCATTCTCGGCCGGCATGCCGAACGCGTCCCACCCCATCGGGTGGAGCACTTCCATGCCCTTCATCCGGCGATAGCGCGCGAGCACGTCGCCCATCGTGTAATTGCGGACGTGCCCCATGTGAATCCGCCCCGAAGGGTAGGGAAACATCTCGAGCACATAGCTTTTGGGTTTGGGGCTGTCGTCTCGCGCAGCGAACGTCTGGGCGTCGTCCCAGACCTGTTGCCAATGGGCGTCCGCTTTCAGCGGGTTGAAGCGCGACATTCAAAAGACTTCCTGTTGGGCGGGCATGACCCGCCCACCGGGTTGTTTAGTTCGCGACGGCGGCGCGACGCAGGTCGCGGGCGCGGGTAAGGATGATGTCCTCGAGCTTCTGCACGGTTGCCGCCGTCACGGGCGCGGAAACCCACTGGCCGCCGGCGCTCTTCACTTCACGCAGCGCGGCGACGCGCACCGCATCGGCGCGCAGATCCTGGTCGAGGATCGCGACGGTCACCTTCATCCGCTCGTTCGGCGAATTGGGGTTCACGTACCAATCGGTGACGATCACGCCGCCGTTCGAATCGGTCTGGAGCAACGGCATGAAGCTCAACGTGTCGAGCGTCGCGCGCCACAGATAGGCGTTGACGCCGATCGTGGTCACCTTGGATGCGGCGATGTCCGCCTTGGGGCGGCCTTTGCCACCGCCACATGCCGCCAGCGGGAGCAAAAGGGCCAGATACGCGGCATAGCGCAGACGGGTCATTGGGGTCGTTCCTGACACAAAAGCGGAGACTGATCGGGCATCTATAGAAGCTGGTGCCCATGCCGCAAGCCGGGAACCATGTGGACCCTGTGCAACAGTCCCGCGAAAAACACGTTTATGCTGTGGCGATATCGGATCGTTCCGTGATACAGCGCGTCTGAATAACGACGAAGATAAGAGTCGCAGGGGAAACGACAGTGGTTGCGCGGCGGGTGATTTTGGGATCGATGGTCGGGGCGCTGGGCGTTGCCGCGGCTTTCGCCATGCCCGCGCTCGGTGCCCCCGATGCGGCGCAGAAGGCGGCGGCACGCCGTGCCGGCGCCGCACAAATCTTTTTCACGCCGGCGTCGGCCGACCCCAAGCTTGCCGCGCTGATCGCACGCAGCGGTCTCGGTTCGGCGGCATTTCGTTTTACCCCCGCCGATTCGCGCGGCGATCGCCGTCCGGTCGATATCGCGGTGACCGCGCGCTCGGCCAAGGCCGGTGTCGTGACGCTGCGCGGTGGAGACCTCACCGCGTCGCCGGTCGGCGTTGCGCCGATCAAATATAATCTGTCGACAACGACCGCGGCCAAGCGGCTGACGATCCCCGGCGATTCGGCGAAGATCGATCTCGGTACCTCGCCCAGCGGGCGCAAGACGCTCGATATCGGGATGAGCCTGTCGGGGCGCCGCGCCAATTCGAAACTCAAGCCGACCATCGACCGGATGACCAGCGCCGACGCGCGCCTGACCGGTGCGATACCGAACGAATCGATCGACGTCGGCGGATCCTACTCGCTCAGCCGCAACATCGATGTGACCGCGGGTGTGCGCTACAAGGCGCAGGATCGTGACCGTCTGGCCCCGATGCCGGACAATAACCGCCGCGACAGCCAGGCGGTGTATGTCGGGACCGCTTTCCGCTTTTAATTGCGGCTGACGCTCCACGCGTCGATTGCAGCCCAACCGTCGAATTCTTTCAGCGCACGGAACCGCTGCGCATTCATGCCACCAAGCGCGATCCGATAGATCGGCAACCCCTGCACGACTCGTCGCGCCGAGGTCGCACCCAGCGACGGCGCACCGACATGTGATCTGGTCGGATAGACTGGCGATACGAAGACGGCGTCAGCGCGCGTCAGCACCGCCGCTATCGCCTCCGCCCTCGAATGCGCCGCTGCGGTGCGCAGTCCAGGCGAATGCCGCACCACATTGTGCGTTCCCGCTTCGCCATAGCCGCAGCGCGCGCCGGCACGGATGACGACCAGTCCGCGTCCCCGCGCCACCCTGACGACCCGCGCAAACAGGCGCCGCCGCTCTGGCATCGGCGTGGCATAATGGCGAAAGACGATGCCCGCGCCGCGCGGCAATCGCGCAATCGCCCGCCACAGCTCGTCGCCCAGACGTTCGTCGGTCATCAGCCAGACGGTGGGCAAGCGGGGCTGGCGGTGCGGCACGCCGCTGCCTATAGCGCGGCGCATGCCCACCGACGACCCCGCCGCCCGGCTCGCCAGCGTTCGCGAGCAGATTGCGCATGCCGCCCGCCTGGCCGGGCGGACCGATCCGATCGAGCTGATCGCGATCTCCAAGACGCATGGCGTCGATGCGATCGAGCCGCTGGTCCTCGCGGGCCAGCGCGTGTTCGGCGAAAATCGCGTGCAGGAAGCGCAGGGCAAGTGGCCCGCGTTGCGCGAACGTTACGACCTTCGGCTTGCCCTGGTCGGGCAACTGCAATCGAACAAGGCGGGCGACGCCGTCGCTTTGTTCGACCAGATCCATTCGGTCGACCGCATATCGCTGATCACCGCGCTCGCCAAAGCAATGGAAGGCGGTCGCCGCCCCGATTGTTTCGTCCAGGTCAATATCGGCGATGAGCCGCAAAAGGGCGGATGCGCGATTGCCGACTTGCCCGGCTTGCTCGGCGAAGCGCGCGCGGCGGATTTGCCCGTTATCGGGCTGATGGCGGTGCCGCCGTCGACGGTCGAAGCCGCGCCCTATTTCGCGCTGCTCGCCAAGTTGGCGCGTGACAACGGCCTGACCGGGCTGAGCATGGGCATGTCGGGCGACTACCCGACCGCCGTGACCCTCGGCGCCACGCATGTCCGCGTCGGATCGGCCCTGTTCGGAGAGCGGGCATGAAATTCGAGGCCCTGTTGTTCGATTTCGACGGCGTGCTGATCGAAAGCGAATATGTCGGCAACAAACAGATTGCCGACTATCTGACATCGATCGGCCACCCGACCACGGCGGACGAATCGATGGCCAAATTCATGGGCTATTCGGGGGTCGATTTCCTGATGCGCGTCGAAAAGTGGATTGGGCGTCCGCTCCCGCAAGATTTCCACACCGCACGCGAAGCCGAGGATGCGCGCGTCATGGCGGAGGGAATCGCCGAAGTGGCGGGCGCGGTCGACTTCGTGCGATCGCTCCCCGCCAATCTGCCCAAGGCCGTGGTGTCGTCGAGTTCGACTCGCTGGATTCGCCGCCACCTCGATCATATCGGACTGGCCGATGCGTTCGGCGGTCATATCTATAGCGGGCGCGAACATGTCGAGCGCGGCAAACCCGAACCCGATCTCTATCTGTACGCGGCGGACAAACTCGGCGTGCCGATCCACCGCTGCGCGATCCTCGAGGATTCGCCGGTCGGCGCGACCGGGGCGGTGGCCTCGGGCGGCGTTGTCATCGGACTCTGCGCGGGCAGCCATTGCGCCCCCGACCACGCCGACCGGTTGCGCACGCTGGGCGTCGCCACGATCGCGCACGATTTCGATCAGGTCGCAAAAGTATTGGAAATGTAGGATTTCGTCTGAAACAATGCCCGCTGCCATGGACGATGGGCGGGCAGTCAGCGATCGGGCACAGCGCTCGAAAAACCACCGCGATAGTGTGAAGCTAGTGTCAACTTAGGCCCGTCAGAGTTGGTGCCCGGTGCGGTCGCGCTTGGTCGCCAGATATTTTTCGTTGAAGCGATTGGGCGGCAGCGAAATCGGGACGCGCTCGACAACCTCGATCCCCGTGGCCTCAAGCACCCGGACCTTTTCGGGGTTGTTGGTCAGCAGCCGGATTCTGGTCTGCCCCAGCAAGTCGAGCATCCGCGCGGCGACCCGGAAATCGCGCGAATCGACCGCAAAGCCCAGCCGGGTGTTGGCATCGACCGTGTCGAACCCCTGATCCTGCAGCGCATAAGCGCGCAATTTGTTGACGAGGCCGATTCCGCGCCCCTCCTGCCGCAGATAGAGCAGGATGCCCCAGCCGGTGTCCTCCATCGCGTGGATCGCGGCGTGGAGTTGCGGCCCGCAATCGCATTTGAGGGAGCCCAGCACGTCGCCGGTCAGGCACTCGCTGTGCAGCCGCACCAGCGGCGGATTGCCGTCGGGCTGGCCGATGATCAACGCGACATGCTCGCCCGGCGAATCGGGCGAGCGGAACGCGACGATCTCGGCGTTCTCGGAGCCCGCCACCGGCAAATGCGCGCGAGCGGCGATGGCGAGATGGATCGGGTCCTCGAAATCCTCGATGTCGGCGATGGTGATGACCTCGGCCGGAGCATCGCCGACGAAGAAGGCGGGGAGGACGCCCGCGGTCCGCGCCAGCGCCAGCGCCGTCGCCATCACCGCGCGGTCGGGCACGGCAATCGCGCGGAATGGCCCTTTCATCGGCGTTGCCATGTCGAGCTGTGGATCGGCCAGCGCGACCGCACAGTCGAAATCGATCCAGAAGGTGCGCTCGACCAGCACCGGCGAATCGGGGATCGCCGCCTCCCGCTGGTTGGCCAGCTTGAGCGTGGCGGCGCGGCCCGCCGACAGCAGGATCGGCGAATCGCCCTGCGGGTCGAACGCTTTCAGCCGCCCCGCATCCGCCGTCTCGATCGCGAGCAGCCCGATCGGCGCGCCCTCCCCGCGAATCGCAATCGGCCATCCGCGCCGCAGCGAATCGATCGCCCGCGCGACGTCGCGCGCACTCACAGGTCGAACTCGGTCATGATCGGCACATGGTCGGACGGCTTGAGCCAGTTGCGGCAGCTTTCGAATACCGTGTGCCCGGTCGCCTTCGCCGCGACATCCGCGGTCGCCCACATATGATCGAGCCGCCGTCCACGATCGTTGACCGTCCAGTCGGGCGAACGATAGCTCCACCACGTGTGCAGCCGGGCCGGTGCCGGATGGAAATGGCGACCCAGATCGACCCAGCTATTCGACTCCTTCAGTCGGTTGAGCGCATCGACCTCGATCGGGGTGTGGCTGACGACGTTGAGGAGTTGTTTGTGGCTCCACACGTCCGCTTCGAGCGGCGCGATATTGAAATCGCCGACCAGGATCGTCGGCCCGTCGAGCGTCGACGACCATGCCGTCATGCGCTCGACGAAATCGAGCTTCTGCCCGAATTTGGGGTTTGCCGCACGGTCGGGCACGTCGCCGCCGGCGGGCACATAGACATTCTCGAGCCGCACGCCATTCTCCAGCCGCACCCCGACATGCCGCGCCTCGCGGTTCGCCTGCCAGTCGAACCGGTCGTCCTCGGCCAGCGGTACGCGGCTCAGGATCGCGACGCCGTGGTGCATCTTCTGCCCGTGCAGGATGATCGTCTTGTACCCCAGCTTCCTGAACGCCGCGGTGGGGAAGTCCTGATCGACCACCTTGGTTTCCTGCAGGCACAATATGTCGGGCTTCTCGTCGCGCAGGAATTTCTCGACGATCTCGATGCGAAACCGCACCGAGTTGATGTTCCAGGAAACGATTTTGAGGGAAGCCATGTCGAGGGCGATGTAGCCATGCCGAGGGGGTCGCGCCAGTGTGCCTTGATCGCGCCGCGGCAAAGCCGCCCTTCGACTGCCTGCCAAGGCAGGCGCTCAGCACAATCAGACTTGGGCAAAGCCCAAGTCGTCGGACCTCGCTGCGCGAGGCCGGCCGTGCTTGCGCGAGATCGCGGCGACACGCCGCCGTCCGCGCTGCGCATGGAAAGGCCCCTGCTCCGGGGGCATGGAACAGGGGCCGACCTAGCGTTCGTCACGCAGGCGGGAAATGGGCCGTTTCAGGCAACAGGGGGAAAATCCTGACGCGCCCCAGATCCGCAAGAACTGTATTAGGGGGGCAAGGCTGTCTGCCAGATGAACGAACTGTTATTTTCGGACGCCGCCCTTCGCCGGATCGTTGAAGCGGAACGTTCCGTCGGAAATTGGCGCGTTGAACTTCTGCCCGGACAGGCGAATCGTCGTGCGATTGTTCTGCGCGTCGAGCGCAACCCAACCGCGCAGGACCAGGCCAGCCGGCCCGGCGGCGTTGCGTTCGAAGATCAGCGTGATGCGGCCATATTCGGGATGCTTCGGGTCGTTTGCCTCAACCGAAATGATCGAACCGTCCGCGGTCGGGACAACCTTGGCAAAACGACCGATATCTTTGTTCGGATCGAGCAGCACGCCCAGCGGCGACCCGCCGATCGGCCAACGCTGCTTCTGCCCGACCGAATAATCGAGGAACCACAGTGAATTGCCGTCGGCGACGATCAGGATCGGCACGCCCTTCTCATACTGAAAGCGGACCTTGCCCGGGCGTTTCAGCGATAATGTTCCGGTCAGCACCTTCCCGCTTCGATCGGTCTGGACGAAGCCAGCCGTCATCGTCTGCATCGCCGACAAATGCGCCTGTACTTTGGCCAAATCGGGCGAGGCGGGCGCCGCGGCGATGATCGCGGGGACGGCAAGAAGCGCGAGGGCGCGGAACGTCACGAATAATCTCCTGAATATAGCTGCCCGAAATGGGGCGCCTGGCTTGAACCGCTTGTGAACGCGCCGATGCTAGAGCGGGTTGCCATCGCGGTCGCGCAGCACTTCGCGGCGGCCGACATGGTCGGGGCGACCGACGATGCCGTCTTTCTCCATCCGCTCGATCAGCCGCGCCGCCGAATTATAGCCGATCCGCATCTGCCGCTGGAGCCATGAGGTCGAGGCTTTCTGGCTTTCGACCACCATCTGGATCGCGCCGCGATATTGCTGATCCTCGGCGGTGTCTTCGCCGAGCGGCGCGCCGTCGAGCGCGAAACCGTCTTCGCTCTCTTCGGTGACCGACTGAACATAGTCGGGCTGACCCTGCGCGCGCCAGTGATCGGACACCGCGCGAACTTCGTCATCGCTGACGAACGGCCCGTGCACGCGGCTGATCTGCTTGCCGTAAGCCATGTACAGCATGTCGCCCTTGCCGAGCAGCTGCTCGGCACCCTGTTCGCCGAGGATCGTCCGCGAATCGATTTTGCTGGTGACGTTGAAGCTGATTCGCGTCGGCAAATTGGCCTTGATCACCCCGGTGATGACGTCGACCGACGGACGCTGCGTCGCCATGATCAGGTGGATGCCGGCCGCGCGCGCCTTTTGCGCCAGCCGCTGGATCAGGAATTCGACTTCCTTGCCCGCGGTCATCATCAGATCGGCGAGTTCGTCGACGATGATCACGATCTGCGGCAGCGGCGCGAAGTCGATCTGCTCCTCCTCGTAGACCGGCTTGCCGTCTTCATAGCCGATCTGGACCTTGCGACCGAGCGGCTGGCCCTTGGCCTTGGCCGCGCGGACCTTGTCGTTGAAGCTGGCCAGCCCGCGCACGTTGACCGTCGCCATCATGCGATACCGGTCTTCCATCTGTTCGACCGCCCATTTGAGCGCGCGGATCGCCTTGGCCGGATCGGTCACCACCGGCGCCAGAAGGTGCGGGATCCCGTCATACATGCTCAGTTCGAGCATCTTGGGATCGATCATGATCATTTTGCACTGATCGGGGGTGAGCCGGTAAAGCAGCGACAGGATCATGCAGTTGAGCCCGACCGACTTGCCCGAACCCGTGGTGCCCGCGACGAGCAGATGCGGCATCGGTGCGAGGTCGACGACCACCGGGTCGCCCGCGGTATTCTTGCCCAGCACGATCGGTAGCGAGGCATTCTGATCCTCGAACGCGTCGCTCGACATCAGTTCGTGGAGATTGACCGTCTCGCGCCGCGCGTTGGGCAGCTCGATCCCGATCACGGTACGCCCGGCGACCGGCGCAATGCGCGCCGACACCGACGACATGTTGCGCGCGATGTCGTCGGCCAGCGCGGTCACCCGGCTCGCCTTGGTGCCGGCGGCGGGTTCGAGTTCGTAGATCGTGACGACCGGGCCGGGATGAACCGCGGTGATCTGTCCCTTGACGTGGAAATCGTCGAGCACGGTTTCGAGCAGTCGCGCATTGCGTTCGAGCGCGGCCTTGTCGATCGGCCCGCTGGTCGAGGGCGGTGCGGCGACGAGCAGGTCGTGCGCGGGCAACGTATAATTGTCACGCAGGTCGAAACTGGTCTGCTTCGCGCGCTGCGGCTTGGCGGCAACCGGTCCCGCAACACGCTCATTGATCAGCGGCGCGGGGCGGTTGTCGGGCAACGCGACCGCGCGCGGCTGGCGAATCGTCTGTTCGGGCGCGGGTTTGCGCTGATCGGTCAGCAGGGCGGGTTCGGGCTCGCGCCCGATCTGCGGCAGGCTCGGCAGATCGGGGAGCCGGATATCGAGGCTGACCAGCCACATCGCGATTCCGGTCATACCCAGCACGAATGCAACGATACGCTCGACCCAGGCGATCGCGCTGGCGTTGCCGATCAGCGCGATCAGCCATTTGAGGCCATCGGCGATGAGCATGCCGATCAGCCCGCTTTTGCCCGCCGGCCAGTCGAGATTGGCGCCGCCGGACAACAACGCCTGCGCGGTCGCGATCAATACCAGCCCGAACGCTGCACCCAGCGCCATGCGGCCCCAGCGCCCGACCGGCATATCGCGCCACAGCCGCCACGCCACAATCAGGCCGACCGGCAGCATTCCCCACATCGTCCAGCCGAGCAAGGTGAAGCCCAGATCGGCGACGACTGAGCCGGGGAAGCCGAGCAGGTTCTGCGCCGGGCCCCCCGCCGCGGTGCTGAGCGAGGGATCACCCGAGTGAAACGACGCCAGCGCCGCGCCCAGCGCTAGCGTCACCAACAGCACGGCGATCGCGCCCGCCATCGCCCAGCCGCGCGCGGCACCGGCCTTCACTGTTTCGCGCCAAAGCGGTGGCTGCACACGGCTCGCCATCGAAAATACCCCCGAAATGTCCGCTATTCGTTCTTGGTGGATTCTCGCTCTTGCCGAGTCCGGCGTCAAGCGGCGGTCGATGCACCGGCGCGATTGTCGCTCGCCGCCTGCCGCGCTAGGACGCCGGCATGGCTCATACAGACCTTCTCATCCTTGGTGGCGGCCTCGTCGGGAGCGCGCTTGCCGTCGCCGCCGACGCGCACGGGCTGTCGAGCGTCGTGGTCGATCCGGCCGATCCCTCGGTGATCACCGCGGCCGGGTTCGATGGTCGCGCCTCGGCGATTGCCAGCGCGCCGATGCGGATGCTGGAAGCGATCGGCGTGGCCCAGCGGCTGAAGGGCAAGGGGTGCCCGATCGAAGGCATCCGTGTGAGTGACGGGCTCGAACCCGGCGCGCTCGATTTCGTCCCGCAAGCGGGCGAGGATGCGCTCGGCACGATGTTCGAGAATCGTGAGTTGCGAATCGCGTTGCTCGGGGCGGCGGCGGACGCCGAGCGGGTCGATTTGCGGATGCAGACTCGCGCGCTCGATGTCGTGCGCGACTCTGCCGGGGTCCGCGCGACGTTGACCGACGGCAGTCAGGTCAGCGCCTCGCTACTGATCGGGGCCGAAGGCCGCACCTCGCCGACGCGCGAGGCGGCGGGGCTCAATGTCGCGCGCTGGAGCTACGACCATGTCGCGCTGGTCACCTCGATCGGCCACGAGCTCAGCCACGAAAACGTCGCCTACGAAATCTTCTACCCCGAAGGCCCGTTCGCGATCCTGCCGCTCAATGACGACGAACGCGGGCATCGCTCGGCGGTGGTGTGGTCGGTGCGCGGCGCGCAGGGTCCGGGCATGCAGAAACTGGGCGAGCGCGGCTATTTGGCCGAACTCGACCGCCGGATGGGCGGGTTTCTGGGCGAGCTGACCTGGCTCGGGCCGCGTTTTGCCTATCCGCTCGGGTTTCACCATGCCGCGACGATCACCGCCGAGCGGCTGGCGCTGGTTGGCGACGCGGCGCACGGCATCCATCCGATTGCGGGGCAGGGCGTCAATGTCGGCTTCCGCGACGTCGCCGCGCTGATCGAGGTGCTGGTCGATGGCAAGCGGCTGGGGCTCGAGCCTGGCGATCCGGCATTGCTCGCACGCTATCAGCGTTGGCGGAGCCTCGACACCTTCATGGTCAGCCTCGCCACCGATGGGCTGACGCGGCTGTTCGGTATCCCCGGCAAGACCGCCAATGCGGTGCGCCGCTTCGGCCTGTCGGCGGTGCAACGCTCGCCCGCGCTGAAGGATCGCTTCATTGCCGAAGCTCGCGGCGAATCGGGCGCGCTCCCCAAGCTGCTCGCCGGACTGAGCGTCTGAGGCGCGGCGACCGTCGGGCCACGCCCACTCTTGAAACGCAGCGGGGGACTGCCACTTTCGCCGCTTCCCCGCTAAGGCAGGCTCCATGACAACGATCAGCGTCGCTGCACTCCAGCTCGGTTTTTCGGCCGACACCGCGAAGAATATCGCCAACGTCTCGGCGCTCGTGCGCGAGGCTGCGGCCAAGGGCGCGCAAGTGATCCTGCCGCCCGAATTGTTCGAGGGCGAATATTTCTGCCGGGTCGAGGACGAAGGGCTGTTCGCTCAGGCCAAGCCGACCGCGCAGCACCCCTCCGTAGTCGCGATGCAGGCGCTCGCCGCCGACTTGAAGGTGTGGATCCCGACCAGCTTCTTCGAAGCCGACGGCCCGCATTTCTACAACAGCCTCGCGATGATCAATCCCGACGGCAAGGTCGCCGGGGTCTATCGCAAGAGCCACATCCCCGACGGCCCGGGCTACGAAGAAAAATTCTATTTCCGCCCCGGCAATACCGGGTTCAAGGTGTGGGACGGCCCCGCGGCGACGCTGGGCGTGGGGATCTGCTGGGACCAATGGTATCCCGAAACCGCGCGCGCGATGATGCTGATGGGCGCCGAAATCCTGTTCTACCCGACCGCGATCGGCAGCGAGCCGCACGACGATGGGCTCGACACCGCGCGGCTGTGGCGGCGCGCGATGATCGGGCATGCCGTATCGAACGTCGTGCCGGTGGTCGCCGCCAACCGCATCGGCACCGAACACGGCCAGACCTTTTATGGCACCAGCTTCATCACTGATGAGCGCGGCGACATCTTGGCCGAGCTGGGACGCGAGGAAGAAGGCGTGATCGTCGCCTCGCTCGACCTCGACCGGGTCAAGCGTCATCGCGCCGCGTTCGGATTCTTCCGCGATCGCCGGCCTGATTTGTACGGTCGACTGGTCGAGGATATCTGAGTCGGGGCTAACCGAGGAGTTCGCGCATGGACGATGACGACCTTCCCGAAACGAGCAAGCTGACGCGCTCGAAGCAGAATTGGGCGAGCCAGGGCAAGTTCCTGACCGGCCATATTGCGCGGCCCGAAGAAGAGCGGCTGCCGCCCGGCCAGCATCTGGTGCGCGACTGGCCGATCCTCGATCTCGGGCGACAACCCGACCTTGCGACCGATCGCTGGCGGCTCTCGGTCGATGGGATGGTCGAGCGGCCGGTAACACTCGACTGGGCCGGGCTGATGGCGCTTCCACAAACGCGGCTGACCAGCGATATCCACTGCGTCACAACCTGGTCGCGCTACGACAATGACTGGCAGGGCGTGCTGACGCGCGACCTGCTCGACCATGTCGCGCCCAAGGACGAAGCCGTGGCGGTGATGCTCCATGGCTATGACGGGTACAGCACCAACGTGCCGCTCGCCGATTTCGCCGCGCCGAATGCGATGATCGCACACGGCTGGCAGGGCAAGCCGATCGCACGCGAACATGGCGGCCCGGCGCGCGCGCTGATCCCGCATCTCTATTTCTGGAAGAGCGCAAAATGGATCAGCCGGATCGAGTTTCTCGGCGCCGACAAACCGGGGTTCTGGGAGGTCAACGGCTATCACATGCGCGGCGATCCGTGGAGCGAGCAGCGGTATGGTTAAGCTGGGACACGCTCTCGGCGGAGTAACGCTCCGCCACGCCGCATCCGTATAGCTACCAATAGCGCGATGGCCGCAATGATCCGACAAGCGCCGGCCAAAGAGGGAGTCCTATCATGTCCATTGCGATCCAGCCGCTCGACGAAACGTCCGCCGCGCCCGGTGTCGGGGTGCGGCTGACGACCAAGGACGGGGTCGAATTGATCGTGCGGTCGGCCAATCCCGGTGACACCGAACTGGTGGAACGGTGCTTCGCCGGTGTTTCGCGCGAGGATCTGCGTTTCCGCTTCCTGACGGCGGTGCGCCACGTCGATGCGCATCAGGTCGCGGTCATGACGCACCCCGACCATAAGCGCAGCGAAACGCTGCTGGCGTTTCTGGTCGACCAGCCCGATCCGCCCGTCGCGATCGCGGTGATAGCGGGCGGAGAGACGGGCGACGTGGCCGAGGTGGCGATTTCGATCGTCGCGGCGATCCGTGGGCGCGGGGTGGCGTGGACGTTGCTCGAACATTCGGCGCGAGTCGCCAAGGCGCTCGGCTATCGCCAGCTTCAGTCGGTCGAATCGCGCGACAATCGCGCCGCGATCGACCTCGAGCGCGAAATGGGGTTCGAAATCCTGCCCTATCCGGGCGACGCGACGCTGACATTGGTGCGCGCCGACCTGACCTGAGCCGAATCGCGTATTTCCAGCGCGCGGGCGAACACAGCTTCGAACATCTCAGCGGTTAGCCGCCCGGTGTTCGTGTTGTAGCGCGAGCAGTGATAGCTATCGATCAGCATCCGCCCGTCGGGCATGCGATGTTCGGCGAGGTGGCCGAAACGGCATTTGGGGAGTCTGCCGCCGAGCGTCTTGACCGCCGACTGGTGCGCGATCTGGCCGAGTGCCACGAAGATGCGAGCGTTCGGCAACGCGTCGACCTGGCCTTTCAGGAACGGGCGACAGGTGCGGATTTCTTGCGGAGTCGGCTTGTTTTCGGGCGGCAGGCATTTGACCGAGTTGCAGATGATCGCGCCGTCGAGCGCCAGGCCGTCGTCGGGGCGACCGTCATATTGGCCGTTCGCGAACCCGAATTTCTCCAGCGTCGCGAACAACAGGTCGCCGGCATAGTCGCCGGTGAAGGGGCGCCCGGTGCGGTTGGCCCCATGCTTGCCCGGCGCGAGGCCGACGATGCACAGCCAGCCGTTCGGGTCGCCGAATGCGGGAACCGGCGCATTCCACCAATCCGGATGCTCCTGTCTGAGCGTTTCACGAAACCCGACCAGCCGCGGGCAGAACGGGCAATCGTGCGGCGGTTCGGTCGCGGGCAGCGGGCTGGGTGCAAAGTCCATCGCGCTGCGCTAGGCGCTTGCGGGTCATGACGTCCACTTATGTCATTGCTTTGGGATCGAACCGGCGCGGCCGCCACGGGTCGCCGGCGGCCGAGGTGCGGGCGGCGCTGGCCGCGATCGGCAATGTGGTCACGGAGTCCGAGATCATCCAAACCGCGCCGATGGGCGCAGCGGTGCGGCGCTTCGCCAATGCCGTCGCTGTGATCGAATCGCGCGAATCGCCGCCCGATCTGCTCGACCGGCTGAAAGCGATCGAAACGGTGTTCGGACGGCGCTCGGGTCAGCGCTGGAGCGACCGGGTAATCGACCTCGATATCATTCTGTGGTCGGACGGCCCATGGAGCAGCGACGGCCTGACGATCCCGCACGCCGCGTTCCGAACGCGCCGCTTCGTGCTCGATCCGCTCAACCAGATCGTCCCCGACTGGCGCGATCCGCTGACCGGTCTGAGCGTGCGGCAACTCGCCATGCGGTTGACCCGGACACGCCTCACTCGTAAGCGGCGCGGCTCTGGTGCGGGCCCGTAGCTCAGTTGGTAGAGCAACGGACTTTTAATCTGTAGGTCTCGGGTTCGAATCCCGACGGGCCCACCAGCGCGCGCCCTTTTTGGGACAAAGAAGGGGTTGTCGTCGGGTACAATGTATCATAGCGCCGGTACGGTGATGCGATCCACGACCTTCCGACCTGGCCCTGACGCCGCGCCGTCCTTGGGGGCTGGGCGGCGGCTGGCCTTGCTGTGGCTGGTCGTTGCATTGCTCTTTCAGGGTTTCGTCACCCAGTCGCATCTCCATCTTGCCGCCAATCGTATTTCGGCGACCACCGGGCCGGCGACACTTTCCCCCATGGCGGCCGAACGCAAGAACCCCGGTCCGGTCGCGCCGGTCTGCCCGCTGTGCGAGGAAAAGGCGCTGTTCGGCGCCTATTTGCTGACCGGGTCGATCTCGATCGTTGCGCCGCTCGTCGAAGCGTATCGACCCGCGACGACATCGCTGTCATCGCTTGCGCTGCTGACCGCGTCGCATGCGTGGCGTAGCCGCGCTCCACCAATCTCCACGATCTGACGACGAAAGTTGCGGCGGTTCCGATCGCCGTGCCCTCGACGGCCACGCCGTCGGTTCATCCAGATTCGTGAAGATGGGACTGTAGATGCGACACACATTGTTGATCGGCGCCGCGATCGCGGCGCTTTCGCCCGCGCTGGCGTACGCACAGGCCGCGCCGGTGCTGACCACCGATGACCAGAACACCGGCCAGGCCGCGCCGGCCGCGTCAGGTCAGGGCGCCGACATCGTCGTCACCGGCGTCATTTCGCGCGGAGAAAAGGACGTGCTGTCGGGCACATCGATCGTCAGCGGCGAGGAACTGACGCGCAGCCTGCAGCCGACGATTGGCGAAACGCTGGCGAAACTGCCCGGCGTATCGGCCAGCTCGTTCGGCCCGAATGCGTCGAAGCCGATCCTGCGCGGGTTTCAGGGCGACCGGATTCGCGTTCTCAGCGACGGAATCGGATCGGTCGACGTGTCGAACACCTCGGCCGATCACGCGGTCATCATCGATCCCTTGCTGTCCGAGCGAATCGAAGTGCTGCGCGGCCCCGCCGCCCTGCTCTACGGCTCGAGCGCAGTGGGCGGTGTGGTCAACGTGATCGATACCCGCATCCCGCGATCGGTGCCGACCAACGGCTATCGCCTGAGCGGGATCGCGACCTATGGATCGGCGTCGAACGAGCGGTCGGGCGGAATCGCCGGCGACGTCGCGCTGGGCAAGGTTTTCGTGCTCCATCTCGACGGGTCCTATCTCAAAACCGACGATGAAAAGGTCGGCGGCTATGTCCTGACCCCGGGCGCGCGCGCGCAGGCGCAGGCCGCCGCGCTTGCCGCGCCGAACGACCCGATCGATTTCGCGGCAACCGCCAATCTGCGCGGCACGTTGCCGAATACGGCCGCAAAAACATGGACTGCGGGTGCCGGGCTGGCGCTGATCACCGACGGGGGCACGCTGGGCATATCCTATAGCCATTATGACAGCCTGTACGGCGTGCCGATCCGATACGCGCTCGACCCCGGCGAGGGTCAGGAGGCGCCGCGGCTGGCGGTCGTTCAAAACCGGCTCGATCTGCGCGCGGAGGTGGATACCAGCGGGTTCCTGAAGGCGATCAGGCTGCGCGCGGCGGCGGCGCAATATCGCCACTTCGAACTCGATCCGAGCAACGCGATCGGCACCGCATTTTACAACAAGGGTATCGAAGGTCGCCTCGAACTGGTCCAGACGCAGCGCGGCGGGTGGTCGGGGGCGTCGGGCGCGCAATATTTCGCGCGCGACTTCAACGTCGTCGGCGACGAAGCCTTCCTCCCGCGCACCGGCACCGACCAAATCGGGCTGTTCACCCTCCAGCAGTTCGAATTCGGTCGGTTCAAGGCTGAAGCCGGGGTGCGGTATGAAAAGACCAACCTGACCGCGCGGACTTTGGTCAGCGACCCGCGCTTCTTTCGCGGCAGCCGCAGCTTCGATTCGGTCTCGGCCTCGGCGGGCGCGTCGTACGGGATCAGCGACGACTGGCGGATCGGGCTCAACATCTCGCGCACCGAACGCGCGCCGGCGGACGAGGAGTTGTTCGCCAACGGCCCGCATGCCGGTACGCAGGCGTACGAACTGGGCAATCCCAACTTCAAGCTCGAGAAGAGCTGGGGCTATGAAGCGACGCTGCACGGCCACGGCGCGGGCTACAGCATCGATGCTTCGGCCTATTACAACAGCTTCTCGAACTACATTTACGACGCGCAGACGCCGCAAAGCGTGTGCATCGCGGCTGCCGCGCCATCGGGACGCACGGTCGATCTGCCGTGCTTCGCCTTCGCGCAGGGCGATGCGCGCTATTACGGGTTCGAAGTCGATGCCTCGGTCGATCTAGCGCGGGTAGGGGCGTACAAGATCGCCCTCGATGGCGTCGCCGATTATGTCCATGCGCAGATCGTCGGGGTCGGCCCGGTGCCGCGCATTCCCGCAATGCGGCTGCTCGGCGGGCTCGAAGCGCGGAGCGACCGGTTCAGCGCGCGCTTCGAAGTCGAACATGTCTTCGACCAGAACCGAATCGCGGCATTCGACACGCCGACCGCGGGCTATACGATGGTCAACACCAGCTTCTCGCTGACCCCGGGGGCGGGGAACAAGACCAGCCTGACGCTGTCGGCGAACAATATCTTCAACGTCGATGCCCGCCGCGCCGCCAGTGTGCTCAAGGATTTCGCGCCGCTCGCCGGGCGCGATATCCGGCTGACGCTGAAGGTAGCGCTCTAGCCTTCGCGCTCGGCCAGCTTTCGTTCCCAGGCGAGCGCATCGCGGACGATCTGGTCGAGATCGTCGTGTTGCGGTCGCCAGGGGAGCGTGGCGAGGATCTTGCGGTTGTCGGAAACGAGTTCGGCGGGGTCGCCGGCGCGGCGGCCTTGCATCACACGGTTGATCTCGTGGTTGGTCACGCGGTCCACTGCGTCGAGTACTTGCAGCACCGAATAGCCATGGCCGTACCCGGCGTTCATCGTGTGGCTCGCGCCCGGATCGGCAATCAGCAGGTCGAGCGCGTGGACATGCGCGGCGGCGAGGTCGCTGACATGGATGTAATCGCGCACGCCGGTGCCGTCGGGGGTGGCGAAGTCGGTGCCGAACACCCCGACCGATTCGCGCTTGCCCGTGGCCGCTTCGACCGCGACCTTGATCAGATGCGTGGCGCCTGCGGTCGACTGGCCCGAGCGGCCTTGCGGGTCGGCGCCGGCGACGTTGAAATAGCGCAGCGCGCAATAATTGATCGGATGCGCCGCCGCGACGTCGCGCAGCATCGCTTCGGTCATCAGTTTCGACATGCCGTAGGGGTTGATCGGGACGGTGGGATCGCCCTCGGCGACGGGGACACGCTCGGGCGTGCCATAGGTCGCGGCGGTCGAGCTGAAGATGAAGTGCTTCACGCCGCTGACCACCGCACTCTCGATCAACGCGCGGCTGGCGACGGTGTTGTTGCGGTAATATTTAAGCGGGTCGCTGACCGATTCGGGCACCACCACCGATCCGGCGAAGTGCATCACCGCGACGACGGCGTGATCGCGCATCGCGGCGCGGACCGTGGCGTCATCCTCGATATTGGCCTGGACCAACGTCGCGCGGGGATCGACCGCCCAGTCGAACCCGGTGACCAGATTATCGACAACGACCACGCCCCAGCCCGAATCGAGCAGCGCCAGCACCGCGTGGCTGCCGATATAGCCCGCGCCGCCCGTTACCAGCACCGTGCCCTTGGTCATCCGGATTGTCCCCTTTGCCGTAGCTGGCCCCGTACCTATGTTAGAGCAGAATTGAAAAGGAGCTTATCATGGCGACCGAATATGCCACGCTGGCGGGCGGCTGTTTCTGGTGCACCGAAGCGGTGTTCAAAGACGTGATCGGCGTCACCAGCGTCGAGAGCGGCTATATCGGCGGGAACGTCCCCAACCCGACCTACAAGCAAGTGTGCAGCGGACAGACCGGACATGCCGAGGCGATTCGCGTCGGGTTCGACGGCGATCAGGTGTCGTACGGCGATATCCTCGACATGTTCTTCGCGACGCACGACCCGACCACGCTCAATCGCCAGGGTAACGATGTCGGCACGCAATATCGCTCGGCAGTCTTTCCCGCCGACGATGCGCAGCGCGCGGAAGCGCAGGCGGCGATCGCGCGCGCGCAGCCCGACTGGCCCAACCCGATCGTCACCACGATCGAGCCGATGGCGACCTGGTATCCGGCGGAGGATTATCACCAGCAATATTGGGAAGGCGAAGGCCAGCGTAACCCCTATTGCCAGGCAGTGATCCCGCCCAAGCTGCAAAAGCTGCGCAAGAGCTTTGCGGCCCGGTCAAAGGCGGCGGCCGCGACCGCCGCCTGAGACGGGTTCAGATCGCTGCGCCTTCGATCGGCGGTTTGACCTTCGCATCGGCACCGAGCGCCTTGTACGCGATCCCGCCGAGCATTCCGCCGATCAGCGGTGCGAGCCAGAACAGCCAGAGCTGCGCGATCGCCCAGCCGCCGACGACCAGCGCCGGCCCGGTCGAACGGGCCGGGTTGACCGACGTGTTGGTCACCGGAATCGAGATCAGGTGGATCAATGTCAGCGCCAGCCCGATCGCGATCGGCGCGAACCCGGCGGGCGCGCGCGTGTCGGTCGATCCCATGATCACCAGCAGGAAGAAGAAGGTCAGCACGGCTTCGATGATGAAGCCCGAGATCATCGAAAATCCCTGCGGCGAATGATCGGCGAAGCCGTTCGCGGCGAAGCCCTTGGCGACGTCCCAGCCGGGCAACCCGCTGGCGACTTCCTTGAGCAGATACGCCGCGACCACCGCGCCCAGTACTTGCGCGGCGACGTAGGGCGGGATGTCCTTGCCCGAAAAGCGCCCGCCAGCCCATAGCCCGACGGTCACCGCGGGGTTGAGATGACAGCCCGAAATATGGCCGATCGAATAGGCCATGGTCAGCACGGTCAGCCCGAAAGCCAGGCTCACCCCGGCGTAGCCGATCCCGACGTCCGGCACCCCGGCGGCAAGCACGGCGGCACCGCAGCCACCGAATACGAGCCAGAATGTGCCGAGAAACTCGGCCAGTCCGCGTTGCGTGTTAGTCATTCACCCCCTCCTTCGCGTGTCGCCGTTTGTCGCGGGTTCAGCGGCGGAAACGGCCAATCGCAGAATTCTACCTGTCGTTTCGCTACTGTAAAGGTTGCTCGCGGTGCGCGGCACGACGCAGCCGGTCGTTGATCGCGACCCCGATCCCGGCGTTCGGCACGATCGCGCAGGCGATCCGCGGTTTGGCCGAGGCATCGGCGCGGTGCAGCGCGTCGAACAGTCGAGTGGCGGCTTCGTTCAAATCGCCCGAAGGGGAAAGCGTGTCGTCACCGGGGCTAGCGCCGAACCCGATCATCCATTCATCGTCGGCGGCACGCGGGGCGTCGATCCTGAGCGGCTTGCGCGGCGCATAGTGTGACAGCATCTGGCCGGGCGATTCGATGGCGCCGGGCTCGTCGAGCGCATCATCGTCGAAGCGGTCGATCTCTCCGCCCAACGCCGCGAGGATCGCTTCGGTGGTGATCGGCCCATGGCGCAGGATCCGCGTCGTCCCGAACACTTCGCGGACGATGGTCGATTCAAGGCCCTGGCTGGTCGGTCCGTCGTCGAGGATCAGGGGAATGCGACCGTCGAGGCTGGTACGCACATGTTCGGCGCGAGTCGGGCTGATGCTGCCGCTGGCATTGGCCGATGGCGCGGCGAGGGGTTTGCCGCAGGCGGCGAGCAACGCGCGCATCGCGCGGTGTTGCGGCACGCGAATCGCGATCGTCTCCAGCCCGGCGGTGACCAAAGAAGCGATCCCGGCGGACGGTTTGAGCGGCAACACCAGCGTCAGCGGGCCCGGCCAGAAGGCCGCGGCCAGCAACTCGGCGCGCATGTCGAACGCGGCGATTTCACGCGCGGTTTCGACATCGCGGACATGCACGATCAGCGGATTGAAGCTTGGCCGCCCCTTCGCGGCATAGACCCCAGCGACCGCGGCACCGTTGGTGGCATCCGCTGCCAGCCCATAGACGGTTTCGGTCGGCACCGCGACGCACCCGCCCGCGCCGATCAATGCCGCGGCTTCGGCAATCGCGGTCGCGTCGAAGCGCAGCGTATGGGTGATTTGCGCGTGCATCGCGGGCGGCTATAGCGCAGCCCGAGCAGAGAGGAACCCAATGCCCTTCACCCCCGCCGTCCGCGAACAGCAATTCGTGCTCGATACCGTCGTCCAGTTCGCCGAACTCGCCGCGACCGATCGATTCGAGGCGGCGAGCCCCGATCTGGTCGAGGCGGTGCTCGAGGGTGCCGGTGCGTTCGCCGCTGGCGCATGGGCGCCGCTGCTCCGCGAAGGCGATACCAACGGCCCCAAGTGGAGCGAAAGCGGTGTGACGATGCCGCCCGGCTATGCCCAAGCCTATAAGGCGTATGTCGAAGGTGGCTGGGGCACGATCGGCGCGCCGGTCGATTTCGGCGGGCAGGGCCTGCCATTCGTGTTGGCGAGCACCGTGCTCGAAACGCTCGGCACCGCCAATATGGGGTTCGCGCTGGCGCCGACGCTGACCGTCGGGGCGATCGAAGCGCTGCTCCATCACGGCACGCCCGAGCAGCAGGCGCTGTATTTGCCGCATCTCGCGACTGGCGCGTGGACCGGCACGATGAACCTGACCGAGCCGCAGGCCGGGTCGGACGTCGGCGCGCTCAAGTCGCGCGCGGTGCCGGTCGGCGATGGCACGTTCAAAATCAGCGGCACCAAGATCTTCATCTCGTTCGGCGACCACGACATGGCCGACAATATCGTCCATCTCGTGCTGGCGCGGACGCCCGATGCGCCGGCGGGGACGCGCGGCATCTCGCTGTTTCTCGTCCCCAAATACCGGCTCGACGCCGAGGGCAAGCCGGACGCGTTCAACGACGTCCGGGTGGTGTCGATCGAGCACAAGATGGGGCTGCACGCTTCGCCCACCTGCGTGCTGTCGTTCGGCGATCATGACGATTGCATCGGCGAGCTGATCGGCGGCGAGTTCGGCGGCATCCGCGCGATGTTCACGATGATGAACAATGCGCGGTTAAATGTCGGATTGCAGGGCGTACAGGTCGCCGAGGCGGCAACTCAGAAGGCGGTCGACTTCGCACGCGAACGGATCCAGTCGGCGCGTGCCGGCTCCCCCGACAAATCGCCCGTCGCGATCATCGAGCATCCCGACGTCCGCCGCATGCTAATGCGGATGAAAGCGCAGACTCAGGCGGCGCGCGCGTTGGTCTATCTCGCCGCGGGCATGGTCGATCGCGCGGGCCTTGGCGACGAATTCGCGAAGGACCGGCTCGAAATCCTCACCCCATTGGCCAAGGCACACGCCACCGATCTGGGCAACGAAGTCGCCAGCTTGGGAGTGCAGGTGCATGGCGGCATGGGCTTCATCGAGGAAACCGGCGCGGCGCAATTCTTTCGCGATGCGCGGATCACCCCGATCTACGAAGGCACCAACGGGATTCAGGCGGCGGATCTGGTCGGGCGCAAGCTCGGCCTGTCGAACGGCGCGGCGTTCACGACGCTGATCGCCGATATGCGTGAGGAGGCCGAAGATGCGGCGTTGCGCGCGCTGATCGATGCCTGTGACGAAGTCGGGCATCGCCTGTCGACTGCCGATGCCGATGACCGGCTGGCGGCGAGCTATCCGTTCCTGACGATGCTGTCGGTCGCGACGTGCGGCTGGCTGATGGAACGCCAGGGTCGCGCTGCAGCCGACGGCAACGACGACTTCCTCAAGATGAAGCGCGCGGTCGCGGCCTTCTATGTCGATCAGATCGTGCCCGAAGCGATCGGGCTGCATGCTGCCGCGAGCGCGTCGGCGGCGGGACTGTACGAATTACCGGCGGCGTTGTTCGCCGCCTGATCGTTCACGCAGGCTCGTTCGCAAGCAAATCGTCGGCGCTGAGCCCGAGCAAATCGATATGCGCGGCAATGCGCGGCCATTCATTGTTTACGAAGCGGTCGCGTTCGGCGATGCGCAGTTTCTCGGCCGCGCCGGGCAGGACGAACATGCCGACGCCGCGCCGGACCTCGACATAGCCATCGTCCTGAAAGCTCTGATATGCCTTGGCCACGGTTAGCGGGTTGGCGCCGTGTTCGGCGGCGAGCGCGCGTACCGAAGGAAGCTGATCGCCCGCGCTATACTCGCCGCGCAGGATCGCTGCGGCGATGCCGCCGCGGAGCCGGATATAGACCGGGCTGTCATCATTGCTAAGTGCCATGCTGCCTTAATACACCAATGGGCGGCTTAGTCCAGTCGATTAACCGCCCCAGCTTGAAACGATCTTGCTCAAATCGGGCCGCGGCCTTTCCTCGAGTTGCTTGGCGGCGGTGCCGAGAAAGATAAACCCGGCGATCCGTTCCGGCGCCGCGCCGAACGCATCGCGCACCGCGTCCGAAAACGCGGCCCAGCCGGTCAGCCAGCCGCCGGCAAACCCCAGCGCGTTTGCCGCGTGAAGCAGGTTCATGCACGCGGCACCGACGGATAACTCCTGCTCCCACAACGGGATGTGGCTTTCGATTTTGGGCGATGCGAGCACGACGACCAAAGCCGGCGCTTGCGTGGCGAATTGTTCGAGCGATTCAATCTCTTGCCTTCCCGCCTGCGGGCGTTCGGCGCGATACGCGTCGGTGATGACGCTGGCGAGCGCGCCGCGGCGCTCATCGGGGACGATCACGAAGCGCCACGGTGCGAGCTTGCCATGATCGGGCGTGCGCGCGGCAATCTCCAGGATCTGCGCCATGTGCGCGGCATCCGGCCCGGGGGCGATCAGGTCGCGCGGCTTGCCCGAACGGCGCGTGGCGAGCAGCGAGAGCGGGGTGGAGCGGTCGTTGAGCATGAGGTGCGCGCGTATCACCCGGAAATCGGGACGACAACGCGATTTGCCACGGGCGAATTCGGCGTTAGGTTCGCGCCCAATAGCTGCCGGTCACTGAGACAGGAGCAAAAAAGGGATGTCGCCGTGGGATTGAAAGATGTCGGCCTGTGGAACGAAGGCGACTGGATCGCCGCGATTGCGGCCATTGCACTGATCGTCGTGCTTGCATTCGGATTGACGCTGAGCTCGCGCAAATCGGAAGAAGTGGTCGGGCACCCCAAGGGGCTGTTCGTATTGTTCTACGCCGAAATGTGGGAGCGATTTTCCTATTACGGCATGCGCGCGTTGCTGATCCTCTATTTGACCAAATTCTGGTTGTTCGGCGATGCCAAATCGAACTTGATCTACGGCGCCTATACCAGCCTCGTTTACATCACGCCTGTGCTCGGCGGCTATCTTGCAGATCGCTATCTGGGTCAGCGCAAAGCCGTGTTCTACGGCGGCGTATTGCTCGCGATCGGCCACGGTTTCATGGCGTTCGAGGGCGCCCACGGCATCACCGATGCGGCAACGAAGCAGGCCGATCCGACAATCAACGTCTTCTGGCTTGCGCTGTCGCTGATCATCGTCGGATCGGGCTTTTTGAAAGCCAATATTTCCGTAATCGTGGGGCAGCTCTATCGCCTGACCGACGTGCGTCGCGATGGCGCATACACGATCTTCTACATGGGCGTGAACACCGGCGCGGCGCTCGGCACCATTCTGGTCGGCTATTTGGGCGAAACGGTTGGCTGGTCATACGGTTTCGGGCTTGCCGGGATCGGCATGATCATCGGGCTGATCATCTTTGTGGCAGGCAAACCGGCGTTGAAAGGGCGCGGTGAGGCACCGGCGCCGCTCACGCGCCAGCGAGAATTCACGCTATATGGCATCGGTCTCGCCGCCGTCGCCGTGATCTGGGGGCTAGTGCAGTTCCAGAACGTCGTCGGCGGCCTGCTGGGCGTGGCCGGTGTCGCGATGCTGCTCTACACGCTCTACGAGGCGCTGAAGCTGCCCAAGGAACCGCGCGAACGCATGTTTGCGATCCTGTTCCTGATAGCGCTCAACCCGATCTTCTGGGGCCTGTTCGAACAGGCAGGCGGCTCGCTGAGCCTCTATACCGACAAATTCGTCGATCGCGGCGGCGTGCCGACCAGCCTCTTCCAGTCGATCAATCCGATTTACATCGTGCTGTTCGGACCGATCTTTGCGGCGCTCTGGGTCTGGCTGGGCAAAAAGGGCCGGGATCCATCGGCACCGGCCAAGTTCGCGTTTGCGCTGTTCCAGGTTGGGCTCGGCTTTCTCGTCTTTGTCTGGGGCGCGACCAGCGTTGGGCCGGGCGTCGCAACGCCGGTGCTGTTCGTCTTCCTGATCTACCTCCTCCACACCACCGCGGAGCTATGCCTGTCGCCGGTCGGTCTGAGCGCGATGAACCGGCTGACACCCAAACACCTTGCCAGCTTCATTATGGGCGCGTGGTTCTACATGACCGCCGTTGGTAATTTCGTCGCGGGCAAAATCGGCGAAGCGACCGGCGGCGAAAGTGGCGAAATGACTCGCGACGGAACGCTCGCCATCTATTCCAAGATCGGATGGATCACGATCGGAGTCAGCGTCCTCGTTCTTGCATTGTCGCCGATCGTCAAACGCTGGATGCACGTCGATACGCTTCAGGACGACGACGAACTGGCGGGGCAGGCCGAACTGGGCGAGCCGCAGGCGGCCGGTACCGGCCTGACAGGGGAAACGCGCTAACCGACTGGACGGTCATCCGTCACTTTCCGCTCAGGAAATGGATGCACGGGGTCAAGTAAAGGCGTACCTTCCCCCGAACCAATCGGGGGAAGGGACCATGACTCCATTGTGCTGGGAGATTGCCGCGGCGGTCTCTTTCGTCGGATCGCATTTCCTGCTGTCGCATCCGCTGCGCGCGCCGATCGTGCGGGTGACGGGCGAGGCGGGGTTTCTCGGGCTATATTCGCTGGTCGCGGCGGTGACACTGGGGTGGCTGGCCTTCGCCTTTCGCGCGGTCCCGGCCGAAGCGCCGCTCTGGGCGGTCGGTGACGGCCTCTGGATCGCGGGTACGGCGATCATGTATGTCGCCAGCGTGCTGTTCGTCGGCTCGCTGCTGGGCAATCCGGCGCTGCCCGACCCGACCGGCAGGACCAGCGCGCCGCCCGAACCGCGCGGCGTGTTCAGCGTCACCCGACACCCGATGATGTGGAGCTTCGCACTCTGGGGGCTGACGCATATCCTCGTCTTCCCGACCCCCGCCAACATCGTGCTCGCCAAGACGATCATCGTCCTCGCGCTGGTCGGTGCGGCGTTGCAGGACCGCAAGAAGGAAAAGCTCCGGCCCGATATGTGGCCGGCGTGGGAAGCGAAGACGAGCTACTGGCCGTTCGGCGCGATCCTGTCGCGGCGTACCCGGTTCACCCCCGCCGGCGTCGTGCCAATCCTTGGCGGAATCATACTCTGGCTCGGCGCGACCTGGGCGCACCTCCCGCTGGCGCGGATGCCGGCGGGCATCTGGCGGTGGATCGCGCTATAGCTTGACCATCCGCATCCCGCGTTCGGCATAACGCGGGCCCGCCGTGCCGCCATTGGGGGCAGCCGCCTCGATCGTCGCAAGATCGCCGGCGGTCAACGTCAGCTCGGCAGCGGCGGCTGAGTCGCGCATCGTCAGGCGGCGCTTGACCCCGGGTATCGGCACGACATCGTCGCCCTGTGCCAGCAGCCACGCCAGTGCCACTTGCGCGTTCGACGCCCCGTAGCGTCCCGCTACCTCGGCGATCGCATCGACGATCCGGAGGTTTTGCGGCAGCGTGTCGGGCTGGTAGCGCGGATCGTTGCGACGCCAGTCGTCGGCGGGGAGGTCGTCGAGGCTGCGAATGCCGCCCGCGAGGAAGCCGCGGCCGAGCGGGCTGTACGGCACGAAACCGATCCCGTTGTCGCGGCACGCGTCGAGAATGTCTCCCTCGACGTCGCGCTCCCAGATCGAATATTCGCTTTGCAACGCGGTGATCGGATGGACCTTTGCGGCGCGGCGGATCGTGTCGGCGCCGGCTTCGGACAGTGCGATGTGGCGGACCTTTCCTTCCTTCACCAGCTCGGCCATCCCGCCGATCGTTTCCTCGATCGGCACGTTCGGGTCGACGCGGTGCTGGTAGAACAGGTCGATCGTGTCGATCCCGAGCCGCTTGAGCGATCCTTCGCAGGCACGGCGCGCGTTCTCGGGGCTGCCGTCCAGCCCCGCCATGTCGTTGCCGTTCCAACGCATCGCAAACTTGGTCGCGATCACCAGCCCGTTGCGCTTTCCCTTGATCGCCTCGCCGACCAGCTCCTCGTTCGAAAACGGGCCGTACATCTCGGCCGTGTCGAAAAAGGTGACGCCAAGATCGATCGCTTCGTGGATCGTCGCGATCGATTCGTCGTCGGTAGCGGCGGCGCCGTAGCTGATATTGCCGCCGCGGATCATCGGCATGCAGCCGATCCCGATCGCCGAAACCTTCAGGCCGCCGTCATGCGTGCCGAGCGTACGATATTTCATCCGGGAATCTCCTCCAGCAGGCGGTCTGTCTCGCCGTCGGGGGAGGCGCCGCTACGAGCGGATATGGTGGCGGTGACCGCGACATCCATCGTCACATTGCCGACCGTGCGAAATAAATCGGGGACGGTTTCGACCGCGACGAGCAGGCCGAGCGCTTCGAGCGGCACGCCCATGACCGCGGCGACCGGCGCTACGGATGCGAAGAAGCTGATCGTGCCGGGCAGGCTGACCGACCCCATCGTGGTGATGGCGGCGGTCGCGATACCCGCGGCCATCTGGCCGGGGCCGATGGTCGTGCCCGTCAGATGCGCGACGTAGAGCGCGACCGCGAGGTTCATCGCCGGGCTGGTCGCGCGGAACACCGCGACGGCGATCGGCAGCACAACGCCCGACACCGTGGCCGGCGCGCCCAAGGCTTCGCTCGAGCGCAGCATGGCCGGGAGCGAGGCAAGCGACGAGGAGGTGCTGATCGCGACGACCTGGCTTGGCAGCACGGCGCGGGCAAAACGCCCGACCCCGACGCGCGCGCCGATCGCCGCGAGCGGATAGGCCGAGAGCAGCACCAGCACGCCGAGCGAGGAGACGATCAGGATGTAATGCGCCAGCGCGCCGAATGCCGCCGCGCCGGTTTCCATGCCCAGTCCCAGCGCAAGGCAGAACACGCCGATCGGCGCGAGCAGCAGCACCCAGCCGATCACCATGATCATCGCGTCCGCAATCGCCTGAAACAGGTCGACCAGCAGCTTGCGCGGTTCGGGGTTCAGCCGCGTGATGGCGAAGGCGAAGACCAGCGCGAACACGGTCAGTGGCAGGAACGAATCGCTCGCCGCGGCGTCGACGATATTGGTCGGCACGATCTTCGCGAAGAAATCGAGCAGGGTCGGCACCTGCCCTTCGACCTTCGCGCCCTGCAACGACGCGCGCAGCGCCTCGGCCCATGCTGGCGGCAGCGGAAAGGCCCGCAGCAAGAGCGGCGTGAGGATCGCCGACAGGATCGTGTTGACCCACAGGATGGCGACGAAGAAGAAGAAGGCGCGCCCCGCGATCCGCCCGGCGCGCGCGGCCTCTGCCGAGGCGGCGATGCCGATCACCAGCAAGGCGACGACCAGCGGCACGATCACCATCTGCAACCCGTGCAGCCACGCGCCGCCGATCAATTTGGTGCCGACGACGATCCACGCCCCCGCGCCCGGCGCCCATTTGGCCAGTGCGATTCCCATCAGCAGCCCCACCACCAGCGAGGTCAGAATTCTCAATGCCTGGCTCATGCTCGCTCTTCCCCGCCGGGCGCGCTACAGACGGCCCAAGAAACCGGATAGCGGACGGAAACGGGCAGGATGGCAAGAAAATATTTCGGCACCGACGGGATTCGCGGGCTGACCAACATTGCGCCGATGACCGCGGCGATGGCGATGAAGGTCGGCATGGCGGCGGGCGCACACTTCGTCCGCGGCGACCACAAGCACCGTGTGGTGATCGGCAAGGATACGCGGCTGTCGGGATACATGATCGAAAACGCGCTGGTCGCGGGGTTCACCAGCGTGGGGATGGATGTGACTCTGTTCGGCCCGCTGCCCACCCCGGCGATCGGCATGCTGACCAAATCGATGCGCGCCGATCTGGGCGTGATGATCTCCGCCAGCCACAACCCCTATGCCGATAACGGGATCAAATTGTTCGGTCCCGACGGATTCAAGCTGTCCGACGCGGACGAAACGGCGATCGAGGCGCTGATCGACGGCGACGTCGCGCTGGCCGACGCCCCCGATATCGGACGGGCACGCCGGGTCGAGGATGCACGCGGCCGCTATATCCACTTCGCCAAGGCGACCTTTCCCGACGATCTGACGCTCGACGGGCTCAAGATCGTGGTCGATTGCGCCAATGGCGCCGCGTATCAGGTGGCGCCCTCGGCCTTGTGGGAGCTCGGCGCCGACGTGATCGCGATCGGCGTCACCCCCAACGGCAAGAATATCAACGACCAGGTCGGATCGACCGCGCCGCAAGTGCTGTGCGAGACCGTCGTCGCCAGCGGCGCGCATATCGGGATCGCGCTCGACGGCGATGCCGACCGGCTGATCGTGGTCGATGAGAATGGCCGGGTGATCGACGGCGATCAGCTGATGGCGGTAATTGCCAGCGGCTGGGCGCGGAGCGGCACGCTCAAGAATGGCGGGCTGGTCGCGACGGTGATGTCCAATCTCGGGCTGGAGCGGCATCTCGCGGCACAGGGGATCAAGCTGATCCGCACGGCAGTCGGCGACCGCTACGTGCTCGAGGCGATGCGTAGCCAGGGCTATAATGTCGGTGGCGAGCAATCGGGGCATATCATCCTGTCGGATTATGCGACGACCGGCGACGGGCTGGTCGCGGCGTTGCAGATCCTCGCCGAACTGGTGCGCACCGGCATTCCGGCAAGCGAATTGCTCCACCGCTTCGATCCGCTGCCGCAATTGCTCAAGAACGTCCGGTTCAAGGGCGGCAAGCCGCTCGACGACGCCACCGTCAAGGCGGTGATCGCCGATGCCGAAGCCGAACTGGCGGGCAAGGGCCGCCTCGTCATTCGCCCGTCGGGCACCGAGCCGGTGATCCGCGTGATGGCCGAAGGCGAAGACGCTGCGCAGGTCGAGGCCGTGGTCGATCGGATTTGCGACGCGGTGAAAGTCGCGGCGGGCTAGCTTCCCGCGAACAGGATCAGGTTGTCGTCGGCGTCGCGCAGGATGAACGTGCGAGCGCCCCATTCCTCGGTGCGCAAGTCCTGATGGAAGTCGACGCCCGCCGCCTCGAACTCTTCGTACAGGTCGGTCATGTCATCGACGGTGAAGGTCACCGACAGCAGGTCCGGTTCGCGCTCGCGAAGGCCGGGCGCGAATACCGGGCCGTCGATGTGCCGCAGATTGATCCGCCCGTTCTCGCGGGCGACTTGGGCATAGGAAGCCGGCTCGCCCCAGCAGAAGACGGTGTCGAACCCCAAATCGCCGAACCAGTTGCAGGCCGCCCGAACGTCCGACACGAACAGCTGAGGCTCGGCCGAGAGGATCATCCCTCGTTCACCCATTGGGTCAGCAGGGTATGCGCGATCGCATAATGCGGTGGCGCGACCATCGGGGCATCGGGGTCGCCCGCCAACGCGCGCTTCACGTCCTCGCGGCTGATCCACATCGCGTCCTGCAATTCCTTGGGGTCGATCGTGATCACGTCGTCCTCGGCTTCGGCGACGCACGCCATCATCAGCTGCGACGGGAAGGGCCAAGGCTGGCTGGCGACATAGCGCACGTTTGTCACGCGCACGCCCGCTTCCTCGAATATCTCGCGCGCCACCGCTTCCTCGATCGACTCGCCCGGCTCCATGAATCCGGCGAGTGCCGAATAGCGACCGGCGGGCCATTGCGGGCCGCGCCCGACCAAAGCGCGACCCGAATGTTCGGCGATCATGATCACCACCGGGTCGGTGCGCGGAAAATGCTCGGTGTTGCAATGCGGGCAAAGCCGTCCCCAGCCAGCGCGGAACATCGCCGTGTCGTGCCCGCAATTGGCGCAGAACAAGTGGCGGCTATGCCAGTCGAGCACGCTGCGCGCGCCGGCATAGGTCGATGCTTCTTCGGGTCGCAGCGCGTCGAGCACCGCAAACATCGCGGCTGGGCGCCCCGGCCCCGCGCGCATCCCCGGAATATACGCCGCGAAATGCGGCTTTCCGTCGCCGATCCCCAGAAACAGCAGTTCGGCGTCGTCGGGGGCGTCGGCCAGGCTGGTCCAGCTCAGCATACCCTCGCTCGTCACCTCGGGGACGAAATTGTCGAGTTTGAGCAACTTCGCGCGCCAGTCGGCGGTCAGTTCCGCCAGCGCCTGCGGGTTCTGACGCAAATGGTCGGCGCGATCGAGCGTGCCCCCGGTGAAGCCTGGCCGGATCACTTGATTTTGTAACGCGCCATGTCGGCAATCAGCGCCTTGACCGTGTCGCCGCGCAATGGCCATTTTTCGCCGGGGAAGTAGTTGACCATCACCGTGCCGCGGTTCTTCCTGACCGGATTGACCCACGCGATGGTGCCGGCGGCACCGCCCCAGCCATAGGTACCCGCGCCCATTGATTCGGGCTTGTCCTCCAGGATCACCGATCCGCCCGCGCCGAAGCCCATTTTCGGGCCCATCGTGCCGCCGGTGCCGCCGGGCAGCGCGCCGAACACCACGCCGGGGGGCAGCAAATTGGACATAGCGAGCTTCGCGGTGCTCACCTTCATCACCCGCACGCCGTCGAGCGATCCGTAATTCTGCAGCATGTGGAGGAAGCGGTCATAGTCCTTCGCGGACATGACCAGCCCGGCCCCGCCATAGGGGAAGCTGGGCGGCGTCAGATAGACCGAGGTGGCTGCGGGGTCCAACGCACTGAACTTGCCGTTCGGGGTAAAGGCATAGTTGGTCGCCAACCTGTCGACCGCGCTGGCGGGCACGGTCCAGAAGCTCGATGTCATCCGGAGCGGCTTGAAGATGCGCTTCTGGACGAAGGCGTCGAAGCTCATCCCGCTGGCTTTTTCGATCACCGCGCCCATCACGTCGAGGCCGATCGAATAGCTCCATTTGGTGCCGGGGTCCGCGATCAACGGGACGGTGGCGACGGTCGCGGCGAATTGCTGCAATGTCGCCGGCCGCACCTTGCGCGACTGCGCCTCCAGCGGGCCGTTGACCTGCGCCGGGTTGATCCCCTTCGCGTTATAGAGATCGAGCAATGGCCCCTTGGTGATGATGTTGTAGCCCAGCCCCGCGGTATGCGTCAGCAGGTTGCGGATCGTGATCGGGCGGATCGCCGGGCGGCTTTCGATCGTGTTGTCGTTCAACTGCACGCGCATATTCTTGAACGCGGGCAAAATGTCGCTGACCGGCTGATCGAGCCGGAGCTTGCCGTCCTCGATCAGGATCATCGCCGCCATCGCGGTGATCGGTTTGGTCATCGAATAGACGCGCCACAGGCTGTCCGGTCCGGCGGCACGTGCCGCGGCGTCGTCGGCGACCTTACCGGCCGACACAAAGATGGTCGGCCGGTCGCCCACGCCGAACGCGCCGACAATGCCGGGCACTTTGCCGGTGGTGACGTAGGATTGGTACAACGCCGCGGTGTTGGGCAGCGGGCTGGCGACCGACGCGGGCGCGACCGGCGGCGCCGTCGTCGCCTGCTGTGCCAGCGCGGTCCCGGTCAGCAACGCAAAAATTGCCGTGCCGGTCATCACCTGCTTGAAAAGCGCACGCATTATCGGACCCCTCCTATCGCTCGGGCCGCTTTGGCGAAGACCGTTGGCAGGCCTGCGTCCCCCAGCGACTCAATCGGCCACCAGATCGCAGCCTCGGGCGCTGCATGGCGCTCCACGCGCGCGCTCGCAAGAGCGAGTTGCAATCTGAAATGCGTAAAGACGTGTTCGACTGTGTCGGGCAGGATCGTCCAGTCGGCCTCGAGCGGCGCATCCGTCAATCCCCGTGACGCGTCGGCCCATGGCCCGGTCGGCAGCGCGCGCATCCCGCCGAGCAGCCCCTTGGGCGGGCGCTGGACGAGCAGCACCTCGCCATCGCATTCGGCCCAGAAGATCGTGCCGTGGCGCGTCGGTTTGGCCGGCTTTGCGCGTTTGGCGGGCCAGGCTTGCGGATCGCCGCTGGCGAACCCGGCACAGTCCCCACGCAGCGGGCAGAGCAGGCAGCGGGGAGCGCGCGGGGTGCAGATCGTACTCCCCAGATCCATCATCGCTTGCGCGAAATCGCCCGCGCGTGTCTGCGGCGTCAGCGTTGTCGCGGCGGCGCGAATCGCGCGCTTGTCGCTCAGGCAGAACAGCCGCGCGACGACCCGCTCGACATTACCATCGACCACCGTTGCCTGCTGGTCGAAGGCGATCGCGGCGATCGCGGCGGCGGTATAGTCGCCGATTCCGGGCAATGCGCGCAGCGCGGTTTCGGTTTGGGGGAAGTGCCCGCCATGGTCCGCCACGACGACCTTCGCGCACGCCACCAGATTGCGCGCCCGGGCATAATAGCCGAGCCCGGCCCACGCCGCCATCACATCGGCGTCGTCGGCGCGCGCGAGACTGGCGAAATCGGGCCAGCGTTCGAGCCAGGCGGTGAAGCGCGGGGCTACGGTCGCTACGGTGGTTTGCTGGAGCATGATTTCCGACAGCCAGACGCGGTACGGGTCGGGGGTCTGCCCCGGCAGCGCGCGCCACGGCAGGGTGCGGCGATGCCTGTCGTACCAGCCGAGCAGCGCGGGTGCGACAGCCTGAGCCGTTGGGGGTGCGGAAGGAAGCTTGGCGGCCACCCATTGCCTATGGCATGGGTTGTGCCGTGAGCAAGGTCGCAACCCCCAAAGACAAGCCCAAAGGCAGCGCCAAACCCGCGTTCGAACGCCCGCGCGGTGGCCCGGCGCGCGCGGTGGCGGACCTGTTGCCGCAGGTCGGCGGCGCGGCATTCAAACGCTATGGCTTCGTCCAGTCGGGGATCGTCACGCGCTGGAGCGAGATCGTCGGCGCGAAATATGCCGGCGTCTCGTCACCCGAATCGATCCGCTTTCCCCCGGGCAAGAAGGCCGAGGGCGTGCTGACCGTGACGGTCAAAGGCGCGCATGCGTCGATGATGCAGCATATCGCGCCCGAAATCGTCGAGCGGGTGAATCGCTTCTTCGGTTACGCCGCGATCGCCCGGTTGGTGCTCAAACAGGGTAATGTCGCGCCCCGCCCTTCGCGCGCGGCGCCACCCGGTTTGCGGCCCGCGACGCCCCCGGCCGAACTCGGCCCGGGGCTGCGCGCGATCGTGGATCCCGAATTTCAGGCGGTGCTCGCCGCGTTGGCCGCCGGGGTGGCGGGCACACGCGGCGTGCCGGTGATCGGAAAGAAAGACGAATGAAGCGCTTGTTGCTTGGGCTGGCCGTGTTGCTGGCTGCACCCGTGATGGCCGCGCCGGCGAAGAAAGCCGCGCCGGTCCGCCGATCGGCGCCGGTCACCTGGATCAATGTGGTCGCGCCGACCCCGGCGGGCGGCATGCGCATGGGTAACCCCAGTGCACCGGTCAAGCTGGTCGAATACGGCTCGCGCGCCTGCCCCTATTGCGCGCGCTTCGGCGCCGAGGGCGTGCCCGCGCTCAAGGCCGGTTACATCGCGACCGGCAAGGTTTCCTACGAATTCCGCGACTTTCCGGTGCATGGGCCGCTTGATCTGGGGCCGATCCTGCTCGGCTGGTGCGTCAGTCCGGCGCGCTTCTTCACGATCCTTGATCAGATGTTCGCCAATCAGCCGACCTTGCTCGCGCGCGAAGCGGAAGTTTCCGCCAAGGTGCAGGCGCGGACCGGCGCGACGCCCAATCAGGTTGCGATCGCCTATGCCGAAGGGCTTGGCTATATCGCCTTCATGAAAGCCCGCGGCCTGCCCGAACCCAAAGCGCGCGCCTGTCTGGCGGACCGTCGCGGGATCGACCGGATCGTCGCGATGACGCGCGCGGCGACCACCAAATATAATGTCGGCAGCACGCCGACGTTCCTCATCAACGGCAATCCCACCGGCGCGTCCGACTGGGCCAGCCTCGAACCCTTGTTGCGCGCGGCTGGCGCCTGACTCTTTCCTCAGGAGTGATATGATGCGATTTTCGACCCTTTCGATGGTGCTCCCCGCGCTGCTGCTGGCCGCTTGCGGGAGCGGCACGGGTGCGGGCAATTCGTCGGCGCCGGTCGCGCCGGTCAAGGCCCCGGCCGGCACCAACTGGATCGAAACCGTCAGCAAGACGCCGGAGGGAGGATACCGGATGGGCAATCCCGACGCGCCGATCAAGCTGGTCGAATACGGGTCGCGCACGTGCCCGGTATGCGGGCTGTTCGGGCGCGAGGGCACGCAGCCGCTCGAGCAGAATTATGTCGCGACCGGTAAGGTCTCGTGGGAATTCCGCGAATTCCTGGTCCACGGCCAGCCCGATTTCGCGCCGGCTTTGCTCGGCCGTTGCGCTGGTCCCGGGCCGTTCTTCGGATTGCTCGAACAGATGTACATCAACCAGGCCCCGTTCGAGGAAAAGATGTCTTCGGCCGGGGGTCAGGCGCTGTTCGCCAAGATGCAGAACGCCAAGCCGCTCGACGTCGCCAAGGCGTGGGGCGATTATATGGGCTTCGTCGATTTCGTGAAGGCGCGCGGCATCCCCGAGGACAAGGCGCGCGCGTGTCTCAACGATCAGGCGGCGTTCGACGAAATTTACAAGGTGATGGAAGACGCGTCGAAGAATAAGGGCGTGGGCGGCACCCCAACCTTCTTCATCAACGGGCAGATCGTGCCCAACGTCGCCGACTGGAAAAACCTCGAGCTGGCGCTCAAGGCCGCCGGCGCCTGACATCGCATAGGGGCCCGCTATCGCGATGCAGATCAAACGACTGAGGCTGTCGGGCTTCAAGAGTTTCGTTGATGCGGCCGATCTCAGGATCGAGACCGGGCTGACCGGCGTGGTCGGTCCCAACGGGTGCGGCAAGTCCAACCTGCTCGAAGCGCTCAGATGGACGATGGGCGAGAACAGCGCGAAGTCGCTGCGCGGCGCGGGGATGGACGACGTCATCTTCGCCGGCACCGACACCCGCCCGGCGCGCGATTTCGCCGAAGTGTCGATCCTTGCCGAGATCGACGGGGGTGAAACCGAAGTCGTGCGGCGGATCGAACGCGGCGCGGGCTCGGCCTACCGGATCGACGGGCGCGACGTGCGCGCGAAGGACGTGTCGTTGCTGTTCGCCGACGCCGCGACGGGCGCGCATTCGCCGGCCCTGGTCAGTCAGGGCCGGATCGGGGCGGTGATCGCCGCCAAGCCGGCCGAACGCCGCGCGATGCTGGAGGAAGCAGCCGGGATCGCCGGGCTGCACGTGCGGCGCAAGGATGCCGAGCAGAAGCTCCGCGCGACCGAAGCCAACCTCGCGCGGCTCGACGAAATCATGGCCGATCAGGAAGCGCGCGCGAACACGCTGCGGCGGCAGGCGCGACAGGCCGAGCGGTACCGCACGCTGTCGGAACAGATTCGCATCGCCGAAGGCCGGATGATCTACGCGCGCTGGCGCGACGCGGCGTCGGCGGCGGATGCGGCCAAGGCCGAAGCGGCGCAGTGCGAGGAACAGGTCGTGCTGGCCGCCGAAGCGCAACGCGCGGCAGCGGCGCATCAGACCGCCGCGACCGAAGCGCTGGCCGAGGCGCGGTCGGCGGCGCTGGCGGCGCGCGAACCGCCCAGCGAGGCCGCGCACGCGCTGGCCGGGCTGCGCGCGGAGCATGGCGCCGCCGAGCGCCGGATCGTCGAACTCGCCGGGCAACGCCATCGGATCACCGAGGACCGCGAGCGCGAAGGCGCACTGGCGGTCGATGCCGCCGACGCGCTGGCGCGGCTCGAGGCGGAGGCGAAGACGCTGGCGATTCGTGCGGACGACGCTGCGGCGCGGCTTCCGGCGCTGGACGCCACGCTGGCCGAAGCCGAACGATCGGCGCGCGACGCCGATGTCGCGCTGGCGCAGGCGATGAGCCGTCAGGCCGCCGAATTGGCCGATGCGCGCGTCGCCGAAGCGGCGGCGGGCGCGGCCAAGGCGCGGTACGACCGCGCGCTGCGCGACCAGACGGGGTTGACCGCGGAGGCGCATGCGCTGGGCGATGCCGAACCGCTGCGCGCCGAACGGACACAGGCGGCGAAGGCGCGCGCCGACGCGCTCGATTCGGCGGAGACCGCGCGCGCCGCACGGACTCGCGCCGATGCCGATGAACGCGCGGCACAGGAAGCGCGTGATGCCGCCGAAGCGGCTCGAGCTGCGGCCCGCGCTGAACTGGCGACGATTGAAAGCGAGATGCTCGCGCTCGAAAAGGCGACGCGGCCATCCGGCCGTGACCGGTTGCTCGACCGGGTGAGCGCCGAACCTGGTTATGAGCGCGCGCTCGCGGCGGCGCTGGGCGACGATCTTGAAGCGGGTTTGGATACAGCCGCCGATCGTTATTGGGCGGGCGCCGAGGCGCTGCCGGGCGATCCGGGCGCGAGCGGCCTGACGCGGCTGGCCGACCATGTCGAGGCGCCGGCGGCGCTGGCGCGGCGGCTGGCGCAGGTGCTGGTGGCGGACAGCGACAGCGGCCAGCCGCTCGCGGTCGGGCAGCGGCTGGTGACGTTGGCGGGGACGCTGCGGCGCTGGGACGGCTATGTCGCCAGATCGGGCGGTGCGGCGGCGGCCGAGCGTTTGGAACGGATCAATCGACTCGCGGCGCTGACCAGATCGCGGCCGCAGGCGCAGGGCGCGGTCGAAAAGGCCAATGGCCAGCTCGACGATGTCGAGCACCGGATCGCCGCGTCGCGCGTCGAAGCGGCGGCGTCGCGCGCGTCGCTCGAACGCGCCGAAGCGGCGGCGCGCGATGCCGCGCGCGCGGAGGATCGCGCCACCGCGCAGTTGGAACGGATCGAAGCGCAGCGCGCCGATCTCGACACGCGCTCGCGCCGCGTGGCGGGCGAACTCGCCGAAGCCGAGGCCGAACTCGCCCGCGCCGAGGCCGCGCGTGCTGCGCTGCCCAGCGGCGACGCGACGCGCGCCGAAGTCGCCCGGCTGCAGAGCGAGGCCGAAACGCGGCGCGCGAACGCGTCCAACGCGCGGACCGAACGCGCACAGGTCGACCGGGCGATTGCTGCCGACCGCGAACGGCTGGCGGCGGCGGAGGCCGAACGCAACAGCTGGAAGGCGCGCGCGGGCGAAGCGGCGAAGCGCATCGCCGATATGGGCAAGCGCGAAGCCCAGATCGCCGAGGAGGCCGCCATGGCCGAAGCGCGTCCGGCGTTGCTCGCGGCGCAGATCGACGCGAGCGAGGCGGCGCATGCCGTGCTGCGCGCCGCCGCCGAGACCGCCGCCAGCGTCGAGCGCGAGGCCGAAGCTCGCGTGCGCGCGGTCGAACAGGCCGCGCAGCTTGCCGCCGAAGCGCTGTCGCTCGCCCGCGAGGCGCGCGCCGGTGCCGCCGCCCGCGCCGACAATCAGGATTTGCGCCGCGTCGAAATGGCGCGGCTGTCGGGCGAACGCTTTGCCTGCCCGCCGATCCTGCTGGGCGAACGTGCCGGGTTCGAGCTTGAGTCGGTCGGCGATCCGGCGGCGGAGTCGGTGGCGCACGACAAATTGCTGGTCGACCGCGAACGACTGGGTCCGGTCAACCTCGTCGCCGAAACCGAACTCGCCGAACTCGATTCGGCGCGGCTCGACGCGGCGACCGAGCGCGACGAACTGGGGCAGGCGGTCAATCAGCTGCGCGGGTCGATCGGCACGCTCAACCGCGAAGGACGGCAACGGCTGCTCGCCGCGTTCGAAGCGGTCAACGGGCATTTCCAGCGGCTCTTCTCGACCCTGTTCAACGGCGGTGCGGCGCGGCTCGAACTGATCGATTCGGACGATCCGCTCGAAGCGGGGCTCGAGATCATGGCGCAGCCGCCGGGCAAGAAACTCCAGTCGCTGACCTTGCTGTCGGGCGGCGAACAGGCGCTGACGGCGGTCGCGCTCATCTTCGGGCTATTTCTCACCAACCCGGCGCCGATCTGCGTGCTCGACGAAGTCGATGCGCCACTCGACGACGCCAATATCGAGCGCTTCTGCGATCTTCTCGACCGGATGTGCGCCGAAACCAAAACGCGCTATTTGATCGTCACGCACAACGCGGTGACGATGAGCCGGATGCACCGCCTGTTCGGGGTGACGATGATCGAACGCGGGGTGAGCCGTCTGGTCTCGGTCGATCTCGGGGGCGCTGAGAGCCTCCTCGCCGCCGAGTGAAACTGGCCGCGCTCCTGCTCGCCGTCTTGGCGTTGCTCGCGAGTCCGGCGGTCGCCCGCAAAGCCCCGCGCGAAGGCTATCGCACCTCGGGGCAATGCGACGGCTTCCCCCGCGTCTCGCTGACGACTCCGCCCAAATTGTGCGTCGGACTGGTTGCCGCCAAGCTTGGCTTTCCGCGCGGCCTCGCGCTGATCGGGAGCGATCTCTACATCGCCGACCTCGCCTCGCGTACGCCGGGGCGCGGGCGGATCCTCCGGCTCGCGCAATTCGGGCGAGGCGCTCCGCAAGTCGTGCTGTCCGGCCTCAATCAGCCAAACGGCCTTGCGGCGGACGATAAAGGGCGGTTGTACGTCGGAGAAGTCGGACGGGTTTTCCGCTTCGATCCGCGTGCAGCCGATCCGCGCGCGACGATCCTGACCGTCATCACCGGTTTGCCGAGCGAAGGCCGACACAATCTGACCAGCCTCGTACTCGCCCCCGATGGCGGGCTGATCGTCAATGTCGGATCGTTCAGCGACAATTGCGAAACCGCAACCGGCGGCATGCCCAACCCCGCCGCGCGTTGTCCCGAACTGCAGCAGCGTCCCCCACGTGGCGCGCTGTTGCGGATCGCGCCGGGTACGTCGCTGCCGGTGGCGGCGGCGAATGCGGAGGTGTTCGCGAGCGGCATCCGTAACGCGATGGCGCTCGCCTTCCTGTCCGACGGCACGCTGATCGCCGCGTCGAACGGGCGCGACAATATCGATTCGGCCGACCCGAAATTGTCGGACGACGCGCTCCCGCACGATCTGCTGCTCAAGGTCGACAAGGGTGCCAATTATGGCTGGCCCTATTGCTTCGATGCCGGTCGGCCGAGCCCCGAATTCCCACGCTTCAATTGCAGCACGGTGCGGGCGCCGATCATGCTGCTCGCCCCGCACGCCGCGCCGTTGGGCATGATCCGCTATTCGGGAACGCGGCTGCCGGGCCTGACCGGCAAGCTGCTGCTTGCCTATCACGGCTATCGCGCGCGCGGGCATCGCATCGTCGCGATTGCGGTCGGTCCGGGCGGGGTGCCCTCGGGCACGGAGAATGACATCGTGTCGGGCTGGACCGGAGTCGCCGGGCTCCGGCCGCAGGGCATGCCCGTCGCCTTGCTCGAACTGCCCGACGGCAGCGTGCTGATCGCCGAGGATCAGAATCGCTGCCTGCTCAGGCTTTCGACGACGGGGTGAGCAGCCGCCCGAACAGCAGCTTCACCACCACGAAGATCGCCCCCGCGCCCAGAATCGCTGCGACATGCAGCCCCCAGAATTGCCCCGCGGGCATGATCTCCAGCCACCCGCCGACCCAGCCGACCAGCAAGTTCGCGAGGAACAGGAACCAGTAATAGATGCCGATCATCGTGCCGCCGATCGCGCGCGGCGCGGAGCGCGAATAAAGCGCGAGGCTGACCGGGAAGAAATTGGCGAACCCGACATTGTTGAGCGTGTTGACCACCAGCGCGATCCACAAGGGGACCTTGGCCCCGGTCGCCGCCGCATTGCTGGCGACGATCGCAACGAGGATGAAGCCGAGCGACGAGATCGCGCAGCCGATCACCATTTTCGTTATCTCATCGGGCTCGCGCCAGCGCTTCGCGTACAAGCGCCAGAACAGCACAACGCCCGCCAGACTGAAGAATCCGGTGATCGAATCGAACGACACGAGGAACCCGGTCGGCATGCGGTGCCCGAACAGCATGAACTCATACGATTTGTCCGCCCACACCAGATACGCGTTGAACATCTGCTGATTCCCCAGCGCGCCGATCGCCAGCACCGGGATCAGGAGGAGGAGCAGGACCAGCACTTTCCAGTCACGGGGCGTCATCGCCGGGTGGGGTTCGCCGGTCGTCGCGCGCACCGCGCGTGGTTCGGGCGGCAGGTGGCGGTGCCCGGTCAGGTAGATGACCAGCCCGATCACCATCCCCACCCCCGCCGCGCCGAAGCCCCAATGCCACGCGATATTGTCGGCCAGCGAACTGCACAGCAACGGCGCAAAGAACGCACCGCCGCTGATCCCCAAATAGTAAATCTGGAACGCGTCGGCGGTGCGGTTGTCGCCCGGCCCGTACAGCGCACCGACCTGGCTCGCCAGATTGCCCTTGAGACAGCCGACCCCGAGCACGAGCAACAAGAGCGCGAGAAGGAACGACACCTCGAACGCCATCAGGAAATGCCCCGCCGTCATCAGCAGCGCGCCGAGCGTCACCGTCCGCGTCTTGCCGAGCCAGCGATCGGCGAGCGCGCCGCCCAGCAATGGGGTCATATAGACCAGCGCCGAATAGGTGCCGAAAATGTGCGACGACAGCGCCTGAGCGTTGGGAGGGGCGCCATAAATCCCCGTAAGCACGTGGCTGAACCACTGAAATCCGGCGACATTGTCCACATGCCCCGGCAGCAACAGATACTTGACCATGTAGAGCACGAGCAATGTCTGCATGCCGTAATAGGAAAAGCGCTCGAACGCTTCGGTGAACGCGATCACGGGCAGTCCGAGCGGATGGCCGAGAAACTCGCGCCGATGCGGTGTCGCGGCCATCGCCGGGGTCGCTTCCAGTTCCTCGATCGCCATTACCGCTTTCCCCCAACCCGTATAGCGTGGCAGCGTAGCGCAGCGGTTACGACCGCAGAAGGGGGCGTGCGATGCGATGGCGGGTGCTGGTGGCTATGCTGACAAGCCTGCTTCTGTCGGGATGTTGGTGGGAAGGTCCCATATTCTATTCGCCCAACACCGTTGACGCACAGCCGTTCTCGCCCGGCTTGTACGAATCGCGTTCCTCTGACTCCGCCGACAAGCCGGACCGCGGCCGCATGGCGCGCCTCGCCGACGGCAGCTGGGGCAGCGAGCCCGATGCGAAGGCATCGCTATACTTCGTGCGGTTACCCGGCACGGCCCGCGACTTGTGGATCGCGGAGTTTATTGGCGTAGATTCGGGCGACGCTGGTTACGGCCTGATCGAGCGCGATGGCGCACGCTGGACCGCCGATGTTCCGATCGATTGTCGCGGCACACAAGCGATCGTGCGTGCCGCCGGCGGCACGGTCGAAAATGACGACCCGCCCGGCGCCGACGGTTCACCCGCCCGCGCGCCGGGCAATCCCGCATGCCGGTTCGACACGCGCGCTGCGTTGGAAAGCGCGCTCCTCGCATACGCGGCTTTGCACCCTCGGCTGGAGGGTAAAGTCACCATCACAAGGATCGGCGATTGACCTCATCAACCCGCACCGGCGCTGCCTTTGGTCACCCCAAGGGCCTCTATTATCTCGCCTTCACGGAGACGTGGGAGCGATTTTCCTATTATGGCATGACCTCGCTGCTCACGCTGTACATGACCAAGCAATTGTTTCTGTCCGGTCATGCCGGGAACGTCCTCGGGCTGGCCGCGCTGCGCCACGCCTTCGAATTCAACGGACCGATGAGCGACGTTGCCTTCGCGTCGCTGATCTATGGCTGGTATGGCGGGCTGGTTTATCTGACGCCGATTCTGGGCGGGCTGATCGCCGATCGCTGGCTGGGGACCAAGGCGACGGTGGTGGTCGGTGCGTTGCTGATGGCCGGCGGGCATCTGGCGATGGCGTTCGACCAGTCGTTCCTGATTGCGTTGCTGCTGCTGATCCTCGGATCGGGATGCCTGAAGGGCAATATTTCGGCGCAGGTCGGGCAGTTATATCCGCAAGCGGCGGAATCGCTCAGGACTCAAGGCTACACGATTTTTTCGGCAGGCATCAATGTCGGCGCGGTGCTCGGGCCGCTGACCTGTGGCGGGCTCGCGGCGGCGTATGGCTGGCACGCCGGGTTCGGCGCGGCGGCCGGGCTGATGCTGCTCGCGCTGGCGATCTACCTCGCCGGGCAGCGCGACATTCCCGGCGGGCGCCGGGCGGGGAGTGTGCGCGTGGTCTATCCGCCGATGACGTCGGACGAGTGGAAGCGCACGTTGCTGTTGATCTTCGTCGCGGCGCTGACGGTGTTTCCCAATGTCGCCTATCCGATGATTTGGAGCATTGGTGTGCTCTGGATCGACGGGCATGTCAGCCTGGCCAGCGCGTTCGGCACCGTGCCGGCGTCGTGGTTCAATTCGGTCGATGCGTTCGCCAGTATCGTCGCGGTGCCGCCGTTGGTCGCCCTGTGGGGGTGGCAGAACAAGCGCGGCCGCGAGCCGTCTGATGTCGAAGATCGGGCAGGGGTCGCTGCTCACCGGGCTGTCGGCGTTGTTCCTCGTCGCCGGCGCGCTGCTGCCGGGGGCGGATGGCAAGACCAACGTGCTGTGGGCGCTGGCCGGCTTCTTCGGGATGGGGGTCGCGTTCCTCTATTACTGGCCCGTCCTGCTCGCGCTGATCAGCCAGGCCGCGCCCAAAAAGGTCAGCGCGACGCTGATGGGGGGCGCTTTCCTGTCGTTCTTCTTCGGCAGCGTGATCGCGGGATGGGTCGGCAGTTTCTACGACCAGCTGAGCCCCGCAGCGTTCTGGTCGATCGACGCGGCGATCGGGATTGTCGGCGGGCTGATCGTGTTTGCGATCCGCGCACCATTGGTCCGCGCGCTAGAACCGCAAGCGACTGACGCAGATCAGTAGACCGTACGTCGCTCAGAACATATAAAGAACATGTGGCTCAGCTCGACACCCGCGCAAAACTCGAAATCCTCGCCGATGCGGCCAAGTACGATGCGTCATGCTCGTCGTCGGGCACGGTCAAGCGCAACTCGCGCGGGGGCAAGGGAATCGGATCGACCGACGGCGGGATGGGGATTTGCCACGCTTACGCGCCCGACGGGCGCTGTATCAGCCTGCTCAAGATCCTGCTGACCAACAGCTGCATCTTCGACTGCCATTATTGCATCAACCGCAAGAGCAGCAACGTCCGCCGCGCGCGCTTCACGACCGGCGAAGTCGTCCAGCTGACGCTCAATTTCTACCGGCGCAATTATATCGAGGGGCTGTTCCTGTCGTCGGGGATTATCGGATCGTCCAACTATACGATGGAGCAGATCGTCGAAGTCGCGCGCAGCTTGCGCGAGGATCACGATTTTCGCGGCTATATCCATTTGAAGACGATCCCCGACGCCGATCCCGAGCTGGTGCATCAGGCCGGGCTGTACGCCGACCGCATGTCGATCAACGTCGAGCTGCCGACCGCGAGCGGGCTCAAGCGGCTCGCCCCCGAAAAATCCGAAGCGCAGATCGAAGGCGCGATGGCGGAGACAAAGCGCGATATCCTCGACGGCGCCGATGCGAAGAAGCGCTTCAAGTCGGCGCCGCGCTTCGCCCCCGCCGGGCAATCGACCCAGATGATCGTCGGCGCCGACGCCGCGACCGACCGCGACATCGTCACGCGCGCGGCGGGGCTGTATGGGCGGTTCAATCTGCGCCGGGTCTATTATTCCGCCTTCTCGCCGATCCCCGACGCCAGCGCGGTGCTGCCGCTCAGCCGCCCGCCGCTGATGCGCGAGCACAGGCTGTACCAGTCCGATTGGCTGATGCGCTTCTACGATTACACGCCCGAGGAAGTGGGGCAGGCGGCCGACGACATGGGGATGATGCCGCTCGACATCGACCCCAAGCTTGCCTGGGCGCTCAAATTTCGCGGGCGCTTCCCGGTCGACGTCAATAGCGGGCCGCGCGAGATGCTGTTGCGCGTGCCGGGGCTGGGCACGCGCGCGGTCGACAAGATCCTCGCGGCGCGGCGCTGGCGGCGCTTGGGGCTCGCCGATGTCGGGCGGCTCACGGTGTCGGTGGCGAAGGTGCGCCCGTTCCTGATCGCCAGCGACTGGCGCCCGGTCGCGCTGGCCGACAAGCTCGATGTGAAGTCGCTGGTTGCGCCCAAGGCGGAGCAGATGGAATTGTTCGGCTGATGCGCAGCGTGGCGCTCAGCGCCGAGGATGATTTCCCTGGCTGGCGCGACGCGGTGCGCGCGCTGGTGCTCGACGGCGTGCCGCCCGATCAGGTCGCGTGGCGGGTCGGCGACGCCCCCGGCGAATTGTTCGGGAGCGAGGCGCCGGCGTGCAGCCCGCGCGAAGGCGCCTTTTCGGTCCCGCGCCCATTCGTCGCTTTGGCGCGCAACGCGATCCTGCACACCGACCGCCAGCGCTTCGCGTTGCTCCATACGCTGCTCGTGGGTGTGCTCGACCGCCCCAAATTGATGGACGATGCCGCCGACCCTTTGGTCCAGAAACTCGATGGCTTCGCCAAAAACGTCCGCCGCGACATCCACAAGATGCACGCCTTCGTGCGCTTTCGCGAAATCGAGGAAGAGGGCGGCGCGCGCTTCGTCGCGTGGTTCGAACCCGATTTCCACATCGTCCACGCCACCGCCAAATTCTTCGTCGACCGCTTTGCCAGCATGCGCTGGTCGATCCTGACCCCCGAGGTGTCGATTCACTGGGACGGCGAGACGCTGACCGAGGGCCCCGGCGCGACGAAGCAGGACGCGCCCGACGGCGACCCGGTCGAAGCGGTGTGGAAGACCTATTACGCGTCGATCTTCAACCCTGCGCGGCTCAAGGTCGGCGCGATGCTCAAGGAGATGCCGCGGCGCTATTGGAAAAACATGCCCGAAACCGCGTTGGTCCAGGGACTGATCGCGGGGGCGCAGGCGCGCGAGGCTGGCATGGTGGCGACGGCGAGGGCGAAAGTGGGCGGCAATATCGCGGGCGCGTGGGAGGCGCTGCGCGAGGAAGCGATGAGCTGCACGCGCTGCCCGCTCCACCGCGACGCGACTCAGACGGTATTCGGCGAAGGCCCGGTCGACGCGCGGCTGATGGTGGTGGGTGAACAGCCCGGCGATCAGGAGGACTTCGCCGGCCGCCCGTTCGTCGGCCCCGCCGGCGAGCTGTTCGATCGCGCGCTGGGCGACGCGGGGATCGACCGCGCACGCATCTACGTCACCAACGCGGTCAAGCATTTCAAATACGAACTGCGCGGCAAACGCCGGATCCATGCCAAGCCCAATGCGGGCGAAATCAGCGCCTGCCGCTGGTGGATCGATCAGGAACTGGCGCTGATCAAACCGCAGGTCACGCTGGCGCTAGGCGCGACCGCGGCGCGCAGCCTGTTCGGGCGGACAGTTACGATCGGCAAGGAGCGCGGGCAGGCATTGGAATTGCCGGGTGGCGGCGAGGCGTGGATCACCGTGCATCCGAGCTATTTGCTGCGTTTGCCGGATGAGGTGGCGCGACGCGAGGAATATGCGCGGTTTGTGGAGGATTTGCGCGTAGTCGCGGCGCGGGCGACTTGATTTCCGGCGGCGGCGCGGCAGGTTGTGGTTGGGCGCAGCGATTGGGGGCCGCATGCTGAACTATTATCCGGTGTCGGCGGCGCTCGAGGGGCGGTGTGCGTTCATCTATTGCTTCGCGCCGGGCGCCGGGGAAATGCGGCTGCCGGCACTATTGCCGCAGCTCCAGATCCATTTGTCTGGGTCGATCGTCTACCGCCTGCCGGACGCCGAGCCGGTGCGGTCGGGCAGCGCGGTGTTGGTGGGATCGACCAATCGCTTCCTCGATATCGAAACCGACGCGTTGACGACGATCATGGGAATCGGGTTCCTGCCGGATGGATGGCGCTCGATCCTGCGCATGCCCGCCGACGAAGCGACCGATCGGATCATCGACGCCGCTGCGTTGTGGCCGGCATCCCACCTCGACAGACTGCGCGAGCGGATGGCGCAGGCGCCGCTGGCCGTTGCGGCGACGATGCTCGACGCGTTCGTGCGCACGCGCATGGTGGGCCCCGATCCCGATCCGCGAGCGGCGGTAGTCGACCGCTGGATTGCCCAGGCCGGTGAGACGTCGGTCGATCGGTTGATTGGTACGCTCGATCTGTCGCTGCGGCAGGTCGAACGATTGACGCGCGCGACGCACGGCGCGCCGCCGCGGCTGATCGAACTCAAATACCGGACGCTGCGGCTGGCCAGCGAGATGGCGGTCGCCGACCCGACGATCAGCGCAACGCGCTTCGCGTCCAGCTTTTACGATCAGAGCCACCTGATCCACAATTTCAACCGGTTCGTCGGCACCACGCCGCGCCGCTTTCATATCGAACAGCGTTTCCTCGCGCGCCAGTTGCTGGTCGGCCGCTGGCACGCCGGTGCGCGCTCGCCGCTGTCCTTGTGGAGCTGAGCCGCGCAATTGGATCGGTCGTGGCGTCGGACGCGGGCGGCCCCCTAGTTCGCAATTGACCCGCACCGGGCGATCCCCCATCCGCGTTTTCCATGATCGAAAAAATCATCGGCACGCTCGCTATCTTCACCATCTGGGTCATTTCCACCGGCGGCTATCTCGGCATCGTCGCGCTGATGGCGATCGAGAGCGCGTGCATTCCGCTGCCGTCCGAAATCATCATGCCGTTTGCCGGCTATCTCGTCTCGACCGGGCGGTTCGACCTGTATCTCGCCGCCACCGCGGGGGCGATCGGATGCAATCTGGGGTCGATCGTTGCGTATGAGATCGGCAAGCGGGGCGGGCGGCCGCTGGCGCTGCGCTGGGGCAAATATGTGCTGATCGGGCCGGGCGAGATCGACGCGGCGGACCGGTTCTTTGCGAAATACGGGTCGATCGCGGTGTTGATCGGGCGGCTGCTCCCCGTCATCCGCTCGTTCATCGCCTTCCCCGCCGGAGTCGCGCGGATGAAGCTGGTGCCGTTTCACATCTACACCTTCCTCGGCTCATGGCCGTGGTGCTTCGGGCTCGCCTGGGTCGGCATGAAGCTGGGCAAAGCGTGGGACAGCGACCCGCGCATGAAGGCGGCGTTCCACTCGGCCGATCTGCTGATCGGGCTGGTGCTGGTCGCGGCGGTTGCATTCTATATCTGGCACCGCGTGCGCGGCGTCAGGAAGGGCCAGTAACTCACAGTTTCCCCGCGCAGGCGGGGGCCCAGAGTTACCGCGGATGTCGCCTGCGACTCTGGACCCCCGTTTTCGCGGGGGAACGGCTATCCCAGCCGCTTCTTCGCCACCGCCTGAGTCCGCGCGTCGCGGTCGCCCGCCATGCGGCTGACCATTCCCCGATAGCGCTCCAATATTGCCGGGTCGGCCTTCTCGGGGCTGCCGCTGTCGAACGGTGGGTGCGGATCGTATTCGACGCTCAGCTGCACGAACTTGGCATGCGCCTCGCCCCGGATCGCCGCGATCAGCGCGAGCCCGAAATCGATCCCCGCGGTCACCCCGCCGCCCGTCGCGCGGTTGCGATCGAAGACGTAGCGCGCCTTCACCGGGATCGCGCCGAACGCGGCGAGGTTGTGATGCGACGCCCAATGCGTCGTCGCGCGATATCCCCGGAGCAGCCCCGCCGCGCCGAGCAGCAGCGAGCCGGTGCACACCGCAGTCACCCACTGCGCCGCTTCGCCGGTTTTGCGCACCCATTCGACCGTCGCATCGTCCTCCATCGCGGGCACGACGCCGAACCCGCCGGGGATGAGCAGGATATCGGGCGTCCGCGCGGTCTCGAACGTCGCGGTCGGCTGCAGCGTGAAACCGGCATCGGTCATCACGGGATCGAGCGTTTTCGCGACCAGTTCGATGGTCGTATTGCCCATCCGCGTCAGCACTTGCGCCGGGCCGGTAAAGTCGAGCTGGGTGACGTCGGGGAAGAGCAGGAAGGCGATGTGGATCGGCGGGATGCTGGCCATGATACGGCTCCTCTCGGTGCGAAGGATGCCCAGGCGAGCGGCTTAGATTATGCCGCGCTCCCCTGTGGTTGTCCCCACGGTTTCGCCAGTCACGCAGCGGACGTAGCATTAGCGGATCGCCCGACGCGCGCCAAGAGCAGGGCGAGCAGCGGTACGGCGACGGCGAGGTAGAGCGCCACTCCGGGATAGGCGCTCCATCCCCACAGGTCGCCGGGGAGCGTCCGCAACGATCCGCTTTGCCAGTCGGTCAGCACCGGATCGGCCAGCGGGAAGGGATAGCTGTCGCCCGCGGTAATCGTGGCGGCGGCGATCGCGAGGTTGATCGCGATCGACAGGCCCAGCAGCGCGGCAGCGATGCCGCGCTCCCATGGCGCGCGCAATTGTGCCCAGAACGGCGCGAGCCCGATGGCGAGCAACCCGATCGCGGGGACCGAATGGCGTGGGCCGGTCGAATGCCCGCCGTCCCAATAGAAATAGGCCGCATTGACCAGCAGCACGACGGCCGCAGCGGTCGCGAGCGTCAGGGCAAGGCCGCGCTGCTTGCGGCCAAGCTGCCACAGACCGATCGGGCTGAGGAACAGCACCGGCGCGACCCAGAGCAGTCCGCGCCGCATCCCGGTGGTGATCTCCTCGATCACCAGCGGTTTGGGGAGGGTCAGCCCGAACAGCCCTTCGTTCATCCCCGTAAAGCCGACGACGCCCGAATAGCCCAGCCGGAACGGCGTTCCGAAGGCGATCAGATTGTAGCCGATGAACGGGATCAGCAGCGCCGCAATCCCCGCACCGGCCGCGGCGGCGAGCGCCCGTGGGCTGTGCCGCAGCCGGACCACGCCCCACAGCGCAATCACCGATCCCGCTAGCGCGGCCTGAAACTCGATCAGCACCGCCAGTCCGAGTGCCGCGCCCGCGATCGCGGCGAAGCGCAGCGTCCGGCCCTCGCCCGCGCGCCACAGCGCCCATACCGCAACGACGAATAAAGCGGCGACCGGCGCATGCCCGAACAACGTGGTCGACCAGCCCCAGACCGGGGTGCCCAGCGCGAAGCCGAGCGCCGCAAACAACCCGGCGCCGGCGCTACCGGTGACGCGCATGCCCAGATCGAGCATCGCCAGCGCCGCCAGCGCGGTGAGCAGCGCGCTGACGCTCGCCACCGCCAGCCGCAAGCGGATCATCATGTGCCGTTCGAGCGGGGCGTCGAACACGGTCGGCGGGATCCGCTCGAGCGCTGGCGTGGTCGCGTCGGCCAGCGCCACGGCGGGCAGCGCGAGCAATGTCATCCCCGGCGCCTTGTCGAGATAGAAATGCCCGCCGAACTGCGCCTCGTCGATCGTCAGCGCGCGATATTCGTCTATCGTCGCGTCATGCTGTTCGACCAGCGACTTGGCCGCGAACAATCGCGTCGAATTGTTCGGGTTGAGCGCCCACGATCCGAACCACACGCACGACAGCCAGACGAGCGCGAACAACAGGGCGCGAACGGACATCACGCGATCAACCGAACAGCCAGGTGCCGAGCATGCGTCCGAACGGAAAGGTAAAGAACCCCGCGACCAGCAGCGCGCCGGTCACCAGACCGCGCACCGCCGACCGGTGCTTCGCCACCTGATGCGCGCGCGCGGTCAGCCAGACGCGCGGCGCCATGATCAGCGTGAACACCGAGAGCAGGTGGATCACGCTGAAATGGCCGGGATGAATGACCTTGACGAACAGGCTGATGCCCGCGGTCGCGATCATCGCCACGACCCAGACCTTGCCGAGCGTCCGGTGCTGTCTGGTGCCGCGCGGGCGCAGCAGCATGTACGGCGTCAGCGCGGTCGCGATCAGGATCGTGATCAGGTGCGCCCAGACCAATGCCGGCACCCGCGCCCAATCGGCATGGCCCTTGGCGATCGCAATCAGCGCGGCGGCCAACAGAATGATCGCGCCGATCGCCAACACTTTGTCGTACCGATTGGGCGCGAGCGACCCGACCGGCTTGTTACTCTCGAAAAATAAAGTCGCCACGCAATCCCCCGCTCAGCTCGAGCCAGACCCTAATCAGCGGGACACGATTTGCGAAGCGCTTACTGGCCGGCCGATTCGGCTGCCTTGCGGTCCTTGTTGGTCTGCTTCGATTCGCTGAACTGGCGGTTCGAGCATCCGATCGATCCGCCGGGTCCGACCGCTGAGCACGAACCGATGCCCGATCCGCCCGTGTCGAGCGTTCCCTGCGAGCGCAGCGCCCAGCTCTGATTGCGCGGGGTGATCTTGAATTCGCGCAGATCCTTGGGGACGCGATATTGTTCGGAGGCATCGGCGCGCGTGCAAATCACGATTTCATTGCCGTCCCGGTCGGTCGGGCAGAGTTCGTTACCGTACAGCGTCAGCACGCCATTGACCGGCGCGTTCTTCGACACCGTTGCCGGGCCGCTCGGCTTGGGCGGCGGAGGCGTGCCCGGGCCGGCAATCTGCGCAGCGGCGGGCGTCGCAATCGTCGCGGCCAGCGCGATCAGGGCAATCCTCAACATCCTGCTCTCCTCCTTACCGCTAACGCTCAAATGCGTTTCGCGGTTGCGATCGCTACCCGACACCCCAGCCGAATCAATCCGCTAAGTACCGGATAGCCCACCGCGTCCTCGGCGCCGTGCGCCAGCGCCGTTTCGCGATGTTCGACCTCCTCGGCCTGAAACTCCGCGATCGCCGCCGACAATTCGGGATCGCTAGTGCCCAGATGATGAAGCTGCTCTGAATAATGATTGTCGATTTCGGTCTCGACCGCCGCGGTGCACGCCATCGCCGCCTTGGGGCCGATCGCGGCGGTGACCGCGCCGAGCGCGAACCCGGCGACGTGCCAGAAGGGCTGAAGCGCGGTGGGGCGGACGCCGCGCGCCGCCATCATTTTGTCGAAGAACGCGCGGTGGCGTTCCTCCTGCCGCGCCATGCCCGCGATCTCACGCGCCGCCGGGGTACGGTCGCCCATCACCGCCAGTTGCCCGGCATAGATCCGCGTCGCGCCATATTCGCCCGCCTGATCGACGCGGATCATCGAATCGGTCGCCGAGCGCCGGTCGCCGGGGCGCCAGCGGCTCATCCGCGGGCGCTCCGACGAGTGAGGAAATAGAAAATGGCGGCCGCGCCGCTCAGCGAGATGATCGCGTTGAACCCGGCGAGCGAAATGCCGAACAGAGTCCATTGCGCGACATCGCAGCGGATGATCGGCGCCTTCAGGATTTCGGTTAGCAAATCGCCGCCATTCCCGAACGTCGCCGTGCAGGGGGTGAACCCGTTCCACCAATGATATTCGACCCCCGCGTGTGCGACACCGATAGCACCGCTGGTGGCGATCGCGATCGCGGCGATCGCGACGAACAGCCGCTGCGGCATTTTGGGCACGAACGCGAGCAGCGCGAACGGCAGGGCGGCATAATGCGGCCAGCGCTGCCAGTGGCACATTTCGCACGGGTAAAGATGCCCGATCAGCTGCGATCCCCAGGCACCGGCCAGCAACGCGGCGGGGATCAGCAGCGCCAGCACTCGTGCCTTGGCGAACGGCGTCATCGCGCTCAGCCCTTGCGCGCCATGGCGGGCGGCGGTGTCTTGGACAGACGCGCGATCGTCTGCAGCGCGTACCACAGCTGGAAGTCCTCGATCCCCTTCTTCTTGAGTTCGTCGGGGGTCGCGGCGAACCGCGGATCGGTCTTGGTATCTTCCTCGAGGATGGCGTTGTCGGCCTTGACCTCATTGACCAGATGCTTGCGCAAATCGGCTTCGCGGAACACCGGGCGCGACTTGTAATCGGGGTCGGAAATCTGCGGCACCGCAATGTCGGGGCGAATCCCGCCCTCCTGCACCGACCGGCCCGACGGCGTGTAATAGCGCGCGGTCGTGAGCCGGAGCGCGCTGTCGGGGCCGAGCTGGAGCAGCGTCTGCACCGACCCCTTGCCGAACGATCGTTCGCCCATGATCAGGGCGCGATGATGATCCTGCAATGCACCGGCGACGATCTCCGACGCCGACGCGGTGCCGGCATTGGTCAGCACGATCACCGGCAAGCCGGCGGCATCGTCGCCGGGCTTGGCGTAATAGCGTTCGATATCGGCCTTTTCGCGCCCGCGCTGGCTGACGATTTCGCCGTAGGACAGGAACGCGTCGCTGACTTCGATTGCCTGGCTGAGCAACCCGCCGCCATTGTCGCGCAGATCGACGACGTAACCCAAGGGACGATGCCCGAGCTTGGCGGTGATACCGGCAATCGCGCCGCGCACGTCGGCGCCAGTGCTTTCGGAGAAGGTGTTGATATTGATATAACCGACCTCGCCCTTCACTTCCCATTTGACGGGCTTCTGGACGATCGTTTCGCGCACGATGCTGACTTCGATCGGCTTGTCGCGGCCGGGGCGGACGATGGTCAGCGTGATCTTGGTGCCCGGCTTGCCGCGCATCGCTGTGATCGCCTCGTCGAGCGACTGGCCGAAGATCAGTTTGCCGTCGATATGCGTGATGTAATCGCCGGCTTTGACCCCGGCACGCCATGCCGGCGTATCTTCCTGCGGCGCGATGACCTTGACCGCGCCGTCCTGCATCGTGACCGACAAGCCGAGTCCGCCATAATTGCCGTCGGTCAGGATCTTCATGTTCTGAAAGTCGAGCGCATCCATATAGGAGGAATGCGGGTCGAGGCTGGCGAGCATCCCGTCGATCGCGCCGCGCACCAGTTTCTTGTCGTCGACCTTGTCGACATAGCTCGCCTTGATCCGGTTGAAGACCTCCATGAACGTGTCGAGCTCACGATACGTGTCGCTGTCCGACGCCGCCATCGCCGCGGTGGCAGTGGGAACGAGCGCGATCGCGCCGGCGATTGCGGTCGCCTGGAGCCAGGAAAATGCACGAGCCATGGAGTGTTGCGGATCCGATCAAAACTGAACTGATGGTATCTTAGCGGGTATTGCGGGCGCTAACCAGTCAAAGCCACCAGATCGACGGGACGGCCCTTGCGGCGAAGCTCGACTGTGACGGTGCGCTCGTCGCCCGTTGGCGCGGTACCGAGCGGCGTGCCCTTCGCAACGGGCAATCCGACGCCGACGTTCAGACGACCCAGCCCGGAAATCAGGCTGGTCCAGCCGCCGCCATGATCGACGATCACGACCAGCCCGTAATCGCGAAACGGCCCGGCAAAGACGATTTTGCCGGCGGCGGGCGCGATCACGCGTGCCTCACTTGCGACCCCGAAGGTCAGCCCGCGCGAGGTGACACCGCCGGGAGACACTTCACCGAACCCGGTGAGCAATTTGCCGTCGACCGGCAAACGGTAGGGCGCGGACGCCGAATCCCACGGTAAGGCGGTGGCGGGAATCTCGCCGGGCTGAACCGGGCGCGGCAACGGACCGCCGAGTTGCGCCAGCGCAGCGGCGGTCGATGCCGCGTCGCCGGTGATGGTCATTTGATCGACCAGATCGCGCGCGCGCTCGCCCAGCCCGATCGCGCGGTCGCTTTCGGCCAAAGCGCTTCGGCTGAGCGATTGCGACTTCAGCCGATGCTCGGCCTCCAGCCGCGCGAGGGCGATGCGGTTGGTTTCGAGGCGTCGGCGGCTTTCGGCGAGGCTTTGCACCGCGAGTTGCGCGTCGGCGCGGAGGCGGCGGGTGCGGTCGAGTTCGGTCCTGAGCCCGGCGGTGCGCGCCTGCACTTGTGGCAGGGTGCTCCCCAGCACCGCGCGGACGTGCACCAGGTCGGTGACCGATCCCGGCTGGACCACGCTGACCGCGCTCGGACGCAGCGCGAGCGAGCACAGCGCCGCGACGAGCCGCGCGATCGGACCCTGTTGCTGCGCCAGACTGGCTTGTTGCGCGCCGAGCAATTGATCGACCAACGCGATCCGCGCGGTGGCGGCGGCAATATCGGCCTGCGCCTGCTGCACCCGCGCCCCCAGCGCCTGTTCCTGCGCCAGCGCTTTCGCCGCTTCGTTGCGTTCGGCGGCCGCGTCGGCGTCGAGCTTGGCGGCGCGCACGGCGGCGTCGGCGGATTGCGCGCGGGCTTCGACCAGTCGGCGCTGCTGATCGGCGATCTCGGATTCCGCGCTGCCCTGTCCCGCGATCAGCGCGACCGCGAAGGGGGCCAGGGCGATCGGGATCAGCGCGCGTCTCACGCCGCTATCCTTCGCGATGATAGGGGTGGTTGGCAAGGATCGAGCTGGCGCGCCACAATTGCTCGGCGAGCATCGCACGCGCCAGCATGTGCGGCCAGGTCAGCCGCCCGAACGAGACGAGCCAGTCGGCGGTCTTGCGCTCGGCATCGTCGAACCCGTCCGCCGCGCCGATCAGGAAGCGCACTTCGCGCACCCCGTCGTCGCGCCATTTTCCCAACTTTTCGGCAAAGGCGATCGATCCGGGCGTGTCGCCGGTCTCGTCGAGCAGGACGATCCGGGTCTGCGGCTCGACCGCGGGCATCTTGCCGCCGGTATCGGGGAGTTCGGTGACTCGGGTCGGCCAGCCCACGCGCTTGAGATAGCGGTCGACCAGGTCGCCTTCCGGGCTGCGCCCGATCCGCCCGCGCGCGACGATGTGGATCAGCAAGACCGTTCCCCCGCGAAAGCGGGGGTCCAGAGTCCAGAGCGCACCGCTTGTGATTCTGGGCTCCCGCCTTCGCGGGAGAACAACTGACGCGACCTAGTGCGAGGAGCCCGAAGGCCCGTCGCCGAACGCCCACATCTTTTCCAGATTGTAGAAGGTCCGGACTTCGGGACGGAACAGGTGGATGATGACGTCGCCGGCATCGATCAGCACCCAGTCGGCGGTCGGCAGCCCTTCGATCCGGGCGCTGCGCCCGGTCTCGGCCTTGATCCGCTCGGCCAGCTTCTGCGCCATCGACGCGACCTGGCGCGTCGAGCGGCCGCTGGCGATCACCATGTGGTCGGCGATCGACGATTTGCCCGCGAGCGGAATCGAGATCGTGTCCACCGCCTGATCGTCGTCGAGGCTGGAGAGGACGAGTTGATGCAGTGCCTCGGCGCCCTGGGCGTCGGAGGAACGGTACGCATTCGGTAATGTGGCCAATGTGGGTCCTAGGAAGCGGGTGTGTCGTCATGACGGCGCAAAAAACGGCGCTGCCAAGCAGGATCGGCTGCACGCAGCCGCGTTGCGGAAGTCGGATCAGGGCGAAAGCGCAGCAGCACGAGGCCCGGCAGTCTCCACTTAGTCCAGTTCTTCGCCTGGTGTGCGGGCCGGAAAAAGCGCCGCAACCAACCCATGGCGGGCACCGCCTGGGCAGCATGGTCATAGCCCGGACGCGCGATAACCGCAATCGGGATCGACTTCGCTATGTGGCGCCACCCTTTCCACTGGTCGAAAGCGACCAGATTGTCTTCGCCCATCAGCCAGATGAAGTCGTGCCGGGGGTACAGATTTTGCACCTTGGCGAGCGTATCGACGGTGTAGCGCGTGCCCAACCGCGTCTCGATCGCCGACACGCGAATCGGGGCGTGCCGTGCCATTGTGCGCGCCGAGGCGAAACGCGCGGCGAACGGCGCCATGTCGCGCGCTTTGTCTTTCAGCGGATTGCCCGGCGAGACCAGCCACCACACTTGGTCGAGCCCCAGCGCCTCGATCGCGGCCAGGCTGATCGCGCGGTGGCCGGAATGCGCGGGGTTGAACGAGCCGCCGAGGAGACCGATTCGCATCTAGTCCCGCCAATTTTCGCGCAAGTGCCGCACCCGGATGATCTCGATATCGGCGCCGCGGATGTCGTAAAATAGCGCGAATGGCGTTCCCCGGACCAGCCATTTCCGGCCGCCCAGGCTGTCAACGACCGGTCCCAGATGCGGATGAGCGACCAGCGGTTGTACCGCGGCCATGACGAGATTCAGCATTGCATCGGCCAAATCAGGATCGATCGCTTCGTATCGTTCGCCGATTGCGATCAAATCATTCCGCGCGGTTCGCGACCAATCAACGCGGTTCAACTGCGGCGCGCCCGTCCCGCCTGCCAGCGTCGGATTTCCTCGACCATTTCGTCGTGAGTTAGCGTCTCGCCGCGCGTGATCGCATCCCGACCTTCCTGCAAAAACGTCTCGAAATGCGTTTCTTCCTCAAGATACCGGCTCACTGCATCGGCTACGATCCAGGCGCGAGTACGTTCACGCCGCGCGGCAAAAGCATCAAGCGCTTCAGCTGTGTCGGCATCGAGGCGCGCGGTGACGATGGCTGTCTTGGTCATCCTCCCAACGTATACAATGGATACGAGCGATTCAACCCCGCACCTGCCCGCTCCCGCGTCCGATCCACTTATAAGTCGTGAGCCCCTCAAGAGCGACCGGGCCGCGCGCGTGCAACCGCCCCGTCGCAATACCGATCTCGGCGCCCAGCCCGAATTCGCCGCCATCGGCGAACTGGGTCGAGGCGTTCCACAGCACGATCGCGCTGTCGACCGCGCTCAGGAAGCGTTCGGCGACGGCTGAATCCTCAGCGACGATCGCGTCGGTATGGTGCGATCCGTGCCGCGCGATATGCGCCAGCGCGCCGCCCAGCCCGTCGACCAGCGCCACGCTGGCGATCGCTTCGAGATATTCGGTGTCCCAATCCTCGTCGCCAGCGAGCGCGACGTCGGGGTCGATCGCGCGTACCCCGACATCGCCGCGCACTTCGCAGCCCGACGCCGCCAGCGCTTGGAGCAAATCCTCGGTCTGCGGATAGTCGCGGTCGATCAGCAATGTTTCCATCGCGCCGCAGATGCCGGTCCGGCGCATCTTGGAATTGACAACGATGCTTTCGGCCATCGCCGGATCGGCCGAGGCGTGGACGTAGATATGGTTGATCCCGTCGAGATGCGCGAGCACGGGGACGCGCGCTTCGGCCTGAACGCGTGCGACCAGCCCCTTGCCGCCGCGGGGCACGATCATGTCGATCACGCCTTCGCCGGCCAGCATCGCGCCGACGGCAGCGCGATCGGTGGTGGGGACGAGTTGCGCTGCGTCGACGGGGAGCCCGGCGGCCTCGAGTCCCGCGATCAGGGCCGCATGGATCGCGCGATTGCTCTCGACCGCTTCGGACCCGCCGCGCAGGATCACGGCATTACCCGCTCCAATGCACAGCGCCGCCGCATCGGCGGTGACGTTCGGGCGGCTTTCGTAGATGATCCCGATCACGCCGATCGGCACGCGAATCCGGGCGAGGGTCAGCCCGTTGGGGCGGGTGATTTCGTCGATCGTCTCGCCGACCGGGTCTTTGAGCGTCGCGACCGTGGCGACGCCGTCGGCCATTCCGGCGATACGCTCGGGGGTCAGCTTCAACCGGTCGAGCATCGCGCTCGACAGGCCGCCCGCCGCACCCTTTTCCATGTCGATCGCGTTCGCGGCGAGGATCGCCGGTTCGGCCGCGCGGATCGCGTCGGCCATCGCGCTCAGCCCGCGCGCCTTGTCCGCGCTCGACAGGCCGGCGAGCAAGCCGGCGGCAGCGCGCGCGCGCCGTCCCATGCTCGCGATCAGGGCGACGGGGTCTTCGGTGCGGTCGATCACGCTGGCCATGACGCCCTCGTTATCACGCACGCGCGCGCGCGCCAAAACTGTATCGCCTTTCAGCCGCCCAATGCTATCTGCTTCGCCATGAGCGGGGAATTTGCAGCAGCCGGCGACATCGCCACCGGGGCCTTGCTGGGCCGCGCCGTCGAACCGCGCGCGGGCGAGCATGTCGACGGTGAGGCGCACGGCGTGTGCCTCAATTGCGGCACGGCGCTGATCGGCGAGTTCTGCCACGCCTGCGGGCAGAACGGCCACGTCCACAAGACGCTGACCTCGATCGGGCACGATCTGCTCCACGGCGTGTTCCATTTCGAGGGCAAGGTGTGGCGCACCGTGCCGATGCTGGTGCTGCATCCGGGCAAGCTGACGCGGCGCTATATCGATGGCGAACGCGCGCGCTTCGTCTCGCCGCTCGCCTTGTTCCTGTTCTTCGTGTTCCTGATGTTCGCGTCGATCCATTCGGTCGGGGGCGACAATTTCAATCTCGATACGTCGCCCAAGACACGCGCAGAAAAGACCGCGCAGATCGATCGCCAGATCGCCGAGACGCAGGCGGAACTTGCGAAAGCGGAAGCCGTGCGGGCCAAAGGCGGTCCGAAGGCCGAAGACGCAGCGGACGATATCGTTGGCCTGAAGGCCGCGCTGCAGGGGTATCAGACCGGCCGCAACGCGCTCGCGACGGGCGGCGACGGCAAGCGCGTGAGCAATGTCAGCACGGGGTTCGGAAAAAGCTGGCCACGGCTCAACCACGCGATCGAGAAGGTCAACGCCAACCCCGAACTGGCGCTCTACAAGCTGCAATCGTCGGCGTACAAATATAGCTGGGCGTTGATTCCGATCTCGGTCCCGTTCGTGGCGCTGCTGTTTCTGTGGCGGCGGCGGTTCAAGCTCTACGATCATGCTATTTTCGTGACGTACAGCCTCGCCTTCATGATGCTGCTGGTGACGGCGTTCAGCGTGCTGCTGACGATCCACGCGCCGGGCTGGATTCCGGGGTGTCTGCTGGCTTTCGCACCGCCGGTGCACATGTTCGTGCAATTGCGCGGCGCCTATGCGCTGCGATGGTTTTCGGCCCTGTGGCGCACCTTCGCGCTGCTGATCTTCGGGAACATCACGATCATCGTGTTCGCGCTGTTGCTGTTGGGCCTCGGGTTGATGGAATAAGCGTCAGCGACCCGGAATCGGACAACGCTTCGTGCCGCTGTCGACCGGTCATTCAATTGGCAGGTTGCGCTGCCGGTCATGGCCACGGTTTTCCTTCGGCGTGCGCCGTCGCTTCGGCGACAGCGTCTGCATCGACGGGGGACAGCAGTCCCGCCGCCTGCATCGTGCGGAAGCGCTCGACGACATCGGCCCAGCGATGTCCCGCCACACCGAGCGCGGCCAGTTTCCATTCGACCACCATCAGGTCGCGCTGCGCGGTCGCAGAGCCGGGGCTCTCGCTTGCGATGCGGCGCAGGATCGGCAGCGCTTCTTCCAGCGACGCGGTCGGATTGGGGATATCGGCGGCCAGCGCATGCGCGGTACCCGCCATGACCAGCGCGCGCGCGAGCGCGCGCTGGCTCGCCGTGGAATCGGGATCGAGCGCGATCAGCGCGCGCCGCACCGCCAGCGCCCCGTCGAGCGTGACGACCGCGTTCTTCAGATCGCCGGTATCGATCAGTAACTGCCCGATTCGCGTGATTGCGATCGCTTCGTCGTCCAGCGCATCGACCGACTGCGGATTGGCGGTCGCGAGCACTCGTGCCATCTCGAGCGCTTCTCGGTCGGCAGCCGTCGCGCCGGCGACGTCGCCCAGACGGGCCCTCACGTCGCCCAGCCGGCCCAGCGTGCGCATGACGGCACGCTGCGCATCCGCCGATTGCGGCCGGACCTTGAGAACTTCGCGCTGCGCCTCAAGCGAGACTTCGTAGATCGTTTTCGACCGCGCAAAATCCCCGTTCAGGAACAGTGCCTTGCCCAGAAGGCCGGCGACCCGGCCCATATCGATGACGCCGTCGGTGCCGCTCAATTTGGTCTGCGCCAGAAGGCTCGCTTCGAATGCCGCAATCGCTGCGGGCACATCGTTACGCGCCAGCGCGACCGTGCCGACTTCTTCGGTGGCGATCGCCTTGTCGCGGTCGGTCACTGCCGTGCGCGACGCGGCGCGGGCGGCGCGCGCCGCATCATCGAGGCGAAGTTCGTCAAGGTAGAGGTCGCACAGGTCAACCCAGTCCCAATAACCGTCGGGATCCGCGGCAACCACCGCCTCGCGGCGCTCGATCGCGACCTTGGTCGTCGTCAGTCCCTTGTCGCGTGCGTCGAGCGCAAGTTCGGCGCGCGCGCGCCGGTCGCTCGCCAATTGCTTGTCGGCGGCCAATTTGCGCGCCGTGTCGCGTGCCTTCTCAACTTCGGCGAGGACGGCATCGGCCGCCTCGAACGAGCCCGGGCCGCCTTCATTGTACAGCGCCAGTGCACGCCTACCGTCTGGCGTCGCGAGCAATTGCTCGCCCGCGGTCTGGAGGATCGCGATGTCGCGGGCATATTGCGCGTCGCGACGGGCAAGTTCGCCGGTAAAGTCGAGCTTGAGCTGTGCCAGTTCGGCGACCAGCGTATCGGCCTGCCTTTGCAGCGTCGCGATCCGAACCTTGTCCGTTTTCGACGCCGACCTGAGCGAGGTGAGCTCGCCGCGTGTCTTGATCAATTGCGAATCGCCCGTGGCGATCCGCGCGCGCATCGCGAGCAATCGCGCGTCGGCAACGCGGGCGGCGACGGTTTCGGTCTGCGCCGATTTGTAGCGGAGCGTCGCCAACGCATCCAGATCGGCGGGCGAACGGGCGGTGGCCGGCGCGGCGATCGCCAGTGCCAGCGCAACGATCCTGATCCAGCCGATCATTCCTTCCCCCCGCCGCCCAATCCCCAGGGGGGATAGCATGCCGAATGGCCTCAGCTTAGGACGGATCGGTCACCGGCGCGGGCGTCCGCCGGGATCAGCGGCAGGGAAAGCGCTTGTCCATGAAGCGGTAGAATGCCGCCTTCACGCTGACGCCGCGCTGCGCCGCCGGGATCGCCTTGAACGAGGCGATGATCTCGTCCGACGTCACCTTGGTCTGGTCGCGCGGAGGCGGGCAGGCCCGCGGTGGCCGCTTGGCGGCGGCATCCGCGGCGAGTTCGGCGCGATAGGCAGTGGCGGCACCGGTGACTTCGCCGCGCAACGTGGCGATATCCGGCGATCCCATCGCGAACAGGCCCTTGGCCTTGAGCGCGTCGGCTTTCGCCAGGAAATCGGCGACGCTCATCGCCTGCGCCGCGACCGGGCAGATCACCAATGCGAGACCGGCCAATCCAGCGGCAACCTTGCGATACGCCATGTCAGGCACCGGCGGGGGCAGGGTTGCCGAACGGCCCGGCGGGCCGCTTGGTTTTGGGGATCGACGTGCCGCCCGCGGGAACCGCCGGCAGGTTGGCGTTCGGATCGTCGCGCCCGATATCCTCGCCCGCCGCCAGCCGCTTGATTTCCTCGCCGGTCAGCGTCTCATATTCGAGCAGCGCACCAGCGATGGCGTGCAATTTATCGACATTCTCGGTCAGCACTTCGGTTGCGCGCTTATGGCCGTTGTCGATCAGCCGCTTGATCTCGCTGTCGATCAGCAACGCCGTCTCGTTCGACATATTGTGCCGCTGCGACTGCGAATAGCCGAGGAACGTTTCGCCCTGCTGCTCTTCATATTCGAGCGGGCCGAGCTTGTCGGACATGCCCCAGCGCATCACCATCGCACGCGCCAGCTTGGTGGCCTGCTGGATGTCTCCGCTCGCGCCCGACGACACCTTGTCGTAGCCGAAGATCACTTCCTCGGCCGCGCGTCCGCCCATCACGCTCGCCAGATCGGCGTACATCTTGTCGCGATGGTACGAATAATTGTCGCGCTCGGGCATCGACACGACCATGCCGAGCGCCCCGCCGCGCGGGATGATCGTCGCTTTGTGGATCGGGTCGGATGCCGGTTCATGGATGCGCACCAGCGCGTGACCGGCCTCGTGATAGGCGGTCATCTTCTTCTCTTCGGGGGTCATGACGAGCGATTTCCACTCGGTGCCCATGATCACGCGGTCCTTGGCGAGCTCGAACTGCGCCATCGCGACGAGGCGCTTGCCCAAGCGTGCCGCCATCAGCGCGGCTTCGTTGACCAGATTGGCCAGGTCGGCGCCCGACATGCCCGGCGTGCCGCGCGCGAGCGTGCGCGCATCGACGTCGGGCGCCAGCGGCACCTTCTTCATGTGGACTTGCAGGATCTGCACGCGGCCCTCGATATCGGGCAGCGGCACCGTCACGCGGCGATCGAACCGGCCCGGGCGCAACAGCGCGGGGTCCAGCACGTCGGGACGGTTGGTCGCGGCGATGATGATGATGCCTTCGTTCGCCTCGAACCCGTCCATCTCGACCAGCAACTGGTTGAGCGTCTGTTCGCGCTCGTCATTGCCATTGCCCAGGCCCGCGCCGCGATGGCGACCGACCGCGTCGATTTCGTCGATAAAGACGATGCAGGGAGCGGATTTCTTGGCCTGTTCGAACATGTCGCGGACGCGGCTCGCGCCGACGCCGACGAACATTTCGACGAAATCAGACCCCGAAATGGTGAAGAACGGCACGCCCGCTTCGCCGGCAATCGCGCGGGCGAGCAGCGTCTTGCCGGTACCGGGCGAGCCGACCAGCAACGCGCCCTTGGGGATTTTGCCGCCCAATCGCGCGAATTTGGTCGGGTCCTTCAGGAATTCGACGATTTCCTGCAATTCCTCGCGTGCTTCGTCGATCCCGGCGACGTCGTCGAAGGTCACGCGGCCATGCTTTTCGGTCAGCATCTTGGCGCGCGACTTGCCGAAGCCCATCGCGCCCGATCCGCTCGATTTCTGCATCTGACGCAGCACGAAAAAGGCGATGCCGAGCATCAGCAGGAATGGCAGCGCCTGGATCAGGATGACCGTCCAGATCGACGCCTGCTCTTCGGGCTTGGCCACGATATCGACCCCGCCCGCGGTCAGCTGCGGGTAGAGCTGGGGATCGGGCGTCGCGGGAAGGTTGGTGCGGAAGGTTGTACCATCCTTCAGCTTACCGTTGGCGGTCGTCCCGGCAATCTCGACACTGGTGACGTTGCCGTCCTTCACCTGGTTGAGAAACGCCGAATAGGACACCGCTTTGCCCGGCGCTGTCGCGGTGCGGCCGTCGATCAGCGAGACCAGCAGCGCGAGCGCGACGAGGATGCCGACCCAGATCACCAGGCTCTTCATCCAATTGTTCCCGCCGTCGGGGGCGGGCTGCTTGTCGTTCTCGTTCATGGTCGCGTGATACCTTTCGTGACTCACAAGATAAGCCACCAAGCCTTAATGGCAATGGAACAACGCCGATCAGACTGATCGACGCGGCGGGGCCTTGGTAAAGCGCCAGTGGCCGTCGGCGCCGGTCTCGCCCACGACATCGCCGATCATCGTCCGTTCACCCGCCTCCAGCGCGCGCACGGTGCGGACGAGGGCGGCGCCCCGGATATCGGCCTGCGGGTCGATCTGTACGACGCAGCGTTCGACCAGCCTGCGCCGGATTTCGAACGGCAGATCGGCGGGCGCCAGGACGACCGAGCCGTCCTGCTTTCGGACGCGTTGCCGCTTCAGACGGTCGACGATCCACCCGAGCGCATCCTCGGCATCGCTCAACGCGCGCGCGCTCGCGCCGATTCGTCCGACGTCGAGCCAGTCGATCCCGGCCAGCGCCTTGCGCAGCCGCGCGCGGTCGAACCGGTCGCTGACATTGCTGGGGTCGTCGATCGCGGCGATCCCCAGCGCCGCGACGATTGCGACCAGTTCGGCATGGCGCCAGTCGAGCAACGGACGAATCACATTGCCCTTGCGCGCGCGCACCCCGGCCAGTCCGGCGAGCCCGGACCCGCGGTTGAGCCGCATGATCAGCGTCTCAAGCTGGTCGTCGGCGTGATGCGCGGTCGCGATCAGCGCGCCGCCAAGCGCCTCGGCATGCTCGCCGAGCAATCGATAGCGCAGGTCGCGGGCGCGCGCCGACAGATTGGCGGTATGCGCAACCCGTGGCGGCACGGTGTCGCGCAGGATCGTGTGGGCGATGCCATGTCGGGCGCAGAGCGCGCCGACCCAGCGCGCCTCGTCCGCCGATTCGGGGCGCAGGCCATGATCGACCGTCGCGCCGCTGCAGCGATCGCCCAGCACCGCGTGCGTGAGGAAGAGCAGGGCAAGGCTGTCGGGACCGCCCGACACCGCGACCAGCACGCGGGCGGACTCAAGCTCGACCAGCCCGGCCAGGTCGCGCGCGAACCGCGCGACCGTCGCCGGAGTCAGTTCAGCGGCACTTGTTGGCGGCACGGCCCTTGGCGGCTTCGGCCTGTTGCGCGGCGTTCAGCTGCGTGCCGTACACGTCGCCCAGCTCCTTATAGACCTCGCAGATATCGGCCGACGGGCGCTTCAACGCGACCATCGCCTTGGTCAGGTTGAGCAGGCTGTCGGGCGCGCGGTCGCCATCGGGCAGCTTCGAATAATTGTCGTAGAACGTCGTCGCGGCGTCCTTGGGGCGGTTGTCGTCGAGATAGATCAGTCCCAGCACGTTGCCCGCGCGGCTGATCAGCCGGTGCCCGGGAAAGCGCGTGCCGAACTTTTCCAGCTGCGCCTCGGCTTCCGGGTAAAGCTTGGCCTGCCAGAAGCGATAGCCGTAATTATAGGCATAGGTGCCCTTGTCGGCGGCGTCCTTGCCGGTCGGTTTGGCCACAGCCGCAACGCGCGCGGCGCGATCCGGGTCGGCGGCGTCCTTGGGCGGCGTGGTCGCGACGACGGGCGGTTTCGCCCCCGGCTTGGGCGTCGGCGCGGGAGTCGCCACCTCGCCGCTGACCGAGCTTCTGTCCTCAAGCGCCCTGATCCGTGCGTCGGTCGCCTTCTTGTACGCCACGAAATCGAGTTCGAGCTGCGACAGGCGGTGCTCGGCGGTTTCGATCCGACCGGTCAGCCCGGCCAGTTCGCCCTCGATCGCATTGACCTTCGCCTGGAGGTCGGCGAGCGGCGCGGTGGCGGGCGTTCCCGTCGTGGCGGTCGCCGGGGTCGCCGGACCGATGTCGGGCTGGACCAACGGCCCGCCATTACGGTTGGTCAGCACGCGTTCGACCGTGTTCATGCGCTTTTCGAGCTGCGTCAGCCGCCCGTCGACGCTCGCCGTCTGCGCGCTTGCCGGGATCGCGACGGCCAGACCCGTCGCCATCATCGCCGCGATCACTGCCTTACGCATACCCATCCCCAAATCTCGCCCGTTCACGCGCGCCCCATCGGCAATCTAGCGCCGAACGTTCGCCCGCGCCACTGTTCGCGCGTCAGGGCGCCGGGGTCGGTGCCGGGCCGGGCGGCGATACGGTATTGGCGGTCGGCGCCGGGACCGGCGTGGCGCTCGCGGTGGGGCGTGGCCGGAAGGCAGGAGGCACGCTGGTCGAGCGGTCGGTCGACGGCGCGGCGGCAGCCGGAGCCGGCGTTGCACCCGGCGCGGGCTGGCCCGATGCGCGCGCCTGAATGGCGGCGGCGCTGATCCCGACATCCTTGATCGCCGTTTTGCCGTCGCCCAGCGGCGCGACCGCCGAGCCGTTGAGCGTCACCTGCAATTTGTCCGGGCGACCGATGTTGATCATCGGGTTGTTGGCGTCGGCGGGAACCGAATATTGCTCGCCCGGCGCCATGGTCTTTTCGAACAGCGCCTTGCCGGTCGCGTCATAGACGCGCAGCCACACGCTGTCGGTCGCGGTCAGGATCACCTGGCCCCCGCCGACCGGCGCGGGCGTGGCTTCGGGGGTTGCGGCATCGGTCGGCGCCTCGGCGGGAACGACCAACGCGGTTTGCTCGCCACTGCCGCGCAGCCAGCTGGTGCCATAATAGACGATCACCCCGATCAGCAAAACGAGCGCAATCGCGCCCGCCGCCATCGCCACGCCGCGCGATGGCAACCTTTTGGGGTCGCCCAGTTCGTACGGCTCATAATCGGTCGCCGGCGCCAGCGGCAGCGCCGGATTGCCGCGCACTTCCAGCCCGATCGCCTTTTCGTCGAGCCCGACCACGCGGGCATACGCCTTGGCGAAACCGATCGCATAGGTCGGCGACGGCATGCCTTCGTAATGGCCCTGTTCGATCGCCAGCAGGTGGCGCATCGGCACGCGCGTGACGTTGGCGACGTCGCTCAGGTCGAGCCCCATCGCTTCGCGGGCTTCGCGCAATTTATCGCCGGTGCTCTTCGGAAACAGGGTTGCCTGATCCGTTGGCTGATCGTTGTCGTCCATTCATGCTCTCCGGCAAAAGGGGGTGCGACCCGGATTCGGCCTCCTGCCTCGCCACAGGGCTCTCGGCCAAAGCGTGACCCGCTGTCAATTGCTGGCCGACGCTTTGGCCTCGGCCCATGGACGGTTCAGGCCAGTTCGACGCCGTTCTTGCCCGCCCAATCGATCAGCGCGCCGCGAATGTCGCGCGGCGGATGCGCCAGCAGCGTGTCGAGTTCGGCGACGATCGCCGCGCGATCGAGGCTGCGCACCATCGCCTTGATCGGCCCCACCGCGGCGGGGGTGATCGACAGCCGATCGATCCCCAGCCCGATCAGCGCCATCGCCTCCAGCGGGCGCCCGCCCATTTCGCCGCACACCGTCAGATCGACTCCCGCCGCGCGGCACGGCGCGACAACGCGCTTGAGGAAGCGCAGGATCGACGGGCTGAGCCAGTCATAGCGCTCGGCCAGTTTCGGGTTGGCCCGGTCGGCGGCGAACAGGAATTGCGTCAAATCGTTGGTCCCGACCGACAGGAACTGGACGTTGGGGAGCAGCAGATCGAGCTGTTCGGCCAGACTGGGGACTTCGAGCATCGCGCCATAGCGGATATCGGTCGGCAGCCTTTTGCCGCGCTTGCCCAGCCAGTCGCGCTGCGCTTCGAAAATCGCCTTGGCTTCGTCGAATTCCCACGCCTCCGACACCATCGGGAACATCACGTTGAGCGTGCGCCCGCCGGCCGCTTCGATCAAAGCGCGCGCCTGCGCCTTCATCAGCCCGCCGCGTTCGAGCGCGAGCCGCAGCGCGCGCCACCCCATCGCCGGATTCTCCTCATCCTCGTCATTGTGATTGAGGTAGGGGAGCGCCTTGTCGCCGCCGATATCGACCGTGCGAAACACCACCGGACGGTCGCCGGCCGCGTCTAGCACGTCCTTGTAGAGCCGCAACTGGCGCTCGCGTTGCGGCAGCGTCGCCGACACGAGGAACTGGAATTCGGTGCGGAACAGCCCGATCCCGTCGGCGCCGGTCACGTCGAGCGCGGCGACGTCGTCGCGCAGGCCGGCATTGACCATCACCGTCAGCCGCTGGCCGTCTTTGGTCGTCGGCGTCTCTTTCTTGAGCGCGGCGAACACCGCGCGGCGTTTCTGGCGCAGTTCGAAGCGATTTTCGAACGCTTCCTCCATCGGCGCGGAGGGGCGGACGAGGACCGATCCTTCGGTCACATCGAGCAGCAACAAATCGCCCTCGGCGATCGTCTGGCGCACCCCGCGCACGCGGCCGAGCACCGGCACGCCCATGGCGCGCGCGACGATCGTGACGTGCGCCGTCAGCGATCCTTCCTCCAGCACCACGCCCTTCAGGCGGCGGCGGTCATATTCGAGCAATTCGGCCGGACCCAGATTGCGCGCGATCAAAATCGTGTCCTGGCGCAGACCGTGCGACGCGGCGGTGCCCATCTGGCCCGACACGATTCTGAGCAGTCGGTTCGCCAGATCCTCCAGATCGTGCATCCGGTCCTGCAACAGCGGATCGCCAATCTGGCGCATCCGCATGCGGGTGCGTTGCTGGACGCGCTCGATCGCCGCCTCGGCGGTCAGCCCCGAATCGATCGCTTCGTTGATCCGGCGCGACCAGCCTTCGTCATACGCGAACATCTTGTACGTCGCGATGACCTCTTCATGCTCGCCGCCGGCGCCGAATTCGGCCTGCGCCGCCATCCGGTCGATCTGTTCGCGCATCTTGTCGAACGCGGCATAGACGCGGTGCCGCTCGGCCTCGGTATCCTCGGCGACGGTATGTTCGATCGTGATTCGCGGCTGGTGATAGACGGCGTGGCCGCTGGCCATGCCTTCGACCAGTTTGAGGCCTTCGAGCCGGGTCGCGGCGGTCGATTGCGGGCGCGAATTCGCGTCGCCGCGCTGATCGACCAGCCCGGCATTGGCGATCAGTTCGGACAGCACCATCGCCACGGTCTGCAGCGCTTCGATCTCGACATCGGCATATTTGCGCGGGTCGGCATGTTGCACCGCCAGCACGCCCACCGCGTCGCCGCGGCGGATGATCGGGACCCCGGCAAAGCTGTGGAATTCGTCTTCGCCGGTTTCGGGGCGATAGGCGAAGTCGGGATGCGATGCCGCTTCGTCGAGGTTCAACGTCTCGACCTGCTGCGCGATCGTACCCACCAGCCCCTCGCCCAGCGCCAGCTTGGTGACGTGGACCGCGGCCTGATCGAGCCCACGCGTCGCATAGAGTTCGAGCAGCCCCTCGCGCAGCAGATAGATCGAGCAGACTTCGCTATCCAGCGCCTCGCCGATGATCCGGACGACCGCGTCGAGTTTGGCCTGCGCGGTCGATCGCGCCGCCATCACATCGTGAAGGCGAACCAGAATTTCGCGGGCAGAGGCAGCGGCGGTGACGGCCATGCCCGTTCGCTATCAGATCGGTGGCGGCGGCGCCACACGCCGCCGCAGCGATCCGATCAGTGCGCGCCGGGGGGCGCGACGGGAATCGCCGCCGAAATGGCGACGATATTATTGGCGGGCGCCGATGCAAATTGCGGCTCGACCCTGGCAGGTGCGTCGAACGGCGCTTCGAGCATCGGCAGCGCGGCCAGGGCAAAGCCCGGCAAGTCCTGCGGCCCGACATTTTGGATTTGCGCCAGCGTGGTCTTGGCGGCTGAGCAGAAATCGCGCGCGGCGGTCGGCTGTGCAAAAAAATTGTAGAGTTTGGTCATGTCGCGTTCGCGCGCGGATTCCCAATTGGCGCCGTATTGCGCCTTATAGCGCGCGCTGACCGCGTCGTTGGCGGCGGTCAAAGTCGGGGCCGCGTTGCGGATCAATGTGTTGTACGACGCCACGGTGATCGCTTCGTCGGCATCGCGACAGCCGAGCGCGGCGACGTTGAGCGCGGCGCGCAAATGCCACAAGGCTTCGAGCGGCGGCAGATTGGTGGTGGCCACCGCGGGCTGGAACGACTGCGCGGCGGCAGGCGTGGCGGCAAGCAGTGCGATGGGCAGCAAAGCAGACAAATTGCGCATAAGATCGACCCCCTCTCGTCACCCCCATGTGACGTGACCCGAAATTCCGCCCGATTCGGCCAACAAGCCCTTGAGAAAGGATGTGAATCGAGCGTTTACGACACTCGCTTCGGCGTATTTTCAGTGGATCGTTTCGCCCGCCGCGCACAGGGCGACGAATTTGGCGATCCGCGCGGCGCGCGTTTCGGGCCGCTTCGCGGTCTGGACGCGGTAAAGAATCGCGTAGCGATTGGCGCCGGTCAGCGTGTCGAAAAACGCGCGTGCCTGGGGATTGGCGTCGAGCGCGGCGCGCAGATCGGGCGGCTCGGTGGCGGTCGAGGCCGGGGCATAGGCGCTTTCCCATCGCCCGCCGGCCTTGGCGGCGTCGATCCGGGCGTGCCCCGCCGGGGACACCCGGCCGTCGGCGATCAATTGTACGGCGCGGTTGCGGTTCTTTTCGGACCATTTGCTGGTCCGGGCGCGCGGCGTGAAGCGCGTCAGGAACCAGGCATCGTCATATTTATCGATCTGGCCGTCGATCCAGCCATGACACAGCGCCCCGTCGATCGCCTGCGCCTTGGTCAGCGAGGACGCGGCGTTCCCCGGCTTCGCGAGCTTGAGCCACAGGCCCGCCGCGTCGTCCGGCTGCGACGCCAGCCAGCTTTCCCACCCCGACAGGTCGGCAAAATCGAGAACCGGAAGGCCAGCGCGCGTCTCCATGAATCGGGTGATCGCATCGTGGCGGTTGACGCCGCAAGTACTGTATGACATACAGTGTGTAACACACACCATGTGAGGCACAGCCTTTGCCCGTCGACCCCGATCTGTTCGAAAAATTGCGGATCGAGCTGCGGCGCGGGTCGCTGATCCTCGCGGTGATGGGCGCGCTGCGCGAGGAGCGCTACGGTTATACCTTGCGTCAGACGCTGGAGGATGCCGGGCTGTCGATCGACGAAAGCGCGCTCTATCCGCTGCTCCGCCGGCTCGAAACGCAGGGGCTGCTGACCTCCGAATGGCGTGAGGAAGCCAGGCGCACCAAGCGCTTTTACCGCCTCTCGCCCGCCGGCACCGAAACGCTCGCGCAGCTGCTCGCCGAATGGAACGCGATTTCCGAATCGATCCTGCGCGTTACCGAAAAGGATAAGTGATGGACCTTATCGACCGATATTTGAGCGCGATTCGCTGGAACCTGCCGCGCAGTGCAAACGCCGACGACGTCATCGCCGAGCTGCGCGACGTGATCGCCAGCCGGATCGAGGATCGCGAGGATGCGCTCGACCGCGTGCTGACGCATGACGAAGTGAGCGCATTGCTGCGCGATTTCGGGCATCCGCTGATCGTCGCCGCGCGCTACGGCACGCAGCACTCGCTGATCGGCCCCGACCTGTTTCCCTTCTACTGGTTCTCGCTCAAGGTCGTGCTGGCGATCTGCGCGGCGATTCTGGTGATCACCACCGCGATCAACGCGGTCGCCGGCAGCCAGCCCGTGATGCGCGCGCTGATCCGCGGCGCGGCGAGCGGCGGGTGGTCGCTGCTCGCCAATGCCGGGCTGGTCACATTGGTGTTCGCCGGGATCGAACGCACCGGCTGGCTGACCGGCTACCTTCAACGCTGGACGCCCGAGGACTTGCCCGACCTCAGCCAGTTCACCGGCAGGACCAAGCCGAAGAGCGTGTGGGAATCGCTGTTCGAGGTGGGGGCCGGGATCGCGTTGATCCTGTGGTGGACGGGCGTGATCCATGTGCCGCTGACCTATACCAACACGAAGGGTCTGGTGCTGGCTCCCGACCCGGTGTGGACGAGCTTGTGGGCGCCGATCCTGGCGCTGATGATCGCGCGGCTGGTGTTCAATCTGGTGCAGTGGCTGCGACCGCGCTGGACCCGCGCGCGCGCTTTGTTGTCGGTCGGCACCACCGCCGGCGCATTGGCCCTCCTCACCCTCGTGTACCGCGCGGGACATTGGCTCACCGCGCAGTCGGCGGCGATGCCGGCCGGCAAGCTGGCGGAGATCGACCGCAGCACCAACCTGGCGATCCGCTATGCGATCATCGTGGCGGGCGCGATCTGGATCTTTCAGTGCGGGCAGGAGCTCTGGCGGCTGTATCGCGGCGAGCGGCACAAGACGCTTTCAATGTAGGATTTCGCGTGTCACCGTCGCGTCGGTCGATCGCCGACTCGCCGATCGCATCCGGCATTCGTCCGCGACCAAACGACCGCGATAGTGTGAAGTTGGTGTCAACTTAGCCGGCGGGACACGGTCAGCCGGCGCGGCTTTCCAGCGCGGCGGCGGCTTCGGCCATCAATTGCGCGATGATTTCGGCGACGGGCTCTTCCTTGGTCACCATGCCGACCGACTGACCCGCCATCAGCGACCCATTGTCGACATCGCCGTCGATCACCGCGCGGCGCAACGCGCCCGCCCAGTAATGCTCGATCTGGAGCTGCGCTTCCATCATCTCGACCTTCCCGTCGTCGAGCAATTGCGCGACTTCGCGCTGCTTGGCAGTGAACAAGTCCGAGCTTGAATTTTTGAGCGCGCGCACCGGGATCACGGGGAGTCGCGGGTCGATCTGCACGCTGGCGACCGCATCGCGGGCATTGGCGCGCAAGAACGCCTTCTTGAAATTGGGATGCGCGATGCTCTCGGTCGCGCAGACGAAACGCGTGCCGAGCTGGACCCCCGCCGCGCCCATTTCGAGGTAACCGGCGATCGCTTCGCCGCGCCCGATCCCGCCGGCGATGAAGACGGGGACCTGGTCGGCGACTTCGGGCAGGATTTCCTGCGCGAGCACGCTGGTCGACACCGGGCCGATATGCCCGCCCGCTTCCATGCCCTCGATCACCAAGGCATCGACGCCCGAGCGGATCAGCTTTTTGGCGAGGCTCAGCGCGGGCGCGAAGCAGATCACCTTGGCGCCGGTTGCCTTGATCGCTTCGAGCGATCCCTTGGGCGGCAGCCCGCCCGCGAGCACGACGTGCGTGACGTGGTGCTTGGCGCAGACCGCGATCAGATCGAACAGCATCGGGTGCATCGTGATCAGGTTGACCCCGAACGGCTTGTCGGTCAGCGCCTTGGTCGCGGCGATCTCGGCATCGAGCAGTTCGGGGGTCATCGCCCCGCACGCGATCAGCCCGAACCCGCCGGCGTTGGACATGGCGGAGACGAGGTGGCGCTCGCTCACCCATGACATCGCGCCGCACAGGATGGCGACCTCGCTTCCGAGGAATTCGGTGCCGCGGTGCATCAGGCGCTGGAGGCGCTCGGCGCCGGTCGTGGTTGTGGTCATGGCGCGGGCACTAGCGGGATCGGCCGCCGCCTGCCAGCCCTCAGGCCGCTTCCTCCGCATCCAGCCCGTACGCCGTGTGCAGCACGCGCACCGCGAGTTCGGTCTCGTCCTCGTGGATCAGCACGCTGACCTTGATCTCGGATGTAGAGATCGCCTGAATGTTGATCCCGCGCTCGCCCAGCGTCGTGAACATCTTCGACGCAACGCCGGCATGGCTCTTCATGCCCACGCCGACCACCGAAATCTTGGCGACGCGCGTGTCGTGGACCAGTTCCTGGAACCCGATCGATCCCTTCGCGTCGTTCAGCGCCTGGATCGATTTGGCGAGATCGACCGCGGGGACGGTGAAGGTCACGTCGGTCGACCCCGGTCGCCCGGCCGATTGATGCGCGATGTTCTGGATGATCATGTCGACGTTGATATTGGCGGCGGCGAGCGGTTCGAAGATCGCGGCAACCGTGCCGGGGGTGTCCGACACGCTGACCAACGTGATCTTCGCTTCGTTCTTGTCGTGCGCGATGCCGGTGATCAGCTGGCGCTCCATCTCGTCAATCTCCTCTTCGGCCACGATCATCGTGCCGGGTAATGTGTCCGCCATCGGCGCGTCCTCGCCAGTGAACGACGACAGCACCTGAACGCGGACGTTTTCCTTCATGGCAAGGCCCACCGAGCGCGTCTGGAGCACCTTGGCCCCGACGCTGGCGAGCTCGAGCATTTCTTCGTAGGTCACGCGCTTCAACTTGCGCGCGCGCGGCACGATCCGCGGGTCGGTGGTGTAGACCCCGTCGACGTCGGTGTAGATGTCGCAGCGCTCGGCCTTCATCGCGGCGGCGACCGCCACTGCCGAGGTGTCCGACCCGCCGCGACCCAAAGTGGTCACGCGGTTGAACTCGTCGACCCCCTGAAATCCCGGGATCACCGCGACTTCGCCCGACGACAATGCCGCGTCGAGCGCCGCCATGTCGATCTCCTCGATCCGCGCCGAGGCGTGCGCGTCGCTGGTATGGATCGGCAATTGCCAGCCGAGCCAGCTGCGCGCGGGCACGCCGATCGCCTGCAGCGCGATCGCCAGCAGCCCGCTGGTGACCTGTTCGCCGCTCGACACCACCACGTCATATTCGCGCGCGTCGTACAGTGACGAGGCTTCGCGGCAGAAATTGACCAGCCGGTCGGTGTCGCCGGCCATCGCCGACACCACCACCGCGACCTGGTTGCCGGCGTCGACTTCGCGCTTCACGCGCGCGGCGACGCTGCGGATCCGCTCGATCCCGGCCATCGACGTCCCGCCGAATTTCATCACGATACGGGCCATGGCGGCGGTGCAAAGTCCTTTGGAATGCCGGAGCGGCGCTGATAGGAAGGCGCCATGCGAAGCGCAACCGTAACGTCCGATACTATATCCAACCGAGCGGCAGTGAAGGCTGGCACGACATCCAACCGAGCGGCAGCGAAGGCTGGCACGACGATCGATCCGGCCGAGGCTGCGCATTTCGGCAGGCTGGCGAAGGATTGGTGGGACCCAAAGGGTTCCTCGGCGATGCTCCACCGGCTCAACCCGCCGCGCCTCACCTATATCCGGGCGACGGTGGACCGGCATTGGCACGGCGACGGGCAGAGCTTCACGCCATTGGCGGGGCGGTCGGCGCTCGACGTCGGCTGCGGCGCCGGGCTGCTGTGCGAACCGCTGGCGCGGCTGGGCGCAAGCGTCACCGGGCTGGATGCGGCGTCGGAGAATATCGGCGTGGCGCGGGCTCATGCCGCGCAGTCGGGACTGTCGATCGACTATCGTACCGGCAGCGTCGAATTGCTGAGCGGCGAAACCTTCGATCTGGTCACCAGTATGGAAGTAATCGAGCACGTCACCGATCCGGCGGCGTTCGTTGCCGGACTGGTGGGTGCGCTGGCCGATGACGGGCTGATGATTTTGTCGACCCCCAACCGCACGCCATTGTCCAGACTGGCAATGATCACGGTGGGCGAAGGCACAGGGATGATCCCCAAGGGCACGCACGATTGGGACAAGTTCCTGACGCCGGACGAGCTGACCGCGCTGGTCGAGGCGGCGGGGATGACGGTAATCGATGTCAGCGGGTTGAGTTTCTCGGCCGGCAAAGGCTTTGCGGTGAGCGAGGACACCAAGCTCGATTATTTCCTGACGGCGGTTCGCTAACCCCCTCCCTCTCCCAGAGGGAGAGGGAGCTTACGCCATCACATTCCGACCGCGCATCACTGTCGCTGTATGCCCGACGCTCGCCTTCGCAGTCCTCGTCTTGATCGTATCGACGAAGATCCAGTCGTTGCTGACCTTCGTCGGCGTGATCGTCAGCGCCATGTAGCCGCGGCGGCTGGTGTCGCACCATTTGAGTTCGGGATTGGCCGCGACCAGCGTGGAAGCGACGACCTTGGGGTCGGTCTTGATCGACGATTCGTATCCCGGTGAGGTCACGCCTTGCCCGGCGAATTCGACCCCGGCGGCGCGCGTGTCCTGCTTCAAATCGTATGCCCAGCCATTATGGCTGTCGCCCGATATCACGACCAGATTGGCGTTCGCCGCCTGCGCCGCCTTCAGGAAACGCGCGCGCTCGGCGGGGTAGCCGCCCCAATTGTCGTAATTGAACGGCAGCCCGAGCTTGCCCGCTTTGATGCCGTTCAGGATGTAGTTTTTGGCGCGTTCGCTGGCCCCGGAATCGAGCCAGCCGATCGCCGCTTCGGGCACCACGGTTTGCCCCATGATCGTGCCGAACCCGACGATTTGCCATTTTTGCCCCGACGCGACCGACTTTTTCAACGCGTGGAACAGCCAGTTCGCCTGTTGCGTCCCCATCATCGTCGCGGCCGGGTCCATCCATGCCCCGTCGCGGAACGCCTTCAGCGCCGCGGTCGGGTCGGCCTGCTTGAACAAGGGCGCGATATCGGGTTGTTCGGTGCGCGCCAGATCGCGCGTTTCGGTGCGGAACAGCGTGGCGAGGTTGCCGATCTCATACGTCTTCCACGGTTCGTCGCTGACCGGCATCCATTCGCGATACGCCTGGATCGCAGCGTTACGGCGCGTGCTCCAGTCGCCTTCGTTGGGCTGATGGTTTTCGGCGCCGCCTTCCCAGCTGTCGTTGGCCGATTCGTGGTCATCCCATTGCACGATCATCGGCAGCACGGCGTGAAGCGCCTGAAGGTCGGGATCGCTGCGATAGCTGGCATAGCGGATCCGGTAATCGGTCAGGTGCAGCAATTCGCTGGCCGGCTCGGTCGAGCGAACTGCCTCCTTCGCCGACGGATAGGCGCCGGGCATATATTCGTAGAAATAATCGCCGAGGTGAATCGCCAGATCGAGGTCGCCGCGCGCCGCGGCGTGCGCATAAGCGTTGAAATAGCCGAAGGGCATGTTCGAACAGGAAAAGATGGCGGCCTTGAAGCTTTTCGCCTGCGGACCTTCGGGCAGCGTCTTGGTACGTCCGGTGGGCGAAAAGCTGCCATCGGGGCCGACGAAGCGGAAATAATAGGATGTGCCCGGCTTCAGCCCCGCGACGGTGATTTTGCTCGTCCAGTCGCGCCATGGCCCGGTCATCGCCATGCCGCTGGCGGCGATCTTGTCGAATTGCTGAGTGTCGGACAGTTCGACCGTCAGGTGAACGGGCTTGCCGTCGGCGGGCACGTAACGCGTCCATAACAGCATCGAATCGGTTGCCGGTTCGCCGCTCGCGACCGAATGCGTGAACCCGGTCGCGCTTTCGGCGCTCATCGATTGGGCGAACCCCGGCACGGCATAGGCGCCAAGCCCGAACGTGCCGGTCATCAGCAGGGCGCGGCGGTCGATTCGAAGCATAGTGGCTCTCCCCTTGGTCGTGGTCCGCCGCTTGCGCCGCGGATGTGGCGCGTTCGTGACAGCACGCGCCGTCATTGTTAGGGCCGGTTGTGACCCCGGCCTCCTTATTCCATGCGCTCCAGCGCCAACCGCGCTGGGTCAAGCTGTTGCTGGTCGCCATCGTTGCGCGATTGCTGACGTTCGGCAACCCGGTCGTGCATGTCGATGAGAGTTTCTATTTCACCACGGCGCGCGCGATGCTGGGTGGCGCGCTGCCCTATGTGGATATCTGGGACAGGAAGCCGATAGGGCTGTTCCTGCTCTACGTTCCCGCCGCCGCGTTCGGCGTGCCGCTGGGCGTGTGGGTCTATCAGGCGATGGCGCTGGCCGCGGTCGTTGCGACGGCGACGTTCGTCGCGCGCTTCGCGGATCGTTGCGGCTGGCGGCGCGGGGCGATGACGGGGGCGGTCGCGTATATCCTGTGGCTCGATCTGCTCGGCGGTGCGGGCGGGCAGGCGCCGGTCTTCTACAATTTGCTGATGGTCGCCGCCGCGGGGCTGATCGCGCCCGATGAGCGCAACCCTGATGCCCGAACGCGCCTGACGCGCGGGCTGGCGGCGATGGCGCTGGTCGGCGTAGCGCTGCAGATCAAATATTCGGTGGTGTTCGAAGGATGCTTCTTCGGACTGTGGTGGATGTGGCGTGAGTGGCGGCTCAGCCGGAGCGTGCCACATGTCCTTCCAGGCGGTGCGGCGCTGGCAGCGGTGGCGCTGCTGCCGACCGTCGCGGCGTGGGGCTATTATGCCGTGATCGGGCAGAGCGGAGCGTTCCTCTACGCCAATTTCCTGTCGATCGCCGCGCGCCAGCCCGATCCGATGCGCGAACAATTGCTCAACCTCGCGCAGATCGTGCTGATCACCTCGCCGCTATACGCCGCCGCGATCCTCGCGTGGCGACGGGAAAAGGCTGCGGGCGTGCCCGGCTGGCTGTTCGCCTGGCTGATCGCCGCGACGCTCGGCCTGCTCGCGTTCGGGTCGTGGTTCGACCATTATGCGCTGCCGGTGCTGGTGCCGTTGACGATCGCGGCGGCGGGATTCGTCGACGATCCGCGCCGCTCGCCCAAAATCGCCTATTGGGTGCTGGGGCTGGCGTTTGTCGGCGCGCAAGCGACCACCGCGATCAACCTGCACAATCGCGGTACGTCGGCGCAGTTCGATGGCGTGGCGGCGACGATCGGGACGGGGCCGGGCTGCCTTTACGTCTTTTCGGGCGATTCGATGATGTACGCTTATTCCGGCCGGTGCCGGCTCAGCCGCTACGTCTTCCCCAGCCATCTCGGGCGCGTGCGCGAACGCGGCGCGATCGGGGTCGATCAACAGGCGGAGATCGAGCGCATCCTGGCGCTGCGTCCCGAGGTCGTCGCGGTGCGCGGCAACTATCCGGGCGAGCGCGCCGAACTGCGTGCGCTGGTGCTGCAGCGCATGGCGCGCGATTACCGGCTGCGGGGCAGTCCGCCGCTCGGCAACGGCAAGATACTGGTGTTCGAGCGCCGCTAAGCGGCTAGCCGGACGTCGCGCTTTTCGATGCAATCGGCATAATAGGCCATCAGGTCGACGGCATGTTCGCGATCGGTGCGGACCCGCCCGGCGGCGACGATCGCGGCTTTGCGCAGGATCGCGGGTTCGCGCGCAAACAGCCGTTCGATCGCGCGTGCTGCCGATGCGGCGTCGCGTGCGCGATAGCTTTCGGAGGTCAGCGGATCAGCCACTTCGGCGCAACCGCCCGAATTGGGGACGATCAACGGTAGCCCCGACGCCATCGCTTCGGACGGGACCAGCCCGAACGGCTCAGCTTCCGATCCGTGGATCAGCGCGTCGCAGCTTGCCATGATCCGCGCGAGCTCGTTGCGTTCATACACCGGGCGGAACATCCGGATATGCGGGCTGCCGGCGATTCGCGCTTCGATTCGCTTGCTCTCGGGGCCGGTGCCGAGCAGCATCAGCCCGACCGGCATCTTGTCGCCCGCGCGTTCGACCGCGTCGATCACCATCGGCCAGCGCTTCTCGCCGTGATGTCGCCCCAGCCCCAGCAGCAAATGCGCGTGGGCGGGCAGCCCGAGCTGGTTGAGCATCGCCGCGCGCAGCCGTTCGTCGCGCAGGCCGGGCGAGAAATGGCTGCGTTCGATTCCCAGCGTCATCGCCGCATCGACGCGCACGCCGCGGCGCTTCATCCGCTTTTCCAGCGCCGGGCCGTTGGTCACCACCGCGTCGTACATCGGCAGGAAGCGATCCATGTAACGCGCATAGATGGCGCACGCGTCCTCGATGCTCTCGGGCGGCGCGAGCCATTCGAACCAGCGCATCGGATAGGCCGCGATATTGTCGTTGTGCATGAAGAACGATTTGAGCGCGTTCCCCTGCCACTTGCCGACGATCCACGCCGGGCGCCACACCGAAGAGGTTTCGACGACGTCGGGCTGGAGGTCGTCGAGCCACTGCCAGATCGGCTCGGGCTTCGAAAACAGGCCGTAATTCTTGTCGAATGGCAGGCCGGGCGATTTGACATAGATCACCTTGCCGCCGCCGACGCGCTCTTCGACCCGGTCTTCCTTGCCGCACGCAATACAGATCAGTTCGTGACCCATATTGGCCATGATCGACATCTTGCGGTCGATATAAGTGCGGACCCCGCCGCCGGTCGGCGAGTAATATTCATTGACGTCGACGATCCGCATCGCGCGTCAGACCTCGCGCTTGATCAGGCTTTGCGCGCCGTAAAAGGCGGCGAGCATGACGTGGATCAGCAATGTCAGCGCGGCGGTGAACGCCATCAAACTGGACAGCTGATCGTTGGCGCCGAGCACGGCGATGGTGATCGTCGAAAAGACCAGATCCTTGTTGGGCACGAACGGCAGCCGCGATACCATCATCCGCGTTGCCGAGAGGATCAGCCAGGCACCGATCGCGACGCCCGGCAGCGCATAATGCCACGCCAGCGCGATCGCCACGCTGCCGACCGACAGCCGCACGATATGGACCATGAACACCCACCACAAGGTCTTGCGGTCGAGCGAGAAGACGCGGCGCGAGAAGATCAGGAAGGGCAGGCACATCGCGATCACAACGGGGATGCCGATCAGCAACGCGCGCGCATATTCGGGCGCAAGCTTCTCATAGGCGTACGGCAGCGCCAGCGCGGTCATCACCAATGTCATGACGTTGCCGGCCATCGCCGACAGGATCATCACGTCCTTGACCGCGCCGAACGGCGCCGTGACGAGTTGCGCGCGCTGCCGCGCCCAGGCGTAGAAATAGGCCTCACCCGAATAACCGAGCACGACTTCGTTCGCGATCCGCTTCTTCATCAGCGCGCCCATGCCGTCGAACGGGATGCGCCACAATTTGCGGAAAATGACATAGTCGCCGAGCGGGGGCGCAAGATAGAGGATCGCGAACGCAAGGTAGAAAAGCGGGCTGTCGGGAATCGCCCGCTCGAGCCCGGCCCAGCCGGTGTTGAGCAATTGACGGCCGAGGCCGATCACCATCGCCGCGGTAAGCAGCCCGGCAAGCACCATCGGCCAGCGGCTCTTGAGCGTCTTGACGGGCTCCAGCCCGGCAAGATCTTCTGCCGCGCTGGCCAGATTCGGGGCTACGCTGGATGCGGGTAGCGCCGCTGCATCGACTGTGCCGCTATTCATCGGCGTACCAAAATCCTGTCTATCCACGCGGGCGCTGATCCATCACGGGGCGGCTAATGCCCGGAAATGATGGCGGCTTAACGGCAAGCGGTGCGCGCTGCAACGACCGTGGCCGATGCACCCCCGCCGGGCACGTGGGGTGGGCAAGGCAATTTGCAAGACGATGTTGCGGCGCAGCAACAGCCGTTGCGTCGAATGACAGCAACGTTGCCGCTTTTCACGATGTTGAGAAACTTTTGACACATTCTCTCGTTAACTCGCCCTTATGCTCAGTCCTTACGCCCCCGTAAGAATCCTCACTTTTGCTCACTCGCTGCACGGCGGGGGGGTCGAACGCGCCATGCTGCGACTGATCCGCGGCTGGATCGAGGCGGGGCAAAGGGTCACGCTGGTTATGGGGTCCGTGACGGGCCAGGCGAACAGCGACATCCCCGATGGCGTCGATCTGATCGAGTTCGACAGTTCGTATCTCGGGCTGATCGGGGCGCTGCCCGCAATCGTGCGCCGGGTGCGGCCGGACATCGTGTTTTGCCCCGGCAATCATTATTCCAGCGGTGCGGCCTGGCTCAAAACCACGCTGCGACGCGACTGCCCGATTGTCGTCGCCAAAGTATCGAACCGACTCGATCGCGACGATCAGACCTTCCCCCTGAGCACGGCCTACCGGGCGTGGTTGCGCGCGCACCCGCTCTTCGCCGACCATCTGGTGGCGATGACGCCGGCGATGGCGGACGAGGCGATGGCGATGACCCGAATCGGTGCCGACCGGGTCAGCGTGATCGCCAACCCGCCAAGCCTGGCGCCGATCGGTACTCCCACGCCGCCGCTGTCCGGCGGCAATTATCTGATCGGGATCGGCCGTTTGTCGCCGCAGAAACGCTGGGATCGGGCGATCGCCGCGATGGCCAATGTCGAACGCCGCGACTCGAGGCTGATGATCCTGGGCGAGGGCGATGCGCGCGGCGACCTCGAACAGCAAATCGGCGCGCTGGGGCTCGGCGAGCGGGTGCGGCTACCCGGATATTCGCCCAACCCGCACGAGGCGCTGGTCGAGGCGCGCGCACTGGTCCTGACCTCCGATTTCGAAGGCGTTCCCGGCGTGCTGCAGGAAGCATTGGCGGTGGGAACCCCCGTGGTCACCACCGATTCGAGCGTTGCGATCCGCGAGATCGTCGCCAGTCCGATGCAGGGTAGCGTCGTGCCGACCGACGACCCGCATGCGTTGGTCGAAGCGCTGGACCATTGGCTCGCCCCCGGCCGTCCGCGCCCCGATCCGGTACCACAGCGCGGCACCGATTCGGTCGAGCGCTATATCCGCCTGTTCGAAGAACTGATCCTCGACCGGAAACTCAGCCGACTGGGCTGAAATGGTCCGGATGCGCTGCCGCGATTCGGGGCAGGGCAGTCAGGGCCGAGTCGATAGCGACCAATTTCGGGTATTCGGCGAGTGGCGTGGCGAGCCGCCGCGCATTGAACATTTGCGGCACCAGAAACACATCGGACAGATCGGGCTCGGACCCGCCCAGGAACGCGCCGTCGCCCGCCATCGCTTCCAGTGCGGCAAATCCTTCGGCGATCCAGTGGCGGTACCAATCGTCGCGTCCCGCCTGATCGATCCCCATCTCGCCCAGCCGTTTCAGGATGCGCAGATTGTTGACCGGGTGGATATCGGCGGCGATGATCAGGGTGCGTTGCAGCGTGAACGCGCGCGCCAGCGGATCTGTCGGGATCAATCGCGGTTCGGGATAGGTTGCATCGAGCCAGTCGATGATCGCCATGCTTTGCCCGATCGCAACGCCATCGACTTCCAGCGTGGGGACAAAGCCCTGCGCATTGCGGGCGCGATTGGCAGGGTCGCCTTGCTCGCCCGCCAGCAGGTTAATATCGTGGCGTTCATACCCGACCCGCTTCATCTCAAGGGCGATGCGCACGCGGTAACTGGCCGAGGAGCGCCAATAGTCGAACAGGCGGATCATGCCGCCAGGCTTTCGGCATCCTCTTCCATCGTCCGCTCCGAATTGCGCTCCAGCGCAACCTTGATCATCGCGGTCAACGGATCGGCCAGCGCGAGGCCGAGCACACCGAACAAAGTCGAGGCGAGGATCTGCATTGAGAGCGTCAACGCCGGCGGCAGATCGACCGTCTTGCGCGCGACCAGCGGAATGACGACCCAGCCGTCGAAGGTCTGAACGACGAAATAGATCACGATCGCCCACAGCCCCTTGTCGACGCCGGCGCTGAACCCGACCGAGACCATCAACACCCCGCTGACGAACGCGCCGATATTGGGGATGAAAGCGAGCATACCGGTGATGATGCCGAGCACCAGCGCCATCGGAATCCCGGCGATGCTGAGCGCGATCCACATCAGCACGCCCTCGAACGCCATTCCGGCCAAACGCCCGGCGAGCAGGCGTCGAAGCTGCGACGCCATCCGCCCAAGCGTCAGCGAGAATTCAGCGCGCGAATCGCTCGGCACCATCCATTGCAGCCCGCGGTCGTAAATTCGCGGCTCCATCGCGATGAACAGTCCGATGACCATGATGATGAACAGGGTCGAGATTGCGCCCAGCGCGGTCCCGACCCAGCTGGTCAGCTTGCCGACCGACCCCATCGCCTGTTGCGCCAGCCCCTTCAGGTCGTCGGCGCCGGGCAGGATCCCCTGAGACGCTGCCCAATGCGACAGACGGTCGGCCTGGACCAGCAATGTCGCCTGAAGCTGCTGGAACTGGATCGCGACTCCGGAGCCGGTCTTATAGACGGTGATCCCGATGAACGCGATCGTCAGCACCACGACGATCAGCAAGCGCCAGCCGCGCGGAATCTTGAGCACGCGCCCCAGCAACCGCGTCCCGCCATCGAGCATCGAGGCGAAGACCAGCCCGGCGAGGATGATCAGGATCGGCTGGATCAGGATCGCGACGAGCGCCATCGCCGCCGCCAGCCCCAGCCACACCGCCGCGCGCTTCAGCTCCCGCCGCAACTCGGGATCGCGCATTTCGTTCGGGCTGGGCTCGGTGACGAGCGCGTTGGGATCCGTGGCCATGCTATTTCTCGCGCGTTGGATGCAACGTGATTCCCGCACGACCGCCGCGCAGTCCCGCCCACCAGGTCAGCGGGTTCCAGGTCGCGGTGCCGGTCTTGGAAAAGCTGATAAACTCGGCGCGGCCGCCGATATATTCCCACGGCACGGCCCCGCCCAGGCCATTTGCGGCGAGGTCGACTCGGCTGTCGGCGGATCGTTCGCGATTGTCGCCCATCAGGAAGACGTGATCGGGCGGGATCGTCTCCGGGCCATAATTGTCCGCGGGATTGAAAACCGCCGGACCGCTCAGATCGACGGTCTCGTAACTGCGTCCGTTGGGCAACGTCTCGCGCCGCAGCGGCAGGCGGCAGGCGGTCTTGCCGGCCACCGTGACCAACCCGCCGGGAATGTCGCCACAAGTCGATCCGTCTTGTGGCAGCACCACGCCGCCGTAATCGGGTATATCGACATAGTGGATCGGTCCGCGCTTGACCGGCACGCCATTGAGAATAACCAGCCCGTTGCGGACCTCCAGCCGATCGCCGGGCAGCCCGATCACACGCTTGATATAATCCTGATTGCGTCCCGGCGGGGTGACGATCACGACATCGCCGCGTTCGGGCATGCGGCCGAACAGCCGCCCCTTCACGAACGACAGTTGAACGCCCCAGCTTTCCTGCGGCTGATGCAGCACCAGATCGCGCCACATCGCCACCGGATTGGGGATGGTCGGCGAAATGAACGACCAGCCATAGGGATATTTGGTGACGACCAGCTGATCGCCGACCAGCAGCCCGGGGAGCATCGATTCAGACGGTATGTAAAAGGGTTTGGCGATGAACGAGTGGAATCCCAGCACCGCGAGCACCAGCCACAAAATCCCGATCACCTCGCGCCGCCACACCGCCAGCGTCGATGGCTTCTTTTCCTCAGGCGTCGCGGGCGCCGCGGCCTCAATGTCGTTTTCGCTCAACGCAAACTCGTCGCTCATTGTGTGTCCTTCGGCGCGGGCCGCGCCTCGATCACGACGAACGCCTGTGCCCAGGGATGATCGTCGGTCAGTGTAACATGTATGTAAGGCACGTGGCCCTCAGGAGTAATCGCGTCAAGTTTTGCCAAGGCGCCGCCGGTCAACGCCAGGGTCGGCGCGCCCGACCGTGCATTGACCACGCCGATATCCTTCATGAACACACCGGCCTTGAACCCCGTTCCGACCGCCTTCGAAAAAGCTTCCTTCGCGGCGAAACGCTTGGCCAGCGTGCCGGCCTTGGTGAACGGACGGCGATTGCCTTTGGCGCGCTCGATCTCGGTGAACACGCGATTTTCGAATCGTTCGCCGAACCGGTCGAGCGACTTCTGGATCCGCTCGATATTGCACAGGTCGGAACCGAGCCCGATGATCATCGGCGGCGCTCGTCGTAATTTATCTTAGCCAAGACGACCCTGAAAATGACGGTGCAAAACAGATAAACTAAGCCGCCGAAGGCGATCATTCCCACCGCCGCCCAAAACTGCAGCCAGTCGAAAGGCTTACCCGCTGCTTCGTCCCGCCATAGATTAGACCCGACAATGAAAATGATAAGAAACGGAAAGAAGATCGCGAAACGGCGCGTCGATCGCCACTGCTTTCCTACGTGGTCCGATCGCTTGCTCACCGCGCTTCATCCATCAACGCCCGCATCCGCCGCACCACCGGCGCGAGCCCCTCGAAGATCGCCTCGCCGATCAGGAAATGCCCGATATTGAGTTCGGCCAGCTGCGGAATCGCGGCGACCGGAATCACATTGTCGAAGGTCAGGCCGTGTCCGGCATGCGGCTCGATCCCGTTCTTGACCGCCAGCGCGGCGGCGTCGGCGATTCGGCGCAACTCGATTGCCTGCGCGTCCCCGGTCAACTCGCAATAGCGACCGGTATGGAGTTCGACGACCGGCACGCCGAGGCTGAGCGCGGCCTCGATCTGGCGGGGATCGGGTTCGATGAACAGCGACACGCGAATATTGGCGCTCGCCAGCGCGCGCACCATCGGCGCGAGGTGATTATGCTGCCCGGCGACGTCGAGCCCGCCCTCGGTGGTGCGCTCTTCGCGCTTTTCCGGAACGATGCACGCGGCGTGCGGGCGATGCCGCAGCGCGATCTCGACCATTTCGTCGGTCGCCGCCATTTCAAGATTGAGCGGTATGGACAGTTCGGCCGACAGCCGCGCGATATCCTCGTCGGTGATGTGGCGGCGATCCTCGCGCAGATGCGCGGTGATCCCGTCGGCGCCCGCTTCGGCCGCCAGCAGCGCGGCGCGTACCGGGTCGGGATAGCCCGATCCGCGTGCGTTCCTGACCGTTGCAACATGGTCGATATTGACGCCGAGGCGCAGAGAATTCGGGTGCGTTTTGCTCATCCGGGGGCACAGATACGGACCCGCTTCGGGGCACGCAATGCAGTAAGGCGCGCAAAAGTCGCGCGCGAGCCTTGATGATCGCGATACGAGCGGCGTATAGGCCCGGCCAGACGGGCTAATTCCGCGATCTATCGGGCCGCTTGCCGGCGGCCTTCGCTTCAACTGGGGTTACGCGATAATATGCGCTTTACGGGTATGAAAACTGCGATGCTGGCGGCGGGGCTGATGCTCGCCGGCGTCGCCCATGCCGCGCCGCAGGATGCGCCGGCCGCTGCCAAACCAGCGACGACCGCTGCGGCTCCCGCAGCCGCTGCAACCCCGGCGCCTGCGTCGAAACCAGCGGATCCGCTGCTGGAAATGGACGGCGCGCCCAAGCTGGCGCCGACCGCCGGGATCGGCCAGTCGGTCGACGGCGCAATCGGTATCCAGCCGCAAGTCACCAAGAATGGCGAACGCGCCGAGCGGATGCACAATTACATCCTGCTGCCGCTGATCGTCGCCATCTCGATCTTCGTGCTGTTTCTGCTGCTCTGGGTTATCTTCCGCTACCGCGCGTCGGCCAACCCGGTGGCGTCCAAGACCGCGCACAATACCTGGCTGGAAGTCGCCTGGACGCTGATCCCGGTGCTCATTCTGGTCGCGATCGCGGTGCCGTCGATCGGGCTGCTCCAGGCGCAGTTCAAGCCGCCGCCCAAGGACGCGATCACGCTCAAGGTAACCGGCAACCAATGGTATTGGAGCTATTCCTATCCGGACAATGGCGATTTCGAGATCGTTTCGAACCTGCTCAAGGAAAAGGACGAGGTTTCGGGTGACGAGCGCGCGCGCACCGACGCCGACGGTCCGCGCCTGCTCGCGGTCGACAATCGCGTCGTGCTGCCGGTCGGCGTCCCGATTCGCCTGATCACGACCTCGGCCGATGTGATCCACAGCTGGGCGGTCCCGGCATTCTGGATCAAGCTCGACGCGGTCCCGGGCCGAATCAATGAGACCAGCTTCACGATCGAGAAGCCGGGCCTCTATTTCGGGCAATGTTCGGAACTGTGCGGCCCCAAGCATGGCTATATGCCGATCGCGGTACAGGCGGTTCCGCTCGACGTGTATAACCGCTGGGTTGTCGCCAAAGGCGGCAAAGTGGCCGGCACGGCGCCCGCGCCGACGGCGCCTGCGACCGAAATCGCCACCGACAATGCTATCGACGCGGACAATGCTGCCGCCGACAATTCGACTGGACAGTAAGACATGAGCGATATCGCCCTTCACGACGATCACGCGCATCACGACGCCGATCACAAGCCCGGTTTCTTTGCGCGTTGGTTCATGTCGACCAACCACAAGGATATCGGCACGCTCTACCTGATCTTCGCGATCACCGCGGGGATCATCGGCGGCGGCATTTCGGGGCTGATGCGGATCGAGCTCGCGTCGCCGCACATCCAGTATCTCGGGCAATGGGCCAATATGCTCAGCCATCTGCGCGGCGGCGGCGATGTCGACGTCAACGAAGCGCGGCATCTGTGGAACGTGCTGGTGACGGCGCACGGTCTGATCATGGTGTTCTTCATGGTCATGCCGGCGATGATCGGCGGATTCGGCAACTGGTTCGTGCCGATCATGATCGGCGCGCCCGACATGGCGTTCCCGCGGATGAACAACATTTCGTTCTGGCTGCTGGTGCCGTCGTTCCTGCTGCTGCTCGCCTCACCCTTCTTCGGCGGCGCGGGTACCGGCTGGACCGTCTATGCCCCGCTCTCGACGCAGGAAGTCGGACCGTCGGTCGATATGGCGATCCTGTCGCTCCATCTGGCCGGTGCCAGCTCGATTCTGGGCGCGATCAACTTCATCACCACCATCTTCAACATGCGCGCGCCCGGCATGACGCTGCACAAAATGCCGCTGTTCGTGTGGTCGGTGCTGGTGACGGCATTCCTGCTGCTGCTCGCGCTGCCGGTGCTCGCCGCGGCGATCACGATGCTGCTGACCGATCGTAACTTCGGCACGACCTTCTTCCAGGCGGCCGGGGGCGGCGATCCGATCCTGTACCAGCATCTGTTCTGGTTCTTCGGCCACCCCGAAGTCTACATCATGATCCTGCCGGGCTTCGGCATGGTCAGCCAGATCATCTCGACCTTCTCGAAAAAGCCGGTCTTCGGCTATCTCGGCATGGCGTACGCGATGGTCGCGATCGGCGTGGTCGGGTTCATCGTGTGGGCGCACCACATGTTCACCACCGGCCTCAGCGTGAATACCAAGATGTATTTCACTGCGGCGACGATGGTGATCGCGGTGCCCACCGGCATCAAGATCTTCAGCTGGATCGCGACGATGTGGGGCGGGTCGCTGTCGTTCAAGACCCCGATGGTGTGGGCTTTGGGCTTCATCTTCATGTTCACCGTCGGCGGCGTGACCGGCGTCGTGCTCGCCAATGGCGGGATCGACGATTACATGCAGGACACCTATTACGTGGTGGCGCATTTCCACTACGTGCTGAGCCTTGGCGCGGTGTTCTCGTTGTTCGCCGGCTTCTATTACTGGTTCCCGAAAATGTCGGGCAAGATGTACAACGAGCCGCTCGGCCAGCTGCACTTCTGGGTGTTCTTCATCGGCGTGAACATCCTGTTCTTCCCGATGCACTTCCTCGGGCTGCAGGGCATGCCGCGGCGCTATCCCGATTATCAGGATGCGCTGTCCTACTGGAACCATATCGCGTCGGTGTACGGCTATTCGCTGATGCTGGCCGGCATGGTGATCTTCTTCATCAACATCATCTGGTCGCTGATCGCGGGCAAGCAGGCGCCCGACAATCCGTGGGGCGAAGGCGCGACGACGCTCGAATGGACGCTGTCGAGCCCGCCGCCATATCACCAGTTCGAGACCTTGCCGATTATAGACGGTGGTGATGCCACTCATCACTGATCGGTGACGCCACCAACACGAAACGCCCCGGAGATTCTCCGGGGCGTTTTGGTATGGGGCGATCGTACGCCGCGCCACAGTGTTTACGTTGTCCGGAGGGTGTGCCGATCCGACCCCGGACGATGAAATTTCGTTTCGGGTTCAACCTGAATTCAGGAAGTGTTGACCAGAACGCGCGTGTTTCAGGCTGCCGCGAGAAATATCATGAACCCGCTACTAGCTTTGCTGATGCACCTGGCATCGCCGCCCGCCGCGGCCGTACCGTCTGCTTCCCCGTCGCCACCGGTGGCGACCATCAGGCTCATCCCCTGGCGCACCCGGTGGGCGATGGAAGCGGAAGTGGGCGGCGTGAAGCACAAATACCTCCTCGACACCGGCGCGGGCATCACTCTTGTCTCGCGCGCCACGGCGGTTTCGGGGGGCTGCGAGCCGTGGGGGCGGATTACCGGCTATAATATGATGGGTGCGCGCGGGGACGGCCCGCGCTGTTACGGGGTGACAATGCAGGTTGCTGGAGTGACCCTGACGCCATCGGTGCTCGGGTTGATCGACATGGCGAAGAACAATCCCAAGGATGCCGAACTGGACGGCATCGTCGGACTCAACGCGTTCGACGGGCAGACCATAACGCTCGATTTTGCCGCCGGCTCGATGACGCTCGAATCGCCGGCAAGCCGGGCGGCGCGAATCGCATCGATGCGGCCGTTGCCGATCCGGCTGAAGCGCGAAATAGACGGGCTTGCGCTCGCCGCGGTCGCCGCGGTCCCGAGTGCAAAGGGGCCGCTGTGGTTCGAACTCGATTCGGGCAATGGTGGCACGGTGCTGGTCTCCAAGCCGGTCGCAGCATTGCTCGGCATGGATCCCGCGAACGACGGCAAGCAACCCGCCGACTTCGCGGTCGTGGGCGACATTCGCGCCACGACGGCCGACGCATTTTCGCCCGACATGATCATGGATGGCAACCTTGGCATGCCGTTCCTGCGCAACTGGGTGGTGACGCTCGACCTCGCGAACGGGCTGGCGTGGATCGGCAAGCCCGCGACGGCGCCCACGCCCGCGATTCCGCTCGAGCAGGCGACAAAGCGATAATCTGCGCCGTCGCGCGCCAGGATACAGCGCGCTCTTTCCCCGGCAGGGAGTCGCGCCTATAGCGCCTGCGACACCATGAGCCTGATCATCACATCCCCCGCCCTTCCCGCCGACTGGCGCGATTTTCTGGCGCTGACCAAGCCCAGGGTGATGACGCTCGTCGTCTTTACCGGGTTGTGCGGGATGCTGGCGGCGCCGGGCAGCGTCAACCCGGTGATCGGCTTTACCGCAATCCTGTGCATCGCGATCGGCGCAGGCGCGGCCGGCGCGCTCAACCAATGGTACGAAGCCGATATCGATGCGAAGATGAAGCGCACCGCGTCGCGTCCGCTCCCCGCCGGACGGATGGATCGCCAGACCGCGCTCCATTTCGGAGTCGGGCTCGGCACGTTTTCGGTGCTGTTGATGGGCTTGTTCGTCAACGTGCTGGCGGCGGCCATCCTCGCCGTGTCGATCCTGTTCTACGTGTTCATCTATACGATCTGGCTGAAACCGCGCACGCCGCAGAATATCGTTATCGGGGGTGCCGCCGGTGCTTTCCCGCCGCTGATCGGCTGGGCCGCCGCGACGGGCAGCATCGCGCCGTTGCCGTTGCTGCTGTTCGCTCTGGTGTTCCTGTGGACCCCGCCGCATTTCTGGGCGCTCGCGCTGTTCGTGAAGACCGATTACGCCAATGCGGGCATCCCGATGCTGCCGGTGGTCGCGGGCGAGCGCACGACGCGGGTGCAGATCGGGCTCTATACGATTCCGATGGCAATCGCCGCGATCGCGCCCTGGCCGCTCGGTCTGACCGGCGCGATCTATGGCGTTGTCGCGGTAGTGGCGACGGGATGGTTTGCGTTGCTGGCGGCGCGCGTTGCGACTCGCACGACGGCGGCCGAGGACCGGATGCGCCCCGAAAAGCGGCTTTTCGCTTATTCTGTCGCCTACCTTTTCCTGATGTTCGGCGCAGTCGTGGTTGACAGGTGGATGGTATGAACGGTGACGAACAACGCCTCGCGATCCAGCGTCGCAACGCGCGCGTGATGGGTATTCTGCTGGGCGCGATGGTCATCCTGATCTTTGCGCTGGCGGTGACCAAGATCGGGCTGGGTCTGGGCTGATGCCCGGCACGACCCGCACCGCGTTGCTCGCGGTCTTCGGCATCTTTTTCATGACCGGCCTCGCCTGGGCCAGCGTGCCGCTGTACCGGATGTTTTGTCAGGTCACCGGGCTGAACGGCACGACGGGGCGCGGCATTCGCGCACCCGGCGCGGTCGACGGCAAGATGATCATCGACTTCGACGCTAATGTCGCGGGCGGCATGGGCTGGAAATTCGCGCCCGAAAATCCTTCGGAGACGATCGACATCGGGGCACGCGACATGGCGTTCTTCACCGCGACCAACACCACCAACCGCCCCATTACGGGTACCGCGACGTTCAACGTGACCCCGGCGCAGGCGGGCGTCTATTTCAAGAAGATCCAGTGTTTCTGCTTCACCCAGCAGACGCTCCAACCCGGCGAAACCGCACGCATGCCGGTGGTGTTTTACGTCGAACCGGCGATCCTGAAGGATCCCGATGCACGCGACATTCAGACGATCACGCTCAGTTACACGTTTTACCCGGTGGATTCCGCCAAAACGGGGCGCTAGAGCGAACGCAACTCAACACGGGGACTTTTGATGGCCGGCGCCAAGAACCACGATTACCACATCCTAGCCCCCAGCCCCTGGCCGCTGATGGGCGCCTTCTCCGCGCTCGTGCTCGCGTCGGGCGGGATCATGTGGATGAAGGGCGTCGCCCACGCACCGGTCGCGTTCGGCGCGGGCGTGATGCTGGTGCTCGCCACGATGTATTTCTGGTGGGCGGACGTCATCAAGGAATCGAAATCGGGCGACCATACTCCGGTCGTCCAGCTCCACCTGCGCTACGGCATGGTGCTGTTCATCGCATCCGAAGTGATGTTCTTCGTCGGCTGGTTCTGGGCGTTCTTCGACTTCTCGCTATTCCCCGCGCCGGTGATCTGGGCCGACGGCAGCGCGCAGCGTATCGCCGAGACGACCGCCACCGTGATCGGGCAATGGCCGCCCAAGGGCATTCAGGTCATCGACGCCTTCAAATTCCCGCTGCTCAACACGATCATCCTGCTGATGTCGGGCACGACCGTGACGTGGGCGCACCACGCGCTGATCCACAATCAGCGCGGCGGCGCGATGAAGGGGCTGTGGGGCCTGATCGGCGTCGGCGAGAATGACGGGGTCAAGAAGGGGCTGTGGCTGACGATCATCCTCGGCGTGCTGTTCAGCTCGATCCAGGCGTACGAATATTCCGAGGCCCCGTTCGCGTTCAAGGGCATCAATTACGGCGCGTCGTTCTTCATGGCGACCGGCTTCCACGGCTTCCACGTGCTGATCGGCACCATCTTCCTCGCGGTCAATCTGGTGCGCGTGTACAAGGGCGACTTCACCCCGAAACAGCATTTCGGGTTCGAAGCGGCGGCCTGGTACTGGCATTTCGTCGACGTCGTGTGGCTGTTCCTGTTCGTCACCATCTATGTCTGGGGTGGCTGGGGCGCACCGGTCCACGTGGGCTGATGACCGATGAGCGGGCGGTCGCGGGTCCGACCCCCGCTCAGGTAGCGTTCAAGGGGCTGTGCCCGCGCTGTGGCGCGCCGACCTTGTTCGCGGGCTGGGCGAGCTTCGCCAAACAATGCAGCGCGTGCGGGCTCGATTTCAGCGCGTTCAATGTCGGCGACGGGCCGGCGGCATTCCTGACGCTGATCATCGGCGCCGCCGTCGTGGCGATGGCGGTAACGTTGGAGCTGAGCGTCGGGCCACCGTGGTGGGTGCATGTCCTGTTGTGGCTGCCGATCACCGCAGGCGGGGTGATCCTGTCGCTGCGCGTCTCGAAGGGGGCGCTGCTGGCGCTCGAATATCGCAACAAGGCGCGCGAAGTGCGCAACGAGGATGCGCAGTGAAGCGGCCGCCGGTCATTGCCACGATCGTCGTCGCGCTGGCGGTGGCGGCGATGATCGGGCTGGGCTTCTGGCAGTTGCAGCGCCGGACCGAGAAGCTGGCGCAGATCGCGGCATTGGCCGCCAACCCCGCCAAACCGCCGATCGCGCTGCCGATCCCGGCGATCGGCGACGATCTGCTGTTCCGCCGGGCGAGCGCGATGTGCCTCAAGCCCGTCGGCTTCACGGTCGAGGGCGCGGGCAATGCCGGGTTCCGCGTGATCGCCAGTTGCTCGACCGGCGCCGAGGGGCCGGGCTTCACCGTCCAGCTCGGCACGACGCGCGACCCGCTGTTCAAATCGCAGTGGAAGGGCGGCAGGGTCAGCGGGATCATCAGCCACGCGCCGAGCCATTCGTCGTTGCTTGCGGGCCTGTTCCGCAGACATCAGCCCCAGCAATTGCTGCTGGTCGCCGACACGCCCGCGCCGGGGCTGACCGCGAACGAAACGCCCAGCCTCGATTCGATCCCCAACAACCATCTCGCTTACGCCGTGCAATGGTTCGTGTTCGCGGGGCTCGCGCTGATCATCTACGCGCTTGCGCTGCGGCGGCGACGGCGCAAGGGATAGCGCATGCGCTATATCTCCACGCGGGGCGCCGCACCCGCTCTCGATTTCCGTGACGTGACGCTGGCCGGACTCGCCAACGATGGCGGGCTGTATCTGCCCGACACATGGCCGAGCTTTACGCGCGACGAGATCGCGGCGATGGCCGGGCTGTCGTACGTCGAGACCGCCGTCCGCGTGATGCTGCCGTTCGTCGGCGACTCGCTCAGCGAAGCCGAGCTGCGCTCCCTCTGCACGCAGGCGTATGGCCGCTTTGCGCACGACGCGGTGACTCCGCTGGTGCAGCTCGACCACCAGCACTGGCTGCTCGAACTGTTTCACGGGCCGACGCTCGCGTTCAAGGACGTCGCGCTGCAATTGCTCGGACTGTTGTTCGAGAAGTTTCTGACCGGCACCGACACGCCGCTGACCGTGGTCGGCGCGACCAGCGGCGATACCGGATCGGCGGCGATCGACGCGCTCGCCGGGCGTGAGCATGTCGAGATCTTCATGCTCCATCCGAAGGGGCGCGTGTCCGACGTGCAGCGGCGCCAGATGACCACGGTGCTCGCGCCCAACGTCCACAACATCGCGATCGAGGGCAGCTTCGACGACGCGCAAGCGCTGGTGAAGGCGATGTTCAACGCCAACGCGGCGGGGACGGGGCAGCTCGGGCACCTTCGGTTGTCGGCGGTCAATTCGATCAACTGGGCGCGGCTGATGGCGCAGGTGGTCTATTATTTCTACGCCGCGGTGCGGCTCGGTGCGCCCGAGCGCGAGATCGCCTTCTCGGTACCCACCGGCAATTTCGGCGATGTGTTCGCGGGCTATGTCGCGGCGAAGATGGGATTGCCGGTGGCGAAGTTGATCGTCGCGACCAACGTCAATGATATCCTCCATCGCGCGCTGTCGAGCGGCGACTATTCGGCGAGCAAGGTGGTCGAGACCGCGACGCCGTCGATGGACATTCAGGTCAGTTCGAACTTCGAACGATTGCTGTTCGATCTGGGCGGGCGCGACGGCAGCGCCCTGGCGGCGCAGATGGCGGGGTTCGAATCGTCAAGGGCGATGCGGCTGACCAACGCGCAGCAGCAAGGCGCAGCCGGGCTGTTCACGAGTCTCAGGATCGACCCCGACGACATGGCGCTGGCGATGCGCTGGGCGCACGACCGTGCCGGGCAGGTGATCGACCCGCACACCGCGATCGGGCTCAGCGCCGCACGGCAGAGCGACCTCGACGTGCCGATCGTCACGCTGGCGACCGCGCATCCCGCCAAGTTCCGCGATGCGGTCGAACGCGCCACCGGCGAGCGCCCGATCCTGCCGGCGCGGATGGGCGATCTGTTCGAGCGGCACGAGAAATACGAAACGCTCCCTGCCACGATGGACGCGGTCGCCGGATATATCGCCGCCACCGCCGCGTCATGAAGCTTGACACGCTGATCGGCGAACCCTGGGCCGATTATGGCCTGATCGACAGCGGGCACGGGCGAAAGCTCGAACGCTATGGCCGCTTCCGCTTCATCCGCCCCGAGCCGCAAGCGATGTGGGCGCCCGCCAGCGCCGACTGGAAGGCCGATGCCGAGTTCATCCCCGGATCGGACGAGGAGGGCGGCGGGCGCTGGGACTATAATGGCCCGGTCCCGCGCGAAGGCTGGACGCTGAAGTGGGACGACGTGGCCTTCACCGCGCAGAACACGCCGTTCCGCCATCTCGGCTTCTTCCCCGACATGGCGCCGGTGTGGAGCTGGATGCGCGAGCGGCTCGACGGGGTCGAGGATGCCGAAGCGCTCAACCTGTTCGGCTATACCGGGGTGGGCACGCTGGCGATGGCGTCGAAGGGCGTGAAGATGGTCCATGTCGATGCGTCGAAGAAGTCGGTCGAGGCGGCGCGGGCGAATGCGGTACTGGCGGGACTCGCCGACAAGCCCGTGCGCTGGATGGTCGACGACGCGACCAAATTCGCCGCGCGCGAAGTACGGCGCGGACGGCGCTACGACGGCATCCTGCTCGACCCCCCCAAGTTCGGCCGCGGGCCCGAGGGCGAAGTGTGGCGGCTCGAGGAAGGGTTGCCCGGGCTGATCCATGATTGCCGGCAATTGCTCGACGAGAACTCCAAATTCCTGTTCCTGACGGTGTACGCGGTGCGCATGTCGGCGCTGGCGATCGGGGAGTTGGTCAAACAGGCGTTCGCCGATTTGCCGGGGACGGTGGAGGCGGGCGAACTCGCGGTACGCGAGGAAGCGCGCGGGTTGCTGCTCCCGACCGCGATCTGGGCGCGGTGGAGCCGCTGAGCGGGCTAAGTTGACACTAGCTTCACACTATCGCGATGCCGGCGGACGGTCGGATCGTTGGTTTATAGAGCGGCGATGAGAAAGAACTGGCCTGATGCTGTCAGACGAAATCCAACATTTCCAGATCAATCTTGCTCGTCTGAGGATTTCGGTTCGAACAGCATTTTAAATCGCGATGTCACCACGTCCGGGCTGGTGTCGATGTCAACGTGCAGGAATTCGACCCGCCCCACGCGACAGATTTCGAATACGCGAACAACAACGCTGACCACATTGTCAGCGTCCGTGCCCACCGGGATCTTTGGGTAGAGAAAGCCGCCATCGGCATCCTGCAGATTGATCCCGTCCAGCTCGCTAAGTTCCCGCGCCACGGCCCCCAAGTCGGGCGCAGTGCCGCACAAATAGAATGTAAGCCACCACGGGCCGGTCCGAAAATCGGGGAGCGCTGCTATTTCTCCGACGCGATTGCGGACGGCACTGATCGACGATTCTGACAATGCCACGTTCGCTACCTAGTCCAATCCCGCCCGGATCGCCGCTCCCGCGACGAACGGCGCGCCAGCGACGAGCAACAGGCTGACTGCTGCGAGCAGCTTTAGCGCACCGGCACCGCCTTCCAGCGATCCTGCGCCGAAGATGAGTAAGGGAACGGCGAGGGGCAAGAGGAGCAGTCCGGCGATGGCGCCCGCGCCGCGCAGCCCTGCCACCAGCGCGCCGACCGCGACTGCCAGCGCGGCGAGGCCGGGGGTGCCGATCAGCAGGCCGAGTTCGACTCGCAGCAGCGTATCGGCGGGGAGATCGAGCAACGCCGCCGCGGGCAACGCTGCGAGCAGGATCGGGGGGGCGAAGCTTAGCCAGTGCGCGATCAGTTTGGCGAAGGCGATGGTCGCGGCGGACTGGCCGCGAATCAGCAACTGGTCGATCGTGCCGCTCGCGAGGTCGGGGGCGATCAGCCGCTCGACCGGGATCAGCGCGGCGAGCAACGCGGCGGCCCACAGCACCCCGCCGCCGATCCGCGCGAGCAACGCGGTGTCGGGGCCGACCGCGAACGGGAACAGGATCGCGACGAGCAGGAAGAACGCGACCGGCAGCAACGCGCCGCCGCCGATCCAGGCGCGGCGGATGTCGCGGGCGATGAGGGGGAGGAGCGGGTTCATATGGGAGCGCCGTTCACACCATCAACGCTTCCCCGGCGAAGGCCGGGGCCCAGCATCGGGCCGCTCGCAACTGGGCCCCGGCCTTCGCCGGGGAGGCGTATGGGGGGCGGGGTGAGCTCGATCACCTGAGCGCCCGGCAGGTCGATCGGCGTGTGGCTTGCGACCAGCACCGCGCCACCCTCCGCGCGGTGCCGCGCAATTGCTTCTTCCAATCGCTTGGTCGCGGCGGTGTCCAGTCCATTGGCCGGCTCATCGAGCAGCCAGACGGGCGCGCCGCTCGCCACGACGCGCGCGAAGGCGGCGCGGCGGCGCTGGCCGGTCGAGAGCAAGCGGACGGGGACGTCGGCAAGGCCGCTCAGTGCGAGCACATCGAGCGCGTCGGCCACCGCGTCGCGCCGGCTGTCGAGCCGCGCCCAGAAGCCGAGCGCCTTCGCCAGCGGCAAATCGTCGTCGAGCGACGCGGCCTCGCTCAGCAGCGCGCGTGCCGCGTCGCCCTCGACGCGCCCCGCAGCCGGTGCCAGCAACCCTGCGGCAACCCGGATCAGGCTCGATTTGCCTACGCCGTTCGGCCCCGTCACCAGCACCGCGCTGCCCGCCGCCAGCGCGAACGTCAGGCTTTCGAACAGCACGCGCCCGCCGCGCGCGCAGGTGACGTCGTGGAGAGCGAGCAGGCTCATTCCTCCTCCAGCCGGTGCATATCGTCGTCGCTCAAGCCGAAATGATGCCCGACTTCGTGGATCACGATATGCCGCACGAGCACGTCCAACGCCTCCCCGCCTTCGACCCATTCGTCGAGGATCGCGCGGCGATAGAGGTGGATGCGGTCGGGCAGCGCCCCTGAGTCCATCGACGATTTCTCGCCGACCGGGCGGCCGTGATACACGCCGGTCAGCTCGAACGGGTCCTCGATCCCCAGCGCATCGAGCGTTTCGTCGTCGGCGAAATCCTCGACGATCAGCACCACGTCGCCGAGATGCGCGGCGAAATCGGGCGGCAGCGACGCCATCGTCGCGCGTGCGATGGTCTCGATCTGTTGCGCGCTCGGCGCGCGTGGCTCTTGCCCGCTCATGGGCTTGGGCATAGTCCGGCAGGACGATACGCGGCAAGCGAGGGAGAGCGAGCATGATCGAGCCATTGAGCGACCAGGACCGCGCCGACGCGCTCGATGCGCTCGACGAATGGGATTATGACGATGCGCGCGACGCGATCACGCGCACCTTCACCTTCGGCGATTTCAGCGAAGCGTTCGCGTTCATGACGCGCGTCGCGCTGATCGCGGAGAAGAACGATCATCATCCCGAATGGACCAATGTGTGGAACCGGGTCGATGTGCTGCTGACGACGCACGATGCGGGCGGACTGTCGGTGCGGGATGTCGCGATGGCCGAGGCGATGGACGCGCTGGTGGATTAAAATCCTCCCCAAGCTTGTCTTGGGGAGGGGGACCGCCGACCGCAGGTCGGTGGTGGAGGGGCCGCAGCGGCGTGACCGCGAGGACGGCGGCACACTCGCTTCGCTCGCGCCCCTCCACCATTTGCTGCGCAAATGGTCCCCCTCCCCGAGCGAGCTCGGGGAGGATTTACTCCCCCACGACTCCGCGCCGCATCTGCTTGCGCAGACTCCCCGGCATCCACTTCGCCGCGAATTTCAACCGGAACGCGGTCTTGCCGACATAGGTGTGCACGGCATCGCCATGCACCGCGTCCCACGCGGCGTTGGCGACGTCCTCGGCGCTGCTCAATTCCATTCCGGCGTTGGTGACGACGTCGCGCACCGAGCGATTGCTGCCGCCCGCCGGGGCTTGCAGCAGCGGGGTGTCGATGAAGGCGGGGACCAGATCGCGCACCTTGATCCCGTCGCCATACCATTCGCCGTCGAGCGCTTCGGTCAGCGAGCGTACCCCGAACTTGGTCGCCGAATAGACCGACAGGCCGGACGAGCCATAGATCGCCGAGGCCGAGGCAGTGTTGAGCAGGCACGATCCGGGCGTGGCCTTGAGGTAGGAATAGCCGATCTTCGCGCCGTTGAGCACGCCGCCCAGATTGATCGCGACGACCCGGTCCATGTCCTCGAAGCTCATCGTCGCGATCGGGCCGCCCGACCCGATCCCGGCATTGTTGAACAGTACGTCGAGCCGCCCGGTCTTGTTGGTGAAATCGTTGAGCGACGACACCCACGCCTCGCGGTCGCGCACGTCCATGACGTAGGTTTCGGCCATCCCGGCGGGGAGCAAAGCGGCGGTGTCGCGCAAGCCACTGGCGCTGACATCGGCCAGCCCGATGCGCCAGCCATCGCGCGCGAAGCGTTGCGCGGTGGCGCGGCCGATGCCCGAGCCGCCGCCGGTAATGAAGATTGCTTTGGTCACGATCCCCCCGTTCCATTTCGTCACCCCGGCCTTGTGCCGGGGTCCACTGCGCCGCAAGGGCCGCTCGCTTGTTGTTTGCGACACGGCAGACCCCGGCACAAGCCTGTCCTGAGCGACGCCGCAGGCGGCGTCGAAGGGCCGGGGTGACGGACGGAGGAGTTTGACGCACTCCCTCCGCTCCACCACTATCCGTGGATGACCGGCACCGGCCCCTCCGTCACGCTCCATGAGGTAACAAAAACCTACGGCGGCACTGTCGCCATCGCCGACGTGTCGCTCGACATCGCCGGGGGCAGCTTCGTCGCGCTGGTCGGCAGCTCGGGGTCGGGCAAATCGACCTTGCTCAAGACGATCAACCGGCTGATCGAGCCGACATCGGGCAGCATCGCGATCGATGGCGCGGACGTGACTGCGGACGACCCGTTCCGGCTGCGGCGGCGGATCGGCTATGTGTTTCAGAATATCGGGCTGTTCCCGCATCTGAGCGTGGCGGAGAATGTCGCGATCGGGCTCAGGCTTGAAGGCGAGACGCGGCCCGCGGCGCGAATCGCCGAATTGCTCGCTTTGGTCGACCTCCCGCCAGAGTTCGCCACGCGGATGCCCGATCAATTGTCGGGCGGGCAGCGCCAGCGCGTCGGGGTGGCACGCGCCTTGGCGACCGCGCCTAAACTGCTGCTCATGGACGAACCGTTCGGCGCGCTCGATCCGGTGACGCGCGATCAGTTGGGCGGCGCGATCCGCGCGCTGCACGACCGGCTCGGGCTGACCACGATCATGGTCACGCACGACATGGCCGAAGCGCTGCTGCTCGCCGATCGGGTGCTGGTGATGGATAAAGGCAGGATCGTCGCCGACTCGGTGCCGCGGGCGTTGCTGGCCGGCGAGGGTGGTGCACATGCGCAGGCGCTGGTCGCGGTGCCGCGCGCGCAGATGCGGCGGTTGAGTGCGTTGGAGGCGGGGGCGTGAGGAGCGTTTTTCCAATCCTCCCCGAGCTTGTCTCGGGGAGGTGGCAGCGCGCAGCGCTGACGGAGGGGCATGATTGCCAGCCGCGCGGCGGCGGGACCAGCGCCATGCTCGCTGCGCTCGCGCCGCTCCCCCATTTGCTGTGCAAATGGTCCCCCTCCCCGAGCAAGCTCGGGGAGGATTTATGACCGACTTCCTCGAAGCGCTGTCCCGCGTGCCCGATCTGCTCGCGCAACATCTGTTGCTCGCGATGAGCGCGCTGGTGCTCGGCATCCTGCTCAGTCTGCCGCTGGCGGTGTGGTCCGCGCGGGTGCCGCTGGTCGGGCGGATCGCGCTCGGCTTTGCCAGTCTGGTCCAGACGATCCCCAGCCTTGCGCTGCTGGCGTTGTTCTACCCGTTGCTCTTGTCGCTTTCGACGCTGGTCGGCGGGGGGATTCCGGCGCTCGGCTTCCTGCCGTCGCTGCTCGCGCTGACGCTCTACGCTTTGCTCCCGATCCTCAGGAACGGCGTGACCGGGCTCGCCGGGATCGATCCGGCGGTGATCGAGGCCGCCGATGGCGTGGGCATGACGCCGATGCAGAAATTGCGGCTGGTCGAAGCGCCGCTGGTCGCGCCGGTGCTGATGGCGGGAATCCGCACCGCGGCGGTGTGGACGATCGGCGCGGCGACGCTGTCGACCACGGTGGGGCAGCCGAGTCTCGGCGACATGATCTTCGCCGGACTGCAGACGCAGAACTGGGCGCTGGTGCTGGCGGGCTGTTTCGCGGCGGCAGGCCTCGCGCTGGCGGTCGATGCGCTGCTCGGGGTGATCGAACACGGCATTGCCAGGCGCAAACGCATGCGGGTGTGGATCGCACTCGGGGTCTTGCTCGCCGGCGTCGCGCTGGCACTCGCGCCGATGCTCAGGCCGCTGCTGCCGGGCCAACGCACTGTGGTGATCGGCGCGAAGGGCTTTTCAGAGCAATATATCCTGGCAAGGCTGATCGGGCACCGGCTGGAGGCGGCGGGGTACCGCGTGCAGTATAAAGAGGGACTCGGGTCGGGCGTGCTGTTCGCCGCTTTGACCTCGAACGATGTCGATGTCGCGGTCGACTATACCGGCACGATCTGGACCAACGAGATGAAGCGCAGCGACACGCCACCGCGCGACGCGATGGTCGCGGCGATCGGCGCGTGGCAGGGCAAGCAAGGGTTGAAGCTGCTCGGGCGGATGGGGTTCGAAAATGCTTATGCTTTCGCAATGCGGCGCGACACGGCCCGGCGGCTGGGGATCGTCAGCCTCGACGATCTGGCGGCCAAAGCGGGCGAGCTGAAGTTCGGCGCCGACCTCGAATTCCTCGAACGGCCCGAATGGAAGGCGATCCGCGCCGCCTATCCGATCCGCTTCGGCGCCGCCAACGCGTACAACCCGACCTTTATGTACCGCGCGCTGCAAAGCGGGCAGGCCGATGTCATTTCGGCCTTCTCGTCCGACGGGCGGATCGCGGCGGACAAGCTCGTCGTGCTGAGCGATCCCAGGCACGCGATCCCCAATTACGACGCGATCCTGACGCTCTCTCCGCGGATGGCAAAGGACGCGCGGATGATCGCGGCGCTGAAGCCGCTGATCGGGAACGTCCCGGTCGAGGCGATGCGCGAAGCCAATTACATGGTCGACCGCGACGCGGGGAAGGTCAGTCCCGACGTCGCGGCGCGCTGGCTGGAGAAGAAAATCGGGCTCTAATTTCCCATTCTCCTGCGAAAGCAGGAGTCCAGGATCACAAGCGGCCGCTTTTGGCTCTGGGTTCCTGCGTTCGCAGGAACACGAGGTCAGAAGAATAGCTTCCTGATACCCACCCGCACCGTCCGTCCGAGCGGATCCAGATAGTCCGGCTGGTAGCTGACCGGCGTCAGCCCCGCTGCATCGCGCACGCGCTGGCGCGAATCGAAGAGATTGTCGACGCTCACGACGAACCGCATGCCGATCAGCCACTTATGCTTCAGAATCAGATCGGGACGCGAACTCGGGTCGAAGAACAGCCGCAAATTGGCGGTCGCGAGGCTCGAAAAGTTAAGCGTGGTCGGCGCGCCCGCGGTGCCCCCGATGACGCGCGTGCCGCTCTGCCAATTGACCGACAGCCGCGCGCCCAGCCCGTTATTGGTATATCCGGCCTGCCCTTCGACTTCATGCCGCGACTGACCGCCCGAACCGATCGCGCCGCCGTTCAACAGGTCGATCACGGGCACGCCCGGCGCGATCTCGACCCGGTCGGTGAAGTGCCAGGTGTGATAGAAAGCGAATTGCAGCCGCCCGCCGCCACCGCCCGGGCCGCCGCCAAAGCCACCGCGGCCACCGCCGCCGCCCCCACGGAAGCCGCCGCCGCCCGGACCCCCCGCGCCGGGGCCGCCGGGGCCGCCCGCAGCAGCGTTAGGCGGCGGTGCTCCATCCGCTGGAGCGGGCGGAGGCGTGCCCGCCGGCGGGGTGGCCGGCGCGCCTTGCCCGCGCTGCCCGCCGCCAAAACCCTGCGCGAGCGTACCGCCAAAGATGCTCGGCTGATTGGCCAGATTGCGTAAGCCGGCCAGAGCGGGGAACGGGTTGGGACCCTTGCCCGCGCGGAACGCCTCGATCTGTTTCTGGAGTTTCGATTTGAGCGGCGTGGAGAAATTGAACCCCCAACGCAGTTCGGACCGCTCGGTGCGGGCGAAATTGACCGGCCGGGCGTCGATCGCGGTCAGCGCCCCCGAACCGTCCCGCGTGAACCGGCTGGGGAACGCCGCTTCGATTTGCGCGGTCGCCGCGGGGAAGTTGGCGGTCGCGTTGCGCACGGTCGCTTTGACATAGCTGGCGGTCAGCGTGAAATCGGTCTTCTCGAACGGCTTGAGCGTCAGCCCGAGCTTGAACGTGTTCTTGCTGTCGGCGAGCAGAAACGGATTGCCGCCTGTGGTGCGCGACACGCTGACGGTCTGGCCGGTGGTGAAGTCGAAGATGCGGACGTTGGGGGTGACGATCGCCGGCCCGCCGAGCTGGCTTGCCGCGGGCGCATCGTCCTCATTGGTCACCGACGCGATCACGCGCACGCCGGTCAGCGGCGACCAGTTGGCGCCGTAGCCGATCGTCTTGAGCGTGCCGAAGTCGGACACGCTGTCGAGCGCGACATTGCCGTTGACCGACAGGTCGCCGAGGAACGCCAGCACGTCCTTCGACTTGCTGGCGATCGGCACGTCGATATTGACCTGACCGTTGGCGACGTTGCGCGTGATGGTTCCGCGCTGCGCGACGCCGAAGCGGTACGACCGGCTGTCGAGCCCCGACAGCGACCCGCCGATGCGGACGCTGGTCCGGACGTCGCCGGCCGGCAGCTTGAGCAGCGCGCCGGTGAACAGGGCGTCGACCCCGCCGCTGTTGGAGGTCGAAAAACCGCGGTTGGAGTCGGGCACGTTACCGGGCGTACCCGGGCCGACATCGGTCAAAATCTTGGTATCGACGCGGTCGTAATTGCTGGTCAGCGACCAGCGCCACGTGCCGATATCGCCGTTGGCGGTGCCGCCGAAATGATAGGTCAGCGACGTGTTGCGCTGAGTCAGCGGCGACAGCGCGTTCGGATCGCGCAGCCCCTGGAGGCCGGTCGAATCGGCATAGCTGACCGTGCCGTTGAGCGTCGTCGTGACCTTGCCGATCGGCCGCGCCAGCACGACGCCCAGATCGAGCTTGCGCGAGAAGGGCTGCAGCGTGCGGAAATCCCGCGCGTCGGGCAGCCCGGCGGCGGGCGGCAGAATATCGCGCTCGCTTTCGAGCAAAGCCGACGATTGCGTGTAGCCGGTGTGAATGCTCAGCCGGCTGTCGCGGTTGATGTTGAGGATATCGAGCGTGGCGTTCGGCGTGTTGCGCCCGCCCTCGGTCGCGATGCGATCGCCGGCCTCGGTCGCGAGCGAGCGGAAGCGGCGGCGCAGCACGATGTTCACGACCTTCTGGTCGGCCTTGTAGCCGTATTTGAGCGCGACTTCCTCGGGCAGGATGTCGACGCGCGCGATCGCTTCGGTCGGCAGGTCGCGAATTTCGGCAAAGCTCGAAATGCGTTTGCCGTTGAGCAGCACGACGGGCGGTCCGCCCGATCCGCGCCCGCTGCCGGTCTGCGGCGCGAGCTCGGTGAGCAAATCGGAGACGCTGCTGACGCCGTACGACCGGATGTCCGCCGGGCCGAGCTGGACCTCGGGCGGGATGTCGCCGATCACCGATCCGGGCAGGTTGCGCGTGCCCGTGATGATGATGTCGGGTTCGTCGCTGTTTGCGTCGGTCTGCGGGGCCGCTGGGGCGGGGCGGGGCGTCGGACCGGGCGCGGTCTGCGCGTGCAGGACCCCCGGCGCGGCGCTCGACAGCAGAATAGCAAGACTCAACGAACGGCGCATTGGAACTCCGGTACTGGTATGGGGCGTTGGGAGGCACTAGAATACATTTGTCGCAAGAATGTGCCCGTAACGAGCATATTCCGCGCCACGGGAGCAGGTATGCGTTTGACGATTAATGGCGCGCAACACGATGTCGAGGTCGATGTTCGCACCACGCTGCTGGATCTGTTGCGCGAACATTTCGGCCTGACCGGTGCCAAAAAGGGCTGCGATCACGGCCAGTGCGGCGCGTGTACGGTGCTGGTCGACGGGCGGCGAATCAATTCTTGCCTGAGCCTCGCGGTGATGCACGCGGGCGATACGGTCACCACGATCGAGGGGCTGGGTACGCCCGGCGACCTGCATCCGTTGCAGGCCGCGTTCGTCGCGCATGACGGGTTCCAGTGCGGCTATTGCACGCCGGGCCAGATTTGTTCGGCGGCGGGGATGCTCGACGAAGTGGCAAAGGGCTGGGCCAGCCATGTCAGCGGCGACCTGGACGATGTGGCGCTCGACGCCGGCGAAGTGCGCGAGCGGATGAGCGGCAATATCTGTCGCTGCTCGGCCTATCCGACAATCGTCGACGCGATCCTCGATGTTGCGAAGGCCGACGCATGAAGCCGTTCGGTTATGCCCGCGCCGAAAGTCTCGACGCCGCGCTGAGCGCGGGCGCGGCGGGTGCCCGCTTCATTGCGGGCGGGACCAATCTGATCGACCTGATGAAGCTTCAGGTCGAAACGCCCGGGCGGCTGGTCGATATCGGTCGGCTCGATCTGGCCGAAGTCGAAGAGCTTGCCGATGGCGGCGTGCGGATCGGCGCGTTGGTGCCCAATGCCGATCTTGCGGCGCATCCGCTGATCCGGTCGCGTTACCCCGTATTGGCCCGTGCCTTGCTGGCGGGAGCGTCGGCGCAGTTGCGCAACAAGGCGAGCGCTGGCGGCAATCTGCTCCAGCGCACGCGCTGCTACTTTTTCTACGACACCGCATCGCCGTGCAACAAGCGCGATCCCGGCAGCGGGTGCGCGGCGATCGGCGGGTTCAACCGGATCCACGCGGTGCTCGGCGGTTCGGCCCGCTGCATCGCGACTCATCCCTCCGACATGGCGGTCGCGTTGCGCGCGCTCGACGCGGTGGTGGTGACCGCAATTGCCGGGGGCGAGGGTCGGCGGATCGCGCTCGGCGATCTGTACCTCTTGCCCGGCGATACGCCCGAGATCGAGACGGTGCTCCGCCCGGGCGAACTGATTACCGCGATCGAGCTGCCCGCGCCGCCGCCGGGGCGCCAGCTCTACCGCAAGGTGCGCGACCGCGCGTCGTACGCTTTCGCATTGGTGTCGGTCGCGGCGGTGGTCGCGGTCGAGGACGGCACGATCACGTCCGCCCGGCTCGCGTTCGGCGGGCTCGCGCCGATGCCGTGGCGCAGCCACGAAGCGGAGGCGGCGCTGGTTGGCCAGCCGGCGGGGACCGCCGCGTTCGAAGCCGCCGCCGATGCGCTGCTGCGCGATGCCAGGGGGCAGGGGCATAACGACTTCAAGATCGTGCTCGCCCGCCGCACGCTGATTGCCTGCCTGCGCGATCTGACGACCGATTGACCTCCGTGTTCCTGCGAAAGAAGGAACCCAGAGTCTCACGGGATTGGCTTTGCGGCCCTGGGCTCCTGCTTTCGCAGGAGCACGTTCATCTCGACCCTTGCCCCCCGCGCGCCGATCGCGGAAGACTGCGGCAAACACGCGCGAAAGGGTCGGACATGAACAAAACGAGCTGGCTGGTTGCCGCGGCAACACTCTCGATGACGCTGGCGATGCCGGCCTCGACCAAACAGATCGGGCATCCGCGAGCCGATGCCGAAGCGCTCGATCTCGCCAAAAAGGCAATCGCGCTGCGTTCGGTCGACGGGCCGGACAACAAGACTCCCGACGTCGCCGCCTTGTACAAGGCGGCTTTGGTCGCGGGCGGGTTCGCCGACAAGGATGTGGAGATCGTGCCGGTCGACGGCACCGCCTATCTGATCGGCACCTGGCCGGGCAGCGATCCCAGCCTCAAGCCGCTGGTGATTTCGGGGCATATGGACGTGGTCGAGGCCAAACCGTCCGACTGGGAGCGCGATCCGTTCACCGCGATCGTCGAGAACGGCTATCTCTACGGTCGCGGCGCGACCGACATGAAGCTCGACGGGACGATCGCGATCGCCGCGCTGAACGAGCTGCGCCGGTCGGGCTACAAGCCCAAACGCAGCGTCGTCATCGAATTTTCGGGCGACGAGGAAACGCGGATGAAGACCTCGGCGCTGATCGCCGAGCGCTTGAAGGGCGCCGACCTGGTGCTCAACATCGACGGCGGCGGCGGGGTGCTCGACGAAAAGACCGGCAAGCCCGAATATTGGACGTGGCAGGGCGCCGAAAAGACCTATGCCGATTTCGAGCTGACCGTGACCAACCCCGGCGGGCATTCCTCCGCACCGCGCCCGGTCAACGCGATCGTCGAACTGTCGCAGGCGCTGGCGAAGATCGGCGCATACCGCTTCAAGCCCGAACTCAGCCCGTTGACGCGCGAAGCGCTGAGCAAGGCCGCGCCGTACGAGGAGCCGGAGATCGGGGCCGCGCTCAAAGCGTTCGTCGCCGATCCTACGGACGAAAAGGCGATCGCCACGCTGGTCGCCAATCCGAGCACCGTGGGGCGGATCGGCACCACCTGCGTTGCGACGATGGTGAGCGGCGGGCACGCGCTCAACGCGCTGCCGCAAAAAGCGACCGCGAACATCAACTGCCGGATTTTCCCCGGGCACAAGCCCGCCGACATCATGGCCGAACTGCAAAAGGTGGTCGGCGACCCGAAGGTCACGTTCAAGGACGTGACCGAAGGATCGGTGCCCAACGACGCCTCGCCGATGCGTGCCGATTTCATCGCCGCGATCACCAAGGCGATGAACGGAATCTATCGCGGCGTGCCGATCTTCCCCAGCCAGTCGTCGGGCGCGAGCGATTGCATGTGGTTCCGCTATCACAACACGCCCTGCTATGGCGCCAGCCCGACCTTCCTCAAGGAATCGGACGATTTCAGCCACGGCCTTAACGAACGCACGCCCGTCATGAACATCGCGCCAGGGGTTACCTATTATTTGTCGTTGTTTGGCGATTTGGCTAAATAGCGGGGCGATTTGCCTCCTGAGCGCTTCCCCGGCGAAGGCCGGGGGCCAGCATCGAGCGCTTGGTAGGTGAGCGTCTCGCCCCAATTCTGACCTGCCTGCAACTGGGCCGCGGCCTACGCCGGGGAAGCGCAGCGGTGGCGATCGTCAGTCTTGCGGAAAATACGATTCGATCTGCCGTTCGGCGAGGCCGCGCGCTTCCTGCGGGGTAAAGCTGTCGGGCGACAGGCACAGTTCGAGCCATAGCCCGTCGACCAGTGCCGCGATGGCGATCGCGGTGAGGCGGCGCTCGGCGGGCGCGATGCTGCAATCGGCCAGCAGCGCTTCGAGATCGCGGCGATAGTCGGCGTAGATCGCATCGTGGCGCTCGGCAATCGGCGGCTTGGTGGTCAGGCTCCAGAACGCCACCCAGGTCGCGAGCAGCGCGCGGTCGGCGATCGGCGGGGCGAAGCTGGCAGTGACATAGGCGGTCAGGCGCGCGCGCGGTTCGGGGCCCGCCTGTGCCACGGCATCCGCCAGCGCGGCGGTCACGCGCGCACCGACCATCGAATAGGTCGCGGCGATCAGCGTGTCGATCCCCGCGAAATAGTGATTGATCAGCCCCGGCGACACGCCCGCCTCGACCGCGATCGGCCGCACCGCCGCGCCGGTTGCGCCGTCGCGCGCCAGCACGCGCGCGGTCGCCTCGATCAGCGACTGGCGCCGCGCATCGGGTTCGGCGCGGGAGAAAGCGGGTTTGGTCATGCTATCCGTCACCCCGGCCTTGTGCCGGGGTCTGCGTCTCCGTTTCGGGCCGCCGCCGTTGGGGCACGGCGGATGCCGGGACAAGCCCGGCATGACGGCGGTTGTGTTGCGCGCAAGCTTATTATACGATCGTACAACAAGCAACCGGAGTTCCGCCCGTGGCGCATCGTCTTTCAGCGCTCGACGCGCCCGATCCCGACGCCGACTGGAGCTTGCCCGGCTGGCTCTACACCGATCCCGAATTCCTCGAGGTCGAGAGCGCGCGGGTGCTGCGGCCGTCGTGGCAGATCGTGTGTCATGTCAGCGATATCGCCAATCCCGGCGACTTCCACACGATCGACTATTGCGGCGAAAGCGTGATCGCGGTGCGCGGGCAGGATGGCGTTGTGCGCGCCTTCGCCAATGTCTGCCGCCACCGCGCGATGCGGTTGGTCGAGGGGCCGAGCGGTTGCGCGAAGAAATTGGTCTGCCCGTACCATGCCTGGGTCTATGAGACCGACGGGCGCCTGTCGGGCGTGCCGATGAAGGGCGATTACCCGGCGCTGAAGCTGGAGGAGAATGGTCTGGCGCCGGTCGATGTCGAGATCTGGCGTGGGTTCGTGTTCGTCCGGCTGGAGGACGATGGCGGGCCGTCGGTCGCCACGATGATGGCGCCATACGATCACGAAATCGCGCCGTACCGCTTCGAAGAGATGCGCACGATCAGTCCGGTCCGGTTGCGTGAGCGCGCGGTCAACTGGAAGAATGTCGGGGACAATTATTCGGACAATCTGCACATCCCGGTCGCGCATGACGGGCTGACCCGGCTGTTCGGCAAGAGCTATGCGATCGAGGCGCAGCCATGGGTCGACAAGATGTCGGGCGGGATCGTCGATCGCCCCTCCGACAATGTGTGGGAGCGCTTCTACCAGACGCATCTGCCGCGCGTCGATCATCTGCCCGAGGCCAATCAGCGGCTGTGGCTCTATTACAAGCTGTGGCCCAACATGGCGTTCGACATCTACGCCGACCAGATCGATTTCATGCAGTGGCTGCCGCTGACCGCGACGACGAGCGTGCTGCGCGAGATGTGCTTTGCGCTCCCCGACGATCGCCGCGAGATGAAGCTGGTGCGCTACGCCAATTGGCGGATCAACCGCGTGGTCAATGCCGAGGACACGTGGCTGATCGAGCGCGTCCAGCAGGGCATGGCGAGCAAGAGCTATGCGGCGGGCCCGATCGGGTCGAGCGAAGTGTGTTTGCGCAGTTTCGCGCGCAAGATTCGCGAGCGGATTCTGGAGGCGCGGCTGCATCGCGCGCCGGCACCGGGGTGGTCAAAGCGGGTGCGAAGTACCTAAACTCCTCTCCCTTTGGGAGAGGAAGGGGCCCGCCGCGAAGCGGTGGGAAGGTGAGGGTGAATGGCGAGGGCGGCATCAGGTCACCCTCACCCAACCCTCTCCCAAAGGGAGAGGGTTTTAGGAAGAAGAAATGACCAAGAAATACGACGCACTGATCATCGGCGGGGGGCATAACGGGCTGGTCTGCGCCTTCTACCTCGCCCGCGCCGGGCTCAAGGTCCGCGTGCTCGAACGCCGCCACATCGTCGGGGGCGCGGCGGTCACGGAAGAATTCCATCCCGGCTTCCGCAATTCGACCGCGAGCTACACGGTCAGCCTGCTACGCCCAAAGGTGATCAGGGACATGAAGCTGCACGAGCGCGGCTGGCGGATCATCGAGCGGACGATCAGCAATTTCTTCCCCAACGAGAACGGCTACCTCAAGCTCGGCGGCGGCGAGGCGCGCACGCGGGCGGAGTTCGCGCGCTATTCGCAGAAGGATGCCGACACCTTCCCCCGATACGAGGAGGCGCTCGAAAAGGTCGCCGACGTGTTGCGCGACATGGCGCTCAAAACCCCGCCCAATGCCGGGGGCGGGATCAAGGCGTTGCTCGCCGTCGCGTCGCAGGGGCGCAAGCTCGCGGGGATGAGCCTTGAGGCGCAGCGCGACACGATGGATCTGTTCGTCAAATCGGCGCGTGACTTCCTCGATGGCTGGTACGAGGACGAGCATATCAAGGCGGCGTTCGGGTTCGACGCGGTGGTCGGCAATTATGCCAGCCCCGACACGCCGGGCAGCGCGTACGTGCTGCTCCATCACGTCTTCGGCGAGATCAACGGCAAGAAGGGCATGTGGGGCCATTCGGTCGGCGGGATGGGCGCGATCACGCGCTGCATGGCCGAAGCGTGCGAGGAAGCCGGGGTCGAGATCAGCCTCGAAGCGCCGGTCGAGAAGGTGCTGGTCGACGGGGGCAAGGTCGCGGGCGTGGTGCTGGAGAGCGGCGAGGAGATCGCGGCCAGCATCGTCGCGTCGAACGCGGGACCGGCGCTGCTCTTCCGCCAGCTGGTCGACCGCAGCGACCTGCCGCCCGAATTCGCGCACCGGATGGATCGCTTCAAGGCCGGCTCGGGCACCTTCCGGATGAACGTCGCGCTCTCCGAACTGCCCGATTTCACCGTGCTCCCGGGCAAGGAGAAAGCCGAGCACCATACCTGCGGGATCATCATTTCGCCGACGCTCGATTATATGGACCGCGCCTTCACCGACGCGAAGGCGTTCGGCTGGTCGAAAAAACCGATCGTCGAGATGAAGCTCCCGACCAGCGTCGACGACAGCCTCGCCCCGCCGGGGATGCACATCGCGTCGTTGTTCTGCCAGCAATTCGCGCCGGTGCTGCCCGACGGACGATCATGGGACGATGAGCGCGAGGCCGCGGCGGAGCTGATCATCGACACGGTAACCGAACATGCGCCCAATTTCCGCGGCTCGATCATCGCCACGCAAATCCATTCGCCGCTCGACCTCGAACGCAAGTTCGGGCTGATCGGCGGCGACATCATGCACGGGCATATGAGCCTCGATCAATTATGGGCGGCGCGCCCCGTGCTCGGCCACGGCGACTACCGCTCGCCGATCAAGGGACTCTATATGTGCGGCGCGGGGACGCATCCCGGCGGCGGGGTGACCGGCGCGCCGGGGCATAATGCGGCGCACGAGATATTGAAGGACCGCAGCGTGCTAGGCCGGCTGTTCGGCTAGCGTCGCGCGGCGGGCGAGGACGTAGAGCGGGATCGCGGCGAGAATCAGCGCGATGCTCAGCCCGCCCGCCGCGATCCCCGATCCCCACAGGGCCCATAGCGCAAAGCCGAGGCCGAGCAGCGCCGGCGCGCGCGCGATGCCCAGCTTGAGCGCCGACAGGCATGCGCCGATATAGATCCATAAGGTCGCCGCCGTCGTCAGCAGCAGGATGAAATTGTACAGCGCGCCGGTCGATTTGGACGCGCTGCTCAGGATCAGCACCGAGGCGAGCACGCTCGACATTACCAGCGCACCGACCGGGACATCGCGGTCGTTGGTCGTGCCGACCCAGCGCGGCAGCACCCCCGCACGGCTCATCCCCAGCGGCAATTCGCCCTGAAGCAATATCCAGCCGTTGAGGCAGCCGACCGTCGCGATCACCGCGAACCCGGCGATCGCCAGCCCGGCCGAGGGGCCCCAGAAAGTCGCGACGAACAATGCCATCGGCGCCGCTGCCTCTGCGGCGGTCTTCTCCGGCAGCGCGAAGACAATGCCGGTGCACACGATGACATAGAGGATCGCAGTCAGCGCCAGCCCCGCGATCGTCGCGCGGACGACGTTGCGCGCGGGATCCTGGACGCGCTCGGCGGCGATGCTGGCGCTTTCGAAGCCGACCAGCGCAAAGAACGCAAAGGTCACCGCCGGGGTCAGCTGATTCCAGGCAAACGGGGCGTGCGGCGCCTGGCGAAACTGCCCACCCCCGGCGAGCGCGAAGCCCGCGACGATCACCACGACCGCGACCAGCGGCAGGATCTTGAGCGCGGTGGTGACGACCTGAAATCGCCCGGCGGCCTTCGCACCGCGCAGGTTGAGCGCGGTAATCAGCCAGATCAGCGCGACCGCGCCAAGCGCGGCGGACAGCGGCGTCGCGGTCAGCGGCGGCCAGAACGTACCGAGATACCGCACCGCGGTCAGCGCGATATAGGCATTGGCGCTCCACACCCCGACCCAATAAGCCCAGCCGATCAGCATGCCGGGGAGCGGTCCCAGCGCATCCGCGCAGATTGCGACCACGCCGCTCGCTTCGGGCATCGTCGCCGCCAGCCGTGCGAGCACGACCGCGATCAACATCGCCCCGGCGGCGCACGCGATCCATGCTGCGAGTCCGGTCCAGCCAAACGGCGCGAGCTGCGCGGGGAGAGTGAAGATGCCGGACCCGATCATCCCGCCGACGACAAGCGCGGTGGCGGTCCACAACCCGAATGGCCGCTTGTCGACTGACTCCATGCGCGCGTCCCCCTTGCGCGGAATGAACCACGATTTTTCCCTCCCGTCACCCCGGCCGAAGTGCCGGGGTCTGCCGCGCGGCAATGGCAGGACAGGAAGTTCTGATTCTGCCGTCGCGGTTAAGCGGACCCCGGCACTTCGGCCGGGGTGACGAAGGGGGCGATTCGGCGCTACACGTCATCGCATGCAGCTCGCCTCTACCCGTTATCACCCTCGTCTGGTCGACGCCGCGCTCGCGCTGCACGACAATGCGCTGCACGTTGCCGAGCCGCTTCTGAAAGCGCACCTCAAAGACGATCCGTTCGACGTCGCGGCGATCCGGATGCTCGCCGAACTGGCGGGGCGGATCGGGCGATACAAGGATGCCGAAGGGTTGCTGCGCCGCGCGATCGAACTGTCCCCGGCCTTTACCGCCGCGCGCGCCAATCTCGCGCTGGTGCTCTACCGGCTCAACCGCCCGAGCGAGGCGATCGAGGAACTCGATCGGGTTGTTGCCGAAGATCCCGACAATCCCGGCCACGCCAATTTGCAGGCGGCGGCGTTCGGGCGGCTCGGCGATTTCGACGAAGCGATCGCGCTGTACGATCGCGTGCTGAGGGATGCACCCAACCAGCCGCGCGTGTGGATGAGCTACGGGCATATGCTGAAGACGGTCGGGCGCCAGCAGGAGGGGATCGACGCGTATCGCCGCGCGATCGAGCTGCTCCCGGCGCTGGGCGAGGCATGGTGGAGTCTGGCCAACCTCAAGACGGTCAAATTCGACGATGCCGACATTGCGGCGATGGAGGCGGCGCTGACCGACGGCGCGATTTCGGACGAGGATCGCTTCCACCTCGATTTTGCGCTGGGCAAGGCGTTCGAGGATCGCAAACGGGCCGACGAAGCGTTTGCGCATTATGCGGCCGGCAATGCGCTGCGGAAGACCAAACAGGTTTACGATGCCGACGAGACCGAGCGGTTCGTCGATCGCAGCATCACGCTATACTCGCGCGATTTCTTCGCGGCGGGCGCGGGCCTCGGCTGCGGCGCGCCCGATCCGATCTTCATTCTCGGCATGCCGCGCGCGGGATCGACGCTGATCGAACAGATCCTTGCCAGCCATTCGCGGGTCGAGGGGACGACCGAACTGCCCGATATCCCCGCGCTTGCGCGTCGCGATCCCGCTTATCCCGAGGGCGTGGGTCACTTCACGCACGAAAAACTCCGCGCGCTGGGTGAGGAATATCTCGAGCGCACGCGGATTCAGCGCCGCACCGACCGGCCCTTCTTCATCGACAAGCTCCCCAACAATTGGGCTCATGTGCCGTTGATCCACCTGATCCTGCCGAATGCCAGGATCATCGACGCGCGGCGGCATCCGCTGGGATGTTGTTTCTCCAATTTCAAACAGCATTTCGCGCGCGGACAGGCGTTCAGCTACTCGCTCGAGGATATGGGCCGCTATTATCGCGATTACGTCCGGCTGATGGCGCATATCGACGCGGCGCTGCCCGGCCGCGTCCACCGCGTGATCTACGAGAATATGGTCGAGCATACCGAACGCGAAGTGCGCAGCCTGCTCGCGGCGTGCGGGCTCGAGTTCGAACCCGCCTGCCTCGCCTTTCACGAAACCGAGCGCGCGGTGCGTACCGCGAGTTCGGAGCAGGTCCGCCAACCGATCTTTCGCGAGGGGACCGAGGCGTGGAAACCGTTCGAGCCGTATCTCGATCCGCTCAAGGCGGCGCTGGGCGATGTGCTCGATGCCTATCCCGGCATACCGCCGGGGTTCGCACAATAAGACGTTGCACAAACGCAACGCTTGGCGTGCAGAATGTTACGGTTTCGCGTCTCCGCTTGACGAATGCTGCGGCTGCTAACACCCTCACGCAACCATAATATCCAGGGGTTTTCCGATGTCGCTCTTCAGCCGCCGCGCCGCCCTGTCCACGCTGCTCGCCTCCGCTGCCTTCGTTGTCACGCCCGCGCTGGCGCAAAGCGCGCCCGCCGATGCGCCCGCGCCGCAGGCCGAGCCGCAGGCGGACACCGGCGACATCGTCATCACCGCGACCAAACGGTCGGAGAGCCTGCAGAACGTGCCGATCAGCGTGCAGGCACTGACCACCAAGAAGCTCGACGACCTCAACATCTCGAACTTCACCGATTATGTTCAGGCGCTGCCGTCGGTGTCGTTCCAGGCGCTGGGCGGGACGCCGGGCACCAACGTCATCTATATGCGCGGCGTCGCATCGGGCGGCGACGGCAACCATTCGGGCTCGCTCCCGTCGGTCGGCGTCTATCTCGACGAACAGCCGGTGACGACGATCGGCGGCAACCTCGACGTCCACATCTATGACATCGCCCGCATCGAAAGCCTGTCGGGGCCGCAGGGCACGCTGTACGGTGCCTCGTCCGAAGCCGGCACGATCCGCATCATCACCAACAAGCCCGATCTGTCGGGCACCTATGGCCGGATCGACATCGAGGGCAACAAGGTCAGCAAGGGCGGCTATGGCGGCAAGGCGGAGGGGATGATCAACCTCCCGCTGTCGAGCTTCGCGGCGCTGCGCGTCAGCGGCTTCTACCAGAAGGACGCCGGCTATATCGACAATGTCGCGGGGACGCGCAGCTTCAACGTGACGACGCCCGACGCCCCCTTGGCGGCGGGCTATACCGGCACGGTCAACAACGCGGCTTTCGTGAAAAAGGACTATAACGATACCGAATTGTGGGGCGGTCGCGCCGCGCTCAAGATCGACCTCGACAGCAACTGGACCGTCACGCCAAGCGTGATGTACCAGGATACCCGCAGTCACGGATCGTACGGGTTCGATCCCCGGCTCGGCGACCTGAAGGTCCAGCATTTCTTCCCTGAATTCCGGCGCGATCGCTTCATTCAGGCGGGGCTGACGATCGAGGGCAAGCTGGGCAATTGGGACCTGACCTATGCCGGCGCGTATCTCGACCGCAAGGATTACCAGTCGAGCGATTATACCGATTACGCCGAGGCGTATGACTCGCTCTATTCGTCGGTCGGCGGGATTGCCGGCTATCTCTATTTCCAGAACGCCGCGGGCAACACGATCGATTCGCGCCAAAAGGTGATCGGCACCGATCATTTCAAGAAATTCAGCCAGGAATTCCGCGTCGCGTCACCGTCGACCGACCGATTCCGGATCGTCGCCGGATTATTCTATCAGCGCCAGTCGAACGATATCCATCAGGATTATCAGGTCGCCAACCTCGCGCCCTTATTGTCGGTCAACGGATCGCCGGGGACGCTGTGGCTGACGCAGCAGCATCGCGTCGACAAGGATTATGCGATGTTCGGCGAGGCGAGCTTCGACCTCACCCCGACGCTGACCTTCACCGCCGGTGGGCGCGCCTTCATCTACGACAATAATCTGATCGGGTTCTTCGGCTTCGGGCGTAACCCCGCCTTCAACCAGCTGACCGGTGGCCCGCCGCCCAACGCCGCCTATTCGACCAAGACCGGTGTCGCCGGCTGCTTCACCACCAGCGGGGTGCGCTTGCGCGACGCGCAGCTGGCGGGGCAAGCGAACACGACCTTGATCGCACCGGCTGTGGCGGGCGGTCCGTGCACCAATCTCGGCGTCTATTCGCCGGGTTATGGCGTGACACCGGTCAAGGCGTCGGGCGAGGGCGTAACCTATCGCTTCAACCTCAGCTGGAAGCCGGTCACGGGCGTGTTGCTCTATGGCACGGTGTCGCGGGGCTTCCGTCCCGGCGGGATCAACCGTCGCGCCGACGTGGCCGCCTACGCCGCCGATTACCTGACCAACTTCGAACTGGGCGGCAAATTTACCGGCTTCGGCGGCAAATTCCGCTTCAACGCCGCGCTGTACCAGCAGAATTGGGACAAGTTCCAATTCTCGTTCCTCGGCGCGAACAGCTTCACCGAAATCCATAACGGCCCGAACGCGCGTATCCGGGGGGCCGAGTTCGATTCGAGCCTCAATCTGGGTCCGCTCAGCCTGACCGCCGCCGGGTCGTATACCGACGCCAAGACCACGCAGAACCTGTGCGCCGCCGATGATCCGACCTATGCTTGCGTGACTCCCGGGGGCAATTTCATCGCCGCGCCCAAGGGAACGCGACTGCCGATCACGCCGGAATTCAAGCTCAACGGATCGGCGCGCTACACCGTGCCGGTCGGCGGGGCGAAGGTCTATGGCCAGGCGGTTGTATCGTACCAAAGTTCGGCATCGACCGACATTCGCGTCGCGCAGGCGGCTATTCTGGGCCGACTGCCCGCCTTCACCACGGCCGATTTCGCGCTTGGCGCGGATTTCGGCAAGTTCAACCTCGAACTCTACCTTGCCAATGCCTTCGATGTGCGCGGTCAGCTGTCGCGGTTTGAGGAGTGCGGCAGTTGCGGTCAGCGGCCCTATATCGTGCCGGTCCAGCCGCAGACGATCGGGGTGCGCTTCGGCGCCAAATTCTGACGGTTCGAACGCGCTGAGACCGTTAACGAAAACCACCGTCGGAATTCCGCACAATCCCGGCGGTGGGTTTTCCGCGCTATCGGAGAATCGTGCGCAGCCTAGAGCGGTGCCTGCAACCGAGGAACATGTTCTTGAGGTCGTGGGATCAGGCCGAAGCGGGCGACCGCCTCCGGTCTGATTTCGTTTTGGGGGCTATTGCGTCGGCAAGAGGGTCGAAATCGCGGCTCGTACCGGTTACGGCCGGTCCCGATGAGGACCACTGCCCGCTCCTGTCCGCCAGCCTTCCTGGCTGCTTTCGCGCTGGCGCTTGGCGCCTGCTCCCCCGACCAATCGGCCGCCCCGGGCGCGGCGACGCAGCCCAATCGCACCTGCGCCAGCCTCGCCAGCGCGCCGATGATACAGGTTCGCGGCGGCAGCTTCACGATGGGCGACGATCCGCGCTACCCCGAAGAAGGTCCGCCCCGGCGCGTGACGGTTGGCGGTTTCTGGATCGACGCGCACGAATTGACCAACGCCGAGTTCGCGCGATTCGTGACGGCGACCGGCTACCGGACCGTCGCCGAGCGCAACCCGCCGCCGACCCCCGGCGCCCCGCCCGCACTGCTCAAGCCCGGCTCGGCGGTGTTCGCCGCGCCCGCGCCCGAGGATCCGCACTGGTGGCGCTGGGTTGTCGGTGCACAGTGGCGGCACCCCTCCGGCCCCGCCGAGTCGATCGCCGGACACGATCAGGAGCCGGTGGTGCAGATCGCCTATGCCGACGCCGAAGCCTATGCGCGCTGGGCGGGCAAGCGCCTGCCGACCGAGGCCGAATGGGAATATGCCGCGTTGGGCGGCGCCAGGGCGCTGCCCGAACCGGTCGATTCGGGCGGCACCCCGCAAGCCAATTATTATCAGGGTGTGTTCCCCGAACGCGACCTCGCGCTTGACGGCTATCGCACGCGCGCGCCGGTCGGGTGCTTCAAACCCAATGGCTATGGCCTGTACGACATGATCGGCAATGTCTGGGAATGGACCAGCGACACTGCGGGCAAGAACCGCGAGTCGGGAATCATCAAGGGCGGGTCGTATCTGTGCGCCGCCAATTACTGTGCGCGCTACCGCCCCGCCGCGCGCCAGTTCGAGGAACGCGGGCTGGGGACCGATCACATCGGGGTGCGTTTGGTCAGCGACCGGCCGATCCCGCCGCGTTGACCGCACGCCGCTCTTATGGCACGGATAATGCCAATATATCGCGACAGGGGAGATGGATGATGGAGGTGCTGCGAACGCCGGAGGATCGCTTTGCCGACCTCGCCGATTATCCGTTCGCGCCGCATTATCTGACCGTGACCGACGCCGACGGGACCGAATTGCGGATCCATTATATCGATGAAGGACCGCGCGATGCCGCGCCGGTGCTGCTGCTCCACGGCGAACCGAGCTGGTCGTACCTCTACCGCAAGTTCGTGCCGATTTTGGTCGCGCGCGGCCATCGCGTGATCGCGCCCGACCTGATCGGCTTCGGCAAATCGGACAAGTTGGCGGCGCGCGAGGACTATACCTACGAACGCCATGTCGCGTGGATGAGCGACTGGCTGACCGCGCTCGATCTGGCCGACATCACCCTGTTTTGTCAGGACTGGGGCGGGCTGATCGGGTTGCGACTGGTCGCGGCGTTCCCCGACCGGTTCGCGCGGCTGGTTGTCTCGAACACCGGGTTGCCGGTGGGGACTGGGTCGTCCGAAGGCTTCGACGCGTGGCTCGCGCTCAGCCAGAATATCCCGCAATTCCCCGTTGGCTTCATCGTCAATGGCGGGACGACGCGCGACCTCAGCCCGGCCGAAATCGCTGCCTATGACGCGCCGTTCCCCGACGAGAGCTACAAGGAAGGGGCGCGGCAATTCCCCAAGCTGGTGCCGGTGACGCCCGACCATGCTTCGGTCGCCGAGAACCGCGCCGCATGGGAAGTCCTCGAAAAATTCGACCGGCCGGTGCTGACCGCATTCGGCGACAAGGACGCGGTGACTCGCGGCGGTGAGCAGAATTTCATCGATCGCATTCCCGGCGCGAAGGGCCAGAAGCACCGGATCATCGCCGGCGGCGGACACTTCATCCAGGAGGATGCGCCGGAAGAATTGTGCGACCTGATCGACGATCTGATCCGCGCTGACGCCGGAGCCATGGCATGAACGTCGTCAACGCGGTCTTCCCCGGACCCGAGCAAATCGCCGCGTTCTTCGGTGGCGCCGAGGACGGGCCGTTCGTGATGATCAACCTGCTCAGGTTCAAGGAGCGCGCCGACTATCCCGATGGCAGCGATGCCGATTTGTCGGGGCGCGAGGCCTATGCCCGTTACGGCGCGGCGGTGCAGGCGTGCCTCGCTTCGGTCGGGGGGAAGCAGATCTATGCCGGCGCGGTCACCGACCTGATGCTCGGCGAGGTCGAGGACTTGTGGGACATGGTCGCGCTGGCGCAATACCCGTCACGCGCGGCGATGATGGCGATGGTCCAGTCGCCCGAGTACCAGGCGATCGAGAAACACCGCGTGGCGGGGCTCGCCGGGCAGCTCAATATCAGGACCAAACAGATCGGCGGTTGACGCCTACCCGATCGGCAGGCGTCCGAAGTCGATGGCGCGCGACCCCGCAGGCAGACTGAAGATCATCCCGTCCTCACCGACCGTGATCGGTCCGCTGTACAGCTTGCGCGCATCCCCGAGAAACGCCGGGTAGGTCCAGCGTGACGGAATTTGCGGGATGACATGGCTGAACACCAGATAGCGCACCCCCGCCAGTTGCGCCTCGCCCGCGACGACTTCGGGGGACGAATGATAGTCGAGGATGTCGCGCGTGATCTGCGCGGTCCCCTTCACCTTCCTGGCGTCGAGCGTGTCGGTCAGCAATTTGACCAACGCTGGCTGCAGCCCTTCATGCACCAGCAAATCTGCCCCCGTGGCCGCGGCGACCAGGGCCGGGCACGCGGCGGTGTCCCCGCTCAGCACGACCGACCGGCCCTTATAATCGAAGCGATACCCGACGGCCGAGTCGACCGGTCCGTGGATCACGCGGAACGCCGTGACGCGCAGCCCGTCGCCTTCATAGACGAGCACGCGATCGGTCGATCCGCGTGGCGGGAGCGCGAACGCCCTTGCCACGCCGCCCGCACCCGACGGCGGCGCGATCGCCGGGCCGTGATGCGCGGTGCGATAGCCCGAATCGATCTTGTACGCCGCGTTGAACCCGGCAAGCACGGTGTCGACGCCTGGCGGGCCATAGATCGGGAGCGGCGACGTCGCCGCGTTGCCGGTCCAGCGCAGCAGCATCATCGGACCCAGCCCGTCGATATGATCCGAATGGAAATGCGTCAGGAACAGCGCCTCGATCCGGCCGTTGGGGATGCCCATCAGCGAAATGTTGCGCGCGCCGCCTTCGCCGGCATCGACCACGAAGATGTGCTTGCCCGCGATCACGACGGTGCACGCGCCGGCGCGACCCGGATCGGGCAGCGGCGACCCCGTGCCGCACAGCGCGACGTGGAGGCCGTCGGGCAGGTCGCGCGTGCGGTCGATCCCGGCACGCTCGCCGAACGCCGCGCGCAGGAAGCCGGCGCCGATCGGCTTTTCGAACGCCGCTATGCCGGCAACCAATGCGGCCAAGCCCGCGAATGTGGCGATCAGCCCCCGGCGCATCCTGCTCTCCCCTTTATCTTTCGATTAGGATGCCGCGATATTTTGGCATTAGCAATGCCGAAACATTGCATGACTGCAATCCGGTGCTAAGCTGCCCCAAAATCATAAGGGGATTGAGGATGCGAAACGTAACGCGCGCGGTCGTGGCGCTGGTCGGGCTGTTCAATCTGATGATCGGGGCCTTTTTCCTGGTCGACCCCGCACAAGCGGGCCTGCGCTTCTTCGTCACGGCGCTCGGCACGCAGGGCATGGCGACGATGCGCGCCGACTTCACCGCCTTCTTCGTCACCGGCGCGGTGTTCGCGCTGATCGGCGCGTGGCGCGGCGAACGGCGCCCGTTGCTCGTGCCGCTGATGCTGCTCGGCATCGCGATTGGCGGACGTATGATCAGCCTGATCGCCGATGGAGCACCGCCGATGGCATTTGGCCCAATGGCGGTGGAAGCTGTCATGATCGGCATTCTGGCGCTGGGGTGGCGCTACTTCGACGGGAGCGCGGCCAAATGAAGCGGTGGGTCAAGGTCACGCTCGGCACGATCGCGGCGCTGGCCGTCGCGGGCTATCTGGCGAAGGGCTATATCTTCCTGCACCTGCCGGGCTGGCTATCGCCGCATGTCGGCGACAACCGGCCGGTCGTGTGGCAGCCCGGCCCGACAACGGCTCCCGCGGCGACGGCGAAGCGCCCGCCCAACATCATCCTGATCGTCGCCGATGACCTTGGCTATAACGACATCAGCTTTAACGGCGGCGGCGTTGCCGGTGGGTTGCTCAAGACCCCCAATATCGATGCGCTGGGCAATCAGGGGGTGACGTTTGCGGACGGCTATGCCGGCAACGCGACCTGCGCGCCCAGCCGCGCGGCGCTGATGACCGGGCGCTATCCGACCCGCTTCGGCTATGAATTCACCCCCGCAGAAACCAAACCGCCGGCCTGGTTTCCCTCCTCGCTGATCCGCACCGACGTGACCTTCGCGCGCAACATAGCGAGCTTCCCGACCGAATGGGACAAGAAGACGATCTTCGACGAGGACGCCGCGCGCCAGCCCGCGAGCAAGGGCGACAAGGGCGTTCCGCCCAGCGAGATCACGATCGCTGAACTCCTGCGCGGCAAGGGCTATCACACGATGCATCTGGGCAAATGGCACCTCGGCGACGGCAAGGGGATGCGCCCCGAAGAGCAGGGCTTCGACGAAAGTCTGGGGTTCATGATCGGCGGTCAGATGTACCTGCCCGAAAACAGCCCCGACGTCGAAAATTCGAAGCAGGATTTCGACCCGATCGACAAGTTCATCTGGGCGAATCTGCCGTTCAGCGTGCAATATAATGGCGGCGACCGTTTCCATCCCGACCGCTACATGACCGATTACCTGACGACGCAGGCCGTCTCGGCGATCAAGGCCAATCGCAACCGGCCCTTCTTCATGTACCTGGCCTATAACGCCCCGCACACGCCGCTTCAGGCGCTCAAGGCCGATTATGACGCGCTGTCGCAGATCACCGACCACCGGACCCGCGTCTATGCCGCGATGATCCGCGCGCTCGATCGCGGGGTCGGGCAAGTGATGGCCGCGCTCAAGGCGCAGGGGATCGACGACAATACGCTGGTGATCTTCACCAGCGACAATGGCGGCGCGCACTATATCGGGCTGCCCGACATCAACCGCCCGTATCGCGGATGGAAGGCGACCTTCTTCGAAGGCGGGGTCAAGGTCCCGTTCTTCATGCGCTGGCCGGCGATGATTAAGCCGGGGACGAAGATTGCCGGCCCGGTCAGTCATTTCGATATCTTCGCAACCGCCGGCGACGTCGCCGGCGCCGCGCTGCCGACCGATCGCGCGATCGACGGTGTCGACCTGCTGCCCTTTATCGAAGGTAAAGCCACCGGACAGCCGCACAAGACCTTGTTCTGGCGCAGCGGGCCGTATCGCGTGGTGCGTGAGGGCGACTGGAAGCTGCAGATGCTCGACCTGCCGCGCACGTCGCTGCTGTATGACATGAAGGCCGATCCGACCGAGCGGCAGGACGTCGCAGCCCTGCACCCCGATATCGTCGCGCGGCTGACCGCGCTCATCGCGCAGCACGACCGCGAGAGCGTCAAGCCCGCCTGGCCCTCCTTGATCCGTTCGCCGATCGCGATAGATCGTCCGCTCGGCACCAAACCGCGGGCCGGCGAAACCTATATCTATTGGTCGAACTGAATGACGGCAAAGGATGCGCCCTCCTCCGACGGGCGCCGCAGACGATCGCAGACCAGCCGCGACAAGATTGTCGCGGCGATGCTCGAGCTCGTCGCCGAGGGGCAGATTACCCCCAGCGCCGATCAGGTCGCGTCGCGCGCGGGCGTCGGCTTGCGCACCGTGTTCCGGCATTTCGCCGACATGGAAAGTCTCTACGCCGCGATGACGGGTACGCTGTCGCAGCAATATGAGATGTGGCAGGTGCCCTTCGAATCGACCGACTGGCGCGGGCAATTGCGCGAGACACTGGACCGGCGGCTGGCGACCTACGAAAAGCTGCTACCGTTCAAACGCGCGGCGGACGCGCATCGCCACACCTCGCCGACGATTCAGGCCGAGCACAAACGGACGCTCGATTTGATGCGCCAGCGCCTGCTGTCGATCCTGCCGTCGGAGATTGTCGACAATGTCGCCGTTCTGGAGGCGATCGACCTGATGCTCAGCCCCGAAGCGTGGCAGCGGCTCCGCGACGAACAGCATTTGCCGGTCGACCGTGCGCGGGCCGTCGTCACGGCCCAGATCGACGTGCTGACGAAAGCGGCTTAGCGCCCGGCTCAGCTCGACGGCGAGAAGCCGAAGCCGTGCAGATATTGCATCTTGATCGTGACGACGGTGATGCCCGCGCCGGCATTGACCGTCGCCTGCGCGAGTGTCGGCTTGCTGCGCCCCAGCGCCTTGTTGGCGGGGATTCCGGCGCCGTCGCTCCAGACCGAGAATTTGTCCCGGCCGACCCGGTTATGCCGCAACATCAGCGCATAGCGTCCCGCGCTCGGGACCTTGATGCACATCTCGACGCTGCCCGATGCGGGGGGCCGGGCACGGGTCCGGCGGAACGTCTTGCCCTCCTTCACCAGATCCATATCGGGGCGCAGATAGTCCTCGTTCGCGGGATAGAGTTCCAGCCACAATTCGCCCGTGCGGTCCTTCAGATCCTGAATGTTGACCTGAATCGCCGGCCCCCGCCCGCTTTTGCAGACGCCGGCATCCTGCCCGATCTGTTCGGCGGCGAGCGGCGAGGCGATGAAGGCAGCTAAGGAAAGCACGGCGGCAGCGGTAACAACAGGCAGACGCATCAAGGGGGTTCCGGAACGGTTAACAGGGTCCTAGTATAGACGCCACGGTGTCGCGCAACCCGCACCCGCGACGCCCGCGCTTTCTAGCCCGGCGTCGGCCGCGTCCGGCGGACATACACCAGCATATGCCGCCCGTCGCGCGGCGCCACCAGCGCTAGCCGGTAGTCGCGCGCCAGCGCCGCCGCGACAATCGCCAGACTGTCGCGGTTCCACGGCGCCAGCGGCTCGTCGAGCGTCACGACGACCGGGGGCCGGTGCGCCATGATGCGCCGCACCTCGGCGGCTTCATCGATTCCCGTTGCGCCTTGTTCGGGCTCATAGGCGAGTGTCGAGGGAAAGGCGTAGGCGGTCGGCAGGCACGCATTGGCGAGCAGATAAAGGATCGAATCACCGGCGAAGACATACGGACATTCGTTGCCGTCATTCGCTGCCATGGTCCGCGCCACGGCGAACGCGGCGGCGCGATCGTCGCGCTCGGTCGAGAGATGGAAAACGAACAATATCGCGCCCGCCGCAGCGGTGGCGATCAGCGCGACGCGGTACCGCCCCCATATCGGCGCGGCGATCATCGTCAGGACGAGGATCAGCGGCAGCGCGTAATGATCGAAGAACGCGCCGATCATCGCGAACGCGATCAGTGCGGCGGCGAGCCAGCCGAACGCCAGTATCATTTCGGGCCGTCGCGGTCGCATCCGCCAGGCCAGGATCGCGCAGACGATAAAGGCGGACAATTGCGTCGTCGTGCCCGCCAGCCGCGCGACGATCTTGGCGGCGGGATAGCCCTTGCGCAACGCGACGGAAGCGAAGTTGGAGAACCAGAAGGCGTCGAACGCCGCGCTCCCGAGCGCGCGATACGCCAGCACGATGATCGCGGTCGGCGCGATCCCCAGCACCGCCCAGCCAAGCGCCGCAGCGACCGTCAGACGCCACGATGCCTTTGCCCGGCGCAGAAAGTACAGGTGCGCGAGTCCGAAAAAGGCGCCTTCGACCACCGGCGTATATTTGGTCTGGATCGCCAGCCCGGCGAGCAGGCAGGCGGCCGCACCGTTGACGACGATACCGCGGCGATCCTCGCGCGCGGCGAGCGCGGGCAGGCGCAGCGTCAGCACGCCTGCGCCCGCCATGAACAGATTGTAGAACACCGGCGACTGACCGCCACGCCCGCTGAGCAGCGACAGCCAGACGATATAGAATACGCCCGCAGCGACCGACCCGACCCGGTTTGCCCCCAGCCGGCGCCCGCCCTGTGCGATCAACCACGCCGTCGCTGCGGCGAACAAGGTCGCGACCAGCTGATAGGCGAGGATGCCGTCGCCGGGCAGCAACCGGATCGCGGCAAAGATCAGGAACAGCCCGACCGGCTTGCGGTCCCAGATGTCGACATAGGGAATCGCGCCGTGGAGCATATGATCGCCCACCAGCAGGTAATATTGTTCGTCGACATGGACGATCGGGTTGCCGAAATCGCGCACGCGGATCGCGACCGCCACGGTCAGGAACAAGACGAAAAGCGCGACCCCGTGCCAGCGCGCGCGCGCGGGGAGCAGGACTGGATGGGCGCGCGCGCGTTCGGTCATGATCAACCGGCCTAACCGCACGGCGCCACGGCGTCATGCGACTTATTTTCCATCAAGCATAAGCGCGACGCGCCGATCGGCGCGGACACTCTGCGAGCGGTTAATATTTCGTAACTTTTTTTGGGCGTGTGGGTGCGGATCGGTCGGCCACGCGTCGTCAATTGATCGGGGGCAGCGGGAAGTCGGTGCCAGCGCGATGACGGGCGGGGTCTGTGGAGGGCAGCCGCCAGATCGTCTCGGGCTGGGGCCGGCTTCTCATTCCCGCCTCGCTTTCTTTGGGTGTGCCGAATGTATCTCGACCTCGATTCGCTTCGCGCACCGGAAACGCGTCGGGTCGTTCAGCGCGCCGTGCCCGAGTGGACGGTCCTGGTCCCGTTCTTCAACGAACGCGACTATCTGCGCGCGACCATCGCCAGCCTTGCCGCGCAATCGGTGCCGCTGACGCTGATCCTGATCGACAACGGGTCGACCGATGATAGCGCGGCGATCGCGCAGGGCGCGTGCCGCGACCACAATATCGACTATCTGCTGCTCACCGAAACCAACCCGGGCAAGGTCGCGGCGTTGCGTAGCGGGCTCGGCTGGGTGCGGACGCGCCGCGTGGCGACCTGCGACGCCGACACGCTCTATCCGCCGCATTATCTGGCGTCCGCCGGGGCGGTGCTCGATCGCCCGGGATGCGTTGTTGCGGGCGCCTATTTCGTTGCCCCCGATGCGACCGACGCGGCACGGCGCGCGCGCGCGCGGACGATCATGACGGCGGCGCGTTTCCTGCCGCGGCAGTCGCACACGGGCGGCGCGGGGCAGGCGTTTTGTACGGCTGCGCTACGCGCGGCGGGCGGGTTCGACGGCGATCGCTGGAATTATGTGCTGGAGGATCATGAGATCGTCCACCGCGTCACGCGGCACGGCACGATGGGCTATACACCCGATCTGTGGTGCATGCCGTCACCGCGCGACCGCGACCGCGAATCGATCCGCTGGACGGCGTTCGAGCGGTTGATCTATGCGGTTGCTGCGCCGCTCATGGGCGACTGGTTCTTCTATTCTTTCCTCGGCGGGCGGTTGCAGCGTCGCCGCTTGTCGAGCCACCGGATTCGCGAGCGCCATTTTCATCATGTCGAAGGTCCGGTGCTTGTCCCGTCTCATTCTGTGCGCTGACGATTTCGCCTTTTCTCGCGGCGTCAGCGAAACGATTGCGGCCCTCGCCCGGGACGGAAAACTCAATGCGACCAGCTGCATGGCGATCATGCCCGGATGGCCGGTCGACAGTCAGCTCCTGAAGGGATTGCCCGGACACGTTCAGATCGGGCTTCACCTGACGCTGACCGGCGAGCGACCGCTCACCGCGATGCCGACCCTCGCACCCGCAGGCAACCTGCCGACCATCAATGCGCTCGGGCGACTGGCGGCCGGCGGACGGGCGCCGCTGGCGGAAATCGCAGCCGAGGTCGCCGCGCAGTTCGACGCGTTCGTTGCGGCGGTCGGGCGACCCCCCGACTTCGTCGACGGACACCAGCACGCGCACGCTTTGCCCGGCATTCGTGACATCGTCTTGACGCTGACGGCGGAGCGCGCGCCCGATGCGTGGATCCGCAATTGCCGTGACAGCCTGTGGGCGATGCTGGCGCGACCGTTTGTCGGCAAGGCGATCGGCAGCGCTTGGCATTCGCGCGGATTGTCCGCGGCGGCGGCGGCGCATGGTCTGAGCGTCAATGACAGTTTCGGGGGCCATTACGATTTCGCGCGCGATTACGCTTCGCTGCTTCCCCGATTTCTGCGCCGACCGGGCAGGGTGCATGTGGTAATGTGCCACCCCGGCGCGGGAACGCGCCCGGGGGACGACATAGCGGCAGCGCGCCCGCGCGAGGCCGACGTCTTGCGCAAGAGCGCGATCGCCGACATGGCAGCAGCCGAAGGTCTGGCGTTTCCCGCCTGACCCGTGGGAATCGCGACGGTGGCTGATAGCGGCCTCAGGGCCATCTTTCTGACACAACGACCGATGTTGCTGCGGTTGCTGACCGCGCGCCTGGGCAATCGCGACGATGCCGAGGACGCGTTGCAGGATATGTGGCTGCGGATCGACCGGCTGGCGGCGCAGCCGGTCGCGCAACCGGCCGCGTTCCTGTACCGAATTGCGGCCAATCTCGCGACCGATCGGCGCATTGCGGCGGGGCGGCGCGGCGCACGCGACGCCGGTTGGCTGGACGTTCAGCCCGGTGCTGACGAAACGCCCGATGCCGAACGCATCCTGGTGGCCCGCGATCAATGGCGCGAAGTCGAGGGCGCGATCGCCGACATGCCCGAGCGGATGGCGACCGCGCTGCGCCTGTTTCGGGTCGAGGAACTGTCGCAGCGCGATATTGCCACCCGGCTGGGGATCAGCGTCAGCGGCGTCGAGAAGCTGTTGCAGCGCGCCTATCGCAAAATTCACGACCGGCTGGGGCGATGTGGTGAGGATTCCGCGGCGGCGCATCGTCTGAGGGATGAGAGGGGTAGCGACCGTGAACGCTGAACAGGCGGATATTATCGATTCTGCGATCGGCTGGCAGCTGCGCCTGGCCGATGCGTCGGAGGCCGAGTGGTGCGATTTCGTGCTCTGGCTGGAGGCGGATGCCGCGCATGCCGCAGCCTATGACGGAATCGCCGCGCAGGATCGCTTGTTCGATGGCGGGCGCTTTCCCGCAACGGCGCCCGAACCGGTGGCCGCCAATGACAATGTGCGGACTCGCCGCGTGTGGCTGGCCGGCGGCGTCGCCGCTGCCGTGGTTGCCGCGCTGACGGTGCCGATGGCGCTGGCGCCCCGCGCCGCGCCCTATCAAATCGCCACCAAAGCCGGCGAACGCCGCTCGGTGGCGCTCGGCGACGGCACCCGTATCGAAATGAGCGGGGGCACCACGCTCAAGCTCGATCGCGCCGACCCACGCGTCGCTTCGCTCGAGCAGGGCGAAGCGGTGTTCCACGTTCGCCACGACGCGGCGCGCCCCTTTACGATGACGGCCGGCGGCACGACGATCCGCGATCTGGGCACGGTGTTCAATGTCGCGCGCGACGGCGAGCAGCTGTCCGTTGCCGTTTCCGAAGGATCGGTGTTGTTCCGCCCGGGCCCGGACGCGGTCACATTGGGCGCGGGCGACGCGCTGTCGGCGCGCAGCGACGGCGCCGGGATCGTGCGCAGCAAAATCGATCCCGCGTTGGTCGGCGGCTGGCGCACAGGCATGCTGAGCTTTCATAATCAGCGGCTGGGCGACGTCGCGGCGACGCTCGACCGCCTATATCGGGTCAAGCTGGTGCTGGGCAGCGGCTTGTCCGACCAGCCCTTTACCGGCATGGTTCGCTTTACGGGTTTTGCTGATCGGGACGTACCGCATCTGGCCGAACTGATCGGGGCGACATGGCGGCGTGACGGGGAACGATGGATATTGTCGGACGCGGGGGCGAATTCGCGCTAGCCTCGGTTCGCTGCTGATTGCCTTTGCCGTCTGCTTTTCATCGCCGGCTGCGGCGCGCGATACGCCGATTGCGATACCGGCCACGACGCTCGATTCGGCGTTGGTCATTCTGGCCCGCGAAGCCGGGGTCGAAATCATCAGTACCGAACCGGGACTGCGATCGGTCAAGACCCGCGCGATCAGCGGCACGATGTCGCCGCGCGAGGCGCTGGCGCGGCTGCTCGACGGCACCGGTTATCGCGCGCAGTCGATAGCCGGCGGATACCGGATCGTGCGCGTGCAAGCTCCCACCGTGCGCAAGCCCCGGCCTGCCCGGTTTCAGCCGCCTTCGCCGTCGCCGCCCGCGCTCGATATCGTCATCACCGCGAGCAAGCAGCGCATCCCGCTGCTCCGCTATCCGGGCAGCCTGACCCTGGTCGACGGCCTGCCGGGCACGCCAATCGAGGGGAAGGGCAGCCTCACCGATCTGGCGCGCGCCATGCCGATCCTGCAAAGCACGCAATTGGGCGCCGGGCGGAACAAGGTGTTTATCCGCGGCGTCGCCGACAGCAGCTTCAACGGCAGTGCGCAGTCGCCGACCAGCATCTATCTCGACGATGTCCAACTCAACTATTCGGGCGCCGATCCCGGCCTTCGACTGTACGACATGCGCAGCGTCGAAGCGCTCGAAGGGCCGCAGGGCACGCTGTACGGCGCGGGCGCGATCGGCGGGGTTATCCGGCTGACATCGAATCCCGTCGATCTGTCGCGCGTTGCAGGTTCGACCGCTGGGGGCGTGACGGCGACGCTGGGCGGCGCGGCGGGTGTCGATCTGGCGGGGACGATCAATCTGCCGCTGATCACCGACCGGCTGGGATTGCGCGCCGTCGGCTATATCGTTCGCGACGGCGGGTTCATCGACGATACCGGGCGGGGCCTGTCCAACATCAACCGGACCGATACGGTCGGGGGACGCGTGGCGCTGCGGCTCGATCCGGGGGGGGGCTGGCGGGTCGAAACCAGTGGCGCGATCCAGCAGATCGACGCGCGCGACGGACAATATACCGAAACCGCCGAAGGCCCGCTCGCCCGGCGGTCGCGAATCGCGCAACCCTTCACCAATAGATTGCTGTTCGGGCGCTTCGTGCTGTCGCGTGATTGGGACAATGGTCTGCGCTTTTTCGCCGCGGCGGGAATCGTCGGCTACCTGTCGACCGATCAGTTCGACGCCACGCCGCGTGCCCCTCCGGGCGTGACCGTCGCGCCGGTGATCTACATCGCGAACCGCGAGAAAAGGTTGCTGAGCCAGGAAACGCGATTGTCGCGGTCGCTGGCCAACGGCAATTCGTGGGTCGCGGGGTTCAGCCTGGTCAGCGACCGCGATATCCTGTCGCGGAGCATCGGCGCGCCCGGCAACGACCGGGAGATTATCGGCGTCACCAACGTCACGCGCGCGGCTTCGGTATTTGCCGAAGCAACGGTCGCAATCCTGCCCGGTCTTTCGGTCACCGGCGGCGCGCGCGCCACCACCGCCCGCACCGACGGCTATCCTTCCATCACGCCGCGATCGACCAGCTTCGTGAAGGGCCGGTCGACCCGTCGGATCGACCCTACGGTCGCTTTGTCATGGCAAGTCGCGTCGCGGATGGCGTTGTTTGCGCGGTTTCAAACCGGATATCGGACCGGGGGTCTGGCGGTGGCGCCGGGGGTCGGGCGCGTGGCCGATTATCGCCCGGATGCGATCACGGTGGGAGAGATCGGCGCGCGTAAATTGCGCAGTGGCGTGACCGGCATCGACATTTCGGCGAGCATCTCGCTGGCGCGCTGGCGCAATATTCAGGCCGATCTGATCAACCGATCCGGTCAACCCTATACGACCAATATCGGCGATGCGAAAATCGTGACGGTGGAAGGGCATATCGACTGGGTGCCGGTGCCCGGGCTGCGCGCCGCGGCGTCGTTCCTGCTGACCGACAATACGGTGACGGGCCCGATCGCCGATCTGTCACAACGCAACAATCGTCGGCTGCCCGAGACGCCGCCGCTCGCGCTGCATGGCGGACTGTCGTACGAATGGACAATCGGAAGCGCCACGCCCCAAATCGGAATCACGACGGACTATGTCGGGCGTTCTGTGCTGGGCACGGGCGATCTGCTCGATCTCAGCCAGGGCAAGTTCTGGGTGGTTGGTATGTCCGCCGGCCTTCGCTGGCGGCGGCTGGACGTCAGCATCGTGGTCGACAATCTCACAAACTCGGCCGGTAACCGCTTTGCGTTCGGCAACCCGTTTTCGCTGGCCTATCGCGATCAGGCAACGCCGCTGCGTCCGCTGAACATGCGGGTCGGGGTGGGGTTCGCATGGTGATCGGGCGCTGGTCGACATCCATTTCCTCGACGGGTCGGCCGCCGGCCAAACCCACGAGTGTCGTCGGCGCAGGCCCATTGCCAGCCGATAGCCCACGCCGGGTTCGTTGACGATCAGGCGGGGCTGCGCGGTATCAGGCTCCAGCTTCAGCCGCAGCCCGCGAACAACGATCCGCAAATAGTCGACATCGCTTCCGTGCGCCGGACCCCACGCCGTGCGCAGACGGGCGAGCAATTCTTCGATGTCAAACGGCCGGGTCTGATATTCGTCGGCGCCAAGGTCGGGCGCGGCGACCTTCGGGGCGATTGATCGAGGCTTCGGTCAGGACTTGAGGCCCCGCAGCACCGCCGCCGGCGCAATCGGGATGTGCCTTAGCCGAACCCCGACGGCGGCGTAGATCGCATTGGCGATGGCGGGTCCGACAACGGTCGTGGCGGGTTCGCCCAGTCCGACGGGCGCGTAATCGCTGTCGACGAAACTGATATCGATCTCTGGCACGTCCGCGATGCGCAGCGGATTGTACGTATCCAGATTCGTATCTTTGACCTGGCCGTCGGCGAACGCGGTACCTTCGTGCAGCGCCATGCTCAGCCCCCAGAGCGCCGCACCCTGGACCTGGGCGAGCGCGCCGTCGGGATCGACGATCGTCCCGGCATCCACCACCAGCGTCAGTTTTTCGACGCGGACCACGCCCGTCGCGCGGTCGACATGAACCTGCGCCACGCATGCGGTCCAGGTCGGCATGTCGCGCTCCTGACCAAAGCTGGTGGCGATGCCCAGCGCGGTATCGGCCGGCAGCTTCGCGCCCCAACCCGATGTCGCGGCGGCACGACGGACGACCTCGGCCTGCCGCAGCGCCCCGCCGACCGCGCTGGGAGTGGATCCGGCGTTGCGGCCCTTGCCCGTGAGCAGCTTCAGCCTGAACGCGACCGGATCGCTCCTGGTGTGATGCGCGGCTTCATCGATAAAGCTTTCGAGCGCCCAATTGGTCCAGCCGGGTCCGACCGAGCGCAGCCAGCCAGGGCGAAAGGTCGTATTGGCGAGATCGTTCGCCACCGCGCGCACCCTCTGGTGGCCGACATCGTACCAATGGTCCGCGCCGGCAATCGCGAACGGGTCGTACAGGCCGCCTTTCTTGGTCTTGGCGAGCAACGCGGCGGCCAGCACCTGGGTCGGCCAACCGGCACAGGCATGATGCTCCATCGCCTGGATCTGGCCCGTGCCGTCGAACACCATCCGCAGTCGCTGCACCGACGGCGAGCGAACCGAGTCGAACCTCACGTCGTCCTCGCGCGTCAGGATCATCTTCACCGGCCGACCCAGCGCCTTGGTCGCCAGCGCGGCGGGGATCGTATAATCTCCGTTCAGCCGCCGCCCGAAGCCGCCGCCGAGCAGATAGCTGCGCATGACGACCTTGCTGTCGGGCACGCCGAGCGCCTTGGCCAGGGTCGGCAGGATCAGGCTCTGCCACTGGTTACCGGTGTGGATTTCGACCACGCCGTCTTTTTCAAAGGCCAGCGCGTTGAGCGGCTCGAGCTGAAAATGCAGCACCGTAGCGGTAGTGTAGATCTGCTCCAGCATACTGCCGGCGGCGGCGTCGAAAGCGGGGGTGCTGTCATCGTCGGCGATATCCAGCTCGATCCCGCCGTCGGCCTTCGCGACGAGGGCGCGGGCGTGATCGAGCAGGCTCTGCTCGCTCATGTCTGCGCCCGGTCCCGGGGTCCAGACGACGGTGAGCAGGTCGGTTGCCTTGACGGCCGCGTAATAGCTTTCGGCGATCACCATGACCCAGCCCGGCACGGTGTCGGAGGGGTCGTCGAGGATCAGGTAGCGGAGATATCCCTTCACGCCCCGGGCCGCGCTGTCATCGACCGACACCACCGTCGAGCCGTTGCGCGTCGGCGGCATTTTGGGCCGCGCATAGACCATGCCGGGGACGTGCGCGTCGATGCCGTATATCGCGCTGCCGTTGGTCTTGGCGTCCACGTCGAGAGCGTGAACCGCCTTCCCCATCAACCGCCGGTCGCCGACCGGCTTGAGCGGTAGCGCCTTTAGCTCGTCGGCGCTGAATTGGCGCGCGGCGACACCGCTTTTGGCGATGTCGCCATACGTGATCGACCGCCCACCGGCATGGATCGCGCCGTCACGCGCATGGCAATTCCCCGGGCTGGCGCCCATCAGCTTTGCGCCGGCTTCGATCAGTGCGGTTCGTCCGGCCGCACCCGCCTGACTGAATACGGGGAAGGTCTGCCACACCGACCAGCTTCCCCCGGTGACCATATACCCCCATTTGGGGTCGGTATCGACGTGGACGATGCGAACCTTGTCCCAATCGGCCTCCAGTTCGTCGGCGAGAATGCGGGCCAGCGCCGTTCCGACATGCTGCCCCATCTCCGCTCGGATGATATTGACGGTGATCAGGCCGGCGGCGTCGATCCCGAACCAGATGACGGGTTCGAAGACTGGGCCCGTCGTGCCCGCGGGAAGGCCGCCGGGCGCCGCCGGATCGAATGCGGCCATCGCGCGCGGAAACCCGAAGCTGATGCCCAGCGCCGCGCTCGTCACCAGGAATCCGCGGCGGCTCAGCGGATTGATGAGATCGCCCGGTGGTTGCAGCCGGCTCACGACCCGGTCCCGATCGTGGCGGCGGCTTGCTTGATCGCCGCCCGGATGCGGACGTACGTCATGCATCGACACAGATTACCCGTCATCACGGCGTCGATCTGATCGTCGCTGGGCGCGGGGAAATCCTTCAGCATGGCCGCTGCCTGCATGATCTGGCCCGACTGACAATAACCGCATTGCGGCACCTGCAGTTCGCGCCACGCCTGTTGCAGCGGGTGGTTGGAGGCAGGATCGAGTCCCTCGATCGTCGTGACATCGGCGCCTTCGACCGCCGCAAGCGGCGTGATGCAGGAACGCGTCGCCCGGCCACCGACATGCACCGTGCACGCGCCGCACAAGCCGATGCCGCACCCGAATTTGGTCCCGGTCAGTCCGATCGCGTCGCGAATGACCCACAGCAACGGCGTGTCGGGGTCGACGTTGGTGGTTACGCCACGCCCGTTGATCGTGAATGTCGTCATTGGCTCTGGCCTTGCGCGCGGATGGTGGCGACCTTGCGCTCCAGGTCGGCCCAGGGGGATTTGGCCGTGCGCGTCGCGCGGACATAGGCCGCGATCCGGGCGATGTCGGCATTGGTGAAGCCGCGCGCGAAGCCCGGCATGACCACGCCCGGCGCGCCGTCCTGCGCGCTGACCCCGTACAGGATCACCCGGATCAGATTGGTCGGGTCGTCGAGGTTCACCGCGGAATTGAGCGCGAGATCCGGCCTGAGCGGGTTCAGCTGCTTGTCGTTGTAATGGCAGGACGCGCATGCCGCGGCATATAAGCGGGCGGGTCCTTCATATTGGAGCCCGGTGCCGGTCTTACCGGTGAGCAGCGCCCTTTGGATCGCCGACGCGCCTTGTGCGCCCGCCGTCGCCGATCCGTTATTGCTGGCGAAGAACGCGGCAAGCGCGGCGATATCCGATGCCGGCAAGCGCGACAGCCCGCGCGGGACCGGGCCCATCGGTCCGGCGGCGGTGCCGTGGTACAGGCTTACCCCGGTCCCCAGAAACGCGATCAGTTCTGCCTTCGTCCACGGCACCGGCGAAGGATTGGTCTTATCGAGCGGGGGCGCGATCCATCCGTCGATCGCGGCGCCCGTATAGGCCCGATCCTTCAACTCGGCGCCGAGTTTGCCTCGCGGGGTGTGACACGCGCCGCAATGGCTTATGCCCTCGGCGAGATAAGCGCCGCGGTTCCATTCCTGGTCGCGCGCCGGATCGGGCCGAAACCGGCCCGGGGTAAAGTACAGGAATTTCCACCCGGCCTGGAGCAGGCGGATGTTGAGCGGGAAGGGGAGCGTATTGGCCTTTGGCGGGGCTCGCACCGCCGCCCGTGTCATGAAATAGGCATAGAGCGCGCCGACATCGGCGTCGGTCAGCTTGGTAAAATGATCGTACGGAAAAGCGGGAAACAGGTGCCCTCCGTCACGCGCAACGCCCTCCTGAATCGCGCGCCGAAACGCCGGTTCCGACCATGCGCCAATGCCGGTATCGGGGTCCGGCGTGATGTTGGTGGAATAGATCGTGCCGAACTGCGTGGCGATCGGATAACCGCCGGCAAAGGGCTGGCCATCGCGCGCGGTATGGCACGACGAGCAATTGCCCGCGCCGGCCAGCGCTTCACCGCGTGCGACCGTCGCGGCGGCAAAGCTGGCGGGGGCTGGCGGGGCGATCCTGGCAATCGCCGGTCGCCACGCGAAGATGACAAAACCGATCAGCCCCAGCGCGATCACGCCGACGGTGCCGAGAAGAATCCGCTTCAACAAGGCAGGTACCGATTCACGCGACCGTCCCCTTGATCATGGCGCGCGGCTGAGTCGATAAGACGAATGGCGGGCGCCGGGTGCACAGTCGCAGTTCCGATCTGCCGACGCAATTTATTTGGCTCGAGACGTCGCGCTCGGCCCCGCGGGAGCAGTGGAGCTCCGGCGTGCGGGTTATTCGTGACGCAATGCGTCGATCGGGTTGAGCGCTGCGGCGCGGCGCGCCGGAAAAAAGCCGAAGACCACGCCGATCACGCCCGAAATCAGAAACGCGATCACGTTGATCTGCGCATCGAAAATGAAGGGCAGTCCGCCCGCCCACGACAGGCCGACGATCGCGAGCTGGCCGATCACCAGCCCGATCAGTCCGCCCAGACATGACAGCACCACGGCTTCGACCAGAAATTGCAGCAGCACTTCGTTGGCGACCGCGCCGATTGCCAGCCGGATGCCGATCTCGCGCGTTCGCTCGGTCACCGACACCAGCATGATATTCATGATCCCGATCCCGCCGACGACCAGGCTGATTCCCGCGACGATCGTGACGATGGTGGTCAGCAAAGTCGTCGTCGTGGTCAGCGTGTCCGAAATCTGTTTGGTGTCGAAGATATTGAAATCGTCGTCCTTGCCCGCGGTGATGTGCCGACGTTCGCGGAACATGTCGGTGATCGACGCCTGTATCTGCGCGGTCGCATAGGCCTCATCGACCCCGACCAGGATCAGTTTGACCGCGGTCGTCCCGGTCAACCGGCGCTGGACGGCCTTGATCGGCATGATCACGACATCGTCCTGATCGCCGCCGAACCCGGACTGGCCCTTGGTGCTGAGGATGCCGATCACATCGCACGAGATGCTGGCGATCCGCATCCGTGTGCCGATCGCCTGACCGCCATGATAGAGGTTGGTATAGACGGTGTTGCCGATCAGGCAGACCGACTTCCCCGCTGCCTCCTCGGCCGGGGTGAAATAGCGCCCGGACGCCAGTGGCCAGGGCTGGACCTGAAAATAGGCGTTGGTGGTGCCGTTGATCGTGGTCGACCAGTTTGCCCCGTTATAGATGGCGGTGCCGGTCGATCCGGCTTGCGGCGCGACGGCGGTCACACCGGTGATTTGCTTCTGGATCGCGATGACGTCGCGCGGGTCGAAATCGGGCGGGCGCGGACCGCCGCCGCCGCGGCCGAACCCCTGACCGGGGCGGATCTGGAGCATGTTGGTCCCCAGCGATGCGATCGATTTCTGGACGGCGGCGGTCGTCGCCTTGCCCAGCGTCACCATCGTGACCACCGCCGCGACGCCGATGACGATCCCCAGCACGGTCAGGAACGACCGCAACAAATGTCGCCGGATCGAGCGCAGGGCGAGGATGAAGGTGGTGCCGAGCATCTATTCGACCGCCCCGCCCTGATGGTGGCGGGCTTCGATCCGCTCGACCAGCCCGTCCCTGAAATGGATGATGGTCCGCGCGAACGTCGCCATTTCGGCTTCGTGCGTGACCATCAGCACGGTGATCCCGGCATTCTTGTTGAGGTCGGTCAACAATTCCATGATCTCGATCGATCGTTCGGTGTCGAGATTGCCGGTCGGCTCGTCGGCGAGCAGCACCGCGGGCTGCGTGACGATCGCGCGGGCGATCGCGACGCGCTGTTGCTGGCCACCGGAAAGCTCCGCTGGCGTATGGTCCCACCACTCCTTGAGCCCGACCTTATCGAGCGCGGCCATCGCCGTCTCGCGCCGCGCGCGCTTTTCGTCGCCGCGATAGAGCAAGGGCAGTTCGACATTCTCGAGCGCATTCGTCCGCGAAAGCAGGTTGAACCCCTGAAAGACGAACCCGAGATATTTGCGCCGAAGCAATGCGCGCTGGTCCCGGTCGAGCGTCTCGATATGATGGCCCTTGAACAGGAATTCGCCCTCGGTGGGCACATCGAGGCAGCCGAGAATGTTCATCGTGGTCGACTTGCCCGACCCCGACGGCCCCATCACCGCGACGAAATCGCCCTCGGCGATGTCGAGATCGACGCCCTTCAGCGCCTGAAACGCGGTGGCTCCCTCGCCATAGGTTTTGATGACGCCGCGCAACTGGATCAGCGGCTCGGGGGCGTTACTGGCCACTGCGCTGCCCGCTGCCCCCGCTCGCTCCCGTGGTGCTCGTCCGGCGTTTGGTGGTCGCGGTGCCGGAGAGCTGACCGGTCACCACCGTCATGCCCGGCTTGAGCTCGCCGCCGGTGATTTCGGTCACCGTCCCGTCGCTGTCGCCGGTGGTGACGGACAGTTTCTTGAGGCTGCCATCGGCCTGCTTGATATAGACCGATTGCTGCGATCCGCGCGTCAGCGGGCTGGCGTCGGCGCCCTTGCCCCCACTTCGGCCCGGGCGCCGCGGCGTGAGCGCGCCGGCAATGCCGCCCGATGCGGCGGCGGTCGGCGTCGCGGTCGATAGCGGGGCGAACCGCAACGCCGCATTGGGGACGAGCAGCACGTCCTTCTTTTCCAGCGTCACGATATCGGCGGTCGCGGTCATGCCCGGGCGCAGTTGCAGATCGCCATTTTGTACGGTCAGTTCGGCGCCATAGGACACGACCTGCCCGGTCGAACTGGTGGTCGTCGTGGTCGTCGATTGCGCCGACAGGTTCGATCCGACATCGACCCGCGTGATCGTCGCGGGGAAGGTCTTGCCCGGAAAGGCATCGACCGTGAAGGTTGCGCGCTGGCCTTCCTTGACCGTGCCGACATCGGCTTCGTCGATCGCGACCTGCAGCTTCATCGCGGACAAGTCCTCGGCGATGACGAACAATGTCGGGGTGTTGAAACTGGCGGCGACGGTCGCGCCCGGTTCGATCTGGCGCGCGAGCACCACGCCGTTGACCGGCGAACGGATGATCGTCTTGGTCAGCTGCGTCTGGTTCGACGACAAGCTGGCCTGCGCCGATACGACATTGGCCTGCGCCGCCTTCAGGCTGGCGATCGCGCGGTCGCGGTCGGCGATCGCGGAATCGAGTTCGGTCTTGGCTGGAACGCGCCCGCCCGACAGCCGGCTGACTTCCCGAAAGCGTGCCAGCGTGGCCGTGCTTTGTGCCAGTGTCGCACGCGCCTGCCCGACCTGCGCGATATTGGCATCGAGCGCGGCCTTCGACTGGTTGACCGTATCCTGAAAGCGCGACGGATCGATGATCGCGAGAGTCTGGCCCTTCACCACGCGATCGTTGACGTCGACCAATACCCGGGTGACCAGCCCCGACAATTCGGAGCCGACATCGACCTGGTTGGTCGGCGCGAGCTTGCCGGTGGCTGACACCGTCACGACCAGATTGCCCTTCTGCACCTGTTCGCTGGCATAATCGGTCTTCGCCGACGCGCCGAAGATCCGCATCAGCAACAGCACGAGCAGGATCACGCCGATCGCGATCCCTGCCCACAGGCCGTAGCGCTTGAGTTTGGACGGCGGCCGGCCACCGAGGAATTCGTCGAGTTCGCCCGGGGTCGCTGCCATGATTTTATTCCTGCGGGAGTTGCGGCGCTGCAGCGGGATCCCAGCCGCCGCCGAGCGCGAGGTAGAGCGCGACCATCGCCTGTGCCTGATCGGCGCGCGCACTGTTGAGGCCGTTTTGCGCCGACAGCAACGAGGCTTCGCTGCTGTTGAGCGTCGTGATGTCGGTCAATCCCGCGCGATACTGGCTGCGCGCCAGAATCGCGGCGGCATTCGACGCGTCGAACGCGAGCGCGAATTCGCGCTGGCGATCTTTGGCGGCCTGTAGCGCCTGCAGCGCGTTCTCGACATCCTCCAGGCCGGTCAGCACGGTCGATTTATAGGCCGCGAACGCGCCTTGGGCGGCAGCTTCCTGACCGCGCACCCGGCTGCGCGTGCGACCTCCGTCGAAAATCAGCTGGCTGAGGCCTGCGAACAGACCGCCGGTCACGGTATTCGCGAGACCGCCGAACGACGTTGCCGACGTGCCGATGTTGGCGGTGAAATTGAGCGCCGGATAGAGCGCCGATTTCTCGACGCCGATCTGCGCCGTCGCCGCGGCCAGATTGCGCTCGGCGGCGCGGATGTCTGGACGTTGGCGCAGCACGTCGGCGGGAATGCCGACGGGGATCGTTGCCGGGCCGAGCGGAATGGGCTGCGCCGTTTCCAGCTCGGCCTTGAGCGCGCCGGGCGCCTGTCCGGTCAGCACCCCCAAACGGTTCACCGCGGCGGCATAATTCTGCTCGATCGTCGGGATCTGGGCCGCGGTTTGAGCACGCTGCGCGCGCGCCTGTTCCTGATCGAGGCTGGAGACGAGACCGGCCTGCACGCGGAACCCGGCGATCTCAAGATTGTCGTCCTGCAGCGTCAGGCTACCCCGCGCGATCTTCAATGCCGACTGATATTGCCGCGCCAGGATGTAGTTGCGCGCGACTTCGGCCGCGATTGAGGTCTGAACCGTTGCGAGATCGAACCCCGAAGCCTGCTCGTTTGCCCGAGCGGCCTCGATCGACCGCGTGGTCCCGCCGAACAGATTGGCCTGATAACTGGCATCCGCCCCGATCGAGAAATTATCGCGCGGTCCGACCGAATCGAGCACAGTGCGATTATAGCCCGCCGATCCGCTGACCGAGGGAAGCAACGAAGCGCGCGCCTGGACGAGCCCCTCACGCGCCTGTTTGAGCCGCGCCACCGCTTGCGCGATGTCCAGATTTCCCTTGCGCGCACGATCAACGATGCTGCTCAGTTCGGGATCGTTGAACGCGGTCCACCAGGTTGCAATATCGATGGGCGCGCTTCGCGGCGGGGGAATCGAATAGGTATCGGGCACGCCCAATCTGCCAGCTGGCGGCGGCGCGTAATTCGGCCCGACGACACAAGCCTGCAACGGCAGGGCGACGACAACCAAAAGGGAGAGACGCGAACGTGTCATGACCGATGCATGGCCATGAGTGGGCAACGCGTCTATCGCTTTAATGTCTCAATTTGTCGCGTTCGGCGATGCGAATGTGCCGACGCGAACGGTTCTTGGGACGCGTCGGTCCAATGCGAACTGCCGGAATCCCCTCATGGATTAAACGCGACACCGACAGAGCCGCCCTCAGTCGAGACAAGCTCCGTTGCTGGCGATGACGTCGCTATAGAGCATTGCGCTGTCCTTGAGCGTGCGTTCCTGGGTGGCAAAATTGACGTGAACGATCCCGAATCGCTTCGAATAGCCGAGCGACCATTCGAGATTGTCGAACAGGGACCAGAGCATATACCCTTTGATCTTCGCGCCCTGCTCGATCGCGGCGCCGACCGCGGCGATATGCTGCTTCAGATACGCGACGCGCAACGGATCCTCGACCCGGCCCTGGCTCGCGGCCGGGGGATCGTAGAAAGCGGCGCCGTTTTCGGTGATGTAGATGTCGGGGTCGCCGTAAGTGTCCTTCACCCACATGAGCACGTCGGTCAGGCCTTCACTGAACACTTCCCAACCCGTGGTGGTGTAGGTCGCAAGCGGCTGATTCACCATGCCGGCGCGCAGCGGCCAGCTGTCGTCGGCCTTGGTCACGTTGCGGGTGTAGTAATTGACCCCGACGAAATCGATCGGCTGGCTCGAGAGCGCGAGGTCCTCGGCCGACCAGTCGACCCAGGCTTCGCCGAAAATCTCGGCGAGTTCGGGCGGATTACGGCCGTGGATCGCGGGGTCGAGATACTGCCGATTCATGTACGCGGTCGCGCGCGCAGTGGCGGCGATGTCCTCGGGCGAGTCCGACGCGGGGTATTTGGGCTCAAGGTTCACCACCAGCCCGATCTCGTGCTTGCCCCCTTCGCGATACGCTTTCACCGCGGCACCGTGCGCGCGCATCAGATTGCGGCTGGCGATCGGCGCTTCGAACATGTTCCTGTGTCCCGGGGCGAGCGCGCCGTGGAGGTAACCGCCGTCGGTCACCACCCACGGCTCGTTGAGCGTCACCCACTTCTTCACGCGCCCGTCGAGCCGCCCGAACATCACCCGGCCATACTCGGCGAACCACTCGGCGCTGTCGCGGTTGAGCCAGCCCCCGCGGTCGTCGAGCGCGGCGGGCATGTCCCAGTGATAGAGCGTGCACAGCGGCTCGATATCGTGCGCGAGCAAGGTGTCGACCAACCGTTCGTAGAAACCCAGCCCGGCTTCGTTGACCCTGCCCGTACCGTCGGGCAGCACGCGGCCCCATGCGGCGGAGAAGCGATAGGCCTTGAGCCCCATTGCCTTCATCAAGGCGACGTCATCCGGCATCCGATTGTAATGGTCGCACGCAACGTCACCGGTGTCACCCTTGACCGCCATCAGCCGCGGATCGTGGCTGAAGCGCTGCCAGATCGACGCGCCCGCGCCATCGGCAAGCGGCGAGCCTTCGATCTGATAGGCGGCGGTGGCGCATCCCCACAGGAAATCGTCGGGGAACGGAGTGGTCATCCTTATCGGGCCTTTTTCGTGGGAAGGGATTGGGGGTCGCCCGGCGCGGGGACAGTGCGGCGCTGTTCGAGCAGCCAGCGCCACAAAGCCGGATCGTCATAGGCCGGCTCCCACGCGCCGTGCGTGGTCTGCGGGTAAATCGTCATTTTGGGCCGGACGTTGCCCTTGCAGGCGTCGATCGCCCTGACGATCGCGAAGCCGGCGAGCGGATCGACGACATCGTCCTGATCGCCGTGAAACGCCCAGATCGGCATGTCCTTCAACAGGCAGGGGTCGCTCTTGTTTTCGGTGTTGGCGGCGACGGGGGCGATCGCGGCGAACAGATCGGGCCGCTTGAGCGCCCAGTCCCACGTCCCGAACCCGCCAAGGCTGAGCCCGGTCAGGTAGATGCGGGTCGGATCGATGCGATAGGTCTTGCGCAGCGTGGCAAGCAGGGCTTCGAGCTTCGCGGTGTCCCACCGGCTGTCATACGATCCCGCTTCGAGTTGCGGCGAGACGAGGATGAACGGCGACCCGCTATGCTGCGCGATGATTTTGGGCGGGCCATTCTTTTTCACCACCTCGATATCGGTGCCGCGCTCGCCCGATCCGTGCAGGAAGATCACCAGTGGCCATTTCTGCGTGGCGTCGGCACCGTATCCCTTGGGAACGAACACCAGATATGGATAGCCGCCCGCGGGCGCAGGCTGCGCGGTCTGCACGCCTTCGGGCGGCAGCGGCGCGGGCGGCGGCGCCTTGCTTGCGGCGATGCTGGTCAGGGCGGCGATCGCCATCAGAAGCCTCTTCATCCCTTCACACTCCCTGCCATCAGCCCGGCGATGTAATAGCGCTGCAGGATCAGGAAGAGCGCCAGTACCGGTATCAAGGTCACAACGGTACCCGCCATCATCAACTCGACGTCCTGCACATGTTCGCGCGACAAATTGGCGAGCGCGACGGGGAGCGTCTGTTTCTGGCTGTCGTTGAGGATGATCAGCGGCCACAGAAAGTCCGACCAGCTCCCCAGGAAGCTGAACGTCGCCAGCGTGGCGAGGATCGGCTTGAGCGTCGGCAGCACGATCGAGCGGAAAATGCGGCCCTCGCTCGCGCCGTCGATCCGCGCCGCTTCGAGCATCTCATCGGGGATCGACAGCGCGTATTGGCGGACGAGGAAGATACCGAACACCGTCGCGATCGACGGCACCAGCACGCCGGCGAAGCTGTTGACGATGCCCAGCATCTTGCACAGCAGGAACAGCGGGATCATCGCGACTTGGGCCGGGATGACGAGTGCGGTGAGCAGCAACCGGAAAATATTGTCCCGGCCGCGAAACTTCAGCTTTGCGAAGGCGTAGCCGGCCATGACGTTGAAGGTCAGCGACATTGCGGTGGCGAGTATCGCCAGTACCAGCGAATTGAGCAGGTACCGCGCCATGTCGGTACTGGCGAAGAGCGTAACGAAATTACCGATCGTCGGATGCGCCGGGAAAAGCGGCGGGGGGAAGTGCGACGCGTCGCCCGGCGCCATGAACGCGACCGAGATCATCCACAGCAAAGGGGCGAGCGCGAACGCCGCGATCAGCCACAGCGCAAGATTGGTGAAGACCCGCGACCGCGTCATTGCGTCCACCGTTCGCTGACGCGCAATTGCACCAGCGTCAGCGCGAACATGATGACGAACAGCACGAACGCGATCGCGCTGGCGAAGCCTAGATTCCACCAGCGGAAGCCCTGTTCGTACATGAAATAGAGGATCGACACGGTGCTCTCGACCGGCCCGCCCTGGGTCATCACATAGGGTTCGGCGAACAGCTGGAAATAGCCGGCCATGGTCAGGATCGAGACGACCAGCAAAACCGGTGCGAGGCCGGGCAGCGTGACATGGATCAGCCGCTGAAAGGCATTGGCTCCGTCGATCCGCGCCGCTTCGTTCAACTCCTCGGGGATCGTCTGCAGCCCGGCGAGGATGATGATCATGTTGTAGCCGAAATTCTTCCACACCGCGAAGATGACGATCGCCGGCATCGACCAATGCGGGTCGCCGAGCCAGTCTACGGGTGCGATCCCGATGCCGCCCAGCGCCCAGTTAACCAGCCCGTATTTGGTGTGGAGCAGGTAGCGCCAGATCACCGCGACCGCGACGAGCGTGGTCACGACCGGCGCGAAATAGATCGTGCGCAGCAGCCCCTTGAAGCGCGCGAGCTTGCTGTCGAGCAGCAGCGCGGCGGCGAGCGAGGTCATGATCGACAGCGGGACACCGAGCACCACGAACCATGCGGTGTTGCCCAGCGCCTTCCAGAACAACGGCGTGCGCAGCAGCTGAAGGTAATTGTCGAGTCCGACGAAGCGCAGGTTCGACAGGTCGGCGACGGCGTAGATGTCGAAATCGGTGAAACTCAGCAGCAACGCCGCCGCGACGGGCAGGAAGAAGAACAGCCCGAGCGCGATGAGCGCGGGCGCGACGAATCCCCAGGCTGCGGCATCGCGGTTCATGACCGCGCACTCGCCGCATTCGTGTTCCCCCGCGCAAGCGGGGGTCGAGGGTCACGGGCCGCGTCGCTTGCGACTCTGGGTTCCCGCTTTCGCGGGAGAACAACAGAAGCTTGTTTCTTTCGCGCGAGCATCCAGCGGCGCTTGGCAAGAATCTCGTCGGCGCGCTTGTCGAGTTCGGCGGCAGCCTGATCCGTTGTCAGGTCACCGTGCGCAGCTTTCTCCGCGACCAGCTTGAGTTCGTTGGCGATCCGTTCCCATTCGGGGACTTTGGGGGTCGGCTTGAGCCGCGTCATCTGTTCGCCGAACGCAACCGAATAGGCGTCGCCCGAAAGGGCGGGCGATTTCCACACGCTGATCCGCGGCGGCAAGTCACCGGTCAGCGCGTGGAAGCGGATCTGAATGTCGGGGCGCGACAGGAACTGGATCAGCGTCCACGCCGCGTCTTTCCTGGTCGAGCTTTTGAATAGAACGAGGCTCGATCCGCCCGCGTTCGATACGCCGGGACCGTCGGGACCGGGCATCGGCGCCGTCATCCAGATCGACTGGCGATTGGCGGGCAGGCGGCGCCTGAACTCGCCGATCTGCCACGGACCGGTGATGTAGAAACTGAAGAAGCCGCGATCGAATTCGTCCCAGACGTTGGCGATCTCGGTATTCGCGGCAACCGGCGCGAGCCCGTCGCGCATGATGCTCAGGTAGAAATCGAGCGACTTCCTGAACCCGGCGCTACGGAAATTGCCCCGCGCATCAGCGGTGATCATCGGCTCCGGCGCCTGCAGTCCCAGGATTTCGAGCGGTTCGTATTCGTTCAGCGGGAAATAAGCGGCGTATTTCCCAGGTCCGACCAAAGTCTTGGTCGCGACCATCTGGCGTCGCCACTCGGCCCAGTCGCGTGGCGGGTGGTCGAACCCGGCCTGCTTGAGCAGATCGCGACGGTAGAAGAGCAACCGCGTGTCGACATACCACGGCACGCCGTAGAGCGAGCCATCGACGAGGTTCGACTCCCAGATGCCGGGAAAATAATCGGCGCGCGGGATTGCGGGCGTGGCGGCGATGCGCGCGTCGAGCGGTTCGAGCGCGCCCAGCGCGGCGAATTCGGGTACCCAGCTGTTCCCCAATTGCGCCAGGTCGGGCATCGTATTGCCGACGAACGCGGTCAGCAATTTCTCGTGCGCGGCGGTGAACGGCAGTTGCTGGACGCGTACCGCAATACCGGGATTTTCGCGCTCGAATTGCGGCACCAGCTCGCCGATCTTCTCGCCCTCGCTGCCCATCGCCCAGATCGTGAGGACGGTCTTGCCCGACGCGTTCGAGCACGAACCGAGGATCAGCAGGAGCAGGACGGCGAGATATTTCATCCCAGCCACCCGCCGGTAAAGCCTGCGCGCTGCAGTCCGGTCCTGATCGCGGGACAGGCGCGCATCCGTTTCCACACCATGCCGCTCTTGTGGTTCTCGATCATCGCCAGAATCGGCCCCTGATCGATGCCCAGATAGTCGCTATCGACCCAGCCCGCGACGTCGGTGATCCGACCCTTTTGCAAGGCGACGTCGCGCGACGTGACGCTGGGGTTGAACGAATCGAGGAAGCCGTACGGGCCATAGATCGCGCTGCCATAACGATCGTACAGCGCGCGCGCCGCCGGTTCGACGATCTCGGGGGCGAACGGCAGCGAGGCGATCGCCGCGGTCGGCGCGATCGTGCCGTCGTCGAGCCCGTCGGGAAAGCCGATCGGCCCGCGCGCGGCATAGCCATGATATTGGCGACCCGCGATCGTCGTGTCGGCGGGGCCGTCGCACGCGGTTAGCCCCCAGATGTCGCCACCATAGCCCGCCCAGCCGCCCGGATTCTGTGCGGCATAGGCTTTTTGCGCGTACGTCGCGCGACGGCTGTTTTCGAAATAATCGAAGCCCGCTGCGCGCATCGTGGCGTCACGCACCCCGCGCAGGTCGACCCAGCATTGCGTATATTGGTGCGCGAAATGCGGCCCGAAGGCGAGGTGACGCGTCGCGCCGCGGCCGCGCCAGCTGTCGGGATAGGTCGAACACCACCCGTCATACGCATCCTTGTCGAGCGCGAAATCGGGTGCACCGAGCGCCAGAATGTAGAGCAATTGCGCCTCGGTATAACCGTACCACGGGCGTGCGATGAAACCGCTTTCGGGATGCCAGCCCATCGACACGCGTTTGAGGGCATCGGCCTGCTGAAACCAGCGCCAGTCGCAGCGCGCGTAGATCTTCTGCGCGAGGTCGCGAATCTCGGCTTCGTCGGGCCGGTCGAACCATTGCCCCGCGAAGAGAATGCCGCCGAGCAGCAACGCGGTGTCGACCGACGACAATTCGCACCGACCGAAACGCAGCCCCGTCTGGGTGTCAACGAAGTGGTAGAAAAAGCCCTTATAGCCGGACACGCCGGTCGCCGCCGGGCCCTGCGGCGCGGTCCAGAAGAAACGCAGCGTCGCAAGCGTGCGGTCGCGCGCCTGCGCCCGGCTGATCCAGCCGCGCTCGACGCCGATTGGATAGGCCGTCAGCGCAAACCCCGTCGCGGCGATGCTGCTGAAGCCGGGTGTCGGCCAGCGGTCCGGCATCAGGCCATTACGCGGATTGGAGCGGTCCCAGAAGAAGGCGAAGGTGCGCCGCTGGATGTCGGCGATCAGATCGCGCGGGGCTGCGACGGGACTCGACGCGGGGCCTGGGATAGGCGTCGGGGTCGAGCCCATCGACGCGCCGCCACCGCTCGCGCATGCGCTGAGTGTCGCGACCCCGCCCAGCAGGATCTGCCGCCTATCAAGCATCTGTCTTGCGGCGTGTCGAGGCCCGGATCACCAGTTGCGGCACGAGCATCTCTGTGGTCGGGGGAGCGTCGGGTGTTTCGGTCACCGCGATCAGCCGCTCGAGCGCGCGCTCCCCCAACTCCGCGAGGTTGAGCGCCATCGTCGACAAAGCGGGGGTGACATATTGCGCGATGGGCACGCCGTCGAACCCGATGATCGCAACGTCGTCGGGCGCGCGCATGCCCCCTTCGGCCAGCGTCGCCATGCACGCCACGGCCATCATGTCGTTCGCCGCGAACACGCCATCGACGCGCGGGTTCTGGCTGAGGATTTCCCACGCAGCGGCGATCCCGGACGCTTCGCTGAAGTCGCCGTCGATTTCCACCCCGGCATGCGGCCCGAGCAACTCCGACACCGCGCCGCGAAATCCCGCGCGCCGGGCATCGGCGTCGGCATTGCCTTCGGGACCGGTGATATGCGCGATCCGCGTGCAGCCCTGCGACACCAGATGCATCACGGCCTCGCGCGCGCCGGCCAGATTGTCGATCGCGATCATCGAATGCGTCCCGTCGCTGGCAGCGGCATTCATCACGATCGCGGGCAGGCCCTTGGGCAGATTTCGCCCGAGAAATTCGGCATCGACTTGCGGCGACATGACCAGCAGCCCGTCGACCCGACCACGCATCGCTCGGATTGCCAGCTCGGTTTCCTCGGCGCTGCCATGCATGTTCGACAGCAGCAATTGCAGCCCGCGCCGATGCGCGGCGTAATCCACGCCGCGGATGATCTCGGAAAAGAATTCGCCGAACAGATCGGGTAACACCACGCCGATCGTGTGCGACCGCCCGCGCGACAGGCTGCGCGCGCCCAGATGCGGTACATAATCGAGCGCACGTGCGGCGGCGAGGACCCGCTCGCGCGTGGTGGGTGTGACGCTGCTGTGATTGTTGAGCGCGCGGCTGGCCGAGGCAACCGACACGGATGCCCGTCGCGCGACATCGCGGATCGTTATTGTCGCCAAGTCATTCCCCTCCAAGCAGCTCTTCGATGGCGCATGTAACCGTTTCCACGCGGTCTTCCCTAGGCGTTCATCCGGGCTCTCGCCAAGTGCCTTTTTGGTGTGACACCGGGTCCGCGCCCGGCTTCGGGGACAGGCCGCTGGAGCGAGTGTCCGGCAGCGTCGAACAGGTGGACCGCCTCTAAAGGTATCGAGATGGTGAGCGCGTCGTCAACCGGCTTTGCGTTCAGCGAGGCGACCAGCGGATCGCTCAGGCCGTCGATCGCCAAATGCGCGTGGTGCGCCGACCCGATCGTTTCGACCATCCGGACCGCGCCGGTCAGCCGGTTGATCGTACCGTCGCTGCGGATATGCTCGGGCCGGATCCCAAGGGTCAGCGCCGCGCCAACGGGCAAATCGCCCGTGTCCACCGCCGCCTCGATCAAGTGCCCGCCGCCAAGCCGGACGACCGTGCCGCCGGCCGTGCGTTTGGCCAGCGTCGCCGGGATCAGGTTCATGGTCGGCGCACCGATAAAGCCCGCGACAAAGACGGTGTCGGGCGCGTCGTAGAGCTGCTCGGGGCTGCCGACCTGCTCGATCACACCGCCGTTGAGCACGACGATCCGGTCGGCCAGTGTCATCGCCTCGACCTGATCGTGCGTGACATAGATCATTGTCGTGCCCAGCGCCCGGTGCAGGCTGGCGAACTCGTAACGCATGCGCATGCGGAGAGCGGCATCGAGATTGGACAACGGCTCGTCGAACAGGAACACCTTGGGCTCGCGCACGATCGCGCGCCCGATCGCGACCCGCTGGCGCTGACCGCCGGACAATTCCTTGGGCCGCCGGTCGAGCAACGCAACGATGTCGAGCGTCCGCGCCGCGGCATCGACAGCGGCAGCGACCTCGGCTCTGGGACGCCCCGCCAGCTTGAGCGCGAAGCCCATATTCTCGCGCACGCTCATATGCGGGTAGAGCGCATAGGATTGGAACACCATCGCGATTCCGCGCTTCGATGGCGCCAGCGAATCGACGGCATTCCCGTCGATCTCGATCGATCCCGAACTCAGCGTTTCCAGCCCCGCGATGCTGCGCAACAACGTCGATTTGCCGCAGCCCGACGGGCCGACAAACACCACGAATTCGCCATCGGCGATGTCGAGGTCGATCCCCTTCAGCACCTCTACCGGGCCGAAAGCCTTCGCCGCCTGTCTGAGGCGCACCGTCGCCATCCACACTCTCCCGTCAGCCGATCTTGCCGGTCTCTCACGAACAACCTACCGGCGATGTAACCGTTTACGCAAGCATCGCTGTCACGCTAAAGCAGCGATCGAGGTCGCCCGGCAGAGGCGTCGCAGGGAGGCAATGATGACGCCGGAAGCCGATCGACCGATCAGGACCATCACCATCGTCGGCGGCGGTACCGCCGGATGGATGACCGCGGGGCTGCTCGCGCATCTGTTCAAGAGCTATGCGATCCGCCTGATCGAATCCGAAGAAATCGGGATCATCGGGGTCGGCGAAGCGACGATCCCGGCGATCCGCGACTATGTGAACATGGCCGGGATCGACCATCTCGAGATGATTCGCGCGACCCAGGCGACGTTCAAGCTGGGGATCGATTTCGTCAACTGGAAGAGCGGCAACGATCGCTACTTCCACGGCTTCGGGCGGATCGGCCAGGACTTCATGTGGCTTCACACGCACCAATTGTGGCTGGCGGAGCGCGCCGCGGGCGTGGCGCGGCATTTCGACGATTATGCGCTCAATTGCCGGGCCGGGATGGCGAATAAATTCTGCTTCCCCGACCCCAATCAACCCGGATCGCCGCTCAGCGGCCTGGATTTCGCCTACCAGTTCGACGCCTCGCTCTTCGCCCGCTATCTGCGCGCGCGGTCGGAGCCGATGGGGGTCGAGCGGATCGAAGGGAAGATCGTCGATGTCGCCCTCGATGCCGAAAACGGTCACGTCGATCATGTCGTGATGGAGGACGGGCGCACCGTCGATGGCGACTTGTTCGTCGACTGTTCGGGGATGCGCGCGTTACTGATCGGTCAGGCGTTGGGGGTGGGGTATGAGGACTGGAACCACTGGCTGCTCAATGACCGCGCGCTGGCGGTGCCGTGCGAGCGGGTCGAGCCGCTGACCCCCTATACGCGGGTAACGGCGCGCGAGCATGGCTGGCAATGGCGCATCCCGCTTCAGCACCGCACGGGCAATGGGCACGTCTATTCGAGCCATCACATTTCCGACGACGAAGCGGCCAGCGTGCTGCTCGCCAATCTCGACGGCAAGCCGCTGGCCGATCCGCGCCCGGTGCGCTTTCGCCCGGGAAAACGGCATAAGGCGTGGGAGAAGAATGTCGTTGCCATCGGCCTGTCATCGGGGTTCCTCGAGCCGCTAGAATCGACCAGCATCCATCTGATCCAGACCGGCATAACCAAGCTGATCGGGCTGTTCCCGCATCGCGGCTTCGCCGCCGCGGATGTCGCCGAATATAACCGCCAGCACGACTTCGAATTTACCGACGTGCGCGATTTCATCGTGGCCCATTACAAAGTAACCGATCGCGAAGACACGCCCTATTGGGCGTATCTCAAGAACATGGCGGTCCCGGACAGCCTGACCGAGCGCCTCGATCTGTTCGCGTCATCGGGACGCTTCTACAAGCGCGCGGCGGCGGAACTGTTTCGCTCCGAGAGCTGGGTGCAGGTCCTGTTGGGGCAGGGGTTCGCGATGGGATACGATCCCAATGCTGCGATCATGGCGCCCGACGTGCGAAGGTCATTCCTCGCCGATGTCGAGGACGTGATCGCCGATGTTGCGGCGAAAATGCCCGATCACGCCGCGTTTATCGACCGATATTGCAAGGCATGACGCGCGCCCGGTAAGCAAACGAGGGGCGGACCGAAATTTCCGATCCGCCCCTCATTTCGCCTCAGAACTTATACCGTGCGCCAATCTTGAAGTTGCGCCCCTGGCTTGCCACGCCGCCCAGGTCGTACTGGCCGCTCGCGCCCGCATCACCGACGTTCCGGAAGCCGCCGCTCCACATCGAGTAGTTGCGGTTGACGATATCGAACGCATTGAGCGCCTGAAGATAGATGGTCAGCTCCTGCGACTTCGCCCACGGCATCCGGAACGTCTTCGAAAAATTGAAGTCGATGTTCGCGTAACCGATCCCGCTCGGACGGTAGATGCCGAAATTGGTGGTGTAGCATCCGTCAACGTTCGGGGCGGGAATGCCACAAAGGACGCCGCCATAGGACGGGCCGGAGGACAGCGTGATGAAGGTGGTCGCGCGAATGCCGAGCGGCAACCGGACGGTGCCCGTCCCGACGAACCGCCACCGCTCGAGTCCGCTCGACCGGCCCCAGCCCTGCGCACCGATCGTCGGCGCATCGAAGTTGAACGGATCGCCGATATTGGCACCGTTGCGCGAGTCGTTCGACCGCGCGTTCGAAATGGTCAGCGTCGTGCTGAAGCCCCAGCCCGATTCTTCGGTATAAGGCTTGTCGGCTTGCAGGTACAAAGCCGCGTAAGTTGCCTTGCCATCGCTGTTGCCGATGAAGATGCTGCCGTAGCGCCTGCCGTCGGTCCCGAAAAGCGGCGCCGTGTTGATGGCGCCCGAGCCGAAGAAGATGCCGCCTGCATAGACATTGCCGTCATAGGTAAAGACCGGGTTGCCCCCCGGGTTGTAGCTACCGTCCGGATTTCGGTTGCCGACGACTTCCTGATAGATGTTGTGCGACTTGATGTACGCGAAGGTGATCGACGTGTTGATGTTCCCCAGCCGCTTCCTGACGCCGAAATTGAACTGGTCCGAATAGGGAACCCGGGTGTTGTTGTTCATCAGGTGCACTTCGCCCGCCTGTAGCGCCCCCAAAGCGCGCAGCGCGGTGATGTCGGTCGGGATCGTTGCGACGCAACCCGTGCCCGGCGCACAGCCTGTGAGGGGGGCGGACCGGATGGTCGCTACCGATTCATACAAGTCCTTGATCGTCTCGAGCGCGGAATCGATGAACAGCGAGCGGTTGTAGTAACGACCGCCGCCGATCGTGAAGACCAGATCGCGATCGCCCTTCACGTCGTAGGAAATGCCGAGCCGCGGCTGGAATGCGCCCAGGAATGGCTTACGGTTGCTGCCGGTCGAGATGTAGTCATCGGGATTGATTCCGGCACCCTTCCAACCGGGATAGGCCCGGATTGCCGCCGCGATGGCGGCGGGCGTCACGAACTTTTCATTGCGCGAGTTGGATTCATAGTCCCACCGCAGGCCCGCGGTGACCTGCCAGTGATCGTCGGGCTTCCAGTCGTCCTGCACGAACAGGCCCACCTCGGTATTTCTCGCGGTGACCGGCTGGACGACGGCGGTGTTGATCGTCGCGGCATAGGGCGTCGATGTCGCGACACCGGTAAAGGTGTTGGCGTCGTAGAAGAACGTACCGTTGCCGTTATTGTTCTCGAGGCGCTGCAGCTTGGTGAAATTGACCTTCGCACCAAACTTGATCGTGTGATCGCCGCCGAAGAACGTGACATTGTCCTTGATCAGGGTCTGATACTGATGGTCGTCCTGCGCGAAATTGGTGCCGCCCAGCGCCAGAACCCGCGAATTGCCGACGTTCGGCGTGCTGCCCGCGCCACCATAAGTGACGACGGATGCCGGGCCGGCGACGTTGGGAATCGAACCGTTGGCGGCAGCATCGCGCGCGAAGATGAACTCGTTGAGCCAGTTCGCGCCGCGATGATTCCACGTGAGTTGGTAACGGTTCTCGCGGTTGCGGTTGTTGGTCGAGGCGTCGACGGTCGTAATGCCGCCGTTGATCTGCAGGTTGTTTTCGTCGCGGATGAACGCGCTGACGTTGATCGTGTCCTGCGGCGTCGCGTAGAAGGTCAGCTTGCCGAAATACAACTTCTCGTTGAACGTCGCCGGGAAGCTGCCGTTATATTGCGATCGAGCGGTTTGCGCATAGGTCGCAGCAGCCGGCGACAGACCGGTCAGCGTGCCCGAATAGACGTTGATGTCGTTGGCGCCGAAAGTCTTGTTCGTGCCTTCGAAGTCGACGAAAAAGGTCAGCACGTCCTTGATGATCGGACCGCCCAGATTACCGCCGTAATATTTGGTACCGAAATTCGGCTTGGCCCTATACGGCGCAGTCTGGTTGTTGCGCCCGTCCGGCCGGTCGTCGAAATTCCGGCTGAGGAACGATTTGGGCTGCCACTCGCCGAAGATTTCGCCGCTAAACGTGTTACCGCCGGTCTTCGTTATCGATGAGATCACGGCTGAGCCGGCTTGCTCATATTCGGCCTTGAAGTTCTGCGTCTGGACGTCGAACTGATCGACCGCCGACGCCGGGAACGGGTTGCCCGAAGAGATGTTCTGCCCGAGCGTGCCGCCGTGATTCACCAGGTTCTTGATGCTGATGCCGTCGATAAAGGTATTGGTATTGTCCGAATTGACGCCGCCGGCCTGAACCCGGCGCGCCTTGCCACCGAGGGTTGGAGCCTCGACGGTGACGCCCGGTGCCAGCGCGGCGAAGTTCAGGAAGTTGCGGTCGCCGTTCGGCAGGTTTTCGAGCTGAAAGCGCGACACGTTGGTGCTGACGACCGGTGTTTTGACGTCGCGTGCCCGCGACCCGGTAATGACGATATCTTTTCCCGCGTCGCTGCCCGTTTCCGGGGCGAGCAGGTCGGCGGTGACCGCCTGGTTGAGCGGAACGACCACCGTCACGGTCTTGTCGCCCGACGTGATGCGGTACGTGCTCGGCGGGGCGCCGACCAGGATATAATCGCCATTGGCGTCGACCTTGACCGTGTCCTGATGACCGGTGTTCACGTCGGTCAGGACGACGGTCGCCCCGTCGGCAGCGCCATCGACATGCCCCTGAATCGTCGATGTGGTCTGTGCCGAGGCGGGTGCCGCGATCATCACAGCGCCGCCGGTCAGGATCGTCGTCGCGAGCGCCGCACGCAGGCTCGCCTTCATCAGTGTCTTCATTTTGGGTTCCCCTTGCGTACGGCGTTAAATCGCCGCTCGATTGTAGAATGCACGCGACCAGACCACGCGCGAGACGGCATCTGTGCCGTCAACTCGTCGGAAATCCGGATAGTTGCGATTTGGGCGTTAGCCACCGCCTTAATTCGATCCTCTGCTGCGTCCGGCGGCGATGCCGGTCGGGTCGGTTTCTGCCTCTTATGGGCGAAGTAACCGGTTCCACGACTTGCACAGTAACCGGTTTCATGCGCATTCGCAAAGCAGAAAATGCAGCCGGTCCCCGGGCGGAGTCGCGACTGCGTTCGGCCCCGCCTTTGGGGCAGGATGGGATGACGACAGGAGAATGCTACCGTGACTTTCGCCCCCTCACGCCGCGACCTGCTCAAGAGCGCGTCGGCCATGGCGGTCGTCTCGGCGGCCTTGCCCGCGCTCGCCAAATCGGCCCCGGCGACCGACCCGTTCATCGAGGGGTTGATTGCCCGGATGAGCGTCGCGCAAAAGGCCGGGCAGCTGTCGATCTATTCGGACCCGCTGGCGGCACGGACCGAAGGACCGGTGCTCAATCCCGGGCTGGTCCAGCAGCGGCTCGACCAGCTCAAGGCTCGGATCGCCGGCGGCGAGATCGTCGGGTTGTTCAACGGGATCGGCACCGCGATCGGGCGCGAGCTGCAAAAGGTCGCGGTCGAACAGAGCCCGCACAAGATACCCTTGATCTTCGCTGGCGACGTGATCCACGGGATGAAGACGTGCTTCCCGGTCCCGTTGGCCGAGGCGGCGAGCTTCGATCCCGGCTTGGCCGAACGCACCGCCCGCGCCGCCGCAGTCGAAGCGACCGCGAAGGGCATTCACTGGACCTTCGCGCCGATGGTCGACGTCGCGCGAGACCAGCGCTGGGGCCGCGTGGTCGAGGGATCGGGCGAGGATCCGTGGCTCGGCGTGCAGTTCGCGCGCGCGCGCGTCCGCGGTTTCCAGGGGCCGAATATCAGGGCCGACGATTCGATGCTCGCTTGCCCCAAGCATTTCGCGGCATACGGCGCGGTGCAGGGCGGCATGGAATATAACACCGCCGACATTCCGGAGACGACGCTGCGCGAAGTGCATTTCCCGGGGTTCAGGGCGGCGTTCGACGCCGGCGCGCTGACCACGATGTCGAGCTTCAACGACATCGCCGGGGTGCCTTCGACCGCCAACCATTATCTGCTGACCGACATTTTGCGCGGAGAATGGCGATTCAAGGGGCTGGTCGTGAGCGACTACACCTCGGAGGAAGAATTGATCCTGCACGGTTATGCCGCCGACGCGTCCGATGCGGTGGTCAAGTCGATCACCGCCGGTTGCGATATCTCGATGCAGTCGGGGCTGTACTGGAAGCATCTGCCCGATCTGGTGAAATCGGGCCGGGTTCCCCTGTCCGTCGTCGATACCGCGGTGCGCCGCGTGCTGTCGGTCAAAAAAGCAATCGGATTGTTCGACAATCCGTACCGCTCGCTCGATCCCGTGCGCGAAGCGCGCGACGTTCGCCGCCCGGACGCGATTGCGCTCGCGCGCGAATGCGGGCGCAAATCGGTGGTGCTACTCAGGAATGAGGGCAATTTGTTGCCGCTCGCCAAGACCGGCAAGATTGCGTTGATCGGTCCGGCGGTGTCGCAAAAGGGCGACTATCCGGGTCCATGGGCGAGCTTCCCCGACATCGAAAGCTGCGTGACGATCGAAGCGGGGTTCCGCGCTGCGCTGGGCGACAAGGCTAAGCTGACCGTCACGCGCGGCAGCGACTACGAGGCCCCGCTCGACGGTGAGCTCGACCGGGCGGTTCGGCTGGCGACAGAGTCCGACGTCGTCGTCCTCGTACTTGGCGAAAGCGCGAGCATGTCGGGCGAGGCACAGGCGCGTGTCGATATCGGCATTCCCGCGCCGCAACTGGCGCTGGCGGAAGCCGTGGCCGCGACCGGAAAACCGGTCGTCGTTTTGCTGCGCCACGGCCGCGCGCTGGCGCTGGCCGGTGCCGTCAGAAACGCACCAGCGATCATGGCGACGTGGTTCCTTGGCTCCGAGACCGGCAATTCGATCGCCGATCTGGTGTTCGGCGATTTCGCGCCGCAGGGCAGACTGCCGGTCAGCTTCCCGCAAGCGTCGGGGCAGGAGCCGTTCTACTACAATCACCGCCGCACCGGACGGCCGCAGCTGACCGACGATAAGGCCTACAAGGCGCGCTACCGTGAGGTGACCGACGAACCGCTCTATCCGTTCGGCTTCGGGTTGACCTATTCGACCCTGTCTTACGCGCCCACCAGCGTCAGTTCGGCGATGCTGCCCTGGGGCGGAAGCGTCACGATCACGGCCACCGTGACCAACACCGGCAAGCGCCGCGCGCACGAAGTCGCTCAGCTTTATGTCAACGACAAGGTGGCAAGCCTGACTCAGCCCGTGCGCGCGCTGAAGGGAATCAAGCATCTTGACCTCGAACCCGGACAGAGCGCGACCGTCAGCTTCACGCTTAGCCGCGCCGACCTGGGATTCGTCCATCCGGACAGGAAGACTTATGCCGAGGCAGGCGCCTTCGACGTTTGGATCGCTCCCTCGGCAATCGGGGGGACGCCTGCGACTTTCGTGCTGAGGGAAGGAGCATGAGATGCGGCTTAAGCAGTTGATCCTGACGGCAACCGCGCTGATCATGCCCGCCATGGCGCATGCAAAACCCGTTGACCGCTATGTCGCCTCGGCAGGCGGGGTGAAGCTCGAGATCAGCGCGCCGCGCGACGACATCATTCGCATTAGAGCGGGCGAAGGCGCCTTGCCCGAGGATGCAAGCTGGGCCGTGCCCGACGCCGTTCGAGCGAAGCGCGCGCCGATCGAGGTCAGCACCAAAGGCGGCGTGACCGAATTGCGCACGACCGCGCTGATCGTGACGATCGACAACAAGACGCTGGCGACCACCATCACCGATTGGGCGGGCAGAACCATCCTGGCCGACGCCGCCGGGCAAGCATTGCAATTCGACAATGGCGGGTTCCGCGTCCGCAAGGCGATGCCGCAGGATCAGCACTTTTTCGGGCTGGGCGACAAGGCGGGGCCGCTCGACCGGCGGGGCGGGGCGTTTACGTTCTGGAACACCGACGCGTTCGGTTACTCACCCGCGGCCGACCCGCTGTACAAGACGATCCCGTTCACCATCGGGCTCGACGAAAGCGGGCACAGTTTCGGGTTGTTTATGGACAATCCGTGGCGCGGCTTTTTCGACCTCGGCAAATCTGAACGCGCTGCCTTCTCGTTCGGCGCGGAGGGCGGCGCGGTCGATTATTACGTGATGAGCGGGGCGGGGCCCAAGGACATTGTGCAGGACTACGCCTATCTCACCGGCCCTGCGCCTCTCACGCCGTTATGGGCGCTCGGTTTCCAGCAATCGCGCTGGAGCTACATGACGCAAGCCGAGGCGCAGGGAATCGCCGACCGATTGCGCACCGACAAGATCCCGGCCGACGTGCTGTGGCTCGATATCGACTATCAGGACCGCAACCGGCCGTTCACGGTCAACACCAAAGCGTATCCCGATTTGCCGGGGCTGGTCGCAAAGCTCGGGTCGATGAAGATGAAGCTGGTCGTCATCACCGACCTGCACATCGCCAACGCGCCCGGTCAGGGCTATAAGCCGTACGACAGCGGCACCGCCGCCGACATCTTCATGAAGAACCCCGACGGCACCCCGTTCGTCGGCCCGGTCTGGCCCGGGCCGGCGGTGTTTCCGGACTTCACGCAGGCCCGCGCGCGAGTCTGGTGGGGCGAGCAATATGCCGACTTCGTCAAGATCGGCGTGGCCGGGTTCTGGAACGACATGAACGAGCCGGCAGTGTTCAACACGCCGACCAAGACGATGCCACTTTCGGTCGTCAACACGATCGACTCACCCGGCTTTCGGACGCGCAGGACTACACAGGCAGAAACGCACAACATTACCGGGCTGCTCAACGCACGTGCGACGTGGGAAGGCGTGCTCAAGCTCGCCCCCGACAAGCGCCCGTTCGTGATGACTCGCGCCAGCTATGCCGGGGGTCAGCGCTACGGCGCGACATGGACGGGCGACAATAGTTCGAGTTGGGCGCACCTCTCGCTCTCGACCACGCAATTGGTCAGCCTTGGGCTCTCGGGTTTTTCGTATGCGGGCGCGGATATCGGCGGCTTTGCCGGCACCGCGCCCTCACCCGATCTGCTGACGCGCTGGATCGAGATCGGGGCGTTCAATCCGATCATGCGCGACCATTACCAGAAGGGGAAACCCGAACAGGAAGTGTGGGTCCATGGCAAAGTCCATGAGGATATCCGTCGCCGCTATATCGAGGAACGCTATCGCCTGATGCCGTACCTCTACGGGCTGGCGGAGGAGAATAGCCGGACGGGGCTGCCGATCATGCGCCCGGTCTTCCTCGAATACCCTGCAGTGCTCAGGAATGGCGACCGGCTCGGCGGGACCGAGGACCAGTTCATGCTCGGCCGCGATGTGTTGATCGCGCCGCCGATGACGTGGGAATCGCCCGCGCCTTACGAGATCGTGCTGCCCGGCGCCGGCTGGTATGACTATTGGACTGGCGAGCGGATCGCGACCGCATCGTTGATGGAAACGCCAAAGCTCGACCGCTTGCCGGTCTATGTGCGCCCCGGTGCGATCATTCCGAAGCAGCCGCTGGTGCAGTCGACCGGTGAGACTCCCAAGGGGGCGCTGGAACTCAATGTCTATCCCGGCGCCGAGTGTACGGGGTCGCTCTACCTCGATGACGGCGTCAGCTATGCGTTCCAGCGCGGCGGGTTCCTGCGCCAGGCGATCGCTTGCGACGCGGGGACGCTGACGTTCGGCATGCGCAGCGGCAGCTTCAAGCCGTGGTGGACCGGGTTCGACGTGGTGATCCACGGCTGGACAGGCGCGGTGCCGAAGGTGACGCTGGGCGGCAGGAAGATCGCCGCGCGGGTCGAAAGCGGCGCGCTTCGCTTCGAGCTGCCCGATCTGCCCAAGGGGGCAGCGGTGTCGATCGCGCCGTGACCCCGGAACTCCGCCGCATCGGCGAACGGCAATCCCCGGTGGTCGTCATCGACGACTTTACCGGCACGCTCGACGACGTGATCGACCTCGCTGCGACGATGGCGCCGTTTCCGGCAAGCGCGGGGAATTATTATCCGGGACTGCGACAGCCGATCGTCGCTGGCGATGCCGCGTTTGGTTATGTCGAACGGCTGCTGGAGGCCGCGGCACCGTTCATCGGCGGTGCATTCGATGCCGATGGGTTCGATCTGCTCGAGGCGAGCTTTTCGATGGTCACCGCAGCGCCCACCAAGCTGAGCCCCGCGCAACGCGCGCCGCATTTCGATTCGATCGATCCGGATTACCTCGCCGTGCTCCATTATCTGAGCGACACGCCGGGCACGGCGTTCTTCCGCCAGCGCCAAACCGGGATCGAGATTGTCGATCGAGACAATGCCGAAACCTTCATCGATACCGCCAGACGCGCGGCCATCGGCCTGTCGGGCTATATCCATGGCTCGAACGCGGCATACGAACAAATCGGTCTGGTCGCCGGCGTGCGCGACCGGCTGGTAATCTATCGCGGGTCGATGCTTCATTCGGGGATCATTCCCCCCGACATGCTCTTCAGCGCCGATCCGCGCATTGGGCGGCTGACGACCAATGTCTTCATCCGGCGCCGCCAAGGGCAGAGATAAGGCTCTGCGGTGCTGACGGTCCAATGCGAACTCGTCGCTGCACGATGGAGTCCGCTCTTTGAGCGCGATGCCCAGCTGGCGAGCGACTGCCACGCGGCCAGTGCGACTGAGCGTCGACAGGCGCATTGCGTTTGACAAACCCCCTCGCTTGCTCTTGCCGATGCTGCTCAAACGAGCGCATGAGAGATTAGATTCAGCGAGGGCGTATCACTTTGATGAATAACGAAATTCACTTTATTTCGGGGTTGCCGCGAGCCGGCTCCACCTTGTTGTCGGCATTACTCAAGCAGAATCCTCGGTTTCGTGCTGGGATGACAGGACCCGTGGGAAGCTTGGTTGAGGCCATGCTCAAGGCGATGAGCATGGCGATCGAGACGTCGGTCTTCATCGACAATGAGCAGCGGGAAGCCGTCCTCCGGGGCATCTTCGAAACCTTTCACGGCGGCCTTCCCGCGGGTCACGTGTCGTTCGACACCAACCGCCACTGGTGCGCCCGCCTGGCGCTGCTCGCCAAGCTTTATCCCGAGGCGCGGGTGATCTGTTGCGTCCGTGACGTTGCTAGCATCGTCAACAGCATCGAACGTCTGGTCGATGCAAATCCGCTGGAACCGTCTGGCATGTTCGGCTTCGATCCGAGCGGCAGCGTTTACACGCGCGCTGATGCGCTGGGCGCAGGTAATGGAATGATCGGATCCGCGTTCAATGCGCTGCGCCAGGCATTTTACGGCCCATACAGTGATCGATTACTGATTGTCACTTATGAGACACTGACAAGTGACACGCCGCGCGCGCTCGCCGAAATCTACAATTTCTTGGGGCACGAACCGTTTAAGCACGACCTCTCAAACATTGCATTCGACGCCACCGAGTTCGACCGCCGTCTGGGCACTCCCGGGCTGCACCGCGTAGACCGCGAAATTCGCCCTGCATCTTCGCAGAAGAGCATGCTCCCCCCAGAGCTGATGCAAAAATATGCAGCCGATAATTTTTGGCGCGATGCCGCCGCAAATGCCAACCAGGTGCGGGTCATTTAGCCGCTTGGGCTACCACACCGATATCGATCAAAGCACGACCGTCCTCGCCGTCCCCATCATGGGGAGGCACTAACCTGCGTTAGGACGATTTCAGACTAAGACCTTAAGCTTGGGACTAATATTCTATTAACTTGATCCCGTGGTTCAAGGCGCTCTGTCCATGATGCGCTAGAGCCAACGTGTACGTCCGCCCGTCCGGGCTGGATGGTAAGGGATAAATAAATGGCAAAATTCGTTGCGGTCGCCGGTTTTGGCGCCAGTGTTGCTCGTTCTGCGCACGAGGCGCTGTTCCGCAAGATGCTGTTTGCTTCGACGGCGCTGGTTGCAGTGCAGCCGACCGGTCGCGAGCCCGCGCGACGCCGCCAAGGATTTACCAAGCCCGCATTGGCGATGGTGAGCATGATCGCGGCGTCGCCCCCGACCCTCGCGCTGACGGCTCCTGTGCTGGCAATCGCCGCGACGACGATGATCTTCGGCGCAGGTTCCGCGCATGCGCAGAGCGTGGGCGGCAACGGTGGCCGCGGCGGTAATAAGAATAATTCGAGCGGTGGGACAGGTGGGGCTGGCGGAGCGAGCGCGCCGGGTCAACCGGGGGGTAACGGCAGTGCTACCAGCCCGGGCGACGGCACTGGCAGCGGTGGCGGTGGCGGTGGCGGCGGCGTCGGCGCTGCCGGCGGCACCGGCGGCGGATCGAGCCCCGCGTATTATTCATACGGTGTGTATACATCTGCCAGTGGCGGCGCCGGCGGATTGGCGGGGCAAGCGGGCCAGCAGGGTGGCAGCACCGGCACGGGCGGCGGCGGCGGCGGCGGCGGCGGCGGCGGTTTTAATGGCGGCATCGGGACGCTTGCCAATCTAGGGTCTATCAACGGAACGGCGGGCGGTGCCGGCGGCACCGGCGGATCCCCCACCTATGGCGCTGGCTACACCGAAACGACTAGCGGCGGCGGCGGCGGCGGTGGCGCCGGGGGCAACGGCTTTATCGTTAACGTTGCGAGCAGCGCGAACACCAACAGCGGGTCGATCACCGGCGGCGCTGGTGGCATCGGCGGCAATTCGGGCAACGGCAACGCGAGTGGCAATGGCGGTATCGGAGGGAGTGGCGGCATCGGCGTGCAGGTCACGGCGACGGGAGTGACGCTGACCAATAACAGTGGTGCCACTATCACCGGCGGTACGGCGGGCGCCGGCGGCAGTGCTGGTTACCGCGGCACGGGTGGCGCGGCTGGTGCCGCCGGTGCCGGCGTCCGGTTCGACGCGTCGGGCACGCTGACCAATGCAGGCACGATCGCCGGTGGCATCGGCGCGTTCGCGAGCAGCGGAAGCACCGCGTATGGCGGCGGCGGCAACGGCGCGGGCGCGTCGGGCGGAATCGGCGTCAATATGGCGGCGGGCTCGACCCTGACTAACACCGCCTCGGGCACGATCCGTGGCGGCGCCGGTGTGGCGGCGACCGCGGCGACATCAGCCGGAGTCGGCGGAATCGGCGTCGTCAGCCAGCGGATCACGAATGCCGGCGTCATCGCTGGCGGCGTCGGCGGCGCCGGTCTGATCGGCAGCGGGGGCGTCGATAACGTCGTCGGTGCTATAAATGGCAGCGCTGGCGGCAACGCTGGAACGGGCGGCATCGGAGCAGTTCTGGACGGCACGACCGGCGGCTTCAGTCTTACCAACACCGTTCCAGGTACGATCAAAGGCGGTGCCGGGGGCGTCGCCGGGGCGGGCGGCGACGGCGGCGCTGGCGGCAGCAATACGGCTAATGTCGGCGGCACGGGCGGCATGGGCGGCACGGGCGGCACGGGTGGGGTGGCGTTCACCGCATCGGGCGGCGGCGGCGCAAGCATTGGTGCCGTTGCAAATGTGGCGGGCGGTGCAGGCGGCGCGGGTGGCGCTGGTGGCGCAGGCGGCACTGGGGTGCAGCTTGCGGGCGCGGGACTGGTGGTCAACTCCGCTGCAACGGGCGGCACTGGCGGCACTGGCGGCACTGGCGGCACTGGCGGCGCTAACCCACAGATTGGCACTGGCGGCACTGGCGGTATCGGCGGCGCGGGTGGCGCCGGCGGCGCTGGCTTAACGCTCACAAGTGGCAGCACTGCGACCGTTTCAAGTTCGCTCACTGGCGGCGTCGGCGGCACGGGCGGGACCGGCGGAGCTGGCGGGACAGGGTCGACTTCAGGGGCCACCGGCACGAACGGCATTGGCGGGACGGGCGGTGCGGGCATCGCGCTTGGCGCCGGCGGTTCGGTGATGGTGAATGCCAACATCACGGGCGGCGCGGGCGGAACGGGCGCGACCTCGGGTGCCGGCGGCGCCGGCATCGTCGGCAACGGGATTACCGTCGATCTCACTGCCGCGGGCAGCACCTTCCATGTGAGCGGCGGTCTGACCGGCGGTGTGCGCGCGGACTCGATCGATTTTACCGGCGGCAATAGTACGCTGGTCTATACCACCAGCAACACCTCCGCGCTTGTCGGCAATGTCGGCGTGACGGGGACGCTCACGATCAATGGCGGCGGCTCCGTGTTGTCCTCGATCCATGATTTCACGACCGCAGGGAGCATCGTCAAGACCGGCGCGGGAAACCTGACCCTCAACGCCGCCAGCAGCTATACCGGCGGGACCACCATCAATGCCGGCTCGATCGTGGCCGGCAATGTCGCGTCGCTCGGTACGGGCGCGGTCACCCTCAATAACAACACGCAAGTGGGGTATTATCCCGCCGCCACGGGTACCATTGCGAATGCCTTCGGGGGCACGGGCACGCTGTTCGTTACGAATGCGGCCGCCGGGAATACGACGACCCTCTCGGGCGTCCTGACCGGTGCGGTGGCGCTGAACGTCGGCGGCGGTGGCACCGTCTCGCTGATCAATGCGGGCAATACCCGAACCGGCACCACGACGATCGCGGCGAGCACGACGTTGCAGGGATCGGTCGCCGCGCTGACGAGCGGCGCAATCACAGACAACGGCGCGCTGGTATACACGACCGGCTCGGGGACCGTGGCGAGCGCCATTTCCGGCTCGGGGTCTCTGGCGTTTTCGGGCGGCGGAATCCTGCGCCTGAGCGGTACCAACACCTATGCCGGCGGCACGACGGTCAGCGGCTCGTCGAACCTCGTTATCGGCGCGGACGAGTTCACCCCGGGGGCAACCGGCACGATCAGCGGCCCGATCACGCTGAGCAACAGCAATATTATCTTCAGCCGCATCGGCGGATACGTGAACACCAGCGCCATCACCGGTACCGGCCTTTCGACGGTCTTCGCGCGCGGCACGCTGAGCCTCAATGGAGCGATCGCAACGCCCGGCGGGGTCGCGATCGACTTTGCCGGGTCGAGCATCACGCTTGGCGGAGTCGTCAGCGGCAGCACGACGAATGCGGATGCGGGTTACGGCTCGGCCGTTGCTCTGGGTCAGGTAAATTCGGCGCTGACCGTGGCGTCATCCGGCCAGATTCAGGGAGGCCAGTTCATCGGCGTGCGCGTCACCGGGCAGGGCGATTCGGTTACCAATCTCGGCGCAATCACGAACACCGGCACCGGCGGCGCAGAGTCGGTCGGCGCGGCAGTGGCGATCTATACCGTCGGCGGTACCAATACCGTCACCAACGGTTCGGTCTCCAACACGACCGCGACGATCAGCGGTCAGAACAACGCGATCAACCAGCGCGGCAGCGCCACCACAGCGCTGACTGTCAATAATTACGGAACGCTGGTCAGCAATCTTTACAATGCGATCGAGGATTCGGGCGCCGCCGGGGCGCTCACGGTGAACAACACCGGCAGTGCGGCGACGATCGTCGGTCGCGGTGCTTCAGGTCAGGGCCGCGCCATCTCGCACGGCTCGGCCGCAGCGCTCGTCGTCGTCAACAGCGGCCGGATGATCGGCAGCACCGAAGGCATCTTCAGTAACGGTGTGGTGAACATCACCAATAGCGGCACGATCGGGTCGGGAACGCTCTCGGGCGGCACCTCGGGCGTATACACCGCGAACAGCGGCACCGGTATAACGGCCAGCGCCGGCGGGACGATCATCAACGCGCTGAACGGATCGATTCTCGGTGGCGTTGGGATTGCCAGCTCCGCAGCACTGACGCTGACAAATGCCGGCACGATTACCGGAAACAACGCCGTCTTTGCCGGGGTCAACGTCACCGGTGCAGCGACGAAGATCTCCAACACCGGCTCGATCAGTGGCGGCGCGCAGGCGATCGTGCTCAATAGCGGCGGATCGGTGTTCAACGCCGCGGCCGGCACGCTATCGACGACGAATACCGCCGCACTGAACGACGCATCGGGCATCTACTCCGCTGGCGCGCTCTCCCTCGTCAATCTGGGCATGATCAGTACGGCGAATACGGGCCTGAGTTATGGGGTCGAGGTCATCGGCGCCGGCACGATCATCAATGGCGGCACGATCGGCGCGGCCAGCAATGCCGGGGTCTCGGTCAGCGCGGGCGGTACGGTAACCAACGCGGCCGGCGGCACCCTGCAGGGAGGAAGTAACGTCACGCTGGGCTATGGCATCGTCCAGACCGGCGGCACGATCAATAATTATGGTTCGATCAAGGGGGCAGGCGCCGGCAACGGACTGGGCATCAGCGGCGGCAACACGGCGTTGGCCATCAACTTGTACGCGGGCTCGAATACGGGGTCGATCACAACCGGCAGCGGCGCCGATACGCTGACCCTCTATAACGGGCAGGTCAATGCTGCTGCGGTGACCACGACCGTCACCGATCCGATTTCAGGTGCGACAACATCCGTAACCCTCCAGGCCGCAGGATCTTTGGCGGCCGCGACGGTTGGGGCGATCAATCTCGGCGCAGGCACCAACACGCTGCTATTGCGCGGGCTTGGCGATGGCGCGGGGAACGGCGCCGCCGGGACGCTGGCGCTGAATACCGCCACGGGCGTGACCAATCTCAACAAGCTCGATACCGGTACATGGACGCTGACCGGTGCGTCGACCTCCCCGGCCGCGACCATCAACGCCGGCAATGGTGTGCCTTCCGGCCTGCTGGTGTTCAGCGGCACGACCGGCCTCACCGGTACGATCAACGTCAACGGCGCGACGATCCGCGCGACCAGCGCGGGCGCCTTCGGGACGGGCACGATCAACGCGATCGATCCTACAATCCAGTATGGCGCGACCGGCAGCTATGCGAACAACATCGTTCTTAACTCGGCCGACACGGCGGGCGATCCGACGCGGCTGCAGGCCGACAACGGCGTTAACGCGACGCTGACTGGCAACATCACTCAGTCGACCGCCGGCCAGCCGCTGGTGATCAACACCGCGGGCAGCACTGGCACGATCACGCTGAGCGGTACTAACAGCTATACCGGTGCGACGACGGTCGCGGGCGGCACGCTGGTCGTCAATGGCTCGGACCTTTCGGCGACCAACGTCGCATCCGGCGGCACGTTGACGGGCGCCGGAACGGTCGGC
>JAZJYW010000003.1:507209-608664 GCA_040390165.1 Pseudomonadota bacterium | reverse complement strand
CTCAGCTGGGAGAGCGCCTGCATGGCATGCAGGAGGTCAGCGGTTCGATCCCGCTAGGCTCCACCAACCTTTTGAAATCCGACTTGAATGTGAGGAACGTCTGTCCGGATTTGTCGACGGGCAATCTCCGACCGCGTGATCCTACAAACCACCTGCCTTACAGATCGTATCGTACGGCTTCGCGGCCCGGCAACGGTGGATAGACAATCGGTTTATCGCCGAAGTACCGTTGTACGACATGGTCGCGGCGCTCCATCGGATCCTCATCGGGATCGATATCGTCCGCAAAGTTGAATGTTGCATCGAACTTGCCGTCCCGAATCACATATTCGATTTCCGCCCACCGTTTTGCGGGCGCTTCGGCCTCCCAAAGGTCAAGCAGGCAGGCGCCCAGCCGGTCGAGATTCGGGAGGCGATACAGGATGTGATTTCCAAGATCCTTGAAGACCGAAGGCGCGACGAAGTTGTTGTCGAGCTCGGCGTAAAGAAGTGTCCCATCGAGCGGATAATCGGTATCTTCAGCAAGAATTTGACCGACTTCGACGAGTAACTTCTCGATTTCATCACTTGCCACGATTGGTCCCCTTTGGTTCGTTGGGAAACTTCACACCTCGGACAATGACATTGATTACAACCCAAACGTCTATTTCTGAAGGGCGTTTTGACGACCCTATGTAGGTGGATATGATGTTTACGGCGACAGATTTTCCGTTCTTCAGGGCACTAGCCCATTGGTCTTCCAATGCGCGAGGTCGCGGGCGAAGATCTGCGCGATCTCGATGCGGTTGGCGGGAGACCGCCGGAGGTAGCCGAGCGAGGAATAGCCCGTGCCGAAATCGTCGATCGCGATGGTGATGCCCGCTGCGCGCAGCCGCTGCAGGACAGCGCTGCGTTCGCCCGAAACGATCATAACGCTATCCCCTCGTTTACTACGTACAGATCGCCGCCCCGCACCGTGCGATGATGCGGTATGAAAAAGCCATTATCATGGTAGCTTCCGCTGCGGAACTTGCCGCCGAGACCGTCGGGGTGTCGCTTGTCGATGCCGATTCCGCTGTTCGCCACGCTCGCCAGCTCATGCTGCGATCCGAACGATCCTGACGCTGGGGAATGCAGAATATGGCCGATCTGAGTGTCCCGCTGCGCGACCGGTCTGTTGTTGGCGCCGTCAACGATGCCGATCCCGCGCAGGGATTATCGGCGCTTGCTGCACGCGAGCGGCTGGCGCGGGACGGTCCCAACGAACTGCCCCAGGCGCACCGACGGTCGAGCCTTCGCATCGTCGGCGAAGTCATGCGCGAACCGATGCTGGCGCTGCTCCTGGCCGGCGCGGTCGCTTATATGCTGCTGGGCAGCATGTCCGAAGCGCTGATCCTTGGTGCGTTTGCCACGTTTTCGATCGCTGTCACGGTTATCCAGGAAGCGCGAACCGAGCGCGTGCTGGAGGCGCTGCGGGACCTTTCCGCGCCGCGCGCACTCGTCATTCGCGACGGGGTACGGGTCCGCATCGCCGGGCGTGACGTCGTCTGCGGCGACCTTCTCGTGCTCGAACAAGGGGACCGGATCGCCGCCGATGCGCTGCTGAGCGACGCTCAGGACTTGCAGGTCGACGAGTCCCTGTTGACGGGCGAATCGGTTCCCGTGAACAAATCGGCGCACGCAAATTCGCTGGAAGCGGGCAACCATCGCCCCGGTGGCGAAAACCAGCCCTATGTCTATTCCGGCACGCTGGTTGCGCGCGGCGGCGGCATCGGATGCGTCATCGCCACGGGCGCGCGCAGCGAGATCGGCAAGATCGGCCAGTCGCTGGCGATGCTCGATACCGAAGCGCCGCGACTCAGGATCGAAACCGCCCGAATAGTCCGCATGTGCGCGATTGGCGGCGTTGTGGTCGCCGGCTTGGTCGTCCTTCTCTACGGCTTGCTTCGGGGTGGCTGGATCGACGCCGTGTTGGCGGGGATCGCCATCGGCATGTCGATGCTGCCCGAAGAATTTCCGGTCGTCCTGACGATCTTTCTTGCGATGGGCGCGTGGCGGATCGGGCAAGCGGGAGTCCTGACCCGGCGGGCCGCCGCCATCGAGACGCTGGGCTCCGCCACCGTATTATGCACCGACAAGACGGGCACGCTGACCGAGAACCGCATGGCCGTTGCCGAATTGTGGCTGCCGACGGGCGCCACGGCATCGCTTGCCGGCACTGCGCCGATCGCCGCCGCGTTTGATGCCGTGCTGCGGACCGGGATGTTGGCGAGCGCCGACATTCCCGCTGACCCGATGGAGATCGCTATTCACGCCGCGGCCCAGCGCGTCGCACCGCGCGACGGTGCGGTCCTGGCGCATCGCTATGGCCTCCGCCCCGATTTTCTGGCGGTTGCGACCGTGTGGGGAGGGGTGGGAGAGGCTGGTGCCTTTGTCGTGGCGGCAAAGGGCGCGCCGGAGGAAATAGCCGGGCTCTGCGGCCTCGACGCCAGTGCCCGAGACAATCTGATGGCGGCGGTCGATGCCATGGCCGCGCGGGGCATTCGCGTGCTGGGTGTGGCGTCAGCTAGTTCGCCGAAAATGGCCTGGCCGGAATCGCCGCGCGATTTCGCCTTTTCGCTTGTCGGGCTGATCGGGCTGGCCGACCCGCTCCGCGCGGGCGTTGCGGAGGCGGTCGGGCAATGCCGGTCGGCGGGGATCAGGGTCGTCATGATCACGGGCGACTATGCCGCCACCGCAGCGGCGATCGCGGCGCAGGCCGGGATCGATGCCGCCGATGTCATGACAGGCGCGGAACTCGCCGCGCTGGATGATGCCGACCTTGCTGCCCGGCTGAAGACCGTCACGGTCTTTGCCCGCATCATGCCCGAGCAAAAGCTGCGCATCGTCTCTGCCCTCAAGGCCGATGGAGAGGTCGTCGCCATGACCGGCGATGGGGTCAACGACGCGCCGTCGCTAAAGGCAGCGCATATCGGGATCGCGATGGGCAAGCGCGGCACCGACGTTGCCCGCGAGGCGTCGGCGATCGTGCTGCTCGACGACGATTTCGGCGCGATCGTCAGCGCGATCGCACTGGGTCGCCGGATTTATGACAATATCCGCAAGGCTATGGGGTTTATCTTCGCCGTGCATGTCCCGATTGCGGGACTTGCGCTGCTGCCGCTCGTGCTCGGCATGCCGTTATTGTTCGGCCCCATTCACATCGCGCTGCTGGAAATGGTGATCGATCCGATCTGCGCATTGGTGTTCGAGGCCGAGCGTGAGGAGAGGGACATCATGCAGCGCCACCCGCGCCCGACCACCGAGCGCCTGTTTTCCTGGCGCATGATCGGGTGGAGCGTTTTTCAGGGTGGCGCGGCCTTTGCGATGCTTGCCAGCCTGTATCTGGTCGCGAGCAATCGCGGGATGCCCGAGCCCGAGGTTCGCGCGCTCATCTTCTTCGCGTTGATCGCGATCATCCTCGCGCTCGTCCTGATCAACCGCTCCTTCAGCACGTCGTTGGTCCGGGCATTGACGCGCGGGAACACGGCGCTGCGCTATGTGCTGTTGGCGATTGCCGCGGTTTCAGCCGCCATCATGTTCCTCCCCGCGGTCCAGCGGATGCTGCGGTTCGAACATCTGCGGTTCGTCGATCTCCTCCTCGCAGGCGCAGTGGGGGCGGTGTTGCTGGTGCTGCTCGAAGCCTTGAAGCCCTTTGCGAAGCGCGCGATTCTGGGGGTTCCCACCGCCATCGCTGCGCGGTCTGTCCTGAGCGCACCGTGACCGATCCTTTCTGGACCCAAACGCCGGACGCCTTGTTCGCGAAGCTGGAATGCGACCGCGCGGGCCTGAGTGCGGCAAGCGCGGCCGAACGGCTGGGGCGCTTTGGTCCCAACGCCGATGCGCCCGATGCCAAGCGCCAACCCGTCCGGGTCATCGCGAAGCGATTGATCGAGCCGCTGTCGCTGATCCTGCTGGCCGCGGGACTGGTATCGCTGGCCACCGGCGACGCCATTGGCGGGTCGATCATCGTCGCGATCCTGATCCTGTCGATCGGCCTCGACACGTTTCAGGAAGGCCATGCGGTGCGCGCCGCCGACGCGCTACGACGCTCGGTCGCGCTGAAGGCCAGGGTTTGCCGCGACGGCGTGTATATCGCCGTGCCGGTGCAATCGGTCGTCCCCGGCGACATCGTTCGCGTGGTCGCAGGGGATATCATTCCCGCCGACGCGCTGATCCTCGAAAGCACCGCGTTTACCGCCAACGAAGCGGCGCTGACCGGCGAGCCCTATCCCGTCGAAAAGCGCGCCGGCTCGGTGGCGGCAACCGACCCGGCCGAGGCAAGCAATGCGCTGTTCCGTGGGGCAGTGGCTCAGACCGGCGAGGCGACCGCGCTGGTGACCGAAACCGGTCCGGCGACATTGTTCGGCACGGCCGCTGCGGCGCTGGCGCAGGCCACGGAAATTTCGCCGTTCCAGCGCGACCTGAGCGCGTACGGGCTGTTGACGGCGCGACTGACGATCGCCTTGGTCGTCGTCGTACTGACCGCCAGCATCTTCTTCGGTCGCCCATTGCTGCAATCGTTGCTGTTCGCCGTTGCGCTCGCCGTTGGACTCACGCCCGAGCTGCTGCCGATGATCACGACGGTCACGCTGTCGCGCGGGGCGATGCGGATGGCCAGGCGCAAGGTGATCGTCAAACGCCTCGCCTCGATCCACGATCTGGGCGCGATGACGATATTGTGCACCGACAAGACCGGGACGCTGACCTCGGCCGAGATCAGCGTGGCGCGCAGTATCGCGCCATCGGGCATCGACGATGCGCGCGCCGCCCGGCTTGGCGCGATTGCCGCCTTCCTGGGGGGCGACAGCGGCGCGCTGGACGCCGCCATGACCGCCGCTGTGCCCGACGCCGCGCGCGGCTGGACACTGGTGGCAAGGCGCACGTTCGACTTCAGCCGACGGCTTGGCTCGGTGTTGGCGACGGGCCCCGAAGGAACGGTGCTCGTCGCAAAAGGCGCGCCCGAAGCGATCCTCGCCGCCTGCACGACCAGTCGTGCCAAAGACACCGTCGCTGCGTTCGGCGCGGCTGAGCAGGCCAAAGCGCTGGCGCTCGTCAACGAACTGGCGGAGCAGGGCCTGCGCGCCGTCGCGGTCGCGTCGAAGCCGTGGGCGGGCCCATCGCGCGAGCTTGTCGACGACGACGAAAAGGGGCTGACGTTCGAGGGGCTGTGCGCCTTTGCCGATCCGCCCAAGGCGACCGCCGCGGCGACGGTGGCCCGGCTGGCGCACGCCGGCATCCGGCTGATCATCCTGTCGGGAGACGACCCGGTCGTCGTCAAGCGGCTCGCGTCGCTGGTGGGGTTGAAAACGAAGGCGGTGCTGTCGGGGACCGACATTGCCGCGCTGAGCGATGACGCGCTTGCGGTGCAGGTGCGCTCGGTCGCGGCGTTCGGCCGGTTGGCGCCGGATCAAAAGGCCCGGCTGATCCGCGCGTTACAGGCCAACGGTTCGATCGTCGGTTACATGGGGGACGGGATCAACGACGCGCCGGCGTTGAAGGCGGCGGACATCGGCCTGTCGGTCGACGGCGCGGCGGGGGTCGCCCAGGCATCGGCCGACATGATCATGCTCGACAGCGATCTCGCCGTTGTCGCGGACGGGGTGGAGGAAGGGCGGCGAACATTTGCCAACATTCTGAAATATATCCGCATGGGCGCGAGTTCCAATTTCGGGAATATGCTGTCGATGGCGGCCGCCTCGCTCTTCCTGCCATTTCTGCCGATGTTGCCGACGCAGATCCTGCTCAACAACCTGCTGTACGACGTGTCGGAGATTGGCATTCCGTTCGACAGCGTGCGGCCCGAGGCGGTGGCCAGGCCGCAAGTGTGGGATATGCGCGGGCTGATCCGCTTCGCCGCCATCATGGGATTGCTGTCCTCGGCGTTCGACCTCCTCACTTTCGCCGGGCTGGCGTTGATGTTTCGCGTGTCGCCCGCCGAGTTCAGGACCGCATGGTTTCTGGAATCGATGGCGACGCAAATCCTGGTGATCTTCATCATCCGCACCAACGGTCGGCCCTGGCGCGATCGTCCTCGTCCGATGTTGGTCGCGACATCATTGGGCGCGTTGCTCGTGGCGATGGTGTTGCCGTTTACGCCGGTGGCGCTTTGGTTCGGGTTCGTCGCGCCGCCGATATCGGTCACGGCGGCGCTCGGGCTGGTCGTGATCGCCTACCTGTTTCTGGCCGAGCTGCTGAAAAGGGCGGCGATCAAACAGGCGATCAAGCGGAGGCGTCCGACTCGTGCCTGACGGGAGGATCGACCGCTCCATCGAGATCGCGCTTTGTCTCTGCGTAGTTTCCGACGCTGTTCGCGGGGTGCAGCGCTCGGCTATACCCCGGGGCAGGTGACCGCAGCAATGTGGCGACCTGGCCGAACATGCTCGAACGCCGGATCAGGAGACGCACGATGACCTATACGACGTTGATGGTTCATCTCGATGCAGGAGCTGCCAATTCCTTCGTGCTCGACGCCGCCGCTGCCGTCGCGAAGTCGCACGACGCCAAGGTGATCGGCATCGCGGCCTGCCAGCCGATACAGATTGCGAGCAGCGCCGGCGACCCGACGGGCGCGACAATCGGGCTGGAGCGGGACATCGCGAATGCAAACCTCGACCGAGCCGAACAGGAGTTTCGCGCTTCCGCGGCAATCCAGCCGTTCATTCTGGAATGGCGGTCGATCAATACGATGCTGCCGGTCGCACAGGCCATCGCCGACGACGCGCGGAGCGCGGACCTGCTGATCGCCAGCGCCTGCCTGGGGCACGCGGGCAATACATCGACCCACGCCAATGTCGGCGAACTGATCGTGCGAGCCGGACGCCCGGTCCTGGTCGTGCCGGACGGACCCGCGCCGGCGACGTTTTCCAAAATCGTCATCGGATGGGCGGACACACGCGAATGCCGCCGTGCGGTGGCGGATGCGCTGCCATTTCTGGCTCAGGCGACCCAGGTGGTTGTCGTCGAAATCGCTTCAGACCCCGAAGACGCCGGGTTGCGCACCCACGACGTCGTCGCGTGGCTCGGGCGGCATCGGGTCAGCGCCGACCGGATCGTCAACAAGACCCACGGCAACATCGCCGATAGTCTGGCGACGATCGCGCGCGAACAGGAAGCCGATCTGATCGTCGCGGGCGCCTATGGGCATAATCGGTTGCGTGAATGGGCGTTTGGCGGGGTCACCAGCGACGTCCTGTTGCGCGAAAATCGCTGCGCGTTGCTGTCGCATTGATCGATCCGGGTACCAAAGGCGCAGGGCAGCCTGGGACCGAAATCGTCCGCCACCTTCCGATCAACTTGCGGGCGGACCCGTCGCGCGTCGCGATCCGTCCGTTCATGCCGGCGCACGGCCCGCCGGAATTGCCATCCGCCACGGGCCTGTGGCATTCCGATGGGACCGCGGCGGCGCGCCGGGGTCTAGGTATTTCCCGCATCTGTCGATATGGGGATCGGGTGTGTTAGCCTCGATCCGGCTGTTTGCGGGTCCACGCCCACGCGCAAGCGACACCCGATCCGGCGCAACACCACCACCCCGGAGCCGCCCGTCATGACTGCGTTACCCTCCGTCCCCTTATCGAGCGGGCTTGCCGACCGGACATCGTCGTCGGATTTCGCGTTTCCCGACGCCGCCGGGCTGGCATTGATCGATGCCTATTGGCGCGCGGCCAACTACCTGTCGGTCGGTCAGATCTATCTGTACGACAATCCGTTGCTACGCGAACCGCTGACGCTGGCGCATGTGAAGCCGATCCTGGTCGGCCACTGGGGCACGACGCCGGGGCAGAACTTCATTTACGCGCATCTCAACCGGGCGATCGTGACGCACGATCTGAACATGCTCTACGTCGCCGGGCCGGGACACGGCGGTCCCGCGATCGTCGGCAACGTGTACTTGGAGGGTAGCTATAGCGAGGTTTACCCTGACATCAGTCGGGACGAGATCGGTCTGAAAAAGCTGTTCACGCAATTCTCGTTCCCCGGCGGTATTTCGAGCCATGTCGCCCCGTCGACCCCGGGTTCGATCCACGAAGGGGGGGAACTGGGCTATTCGCTGAGCCATGCATTCGGTGCGGTGTTCGACAATCCCGACCTGATCGTCGCCTGCGTCGTCGGCGACGGCGAGGCGGAGACGGGCCCGCTGGCGACGGCATGGCATTCGAACAAGATGCTCAGCCCGGCCAGCGACGGCGTCGTGCTGCCGATCCTGCATCTCAACGGCTACAAGATCAGCAACCCGACGATGCTCGCGCGGATCGACCGCGACGAGCTGGAGCAGTTCATGCGCGGTTGCGGGTGGACGCCGCATTTCGTCGAGGGCGACGATCCGATGGCGATGCATCGGCTGATGGCCGACGTGCTCGAACGGGTGGTCGGCGAAATACGCGCCATCAAACAGTCCGCCGCCGACGGTTCGCTGAGGGGGCGTCCGCGCTGGCCGATGATCGTGCTGCGCTCGCCCAAAGGCTGGACCGGGCCCAAAATCGTGGACGGACAGCATGTCGAGGGAAGTTTCCGCTCGCACCAGATTCCGCTCGCGGTCGATGCCGCGCATCCCGAAAACGTCGCGGTGCTCGAAGGCTGGATGAAGAGCTATCGGCCCGACGAACTGTTCGACCGGGCCGGTACGCTGATCCCCGAACTGGCCGCGCTCGCGCCGGTCGGCGATCGGCGCATGGGGGCGAACCCGCACACCAACGGCGGCGCGTTGCTCCGCGACCTGCGGATGCCGGATTTCCGCGACCATGCCGTCCCGGTCGCGGTGCCCGGCGCCGCCGATGCGCGCGACATGTTCGTGCTCGGGCATTTTTTGCGAGACGTGGTCCGTCTCAATCAGGAGGAGCGCAACTTCCGTATCTTCGGACCCGACGAAACGCTGTCGAACATGCTGGGCGCGGTGTTCGAGGAGACGGGTCGGCAATGGGATGCGCGCACCGAAACCAACGACGAATTTCTCGCCCCCGATGGCCGCGTGCTCGATTCGATGCTCAGCGAACACCAGTGCCAGGGCTGGCTCGAGGGCTATCTGCTGACCGGCCGGCACGGGCTGTTCAACAGCTATGAGGCGTTCATCCGGATCGTCGATTCGATGTTCAGCCAGCACGCCAAATGGCTGAAGGTGACGTCGGAACTCCCGTGGCGCCGCGACATCGCATCGCTCAATTACATCCTGTCGTCGCACGTCTGGCAGCAGGACCATAACGGCTTCACGCATCAGGATCCGGGTTTTCTCGACCATGTCGTCAACAAAAAGGCCGACATCGTCCGCGCCTACCTTCCGCCCGATGCGAACTGCTTGTTGTCGGTGGTCGATCACTGTTTGCGCAGCCGCCACTATGTCAACGTCGTGATCGCCGGGAAGCATCCGCTCCCGCAATGGTTGGGCATGGACGCGGCGGTGGCGCATTGCACGCAGGGTATCGGCATCTGGCAATGGGCGAGTAACGATCAGGATGGCGAACCCGATGTGGTGATGGCGTGCTGCGGCGATACCCCGACATTGGAAGTTCTTGCCGCTGTTTCGATCCTGCGCGAGCACCTGCCCGATTTACGCGTTCGGGTGGTCAACGTGGTCGATCTGATGCGGCTTCAGCCGAGCGCGGAACACCCGCACGGCATGACCGACGCGGACTATGATTCGCTGTTCACGACGGACAAGCCGATCGTTTTCGCGTTTCACGGCTATCCCGGGCTGATCCAGCGGCTGACCTACCACCGCAGCAACCGCAACCTTCATGTGCGCGGCTATCAGGAGGAAGGGACGATCACGACGGCGTTCGACATGCGCGTGCAGAACGGCATCGATCGGTTCCATCTGGTCCAGGACGTGATCGACCTGGTCCCCGATCTGGGAACCAGAGGCGCGTACCTGAAGCAGGCGATGCGCGACGATCTGGTCGAGCACAAACGCCATATCGATCGCCATGGCGAGGACATGCCAAAGATCCGGGGGTGGAAATGGAAGGCTCGAGCGTCCGCCGCGTGATCCGTCCCGGGTCGTCGCACACAGCGTCCTTCGATCATGGCTGACGCGGCGCGGCCACGGCGTGCCGCGCCATCCGGCGACACCGTTCTGGTCTTCAACCGAGGATCATCCTCGTTGAAATTCGGCTTGTTCTCGGTGGACGATGCGGAGGCGACAGAGCTCGTCAGCGGCGACATCGAAGCACCGGGTCCAGAGGCGTTCGGCCAGATCGAGCACATCCTCGCCGATCGCAAATGCGCGGCACCGACCGCGATCGGCCATCGGATCGTGCATGGCGGCTTTCAACTCCGCGAGCATTGCCTGATCGATGACCACACGGTTGCGCTGCTCGAACAGGCATCGGCGTTCGCGCCGATTCACGATCCGGCATCGCTTGCCCTGATCCGGCTGGCCCGCGAGCATTTCGGCGCTTTGCCGCAGGTCGCATGCTTCGACACGGTGTTTCACGCCGACTTGCCCGAGGTCGCTTATGTACTCCCCATTCCGCGCGAATATCGTGCAGCGGGGATTCGCCGTTATGGCTTTCACGGCCTTTCCTGCGAATCGGTGGTTCGTCATCTCGCCGGCGACGTGCCAGCCCGTCTGATCGTGGCGCATTTGGGCAACGGATCGAGCGTGACCGCGATCCGCGACGGACGGTCGATCGACACCAGTATGGGACTCACCCCGTCCGGGGGGGTGATCATGGCCAGCCGGAGCGGCGATCTCGATCCGGGCGTGCTGCTATATCTGCTGCGCGAAAAACACATCGACGCGGCCGAACTCGCCGAAATGATCGACTTTCGATCCGGCTTGCTCGGCATATCGGATATATCGGGAGATATGCGGCGGCTTCACGAAGCCGCCCCGACTAACGCCGACGCGCGGCTGGCGATCGGGATGTTCTGTTATTCGGTCCGCAAACAGATTGCCGGGATGATCGCCGCGCTGGGCGGGATCGATCTGCTGGTGTTCACCGGCGGTGTCGGCGAAAATGACGACGCGGTGCGCGCGACAATTTGCGCAGGGCTCGACTGGGTGGATGGCTTGGCGGTCGATGTCATTGAATCTCGCGAAGATGCGATGATTGCGGCGCATACGCGCGCGATCGTTGGCGGGAAACGCCCCAAACCCTCCTAATTATTGCCGGGAATGCCTATCTCCAGATCGTCTGCATGGCGCGCGGCGGCGATTGTGCTGCAAATCCTGCGGGCTTGCTGTTCGACGTTCTTGAGCGTTTCCTGGGCATAGTGCGGGTCAAGGTCTTCGACGATCGCACCGAAGTGCGTGTGACCTCCGTCGATCATGCCGAAGATCGACGTCAGATAAAGATCGAACGCCTGATGCAGCGAGACCCACTGGCCCTGCTCTTCGAGCCATGCGCGGGTCGTGGCCGAGGTCGACAGGGTCGAGAAGGTTTTCCCGTGCAGGATAGAATCGGGGACGTCGTGCTTAATTTGTCGCGGGGTCGTTGCGGCCCCGAGCACCCGGTCGACATACCCCTTGATGATCGCGGGCGGCATGCCGAACCATAACGGGTAAACGAAGGTGATGGCCTGCGCGGCCCGCAACAGGCTGAGCTCGTTGGCGATGTCGCCGGTCAGGCGATTGGTCGGCAGGCCGGGCCGCTTGTCGGCGTGCAGTCGCGGGTCGAAGTCGAGCTCGTAGAGGTCGCGCAACACCGCTTCCTGCCCGCACTCGCGAACAGTCTGGCAATAGCGCGCGGCGATTGCATGGTTGAAGCTTTTGGGCGTCGGATGCCCCAGGATCACGACGTGCCTGATCGGGTGCCGCGACTGAGCGAGTTCCATGTTCATGATCCTTCTCCGATCTGTCCGCTCTTAGGGCGTCGCCCCGCGGGTGGCGCCTGTGGACATTACGTATCGGCGATGGTCGATCGGCGATGTCCCAACCTCGGACACCGATTAACCACGCTTCGCGCTGGCCGAAATCGTAAACGCAACGTTAACTGCTGTGCATGTCACGAAGCTTCATCAGCCGCCCCAGGGGCGCCAGCCATCCGTTCCGCCAGCGCGTTGCCGTTCGTGTCGAGATGGCGCGGCCGAACGAGGATAACGACCTGAAGCTCTTTGCGCTGAGCTTCACGGCGTTCTTCATCTGCATTTACACGCTGATTTTCTAGGACGTCCGGCAGTGACCGGGTGCCGCGATTAGATCAATCGCACGCCCGGTGCAGCTTGTACGCCAGCCATGCCGCCACCGGACACATCGCCGCGACCAGATAGAGCATGTTGGCCGAGCCGATGCCCCAGTGCGTCAGGCCCTGTACCGCCAGCGCGCCGATCGCCATCGACCCCGAATTGACGACGTTGTTGGCGGCGACGGTGCGCGCGGTCTGATCCTTGCTGACGGTGGTGGTCAGGAACGCGTAGAGCGGCACCACGAACATGCCCCCGAACACCGCGATCCCCATCAACGCGGCGATCACCAGCAGCGCGCGCGGCATTTCGATGAATTCCAGCCAGCTGTAGAAATGGCCGACTTCCGCGGGAGGCCAGGTCTTGCACAGGATTGAGAAGAGGATGACGCACAGTCCCATCGCGAGGACCGAGGCGGGGCCGAATTTGGCCGAGGTATGCCCTTTCAGCATCGAGTTGATCGCGACCGATCCGACCGCGATGCCGATCGAGAACAGCGCCGTCAGCAAGGTCGCGACATGCTTGTCGGCGGTCAGTACGTTCTTGGCGAGCGGCGTGAAGATCACGATCAGCACCGCGCCCATCGTCCAGAAGAAGCTGATCGCGCAAATCGCAATGAACAGCCGCGGCACGTGCATTGTCGCGCTGATCAGCCGCCACGACGACGTGAAGGGGTTGTAGTTGATCTTGAGCTTGGGGCCTTCGCGCGGGGCGAGCGGGATCTGGCGCGCGGCGAACCAGCCGATAAAGGCGACGATCAGCCCGCCGATCACGGCCGCCTTCACCGAGATGAACCCGGCCAGCACGGTACCGAGCAGAATCGCGATATAGGTTGCCGATTCGACCAGCCCGGTGCCGCCCAGGACTTCGTCGTCCTTCAGATGCTGCGGCAGGATCGCGTATTTGATCGGCCCGAAAAAGGTCGAATGCACCCCCAGCGCGAGCACCGCGAGCAGCATCAGCGCCATACCGGTTTGCGAATAGCCGGCCTGGGCGATCAGCAATCCTGCGCCGCCCCCCAGCATGATCAGGATTTCGGCGGTTTTGACGATGCGGATGATCCGCGTTTTGTCGTGCGTGTCGGCGAGTTGCCCGGCGAGCGCGGAGAGCAGGAAGAACGGGATGATGCTGATCGCGGTGGCCAGCGCGGTGAAGCTCTGTTCCTTCGACGGGTCGTTATAGATCTGATAAACGACGACGATCACCATCGCCTGCTTGAACAGATTGTCGTTGAAGGCGCCCAGAAACTGCGTGACGAACAGCGGCAGAAAGCGGCGCTCCTTCATTAACCCGAGCGCGTTCAGCATGAAAAGTGTGTGCCCCGTACTGGCCGATTGAGCGGGCTCCATAGCCGAGCCGGGGACGCGGGGACAATCTTTTGATTTGGCATGCTAGTTTGCCATACCGCACTTTCCGTAATCGCGCTGGGGGGCTAGGGCTGTGACCATGTGGACTCTCCCCAACCTGCTGACGATGTCGCGAATCGTGACCGTCCCGGTGCTCGCGTGGCTGCTTTGGTGGCCGGGTTGGGAGGCGGGCTATGCGGCGGGGTTCGCGCTCTATTGCCTGATGGGCATCACCGATTATTTCGACGGCTATCTGGCGCGCGCGCAGGGTGCGGTGTCGAAGCTGGGCGTGTTCCTCGATCCGATCGCCGATAAGATCATGGTCGCGGCGGTGATCCTGTTGCTGGTCGGGACGCGCGACCATGCCCGGCCGATGATCGACGGCGTGCACCAGATCGCGGCGCTGGTGATTCTGGTGCGCGAGATCGCGGTGTCGGGGCTGCGCGAATTTCTGGGCGGGATTCAGGTTTCGGTACCGGTGTCGCAACTCGCCAAGTGGAAGACGACGTTGCAACTGATCGCGCTGGGCGGGCTGATCCTGTCGGGAGCGTTGCCGGGCTGGCCGTGGCTGCATTTTGCCGCATTGGTCGCATTGTGGATCGCCGCCGGGCTGACGGTCGTGACCGGCTGGGATTACTTGCGCGTCGGCCTGAAGCATATGGATTGATGGCGCTCGACATCCTCTATTTCGCCTGGGTGCGCGAGAGCATCGGACTGGGGCAAGAGCGAGTCGACGTACCCGCGGATGTGGGGAGCGTGTCCGATTTGATCGACTGGCTTGCGGGCAGGGGCGGGGGCTATGCTGAGGCCTTCGCCGAGCGGGGCAAGCTGCGTGCGGCGGTGGACCAGACGTTCGTTCCGCTCGACACGCCCTTGGGCAGCGCCCGCGAAGTCGCGATCTTTCCCCCGGTGACCGGCGGATGATCCGCGTCGTCGTCAGCGCTGCGGCGATCGACAGCGGTGCCGAACTGGCGGCGCTGGAGGGGGCGGGGGGCGGCGCCGTGGCGAGCTTCACCGGGCTGGTCCGCGCCGATGACGGAGTCGGCGAATTGCTGCTCGAACATTATCCCGGCGCGACCGAAGCCGCGCTGGAGCGGCTGGCGAAGGAGGCGGGCGAACGTTGGTCGTTGACGGGTGCGGTGGTGATCCACCGCGTCGGCGCGATGAAACCGGGCGAACGGATCGTGTTCGTCGGCACCGCCGCGCCGCACCGTGCCGCCGCGCTGGACGCCTGCGCGTTCCTGATCGACCGGCTCAAGACCGACGCGCCGTTCTGGAAGCGCGAGACGCGGGGGGCGGAAGCGGCGTGGGTCGGGGAACGGGAGACCGACCGGCACGCGGCGGAAAAGTGGAGCACGCCCTAGATCGTCATGCCGGGCTTGTCCCGGCATCCGCCGCGCAACGTGCGAGAATGTCCGTTGTTGAGCGGCGGACCCCGGCACAAGGCCGGGGTGACAAGGTTTAACCTGCCGCCTTCAGCACCTCAGCCAGCAACTTAAAGTCCCGCTCCCTCGGGCTTGCCCGCCGCCACACCAGCGCAATCGTCCGCACCGCATGCTCCGACGCCAGCGGCCGCGCGGAGATCGAGGTATGCTCCAAAATCCCCGCCTGGATCGCCATCTCCGGCAGCATCGTCACGCCCAGGCCATTGTCGACCATCTGCACGATCGTGTGCAGCGACGTGCCCATCATCATCGCCTGCGCCCCCAGCTCGGGGCGGTTGCACGCCGCCAGCGCGTGGTCCTTCAGGCAATGCCCGTCTTCGAGCAGCAGCAGCCGGTTTTCGTCGATGTCCTGCGCGTGGATCGTCGGCGGCGGGTCGGGCAAATCGGTATCGGGAAAGGCGACGAACAGGCGATCCTCGAACAACGGCTGCGCGGTGACTTCGCCACAGGCATAGGGAAGCGCGAGCAGCACGCAGTCGGTGCGGCCGTTGTGCAGCCCTTCGCACGCGGTGCCGGTGGTCTCCTCACGCAGGAACAGCCGCAAATCGGGGTAATCGCGCCGCAGCGCGGGCAGGATGCGCGGCAGCATGAACGGCGCGATCGTCGGGATTACGCTCATCCGCATCTCGCCCGACAACGGTCGCCCCGCCGCGCGCGCCATGTCGGCGAGCTCCTCGCTCTCGCGGATCACACGCCGCGCCTTGTCGGCGATGCGATCGCCGAGCGGCGTGAACCGCACCACGCGGCGCGTGCGCTCGACCAGGGTCACGCCGATCAGCGTTTCGAGTTCGCGAATCCCCGCCGACATGGTCGATTGCGTGACGAAGCACGCCTCCGCCGCGCGCCCGAAATGACCGTGATCCTTCAACGCGACCAGATATTGCAATTGCTTCAGCGTCGGCAGGTAGGTGGTCATGTAATCGCCTTAGTCGATCAACGCCGGCTAAATAACCTATTGGATCGCTAAATAGCCAGCCTATATGCGCTCGTGTCATCGAGAGAGTCGCGAAAGGCTCCGGACGACAGAGGATGTCGAAGAAGGCCGACCCCATTCTGGCTGGAGGCCCAAAACCATGTTGACCGTTGGCGATAAATTTCCCGATCTGACCGTTCCCGTGCAGCAGGGCACCGACGCGCTCCCCGCCGGCGAAACGATCAACGTCCTGACCACCGCGCCGGGCAAGTGGAAGATCGTGTTCTACTGGCCGAAAGACTTCACCTTCGTCTGCCCGACCGAAATCGTCGGTTATGCCGGGCTGAAGGGCGATTTCGAGGACCGCGACGCGATCCTGATCGGCGCCTCGACCGACACCAGCCACGTCCACCTCGCATGGCGCAAGTCGGATCCCGATCTCGCCGCCGCCGACTTTCCGTGGATCGCGGATAACGGCGCGAAGCTCGCGTCGGCGCTGGGCATCGTCGATGCCGACGAGAATGTCGCCTACCGCGCGACCTTCACGGTCGATCCCGATGGCATCATCCAGGCGGTACAGGTCAACGGCCTCAACGTCGGGCGCAACCCGGCCGAGACGCTGCGCGTGCTCGACGCGCTCCAGACCGACGAGCTGTGCCCGTGCAACTGGAACAAGGGCGACGACGTGCTCAAGGTTGCTGCGTAACGACTTCGTCTAGGGAATGCGGCTTATCGCCGTATCCCCCGGCGCGGGGCCTTCCCCCCTGGGCCCCGCGCCACCACTTCATGCGTCACCCCAGCGGAAGCTGGGGTCTCGTGCCTCACGCGTCGCGCTAGCGGCGTGAGATGCCGGCTTTCGCTGGCATGACGGAAAGAACATCCATGTCGCTCAAAGAATTCGCCCAGGCGCTGCCCGATTTCGCCAAGGACATCCGGCTCAACGTCGGGTCGCTGCTCAACGAGACGTCGCTGGGCGATCAGCGCAAATACGGGCTGGCCCTCGCCTGCGCGCACGCCTCCGGTTACAAGCCGCTGGTCGAGGCCGCCGAAGCCGAAGTCGCCGACAAGCTTACCCCCGAAGCCGCCAATGCGGCGCGCGCTGCAGCCGCGGTAATGGCGATGAACAACGTCTATTATCGCTTCACGCACCTGGCGGGGAACAAAGAATATGCCACCATGCCGGCCAAGCTGCGCATGAACGTGATCGGTGCGCCGGGGATCGAGAAGGACGATTTCGAACTGTTCAGCCTCGCGATCAGCGCGATGAACGGCTGCGGGCTGTGCATCGACGCGCATGAGAATGTGCTGAAGAAAGCCGGGGTGACCGCGCAGGCGATCCAGGACGCCGTACGCTGGGGCGCGGTGATGAAGGCCGTCGCGACGGTGCACGCGGTTCTCTAGCCAAGTCCGTGACCTCACCGCCCCCAGCCGTCACCCCAGCGAAAGCTGGGGTCGCTGGCGGGGGAATACGGACGGCGATCCCAGCTTTCGCTGGGATGACGGCGTCACTTCGACAGCGCCTGCCAGATCGAAAAAATGCTGGACAGCGTCAGTAGCACACCGACCATCGCCATCAGCGGGCGGGCGGGCACGCGCTTGGCCAGCACCCCGCCGAGCGGCGCGGCGAGCAGTCCGCCGATCAGCAGCCCCAGTGTCTGAAGCGTAAAGGCGGCGAACCCGAGCTGCCAGATGAAGGTCGCGGAAATCGTCGCGGTCAGGAAGAATTCGACGGTGTTGACCGTGCCGATCGTCTCGCGCGGGGACGCGCCCTGAACGAGCAGATTGCTCGTAACGACCGGCCCCCAGCCGCCACCGCCCGCCGCGTCGAGGAACCCACCGACCAGCCCCAGCGGCTCGATGATCTTCGGCGTTTTGGGCTCGACCCGACCGCGCCACGCCCGCCACAGCAGGTACAGGCCGATCGCGGTGAGATAGGCCATCACGAAGGGTCGCGCGACCGAAGCATCGATGTTCGACAACAGATACGCGCCCAGCACGCCACCGATCATGCCCGGGATGACCAGCCGCGCGAACAATTTCCAGTTCACATTCTTGTGCAGGATATGGCTGACGCCCGAGGCCGCGGTGGTGAACGTCTCGACCGCGTGGACGCTGGCCGAGGCCACGCGGGGCGGCAATCCCATCACGCTGACCAGCAAGGTCGAATTGATCAGCCCGAACGCCATGCCAAGCGCGCCGTCGATCAGCTGCGCCGCGAAACCGATCGCGATGAAGGGGAGGATCGCCTCGATCGAGGAGGCCGAAAAATCGTACATTATCGGCATCAACTCCCGGCCATCACGACAGTTTCATGCGTGCAGAAGTAAAATCCTACAAGAAAGATAGGCTTTTGCGCAGCCAAATTACTGCCGGGTTATGCTGGAAATAGCCGAACCGACGCCCTAGATGTCAAAAAATAGGCGAAGGGGACGCGCCAAATGGCTGGCCTGAAGGTTTATCTCGACTCGATCCGCGCGCGCGATCCCGCGCCGCGGTCGCGTGCGGAAATTCTGCTCTATCCGGGCGTGTGGGCGCTGGCCTGGCACCGGGTAGCTCACCGCCTGTATCGCTGGAACCTGTTTTTCCTCGCGCGGCTGGTCAACCACGTCTCGCGCTTTTTCACCGCGATCGACATCCATCCCGGTGCGGTGATCGGCAAGAATTTCTTCATCGACCACGGTTTCGTCGTGATCGGTGAAACCGCGGTGATCGGCGACAATGTCACGATCTATCAGTGTGTTACTTTGGGCGGGACTAACCCGACCAACGGGATCGTCGGTAAACGTCACCCGACGCTGCAGGACAATGTCATCGTCGGATCGGGCGCGCAGGTGCTGGGGCCGATCACGGTCGCACCCGGCGCGCGGATCGGCGCCAATGCCGTGGTGACCAAGGACGTGCCCGAAGGCGCGGTGATGGTCGGCATCCCCGCGCGCGCGACGATGGTAGAGGGCAAGGATCGCACGTTCCTCGCGTACGGCACGCTGTGCAGCGAGCAATTCGACCCGCAGACGCAGAAGATGGAATTGCTCCGCTGCGAGATCGAGACGCTCAGGAAGCGGCTCGATGCCTTGCTCGCGGAGTACGAGCCGGAGCGCGATCGCGCCTGATGGGGACCGTTACCCCGTTTCCCACGCCGCAGCGCGGCCAGCCAAGCCAGATCGGGTTCGAACGTGTCGAACTCACCCGCATTCTCGATCTCTACGGTCGCATGGTCGCGGCGGGGCATTGGCGCGATTATGCGATCGAACTGGGGCAGGATGCCGCGATCTTCGCCGCCTTTCGCCGCACCGCCGAACGCCCCGAATTCAGGATCGAGAAGCGCCCGTCCTTGCGCGGTAGGCAGGGGATGTGGGCACTCGTTGCCGAACATGGGCAGGTCGTGAAGCGGGGGCACGAACTGGGCCCGATCCTAGCCCCGGTCGAACGCCGGCTGATGAAGCTGATCGAAGGCTGACGCACAAAAAAACCGGCGACCATCGCTGGCCGCCGGTTGAGGTTACGCTTGGTCCGGGGCTCAGGCAGCAAGGGAAGCCTGAACAGGAGGCAAGCGGTTGGCGATATCGCCCAACATTGCGACAACTGCGCGACGCATCGGTTGCCAGAACGCCGAGAGGCTGAGCAACGCCGACCCGATCACCAGAGCGGTGAACGCCATCGACAGTTCGACCGCGCCGGCCTGCTGGAACAGCATCGACAGCGCGTAGAGCACGTACGCCAGCCCCGAGACGAGCAAAGCGCGGCGGTCGATCGCCAGCGCGATAATTGCGAACACGACGTAGAGCGCCATCACGATCACCGCCTGCGCGACGCCGATCTGGCCTTCGAACACGCCGAGCATGTGGAACACCGGATGCGCGATCATCGGCGCGGCGGCGAGATGCAGCCAGAACGCCACGTCGCTGCGCCGCGTGGTGCGGTTGCGGTCCGACATGTCCCACCACATCGCCAGCGCGAACGTGCCGAGCCCGCCGACGAACAGCAGCGGGAACGCTGCCTGTTCGCTGGCATGCGTTGCCGCGAAGAACAGCCCGATCGCGACCGCGACCAGCGCGGCTGCGCCGACCGCGACGGTGATCGGCACCATGAAGCGGCGCCAGTGCAGCCACGCCGCGGCCGCGGTCACCAGCGCGATGCCCGATCCGACCAGCGCGTTGGTGCGGTCGCTCCAGTCGGGATTGATATCGGCCAGCGTGCCGATCATCGTGCCCGCAACCCCGCCGACGAACGCGAGCAGCAGCAGGATGCTGGGCAGCGCCATGCGGCGTTGTTTGGTGAAATATTCGGCGAGCAGCCACGCGGCGACGGCAACGCCGAGCCCGCCGAGCCCGGCCTTCACATAGCCGCCCAGCCACGCGACCGAGGTGAGCAACAGCGCCACCGCGACGCTCACGAAAATGTCGTTGAAGCCGGTCAGCAGCCGGAAGCTTTCCTCGTCCACCGCAGGCGTATCGCGCCCCGTGGCGATGTGCTGGCGGAACGCGTCGGCGGCGTCGCGCGACAGCGCCCCCGCCGCTACCGCGCTTTCCAGATCGCTTTCACTATACATGGCAGTCCTCCTGTTATCGGAAGCGTGCTTAGCATATGTGAGTTAGTGTAGCAATACACCAAGGCGCATCAGCGTTGGGGATCGAAATCCGGGTTCTGCGCCGCGATGTAGGTCAGCCATTGATCGCGCGTGTGGAAGTCGAGCCCGCGGTCCCACGCGGCGCCCATATAATAGACGAACGGCACCCCCGGTTTTACGGTCAGCAGCACCAGATACTCGTCGGCATCGTCCTTCACGTCGGCGATCATCCGCGGGTCGACCATCAGCGCCAGCGCCATCGCGCCGCGCGCCGGGTCGGTCGGGCCCCACCAGCCGATCCGGCCGGTCGAGCGATCGACCGTCAGCGTGCCGAGCTTGCCGCCGTCGATCGGGCGCTTGGCGATGCCGATCCCGACGGTCATCGCGCCGGGCGTGTCCGAGCGGATAGTGGAGACCATGCGCGTGAAATTGGTGCCGGCCGGGAGTGTGAAACTGCGAGTTTCCCACACCGTGCGGCCGACGCCAACCGGCCACGGATCGTACTCGACGCTGAACGCAGCGACGTCCGGCCCGTTCTTGTCGATCCGGTACCGCGCATAATTGCGCGAGGCCCACAGCTTGTTGTCGAACCAGATACCCAGCCCGCCCGCGCCGCGCGTGGTGCCGACATTGTACATGTCGAGCCCTTCGCCGTGATAATCGTGCTGGTGCCCCGATTTGAGCTGACGTTCCATGAACGGCCAGCGGACATTCTTGCCCCAGGCGTCGATGCCGGAAGTCGAGGGCGGTTCGTACGCCTCGAGCGGCTTGCCGTAGATGCGGTGCGCGGTGCGGTCGTTTTCCCAGATCAGGTCGCCATAGCGATAGTCGGCGCGCGACACCGCCACGCGCTTCGCTTGGTCGGCGGGGGAGGGTGGCGGCAGCGTGCCGTTCTCGATCCGCGTTTCGGGCACCGACTGCGCCACCAATGCTACCGGTGTCATGGCGACGGCGAGCGCCGCCCAGCGTTGCAGGCGGCGCACCATATCTTAGCCTCCGGTGAGTTTCTTCATGATCGACATCGACTGCTCGCTGCCCGATTGCGGGGTCAGTTCGCCGGTGCGGTCGATGATTTCGGCCCAGTGCGCCGCGACGCCATCGGGCGACAGCTCGTCGCCGGTCAGCAGCTTACCCTGCGTCAGCGTGACGAACGCCGCCTGGAACACGCCTGCGCCCGCGCCGACGATCATGTTGGTCGGGGCGTCCTCGGACACCAGGAACAGAGCGGCCGGGGCAACTTTCTCGGGCGAGAACGCCTTGAACGCTTCGGGCGGGAACAGGTCTTCGGTCATCCGCGTGCCCGCGGTCGGGGCGATCGTGTTGACCTTGATGTTGTACTTCGCGCCCTCAAGGTAGAGCGTCTTGGTCAGCCCGGCGAGGCCGAGCTTGGCGGCGCCGTAATTGGCCTGGCCGAAATTGCCGAACAGCCCGGTCGACGACGCGGTCATCAGGATCCGGCCATAGGCCTGTTCGCGCATGATATCCCACACTGCCTTGGTGACGTTGGCCGAACCGTTGAGGTGGACATCGACGACGAATTTGAAGTCGGCCGGTTCCATCTTGGCGAAGCTCTTGTCGCGCAGCACGCCGGCATTGTTGATCAGGATGTGGACGCCGCCCCAGGTTTCCTTGGCCTTGGCGACCATTTCGACCATCTGCTCATATTCGGTGACGCTGCCGCCGTTCGACATCGCCTCGCCGCCGGCGGCCTTGATTTCCTCGACGACCTGAAGCGCGGCATCCGAATGCCCGGTGCCGTCGCGCGCGCCGCCCAGATCGTTGACCACGACCTTGGCTCCGCGCGCCGCCAGCGCCAGCGCATATTCGCGGCCGAGACCGCCACCCGCACCGGTTACGATGGCTACCTTGTCGTCGAAACGGATGGTCATGGAGTCGCTCCCTGGAATTGGTTTGAGCGCTTCCTAGGCGATTGGCGGCAACAGGCAAGCCCGCCATACCGCGAACACGAAAAAGCCGGCGCGCAGATCGCTCCGCGCGCCGGCCATGACTTGGTGCGTTTTAGCGGCGCGGCCGTGGGGTCGAATGGAGCCGCTCGCCGCGTGCGTTCGACCGTTCCATGCAATGGTCGGTCACGGTCTTCGAGCACATCGGATACGGTTCGGTCGACGCCATCGGTGCCTCGGGAGCCGGAGCGGCCATCGGCACCGGCGCCACGGGCGCGGGCGTGGGCGGTGGCATCGGCGCGGTCTGCGGCTGGGGCGGCGGCGGTGGCGTGGCGGGCATGTCCTGCGCCATGGCGGGGAAGGCGATTACGGCGAGCGCCGTAGCGAAGATCATTTTCATGCGACTCTCCTGAGTTTTCGGCACGCACAGCGTACGGTCGCTCAAACGCGTCTGGTGGAGAATGGCTCCCTCGTTTCGCTCCCGATTTGCTATGCCCCGGTATCGAGCGCGTAGCCGGCGGAGCGCACCGTGCGAATCACGTCGGGCTTGCCGCCATTGTTGATCGCCTTGCGCAGCCGCCGGATATGCACGTCAACGGTGCGGCTTTCGATGTCGCTGTCATGCCCCCACACCGCGTCGAGCAATCGTTCGCGGCTGAACACCCAGCCGGGATGCTCGAGGAAATGTTTGAGCAGGCGGAATTCGGTGGGGCCGAGCGGGATGAATTCCCCATTTCGGCGGACTTTGTGGCCGACGGTATCCATCTCGATATCGGCATAGGTCAGCGCTTCGCCGGCCAGGCCCGGGCGGACACGGCGCAGTACCGCGCCGACCCGCGCGACCAGCTCGCGCGGGGAGAAGGGCTTGGTGACATAATCGTCCGCCCCGGTTTCGAGCCCGCGGACGCGATCCTCTTCCTCGCCGCGCGCGGTCAGCATGATGATCGGGATGTTGGCGGTCTCGGGCATGCGCCGCAGCCGGCGGCACACTTCCAGCCCCGATATCCCCTCGACCATCCAGTCGAGCAAGACGATGTCGGGGGCGGCCTCTTTGGCGAGCAGCAACGCTTCCTCGCCATCCGGGGTGTGCTTGACCTCGAAATCCTCGCGCTTGAAATGATAGACGAGCAATTCAGCCAGCGCGGCGTCATCTTCGACCAGCAGCATCTTGGCCCGGCTCATTGCGCTTCCCCCGTTTTGACGCGCTCGGGCATTTGCTTGGCCGTCGCGGCGAAATAGACCATCTCGGCGATGTTGGTCGCGTGGTCGCCGATCCGCTCCAGATTCTTGGCGACGAACAGCAGGTGCGCGACCTGACCGATCGTCTTGGGATTTTCGACCATGTACGTGACCAGCATGCGAAAGATCCCGTCGTAGAAATCGTCAAGCATGCGGTCGCGTTCGACCACCAACACCGCCATCGCCTCGTCGCGCGCGGCAAAGGCATCGAGCACGTCGTGGACCATCTCCGCCGCCATCCGCGCCATTGCCGGGATCACCGAGATCGGTTCGATCCGATCCTCGCTCTCGATCATCGGGACGCGCTTGGCGATGTTCTTGGCGTAATCGCCAATCCGTTCGATCACGCCCGCGATCTTCAGCGCGGCGACGATGTCGCGCAGGTCGCCGCCGGTCGGCGCGCGGCGAGCGATCACGCTGACCGCCAGCGTCTCGACCTCGGCCTGCAGCGCGTCGATCAGCTTGTCCGCAGCGCGCACCTGTAACGCCAGCGGCATGTCGGCGCGTTGCAGCGCGTTCATCGAATCGTGGATCGCACGTTCGGCGAGCCCACCCATTTGGCTGAGCATGCCGCGCAGCCGATCAATGTCTTCGTCAGACCCGGACGTCGTGTAAACCTGGCCAGTGGCCATTGTGAACTCCCCGGCCACCCTGGCCGATCAGGTGCCCCGATTCGCGCGTCAGGACGGTGGGCCAGCCTGTGTGACGGTAGCATTACCCTTTGATGACAGGGCGGCGGGCAACAGGATCGTGACAACCGTCCCGCGCCCGATCTGGCTGGCAATGTCGAGCCGGCCGCGATGCCGCTCGACGATATGTTTGACGATCGCAAGCCCCAGACCGGTGCCGCCGAGCGAGCGGCTGCGCCCTGAATCGACGCGATAGAAGCGCTCGGTCAGGCGGGGGATATGTTCGGGCGCGATCCCGTCGCCTTCGTCGCTCACCGACAGCCGCACCATGCCGTTGGGATAGCGCCACAATTTGACCAGAACGGGTGTACCTGCTCGGCCGTATTTCATCGCGTTGCCGATCAGGTTGTGGAGCGTCTGACTCAGCTGCGCGCGGTCGCCCGCGACCAGCGGAACGTCCTCGGCAATATCGCTCACGATGTCGGCAGCGCGCGCGTCGCCGGTATCCGACAATTCCGCCGTCACTTCGTCGATCAGACCACCCAGATCGATCGAGGCATCGGGCAAATGATATTTCTCGGCCTCGATCCGGCTCAGCGAAATCAGATCCTCGACCAGCCGCTTCATCCGCCGCGCTTCGTCGACCATGACCTTCAGGAAACGCTGACGCATGTCGGGATCGGCGCCGTCATCCTCGCTCAGCGTTTCGGCGAAGCCCAGGATCGACGCGAGCGGCGTGCGCAATTCGTGGCTGGCATTGGCGACGAAATCGACGCGCATCCGTTCGGCCGCGTAGCTGCCCGTCTGATTGATCAGATGCACGACGCGGCGGGCATCGGGCAGATCGGTGACGTGGAGTTCCCAGCGCTGATCGAGCGTGCCCAGCCCGACCAGGTCGATCGGCGCGGTGGCGGCGGCACCGGGTGCTGCGACCAGCCGTTCGGCGGCGGCGGGATGGCGAATGGCGAGGCGCACATCCTGCCCCACGATGTGGTTGCCGAGCAATTCGCGCGCGGGCCCATTGGCTTGCTCGACCCGGCCATCGGCGATCACCAATACCGGTTCGGCGACCCCTTCGAGCACGGTGCCGAGTTGCGGTTGGAGCGGGGCTCCGGCGATGATGGGCTCGGTCGTTGCGACGGGCGAAGGCGAAATCGCCGCAATCAGCACCGCGACGATCCCGCCTGCGAGGGCGATCAACGCGCCGACCCCATTGCCCGAGGACAGCCAGACTGCCGCCGCCGCGACGACGGCGACGAGCAGCGCCAACAGGATGCGGAGACTCGGGGAAAGCGACATTTTGCCCGGTTCTACCCGGTGCGCGATGACCATTCCAGCAGCTTCGGGCACCGTCTGACGAAATTCCCGCGGCAGTGATATAATCCCCCGACTCGGGGGAGGAATCGATGCGAAAAATCCTGATCTTGCTGACGCTTGCCGGTGCCGGGCTGGCGGGTTCCGCGCTCGCCGAAAACGTCCAGATGACGGGTAAATTCCCCGCCGCTGTGCGCGAGGCCAACCTGCTCGAAGCGATCGCGGTCGATCGCTTCGACGGGCGCGACGGGCGCCAGGTCGAAACCGCGCTGGAACAGGCGATCGGCGTCCCGGGCGGGCCGCCCGATGGCGCGTTGTCGGGGGGCGTGACCACCGGCGTCGAGGAAAACCGCTATCAGGGCAGCGAGGAACGGTGCGTCGAATGGCAGGACGGCGACCCGAAGAAATCCTGCACCAAGCGCGCGCAATTCCCGGTGCGGTGCACGCGACGCGTGGTCTCGGTAACGGTCAGCCTGCGACTGTTGCGTACCGCCGACACTCTGTCGATTTGGGCCGACAACAGGCCCGGGCGCGACGAAACCAGCTGGTGCGAGGGGCAATATCCGCCGCGCACGGTCGAGGATTCGGTGTCGAACCTGATCCGCGATATCGCGACCAAGGTCCGCTACGACGTGCGGCCCTATACCCAGACTTACAAGGTGGCCTTCCGCGAGAGCCGCGACGGCATGCCTAAGGATTTGGGCAAGCAGTTCAAGCTGGTGGTCAAGCAATCGCAACGCGATCCGGTCGGCGCGTGCCAAGGCTGGACGGCGCTGAACGTCCAACTGCCCAACAACCCGTCGATCCTCTACGATCTGGCGGTCTGCGCCGAATTTGCGGGCGATTATCGCGCGGCGATGGACGGCTACCGCGCCGCGCAGACGGCGTTGGGAAAGCGCAACGGCGAAATGGTCGAGTCGATCGACCGGGTGCAGCGCCTGCTGAGCGCGCGTGCCGACGATGACGAACGCGAGCGGCGGCGCGGGCGACGCTGAAGCGAAATCGTCGGGTCGCTTAAGCCTTTGTTGGCAGGCCGCGCGGTAGGGCCAGGGTCATGGGGGACCCGCGATCATGACCGGTTCGGCGGCATCGCCGCGCCTTGCGTGCCTCGACGGCTGGCGGGGGCTCGCCATCCTGCTCGTCACGATCGGTCATTTCGCCCCGTTCCCGACCGGGCGCCTCGCGGATGCGGGCGTCGAGTTGTTCTTCGTTCTGAGCGGGCGGCTGATGGCCGATCTGCTGATCGTCCGGCGCCAGCCGCTGCCCGATTTCTTTCTGCGCCGCGCGTCGCGCGTGCTGCCCGCGCTGGCGGCGTTCGTCCTGGTCTGCGCGATCGCCCTGGCCGTGCCGGCGATCGTGAAGGGAGGCAGCGCAAAAACGATCGGTGCGCTCGCCGCCAGCGGTTTCGTTACCAACTATCTGCCGCAAAACGCGGTTGTGCCGGCGTTCGAACACACCTGGTCGCTCGCGGTCGAGGAGCATTGCTATGTCGCACTGGCGATCATTGCGCTGGTGGTGGGGCGCGGCCGCAAGGCGGCGCTGATCGTCGCGGCGGCCCTGGGGGTGCTGGCGACGATCAATGGGGTGAGGCTGCTCGGGCTCGACAGCGCCGACACCGCCTATTCCTATTGGCGCTCCGACGTGCGCGGCGCGTCCGTGCTGTTGTCCTTCGCGTTTTACCTGGCGATCCGGCAAGTCGACGCTGCGACGCTCACGCGCTGGGCGTTGGTCGTGCCGGCGTGTCTCGCAGCAGGGATCGCGGTCCGTTCGCTGGTGATCGCGGAATATTGGCAAGCGACGTTCGGCTCCGCCGCGATGATCGTTGCGGTCAACCTGGTCGATCGCGCACCCGCTGCGTTCCGGCGATGGTTCGAAACGCGTGCGTTGACCTGGCTCGGGCTGATCTCTTTCTCCTTTTACTTGTGGCAACAGCCGTTCATGCTGTGCAAATCGATTGCGCCCTGGCCGGTGTTGCTCGCGCTGTCGGTCGGGGCGGCGGTGCTCAGCTATCGCAATGTCGAGCGACCGATGCGCATCTGGCTCAACGCGCGCTGGTCGCGGCCGCGGCGGGAGGCAAGCGTCATCGCGCTCGGTTGAGCAGCGCCAGCGCCGGGACCAGCTCGGCAAAATCGGCAAAGCTGGCGTCCGCGCCCAGATGGTTGGCCGGGGCATAGAGCGCGACGGGAAGCCCGGCGGCTTGCGCCGCGTGCACGTCATAGATCGAATCGCCGACGAACGCAGCGCGTCCGCCGCCGGCACGCCGCACCATTTCTTCGATCATCGCCGGATCGGGTTTGGTCTTTCCCGGGATCGTATCGCCGCAGACGACCGCCGCGAAACGGTCGGTAAGACCGAGATGGTGGAGTAGCTTGTTTGTATAATGCTCGCGCTTGTTGGTCGCCACCGCGAGCCGGACGCCGCGCGCCGCCAAGTCATCCAGCGCGTCGATCACGCCGGGGAACGGTTGTGTCGTCACCGCAATGTGCGCGTCGTAGAAATCGAGCAACACGGGTAGCAACTCGTCGAGTCGTTCGTCGCCACCCGTCGCCTGCAACGCGCGCTCGAGCATCAGCCGCGCCCCGCCGCCGATCATCCGCCGCACCCGATCGACTGGCACCGGCGAGCGGCCAGCAACGCCGAGCGCATGGTTGACCGCCGATGCGAGGTCGGCGGCGCTGTCGACCAACGTGCCGTCGAGATCGAAGCCGACCAGATCGAAGGGGAAATCCGCGTCCATCGGACGGGCCTGACCGCAATGCTATGGCAATGGCAACCTCTTCGTGGCAGGGCGCAACCGATTGGGAGGCGCTGCCCGAATGACGACCAAGATCGCCGCGATCATCCTTGCCGCCGGCATGGGCACGCGGATGAAATCCGACCTGCACAAGGTGCTTCACCCGATTGCCGGGCGCGCGATGCTGCTCCATCTGATCGACAGCTTTGCCGCGGCGGGCGCAACCGAGCAGGTGGTCGTGGTCGGAGCGCGGCGCGATCAGGTCGAGGGCGCGGTGGCGCCGCTCGGCGTGCGGATCGCGGCGCAGGACGAACAGCTCGGCACCGCGCACGCCGCGCTGATGGCGCGCGAGGCGCTGGCCGGGTTCGACGGCATCGCGATCGTCGCGTTCGGTGACACCCCGTTTCTGAAGGCGGAAACGATCGCCGCGATGGCCGCCCGCCTCGACGCGCCCGACAAGCCGCGCGTCGCCGTACTCGGCTTCCGCCCCGACGACGCCAAGGCCTATGGCCGGATCATCGCCGACCGCGATGGCGGGATCGCCAAGATGGTCGAGTATAAGGACGCATCGGACGACGAACGCGCGGTGACATTGTGCAATTCGGGTGTCACCGCGGTGCGCTCGACCGACCTCTGGCCGCTGCTCGACCGCGTCGACAACGACAATGCGGCGGGGGAATATTATTTGCCCGACGTCGTGATGCTTGCGCTCGCCGACGGCGATCGCGCGGTGGTGGTCGAGACGCATGCCGACGAAGTGATCGGGATCAACAGCCGCGCCGAACTGGCCTATGCCGAGGGGCGCTGGCAGGCCGCGCGGCGCGACGCGGCGATGGCGGAGGGCGCCAGCCTGATCGCGCCCGAAACGGTGTGGTTCGCCTACGATACGCAGGTGGGTCGCGACGTGCTGGTCGAGCCCAACGTGTTTTTCGGCCCCGGCGCGTCGGTCGCCGACAAGGCCGTGATACGCGCCAATTCGCATATCGAGGGCGCGACGGTGGGCGAGGGCGCCGAAGTCGGTCCCTATGCGCGGCTTCGCCCCGGCGCGGTGCTGGGAGAAAAATCGAAGGTCGGCAATTTCGTCGAGGTGAAGAAAGCCACATTGGGCAAGGGCGCCAAGGCCAACCATCTGTCCTATATCGGCGATGCCGAGGTCGGTGCGGGCGCGAATATCGGCGCGGGCACGATCACCTGCAATTATGACGGCTTCTTCAAATACAAAACCGTGATCGGCGAGGGCGCGTTCATCGGATCGAACTCGGCGCTGGTCGCACCGGTGAGCATCGGGGCAGGGGCGATCGTCGGCGCGGGATCGACAGTGACCAAGGACGTCGAGCCCGATGCGCTACGACTGGTGCGGCCCGAGCAGGACAGCAAGCCCGGCTGGGCGAAGCGGTTTCGCGAGCGGATGAGCGCGAAGAAGGCAGCGAAGTCTTGACATGATATCATGATATGATATCAGTATATCATCATGGCTCGCATTCTCGCCGATCTCCCCGATGAAGACCTCAAATGGCTCGACCAGCGCGCGGCCGAGCAGGGCAAGTCGCGTGCGTCGGTGCTGCGTGAAGCCGTGTCGGAATATAAGGCGCAGTCGACGCTGACGGGTGATTTGGGCTGGCTCGATCAGGCCTTCGGGGCGTGGAAGGACCGCTCCGATATCGGCGATTCGGTCGAATGGCAGCGGCGTGAGCGTGCGACATGGACTCGTCCGTGGGACGACGATTATGAGGAAGTGAAGGCGGAGTTCCCCGATCTGTTCGACGAATGGGATGATCGCGAACGCCAGCGTTATCTCGACATGGTCGCCGGAAAAATGCCCGACGCAAAGCCCGTCGACCTGTGAGCGGCTATTCGTTCGACAGCAATATCCTGATCGACGCGCTCAACGGGATATCCGCTGCACGGGGCGAGATCGCGCGCGTCGAGCAACGCTGGATCAGCCGCGTGACCTGGATCGAAGTCCTGTCGAAAGAGCCTGGCGGCACCTTGCGCGTCATCGAGAATTTTTTGCGCGGATTCGCGATCGACGAACTCGACGAGCGGATCGCCGGTCATGCTGCGGCGTTACGTCGCGAGCGGCCGCGATTGAAGTTGGCCGATTCGGTCATTCTCGCCTCGGCTCAAGTCAATCACCGCATTCTGGTGACACGCAACATCAAGGATTTTCCGGCAGCGATGCCGGGCATCCGTGTACCCAGGTATCTTTAGGAAAGCCCCCAACCATGTGCGGAATCATCGGAATCGTCGGGAAGGATCAGGTCGCAGACCGGCTGGTCGAGGGGCTGCGGCGGATGGAGTATCGCGGCTACGATTCGGCCGGGGTGTGCACCGTCCATGACGGCCAACTGATCCGCCGTCGCGCGGAGGGCAAGCTGAACAATCTGGTTGCGGTGCTGGTCAATGATCCCGCGCCGGGCCTGACGGGAATCGCGCACACGCGCTGGGCGACGCACGGCGCGCCGACCACGTCGAACGCGCACCCGCACGCGACCAAGGAAGTCGCTTTGGTGCACAACGGCATCATCGAGAATTTTAAGCCGTTACGCGAAGCGTTGCAGGCGCGCGGGCGCGTGTTCGAGAGCGAGACCGACACCGAAGTCGTCGCGCATCTGGTCAGCGAACTGGTCGAGGCCGGCAAGACTCCCGAGGACGCGGTCAAGGCGGTGCTTCCGCAATTGCGCGGCGCGTTCGCGCTGGCGGTGGCGTTCCGCCAGCATCAGGACATGCTGATCGGGGCGCGGCTCGGCTCGCCGCTGGTGGTGGGGTATGGCGAGGGCGAGACCTATCTCGGCTCGGACGCGCTGGCACTCGCCGGGCTGACCCAGCGCATCGCCTATCTGGAGGAAGGCGACTGGGTCGTCATCACGCGCGAGGGCGCCGCGATCTTCGACGTCGATAACTTGCCCGTAGAGCGCGAGATCACCCTCTCCGGCGCGACCGGCGCGATGATCGAGAAGGGCAACTACCGCCACTTCATGCTCAAGGAGATTTACGAGCAGCCGACTGTCGTGGCGCAGACGCTGCGCTCCTACCTGCGCGGGGTCGAGCGCACGGTCGGGCTGCCGCAAATAGATTTCGACCTGTCGAGCGTGAAGCGCATCACGATCGTCGCGTGCGGCACCAGTTTCTACGCCGGAATGGTCGCCAAATACTGGTTCGAACAGTTCGCGCGCGTGCCGGTCGACATCGATGTCGCCAGCGAGTTCCGCTACCGCGACCCGGTGCTCGAGGAGGGCGGGCTGGCGCTATTCATCAGCCAGTCGGGCGAGACGGCGGACACGCTCGCCGCGCTTCGCCATGCCCGGGCCGCGGGACAAAAGATCGCGGTGGTGGTCAACGTGCCCACCAGCACGATGGCGCGCGAAGCCGATCTGCTGCTCCCGACGCACGCCGGCCCGGAAATCGGCGTCGCCTCGACCAAGGCGTTTTCGTGCCAGCTGGCAGTGCTCGCCGCGCTCGCCGCGCATCTCGCGGTGGTCAAGGGGCGGCTGACTCGCGAGGAAGAGATCGCGATCGTCGATCATCTGACCGAGGCCCCCGCCGCGATCAACGCCGCGTTGGCGCATGACGAGGAAATCGCGGCGATGGCGCATCTGATCGCGCCGGCCCGCGACGTGCTCTATCTCGGGCGCGGCCCCGACTATCCGCTGGCGCTGGAGGGCGCACTGAAACTCAAGGAAATCAGCTATATCCATGCGGAAGGTTATGCCGCGGGCGAGATGAAACACGGCCCGATCGCGCTGATCGACGAAAACGTCCCGATCATCGTCATCGCGCCCTCGGGGCCACTGTTCGAAAAGACCGTCAGCAACATGCAGGAATCGCAGGCGCGCGGCGGCAAGATCGTGCTGATCTCCGACGCGGCGGGGCTGGCCGAAGCGGGCGATAATTGCCTCGCGACAATCGAAATGCCGAAAGTGCATCCTTTGATCGCGCCGCTGGTATATGCTGTGCCCGTACAATTGCTGGCCTATCACGTGGCCGTGGCTAAAGGGACCGATGTGGATCAGCCGCGCAATCTGGCGAAGTCGGTGACGGTCGAATGAGCGGGCACGCCCATACGCTGGAGGTGTAAAACGACAATAAACTTTTCCCACCGACAATAAAGTTTTCCCACCGGCAATAAACAATTCCCACTCGCGCGCCGGATGTGGATGGTTGACACAATCTGGTTCCGAGCGTGTTCGCTTGCGCCTCGCTTCGATGCTGGGCAATCTGCCTCGCAGGGAGTGGGAATGCCGACGAGGAAGCGAGGCCATACGCTTGAGAGGTGGGAGATCGCTTTGGTTAAGGCGATGCTGGCGACCCGTAGATACAACGACCAGGATGTTCTGGCCTATTTCACGCGCCCGACTCGTTCCATCAACCACCGCGCCATCGCCGAGATAAGGACTGAAGCGAAGCATCGCGCCATCAGGATCGCGACCGAGGCCCAGCTCGATGACTTCCTGACGAACTGGCCGGACGTCGATCCCGAAACGGGCTTGAGCAGGCGAGGTGACGAACTCTTGCTGAAAGCGCGCGAGGCGATGATCGCGGCCGTCCATTGTTTCAATGGTGGCGGGCTGACCTTCCGCGCCGAGCTTTTCATCACTACGACGGTCATCGCATGGACGTATCTGATGCACGCCTGGTTCAAGCGAGAGGGCATCGATTACCGACATCGGCGCGCGGGCAATGTGGAGACCACGCCGGGTGGCGCCGACAAGTATTGGGAGCTGGGCAAATGCCTGCGACACGCGCGGTCGCCCCTCGCACCCGGCGTGCGTCTCAACTTGGAATTCCTGCTGGAGATCCGTCACGAGATCGAACATCGGTCTACGAACCGTATAGATGATGCGCTCGGTGCCAAGCTGCAGGCATGCTGCCTAAACTTCAACGACGCCATCCGTTCGCTGTTCGGCGACCAGTATGGCCTCGAGCGGCGTCTGCCTATCGCACTTCAGTTCGTGACGTTCAGGTCGGACCAGCTTACCGCGCTGAAGTCGGCGGCCGCGTTGCCGGCGAACGTGTCGGCGACGATGGATGCGTTCGATCACAGGCTGACCGACGAGCAGCGTGCGGATCCGGCGTTCGGTTACCGCGTGGCGTTCGTCCCCAAGGTCGGCAGCAAGGCGTCCAAGGCCGATCTCGCCATCGAGTTCGTCAAGCCCGGCACCGAGGAGGCGAAGGAGATCAGCCGCGTTCTGCTGAAGGAGGTGGACAAGGCACGTTATACTGCGAGCCAAGTCGTCGAGCGGATGCATCAGGAAGGTTTCCCTCGCTTTAATCTCGCGTCGCACACCGCACTTTGGCAGGCGCTGCAGGCGAAGGATCCGGCGAAAGGTTTCGGGCGCCCCGGCGACTACGCTAACACGTGGGTCTGGTTCGACAGCTGGACTGCGCGGGTGCGTGCCCATTGTCAGGAGCAGGGCGTGCGTTACCTTCCGATAGGCGCCCCCGGCTCCACGGTCGCGTGAGCCCGTTGCGATACGATAGAGGGCGGACGCCGAGCTCGTCGAAGCCGGAAGGCGAAACGATGAGTCGGCTCGAATCCGACGAGGTGGTTCTGCTCAACGTTCGTCCGGTCGACGAGTTTAAGCTGGGGCACTTACTGGCGCGCTCAACTTCCCAACTTCGCGGTTAGAGGCCCGCCTTGCCGAGATGCCGCCCCGCAAGAGGTCGTCGCCAATTGTCGCGGCTCTTACTGCATCCTGTCGTCCAAGCCGTGGCCTTGTTTCGCACGCGGGGTTTGCCGCTCACCGACATGAGGATGGCCTTCCCGAATGGAAGGCCGCTGGTCTGGTCGTCGAGGCTTGAGCGATAGAGGCGGTTTCGGGTGAACTGGATGCTCATTGAGCGATCGTGCCGGTCACGATCGCGAGCGCGGGCGGCCAGAACTATGCCGCACATCGTGGCGCCCCGGCGGCGCTGGGTGACTTCGTTTTCACGCGTCTTGGGGGGACACGCGGAAGCGCGACGGCCGGGTTCTTCTCTGGATGCCGCCGCTAGCCGCAGAGAGCCTCTAGGAAAGCTCCTCAATGAGAAGGAGCCCGAGGAATCCGACGAAGAACATCGCGCTGATCAGCGGCGTATCCGGCTTCTCGTGTGCCTCGACCAGCAACTCTTCAGTGACCAGGTAGAGCAGCGCCATGAGGCCGAAGCTCAGGAATGCCGTGATCATTGCGGGGGACAGAGCGGCGACCGGGAGCGCGATCAGCGCACCCACGGGCAGCAGCAGGCCGATCGCCACCGTTGCGCCGATGATGGCGAGCTTCGATCGTAGGCGATCCTGGAGCGCCTCGGTCACGGTCAGCCCGAGGAACAGGACTTCGAGCGTCAACGCGATCGTGAGCAGCCGCCCAGCCTTTTCGCCGGCCACGAACGCCAGACCGAGCACCAGACCATCGACCAGGATGTCGATGCTGACCGCGCCAAGCATCGCGACTGGACCCGTCATCTTCGACCCCACGGCCTTCAGGCCGAGCATCACAGCGACGCCCACGGCGCCGCCGATCAGCGTCGCAGCAGGCGATCCGCCGTGCAGTACCTGCGGGAGGATTTCCGCGGCGGCGGCCGCAAACACGACCCCGGCCGCCAAGTGCTGGACACCTGCGACGACCGCTTCGCTGGGGCGTCGCCATACGGAGATGAGTGCCCCCAGCAGCACCGCAAGCACGGGTATGACCGTGCTGATCAGTCCGGTCATCGCAGATCCTCCCCTTGCACGTCTTCTAGCGTCATACGACGTCCGCCGGCGCGAAGCGGCAGTGGGCGTCGGGGTCTGTCTCGATCTGGATCGTCGCGTGGTCGATCCCGAACCGCTCCTTCAGCGCTGCGGCGGTGTCGGCGACGAACGCGTCGCCTGGATAGCCATCAGGCAGCAGCAGATGGACCGTGAGGGCGGTCTCGGTCGTGCTGAGCGGCCAGACGTGCAGGTCGTGCACGTCCTTCACGCCGCGCTGCTTGCGCAGGAACGCGGCGATCCGCGCAGGCTCCAGCCCCGGCGGTGCTGCGTGCAGGCTCATGTTGACCGAGTCCCGCAGCAGACCCCAAGTGCCGATTGCGACGACGGCGACGATCACCAAGCTGACCACGGGGTCGACCCACGACCAGCCGGTGAGCACAATCACAAGCCCGGCGATCACGACACCCGCCGAGACGGCCGCGTCTGCGGCCATATGCAGGAACGCCCCCCGGACGTTGAGATCGCCCTTGCGCCCGCGCATGAACAGCATGGCGGTGGCGCCGTTGATGAAAATACCGACGGCGGCGACGATCATCACGGTGACGCCAGCGACAGGGCTCGGCTCGGAGAAGCGCCGGATCGCTTCGATCGCGATGACGGCGATCGCGACCAGCAGCAGCAGCGCGTTGAGCAGCGCCGCGAGGATCGACGAGCTGCGCAGACCGTAGGTGTAGCGGCCCTTGGGGCGGCGCTTCGCCAACGTCGCTGCGCCCCAGGCGATGAGCAGGCCGAGCACGTCGCTGAGATTGTGGCCCGCATCCGCAAGCAGCGCCATCGATCCGGCTATAACGCCGTAGACGGCCTCGATGATGACGAACCCGACGTTGAGGGCGGTGCCGATCGCGAACGCGCGCCCGAAGTCGGCCGGCGCGTGGCTATGGCCGTGGCCGCCATGACCGGCGTCCGCGCCGGGTTGGTTCCCGGCGTGGTCATGCCCATCGTCGTGATCGTGGCTGTGGTCGTGGTTGCCGACGCTCATCGCTCAGTCTCCATCACATTGTCGCCGCCGAGTATCTCGACCGCCTCGAGCGTCATCAGGCCGATACCCGATATGTCCGCTAGCTCGGAAACGAACGCGCGAAGGCGCGCGTCGTCGTCAACGATCTCGATCACCAGTGATTGGTCATCTTCGAGCAGGTGCCGCCGGTGCTGGTGTGCCGACCGGCCGAAGCCGAACAAGGCCTTCAGGACAGTCGCCCCCGCCATGCTTGCGTCGCGGGCGCGCGACGCGACCACCTCGAACACCTTGCGGTCGCCGAAATACGCCGCTTCATCGGTGTAGATGCGCAGCAGCTTGGTTGCCTTTGTCATCGCCGTGCCTTTCTTGCGTTCGCCGCAATCATCGTGAGTTGTCCACTGCCTTGGAGAGTAGCCAGACGCCGACCGTCGCGATCGCGAACACGGTCCACGACCAAGCGATGCGCTGGTCGCGCACGGTCATCTCGACGATGCCGAGCGTGCTGCTCTCCAAGGCGCCATCCTCGTGCGCGAGGTTGGCGATCACGAGGGACGCGACCGCGCCGACGGCGAGCGATTTGATCAGGGCCACCTGTTCTCCGTTCTGCGGTCCACGATAAGCGCGCTGGGCGGCGGGGACTCTGGACTGCCACCGGTGCCGAGCGACGACGCCTCGGTTTTCCATCATGCACCTTCCGCAGCTGAAACCATCTGCGTGCTGCCGCCCTGCGGGCTGCCTCTGGGCCGACCGCGCCAGCGTTCACCCAGGCCGAGCACGACCTGGGTGATGGCGGGAAGGACAAGCAGCGTCAGGATCGTGGCCGCGATCAGGCCGCCGATCACCACCATCGCCAGCGGCTTCTGGACCTCGGCCCCAGTGCCATGCGCGAGTGCCATCGGCACGAAGCCGATCGCCGGCACGAACCCGGTCATGATGACCGGCCGCACCTTCTCGAATGTCCCCTCGACGATGGCGCGGCTGAGCTCGACGCCGTCCTCCAGCCGCTCGCGGATGGCGCTCATCACGACCAGCCCATTGAGCACAGCACGCCAGCCAGGCAGATGAACCCGACCGCCGCCGACACCGAGAAGGCGATGCCGGTAATGAGCAGCGTGAACACGCCGCCGGCGAGGCCGAGCGGCACTGCGGCGAACACGGCGATTGCCCGACCGAGCCCGCCGAGCGCGAGGTAGAGCAGCGCGAAGATCGCCGCGAAGCAGATCGGCACGACGATCGACAGCCGGTCGGATGCGGCCTGCAGGTTCTGGAACTGCCCGCCCCATTCGAGGTAGGACCCGGTCGGTAGCGCGACCTTGCCCACCTTCGGCAACGCCTCGGCGACAAACGATCCTACGTCGCGCCCACGCACGTTCGCCTGGATCACCACCCGACGCTTGCCGTTCTCGCGACTGATCTGGTTGAGACCCTCGCTGAAGCGGAACTGCGCTACCTGTGACAGCGGCACCGAGCCGCGGCGCTCGGTCGCCTCGGGCGGCAACAGGACGGGCAGGCTGCGTAGTGCGTCGAGGTTGTCGCGCGATTCCATCGGCACGCGGACCTGCACGGCGAAGCGCCGGTCACCCTCGAACACGAGGCCGGCTTCGCGGCCACCCATCGCGGCGGCCACGGTGTCGGCCACCTCCTCCACAGTGAGGCCGTATCGGGCAATGGCTGCCCGGTCGAAGCGGACATCGAGCGTCGGCGAACCGCTTGTCTGCTCGGCCTTGACGTCGGCAGCGCCGGGGATCGCCTGCAGCGCCTTCACGATGTTAGCCGCGGACGCGCTCATTTTGTCGAGGTCGTCGCCATAGAGCTTGATCGCGACATCGCCGCGCACCCCGGCGATCAGTTCGTTGAAGCGCAACTGGATGGGCTGGCTGACCTCGAACGCGTTGCCGATCTGGGCACCCGTCTTCCGCTCGATCCGCTCAAGCACGTCGGCCTTGGTCTCCACCCCTGCCGGCCATTGGTCCTGCGGCTTCAAGATGACGAAGCCGTCCGAGATATTGGAGGGCATCGGATCGGTCGCCACTTCGGCGGTGCCCGTCTTGGAGAACATCAGCGCCACTTCCGGCAGGCTGGTGACGGCCTTTTCGACACCCCGCTGCATCTTGAGCGACTGCTCCATGGAGACCGATGGGACGCGGCTCGAGGCAAGTGCGACGTTCTTCTCGTCGAGCTGCGGGATGAATTCCTGCCCGAGGAAGCCGAACGCGAAGATTGCAGCCGCGAAGAAGCCGAAGCCTGCGGCGATGAACGGCCAGGGCCGTGCCACCGCCATGTCGAGGACCGGCGCATAGCGCTCCTTGATGCGGGCGACGATCCACACTTCCTTCTCGGCGACCTTGCCGCGGATAAGCAGCGCGACCATCGCTGGCACGAACGTCAGTGCGAGCACGAACGCGGCCGCCAGTGCCAGCATGATCGTGATAGCCATCGGAGAGAACGTCTTGCCCTCGACCCCGGTGAACATCAGCAGCGGCGCGAAGGCGAGGAAGATGATGGCCTGACCGAACACGGTCGGCTTGATCATCTCCTGGCTCGCCCGCATCGTCTCCTCCAGGCGTTCCCTAAGCGCGAGCAACCGTCCTTCCCTGTGTTGTCGCTCGGCGAGGCGCCTGAGGCAGTTTTCAATTATGATCACGGCCCCGTCGACGATGAGCCCGAAGTCCAGAGCGCCGAGGCTCATCAGGTTTCCGGGCACGCCGAAGGCGTTCATGCCCATCGCCATCATCAGAAACGAAAACGGAATAATGAGCACGGCGATGATCGCTGCGCGCACGTTGCCGAGAAGCAGGAAAAGCGCCGCAGCGACGAGCACGGCGCCTTCGGCGAGATTCTTCTGCACCGTCCCGACGGTCGCGTTGACGAGCACCGAGCGGTCGAGCGTGGTTGTGATCTTGATCCCGGGCGGGAGCGACTTCATGACCTCGGCGATCTTGTCGCCCACGTTGCGGGCGACGATGCGGCTATTGCCGCCGATGAGCATCAGCGCGGTGCCAACCACGACCTCGTGGCCGTTCATGCTGGCAGCGCCTGTGCGCAGGTCGCCGCCGATCCGCACGGTCGCCACGTTCTTGACCGCGACGGGCACCCCGCCACGGGTCGCGATGATGGCGTCGGCGATCTCGTCGATGTCCTTGATGCGAGCGTCGCCGCGCACGAGGAACGCCTCGCCGCCGCGGTTGAAGAAGTTGGCCCCGACCGACAGGTTCGCGGCCTCGAGCGCCTTGGCGAGCTCGGAATAGGACACGCCGTAGTTGCCGAGCTTCACCGGGTCGGGCTCGACGACGTAGGTCTTCTCGTAGCCGCCGATCGAGTCAATCCCCGCGACCCCCGATACGGTGCGGAGCTGCGGACGGATGATCCAGTCCTGCACCGTGCGCAGATACGCAGAGCGGGATACGTCATCGGTCAACCGGTCTCCCTCGGGTGTGAGGAAGCTCCCGTCGGATTGCCACCCCGGTTGCCCGTTCGCGACCTTGGCGCCTCTGCCACCTGGATTGGCGAAATCGACCGCATACATGAAGACTTCGCCGAGGCCCGTGGTGACCGGTCCGATCTGCGGCTGGACACCGTCGGGCAGGCTGTCGCGCGCCTGTGAGATCCGCTCGCTCACCTGCTGGCGCGCGAAGTAAAGGTCGGTCTTGTCGGTGAAGATCGCGCTGACCTGGCTGAACCCGTTGCGCGAGATCGAGCGGGTCGTCTCGAGGCCCGGGATGCCTGCCAGCGCCGTCTCGATCGGGAAGGTGACGCGCTTCTCGATCTCGATCGGCGAAAGCCCGCGCTCGACCGTGTTGATCTGGACCTGGTTGTTGGTGATGTCGGGGACGGCGTCGATCGGCAGCCTGGTGAGCTGCCAAGCGCCAACGGCTGCCACGACGAGGAAGAAGGCCAGGACGGCCCAGCGTGCCCGGACGGACAGCGCCATGAGGTTGGCGATCATGGCCTATTCCTCCTCGCCGGCGGACTTGCCGAGCTCGGCCTTGAGCAGGAAGGCGTTGGTCGTCGCGACGATCTGCCCAGCCTGCAGCCCGCTCACGATCTCGATCCGACCGGCGCTGCGCTGGCCCGTGGTGACCGGGCGGGCGCGGAAGCCCTGCGGCGTGCGCACGAACACGACGTCACGACCGCCCAGCGACTGGACCGACTCTTCCGCGACAACGATCGCCGTCGATCCGCCGCCGCGGCTCGGCAAAAGGCGGACGCGGACGGCGAGGCCTGGTGGCAGGCCCGCGGATGCCACGTCGATCACGGCGGTGGCGGCGCGGGTCTCGGTGTTGAGCGTAGGCGTGACCGCGCGGACGCGGCCATCGACGGTCCGTCCGTCGGGCAGTTCGATCACTGCCCGGTCGCCAGGCGCGAGCCGGGCGGCATCGAGCGATCCGATCGCCGCCTCGATCTGGATTTCGCGCGGATTGGCCACCCTGAAGAGCTCCGTCTCGGGCTGCACGAACGCGCCCAGCTTGGCGGTGATCGCGGTGACGCGCCCCGAGATCGGGCTGGCGACGATCACGCCGCGCCCATCGGCCGTGACGTTGGCCGCACCCGCCGTCGATCGAGCGCGCTGGGCTTCGGCCGCTGCCGTCGCCGCCTCGGCCTGCGCCTTCTCGTAGTCGGCGCGCGACGACACCTTCTGCTCGTAGAGGTAGCGCTCGCGCGCCAGCCCCTTCTGCGCAAGCGTCGATCGCGCGGCGGCGACCTTGATGTCCGAGGCGAACTGCGCCGCGTCGCGGCTTTCGACGATCGCGAGCGCCTCGCCGGCCCGCACCGGATCGCCCAATCGCTTGAGCAGTCGGACGACCGCGCCACCGGCGCGCGCCGTGACGATGGCCTCGCCGGTGGGTGACGCCGACACCGCCGCCTGCGCGACGATCTCGGCCGACAGTCCCCCGGCACCGACGGTCTCGGTCACGATGCCCGCGTCCTTGATCGCGGGGTCTGTCATGGCGATGGCGTCGGACGCCGGCTTCTCGGTCTCGGCGGGTGCTTCCGCCGCTGGTGTGGGCGCGGCTGGTGTCGTGATGCGGGCGGTCATGAACCCGCCGGCGGACGCGACGAGCGCGACGGCGGCCGCGCCGCCGAGAAGGCGCTTGTTGGTATCGGTCATCAATAATCTCCGGATGGGATGGCCGTAGGCGCGGCGCTCGTCAGGCGGCGCAGGCGCGCGGTGGCGGTGTGGAAGGCGATGAGGGCGTCCGTGGCCGTCGCGCGGGTCTCGGACAGCGTGCGCTCGGCATCGAGAAGTTCGATCTGGTCGAACTTGCCCTGTCCGTAGCCGATGCGGGCGATGCGCGCCGCCTCCCGTGCGGCCGCGAGCGCCGGGCCGTTGGCCGCCCTCGCCGTGGCGGCGGCGTTGGCGACGTCCGCGATGGCGTTGGCGATCGCCCGGTCCGCGTCCAGCCGGGCAAGCCTGAGCTGCGCCGCGAACTGATCGCGTTCGGCCGTCGCTTGCCCGATGGCGGCGCGCCCGTTGTTGAACAGCGGGATCGGGATCGACACCCCGACCACCGCGGCGGTGTCACGCGACGACTGCAGCCGCCGGGCGCCCGCGCTGAGCGTGATGTCGGGGACGCGGTTCGCGCGGGCAAGGCGGACCTGGGCTTCCGCGGTCGCAAGGTCGGCGGCGGCGATCGCGAGTGCCAATGTGCCGTCGGCGCTGGGCGCGACTGTCGGTCCGATCCCGGCGACCCGGTCGAACCACTCCGTGTCGAGGGGCGCCGTTACAGGCCGCCCGATCAGGCGGGACAGGTTCTCGCGCGCGACGTCGAGCGAGCGCTGAGCCCGCTCGACCGCGACGTTCGCGTTGATCGAGATGACGTCGGCGCGCTGCTGGTCGATCGGCGAGGTCGCGCCGACCATCACGCGGTCCCGCGCGACGCGCAGACCTTCCGTGGCTATTGCCGCTTGTTCGCGGGCCACCAGCAGGCGGCGTTCGGCGCCGACCGCCTCGACATAGCTTTCGGTGACCAGCTGTTCGAGGTCGGCGAGCGCGACGAACGCGCCGAGCTTGGCGCGGCCGATGCGCGTGTCGGCGACCGCGACCCGGGCCGACCGCTTTCCGCCAGTCTCGATCGGCAGCGAGAAGCCGACGGTCGTCTCCGAGCCCGACAGACCGCGATAGGGTCCGGTGCCTACGAAGTTCTCGGCTTGGCCTTCGAACGACGGGTTCGGCCTGAGGCCGGCAACCGTTCGGCCAGCCGTGGAGGCGCGGACGCCGGCATCTGCCGCGTCGACGCCGGGTGACTTTGCTCGCGCCGACGCTAGCGCGTCGTCGAGCGTGAATGGTGCCTCGGTCGATGCGACCGGGGCGGTCTGCGCGACGGCGGTGCCGGCGCAGACGGTCGCGGCGAGAAGCGCCGCGAGGGTTCGGGACATGTTGGTTGGTCTCCTGACTTCGCGTGGAATCCCGCGCCGGGGCGCGGGAGCGGGCGAAGTCAGGCGATCGGCGGCCTCAGGTCGCGGAACAGGTGCGCCGGGGTGGGCGGCGCCGTGGCGGCCCCACCTTTCGGAAGGATCCTTGGCCCCAGGTCGGCGGACGCGACCTCGGCCACCGGCACGGCGAGCTCGTGGCAGTGGTTGACGCTGTGGTGGTGCGGGGTCGCCTTGTCGGAATCGCCGGGCACCTCATCTGAGTCGCCGGCGGAATGTCCGGGCGCGTCGCCGTCGACGATCGTGGTGCGGCAGCCGTCGATCTCGGCAGCGTAGGCGACCGAGGACTGGAACCCGGACCACAGGGTCAGGACGAGCATCAGGGTTGCGATCGAGGCGAGCAGCTTGCGCATTCCCGGCGCTCGTAGACGAAGCTCCGCGCGCGGCCAACCGTTTCCGCGACGTGCGCCGGCGAAGCGCCGCGCGGCCGGCCGCCCGACCGACGAAAGGCGCCGCGTCGACTTCACGTTACCTGTTGAGACTCTTCCGGAGCGGAACGGCGTCTACGACGGCGGGCCTTCCGCCGTCCGGCGTCAGCTCGCGCATCGCCTGGACGATTATCTGCAGCCCGCCCGACACGCCGAGCGCCGCCATGACAGCGGCAACCGCAAGATCGGGCCATTGCGTGCCGGTGCCCAGCACGCCGGCCGCCGCGGCGACCACGGCGAGGTTGCCAATCGCGTCGTTGCGCGAACAGATCCAGACCGACCGCATGTTCGCGTCGCCCGTGCGATAGCGGAACAGCATCAGCGCGACGGCGCCGTTGGCGACGAGTGCCAGGACGCCGACGACGCCCATTGTCTCGCCCTGCGGCACCCGGGTCCCGAACGCGGCGATGACTGTCGTAACCATCACGTAGAGCCCGAACGCGAGGATGGTCCCGCCCTTCAGAAGCGCGGCGCGCGATCGCCAGCGCAGCGCCAGCCCCGCGACGCCGAGGCTTATGGCGTAGTTCGCGGAATCGCCCAGGAAGTCGAGCGCGTCGGCCTGCAGCGATCGCGATCCCGACGCGATCCCGGCGAATATCTCGCCGGCGAACATCGCTAGGTTGATCGCAAGCGCAATCCACAGCACGCGGCGCCACCGCGGATCCGGCTCGGCGGGCGCGTCGCTCTGGCAGCTGCTACAGACCATGGGGCGTGGCTCGTCGCGAGTTCATTTCCCCCAGATGCACCCTGTAGCAGCTATAGGGTCAAGCGTTATCTGTTTGGGCCGGGCCGGCTGGGTCATCGGGCCGCCGCGACCATGCCACGGCGGCGGTTGAGCATGAATCCCCCTAGCACCGCGACCAGCATTGCGACTTGGGCGGCCACCGACTGCCAGGTCGGGGATATGCCCAGCATGGTGACGCGAGGGCCGTTCGCGAGTGGCGCGATGTCGATGATGCCAGCCTCCTGTAGGGCGGCCACGCCTTTTCCTGCCAGCACGACGGTCAACGCGGCCATCAGCCACGCGCTGTAGGTGAAGAACTTGGCGATCGGCAGCTCGCGGCTGTAGCTCAGCATCCCCCACGCGATCAGGGCCAGCAAACCGACGGCCGATCCGGCGCCCGCGAGCAGCATACCGCCGTTGCCCTGCGTCCAGAGCGCCGCGTAGAAGAGGATCGTCTCGAAGACCTCGCGGTAGACGACGACGAACGCCAGGCCGAACAGGAACCAGGCGGATTGCCGCGACAATGCCTGCGACATCCGCTCGCGGATGTAGCGCTGCCACTGGTCGGCCTGCGCCTTGCCGTGCATCCAGATCCCGACCGAGAGGAGGACGACGGCCGCGAACAGGGATCCGAAACCCTCGGTCAGTTCGCGGCTCGCGCCGCTGATCCCGATGGCATAGGTCGCGACGGCCCAGGTCAGGGCGCCGGCGAGCAGGGCGCCGATCCATCCGCCGTGGACGTAGGGCAGCACCTCGGCGCGGTCCGCCTTGCGGAGGAACGCGATCATCGCGACGACGATCAGCAGCGCCTCCAGGCCTTCGCGCAGTAGGATCGTGAAGGCGCCGAGGAAGGTCGACGCGCTGCTCGCGGCGTCGGGCGACAGCGCGGCCTCGGCGTCGTCGAACAGCCCATTGAGGACTTGCACGCGCGTCGCGACCTCGTCGACCGGCCGTCCGTTTTGGAGCGCCGCGCGGAACTCGCCCATCGCGCCCTCGATGTGGCCCATCAGCGTCGCGTCCCGCGCGGTGAGCGTCGGCTCGACCGGCTCGAACCCGTCTAGATAGGCGGACAGCGCGAGTTCGCGCGCCGTGCGCCGGTCGCCGGCTCGGTAGGCCGCCAAGCTCTGCGCGAGCTTCGCGCGGGCGACGGTGAGTGAACCGGTTGCAGACTGCATCACGGCGTCCGGATGCCGGCGGAGATAGGCCATCACCGCGTCGGCCTTGTTCTGCCCGATCTCGACAGCGAGCGCCTGGGGCGTCAGCCCCGCGAGCGTGGTCAGGTCGGGGATGCGCTGCCGGAGGGAGGCGTCGCTCTTCCAGATCCGCTCGCCCTCGGCGGCCATGGCGTCAGTGAACGCGAAGCGTCCGGCGTAGAAGGCGAGCGCCCACCGGTCCTCGGGCGGCAGCGACGAGAAACTCTGCATGGCGGTGCCGTCGATGCCTTGGTCGATCACTTGGTAGAGGGCGAAGGCGCTGCGTTGCCGCGCCCGCGCGATGTCGGCAAAGGCGATCGGCGGCGTGGCGAGCTTGGCGGCGTCGGGGCCGCGCCCGTCACCGTTCATGCCGTGGCAGCTGGCGCAGTTCTGCGCGAAAAGGGTCGATCCGCGCGTCAGGTCGGGCGCACGAGCCGGTGCGAGCGGGATCGGATAGGCCTTGAGCAGTTCGGCCGCCAGACCGTGGGCGAGCCGCGCGACCTCGTCGGGCCCGCCCTTCGCCGCGATGACGGACCGGAGGCGCGCGGCGCCGGCGACGAGGTCGGACTTGGCCGGAGATGCTGGCAGCGCGGCCAGCCGCTCGGACACCGAGGCCGCGAACTCGGTCATCTCGGCATATTCCGTTGCGCTTTTCACCCGCCCGTCGGCGACAGCACCCCCGTAGTCGACAGCCACATAGTCGAGAAGGCGCCAGGCGGTCGGCACGTTGGCGGTCTGGGCGACTGCGGTTCCCGCGCCCGCTAGGCAGCATAGTGCGGCCACAAGGGTGAAGAGCCGACGCAACCCCCTCTGTGCTGATGGCTTCGGAGAAAGGATTTTCGAGGTGTCCGACGATCGCATCCGCGCCAAATAGAGCCTCTAGCCACTAGAGGGTCAAGCGGTTTTGCGAATTAGATGCAATAGCGCTCAATCACTCCAGGCTACTGTCGACGTCGGGCATGTTAGGTCCCAAAGACTCGATGATCCGGCATTCGGATATGGTCCCGTGGCCGCACTGGACGATCAGGCTGTCGAGTTCGGCGCGCAATATCGTCAGGTCGGCGAGCTTACGGTCGATGTCGGCGAGGTGTTCGCGCGCGATCAGATCGACCGCCGCGCATGACTTGTCCCTTTGGTCGGCCAGCCCGAGAAGCGCCTGTATCTGCTCGAGGGAGAAGCCCAGCGACCGGGCGCGGCGTATGAAGCTCAGCCGCGCGAGGTGAGCTGGGGAATAGGCGCGGTAGTTGCTGGCCGTGCGCTCGGGCGCTGCGAGAAGCCCGACGGATTCGTAGTAGCGGATCGTCTCCACCTTGGTGCCTGTGGCTGCAGCCAGCTTGCCGATACTGAGCGAGCCTTTCGGCATTGATCGCGACCCCGTTTGACCCCGCCGCTTCCTATTGCGATTCGGCTGGTCGAGTCGAGCGTAGGGCACATCGGAGCGCATCGGAGCGCACTATCAGTCGCTCCGCTCCAAGGCGTCGATGATCGGACACGCCGGCCTGTCGTCCCCATGACAGCGCTCGGCGAGATCGATCAGCGCGGTTCGCATTGCCTCGAGCGATACAGCCTTGCGATGCAGTTCTTCTGCTCTGGCGAGGGCGAGACGCCTGACGTCGACGCTCGACCGCGAATCATCCGACCAGAGTTCGAGCAATGCCCGTATGTCCTCGATCGGAAAACCGAGGTCGCGCGCGTTCGCGATGAATCGCAACCGGTGGACGTCTGCATCCGAATAGTCCCGGTAGCCGGAGTCTCGACGCGGCGCGGCCCCGATCAGCCCGATCCCCTCGTAGTGGCGGATCATGCGCGGGGAAACGGCGCTTGCCGACGATGCCTGACCGATCTTCACAGCTTCGTAGCATTGAGCCGGAGCGCATTCGTCACGACCGTAAAGCTCGAGAACGCCATCGCAGCGCCTGCGATCATGGGCGACAGCAGGATGCCGGCGACCGGATACAGAACGCCCGCTGCGACCGGCACGCCGATCCCGTTGAACAGGAACGAGAAGAACAGGTTCTGGCGGATGTTGCGCATGGTCGCCTTCGCCAGGCGCCGCGCGCGAACCATCGCGGCGAGATCGCCCTTGGTGAGCGTCACGCCCGCGCTCTCGATCGCGACGTCGGTCCCGGTCCCCATCGCGACGCCGACGTCGGCGGCGGCGAGCGCGGGGGCGTCGTTGATCCCGTCGCCCGCCATCGCGACGACGGCACCCTTCGCGCGCAATTCGGCGACGATGCGTGCCTTGTCTTCGGGGCGGAGGCCGGCGTGCACCTCGTCGATGCCACCGATGCTGTTCGCCACTGCCTTCGCGGTCGCCTCGGCGTCGCCGGTGAGCATCACGATGCGCAGGCCTTCCTCGCGCAGTGCCGCGATGGCGGGGCCGGCGGACTCCTTCACCGGATCCGTCACGACCAGAAGGCCGGCAAGGCGGCCGGCGATGGCGACGAACATCACTCCGGCGCCATTGCCGCGATGCCGCTCGGCCGCAAACGCGAGCGGAGCGGCATCCGCGCCAACGCGCTCCATCTGTTCCGCGTTGCCGACCGCCACGAAGCGACCGCCGACCGAGCCGCTCACACCCAGCCCCGTCTGCGACTCGAAGTCGCGCGCCTCCACTTTCTCGACGCCCCGGTCACGCGCGGCATCGACGATGGCGCGCGCGAGCGGATGCTCGGATCGAGCCTCGACGGCGGCAGCCGCCGAAATGACATCCGCCGGGGAGAAGCCGGACGCGACCTCGATGTCGACGAGCGTCGGACGACCCTCGGTCAGCGTGCCGGTCTTGTCGATGACGAGCGTGTCGACGCGCTCGAGCAGCTGCAGCGCCTCGGCGTCCTTCACCAGCACGCCGGCATGCGCGCCGCGCCCGGTGCCGACCATAATCGACATCGGCGTCGCCAGACCGAGCGCGCAGGGGCAGGCGATGATCAGCACGGCGATCGCGTTGAGCAGAGCGTGGCCGAAGCGCGGCTCCGGCCCGACGAGGTTCCAGACAACGAACGTCACGACGGCGACCGCGACGACGAGTGGGACGAACCAGCCGGAGACGCGGTCCGCCACCGCCTGGATCGGCGCGCGGCTGCGTTGCGCCTGCGCGACCATCTTCACGATCCGAGCCAGGACGGTGTTCGAACCGACCGCGCGCGCCTCGATGGTTAACGAACCCGTCCCGTTGACCGTGCCGCCCGTGACCTCGGCACCGGCCTCCTTCAGGACGGGCGCGGGTTCGCCGGTCAGCATCGCCTCGTCGACCGACGAGCGGCCCTCGACGACGACGCCGTCCACCGGCACCGCCTCGCCCGGACGCACGCGCAGGCGGTCGCCCTCGGCGACCTCGTCAAGCGACACCTCCTGCTCCGCACCATCGGCGCCGATCCTGATCGCCGTCTTGGGCGCTAGGTCGAGCAGCGCCCGAATGGCGCGCCCCGTCGCGGCACGCGCACGCAGCTCAAGCACCTGGCCGAGCAGGACGAGCGTCACCACGACGGCCGCCGCCTCGTAGTAGACGGGGACCATGCCGTGCATGCGGAAGGTATCGGGAAATATTCCCGGCGCGACCGTGGCGACGACGCTGTAGGCAAAGGCCGCCCCGACGCCGATCGACACCAACGTGAACATGTTGAGCCGCCAGGTGACGATCGAGGTCCAGCCGCGCTGGAAGAACGGAAGGCCGGCCCACAGCACGACCGGTGCCGCGAAGAACAGCTGAACCCAGGGATTCCACGCGACCGGCACCAGCGCAATGCCCATTGCCTCCGCGACCATGGACACCGCGAGCAGCGGAACGGTCAGCGCGCCCGCCACCCAGACCCGGCGCGTGAAGTCGACCAGCTCGGGATTGGGCGCGTCGTCGAGCGACGGCTCCTCCGGCTCGAGCGCCATGCCGCAGATCGGGCACGTGCCCGGGCCGTCTCGGCGGATCTCGGGGTGCATCGGGCACGTCCACATCGCGCCGGGCGACGCCTGCGGCGCGGGATGGGTCGCGTCGCTGAGATATCGCGCGGGATCGGCAACGAACTTCGCGCGGCAGCCGGCGGAACAGAAGTGGTGCTCGACACCGGCGTGCTCGGCGTGGTGCGTCGTCGCCGCGGGATCGACATCCATCCCGCAGACCGGGTCCTTCACCGTCGCCGCGCCATCGGTCGGGCGATGCCCGCCGCAGCAGCCTTGTTCATTATCCTTCGAGCCGTGTCCGTGATCTTTCATGTCGGTCCTCCGGCACCCCAAATGGTGTTTGACATCATGTCAGGGTCAAGAGCTTTTCCGCGCTGCCGCCCATGAGGGTTTACGCATCGTGGCGCGTATCCCCTCTCGGCGGGGTGAAGGGGTGCTGGATGTCGCGGCTGGATGATGCCGACGATGAAGCCCAGGACCATCATCGGAACGAGCAGGACGGCGCAGATCAGCCCCGCGACCACGAGCATCCTGCCCGTCTCGTCGAGGAGCAGCTACCCGTCCATCAGGGTGTCACGCGGCGGGGGGCCTTGGACATGCTCGCTCCCCACCCGCGCATCACATCGCGGACACGGTCGGCTGAAGCGTCCCCAGCCACGCGACCAGCGCGAGCACCAGCACCGCGCAACCCGCCTCGAGCGCGACGCTGACCCTAAGCGCAACGACGGCGCGACGATGGTCCTGCGCATCGATCCGCGCGGCTAAGGCGGGGGTCAGGCGGTAGCGGTTGACCGCCGCGAAGCCGAGCATCGCCGCGAAAAGCAGCAGCTTAACGATGAGGAGCTGGCCGTAGAGTGTGCCGGGCAGCGCAAAAATGTTGGCTATGCCGACCAGCAGCCAGGCGTTCACCAGTCCGGTGACGACTATGACGGCCACCACCACCGTCCCGACGAGCGAGAAGCCGTCGAGCGCGCGGTGCGTCGCCCACAGATGCGCCGGACCGGTGCGGGCCGATGGCCGGGCGACGAGCAGTAGGAGGAATGCGAGGGCGCCGACCCATATCCCGGCGGCCAGAAGGTGCGCGATGTCGGCGGCGAGGTGCAGCCAGCCGATCGCCCCTTCGTCCATCGCGCCGTGGCCCGCCCAGGAGAGACCACCGAGCGCGACCGCGCCACCGAAGCTGGCGGCCCAAAGTGCGGAAGTTGGCCGCCGCCGGAAGAGGGTGGCGGCGGCGACGACCAGCGAGAGGCCGCCGACCCGGACCATCCAGGCCTTGCCGAGCGACATGCCGGTCAGGACCATGGCGACACTCTCCGCATCGACTTGGGCGAGGGGGACGCCCTTCATCGATGCGGAGAGGACCGCCAGACCGAGGACCGAGAGAACTATCCCGATCAGTCCGGCGGATGCGAGCAGTCTCGGCAGCGGCAGCGGCAGCGAGTCGCGAACAGGTTGTGCGCAAAGTGCGAAGAAGCCCATGCCGAATGCCAGCGCCAGATCCAGGTAGAGCGCGAACCGGACGAAGACGTCGAGCATCGTCGGATCACTTCACCTTGAAGGTGTAGCTGCCCTGCACGCGGTGCGTGTCCGTGGAGACGACGTGCCAGTCGAGCCGGTATGCACCGCGCGGCAACGGTTTCGCCGAGGTCACGACCACGGTCTTGCCGTCGGGGGCGAGGGCGATCGCGACCTTCATCTTCATCGGCGAGGACATCTTCATGCCGGGCATGTCGGTCATCACCAGCTCGACCCCGGAGAAGTTGGCGACGAGGGTTTCGGAAAAGGTCAGTTGCATCCTGGCCGGCGAGGCGACGACCGAGTTGGGAGCCGGCGTGGCGGATACCAGCTTGGGATGGGCGACGGCGGGCGCCGCCACGAAGAGGGCGGCGGCAGCCGCGGTAAGGCCGAAACGCATTCATTGAACTCCATGAGCCGGCCAGTCGCCGGCACGATGGATACGCGGCTAGGGGCAACATCCCTCGATCCATGTTATCCGCGGTTCGAGCAGCGTCCCGGCAGGGTGCCGCGCCGCATGGAATTCGAAAGCGATGCGAGGGCGGTCGTGCCCACCTGCGTATCGTCATCAAAGGAACTGGAGCACAAGAAGATGCAGACCGACATCGACACCGCGCTGCGCCGCCTCTCGGCGAGCGACCATCCGGGTCTCGACGGCATCGAGGACGCGGTGATGGCGGGAATACGCACGCAACGCCAGACGCGGACAGGCGTCAGGATGGCGACTGTCGCCGGGATCGGCGCGATCGCGCTGGGAACGGTGGCAGCAGGCCCCGGCACGCAGCCCGCGTCCGCGGCCCCACTCGCACCGTTCGGCGTGGCCGCGCCGCTCGCCCCCTCGACGCTGCTGGCGGCCGACCGGTGAGGACGGCCAAGCTCGCCGCGATGGTCGCGGTCATAGCCTTCGTCGCGGCAGTCGCCGGCGTGTGGGTGGGCCGCGCGCTGATCTCACCAAGTCATCGGCAGGGGTCGGAACTGCACGAGGTCCTGCACCATCAGCTCAACCTCGACGACCGCCAGAAGACCCAGCTGGAAGCCCTGGAGCAGCGGTTCGCCGTGCGCCGGCGCGCGCTGGAACTCCAGCTCAGGTCGGACAACGCCCGGCTGGCCGACGCCATCCAGGCCGAGCACGGCATCGGTCCGCGCGTGACGGCCGCCGTCGATGCGTCGCACGGGGCTATGGGCGAGCTGCAGAAGGAGACGCTCGCCCACATTTTCGCGATGCGCGGCATCCTGCGGCCCGACCAGGCTGCCACGTTCGACCGCGCAGTGGTCAAGTCGCTCACCGCCGACGCGCAGTGAGACCCGACTATGGCTCGCTCCCCGACGGGGAGCTCGCCACGCTCGCCGTGGCGGGAGGCGATTCCGCCTTCTCGGAAATTCTGCGCCGCCACCGCGGCCACGTATACCGCCTGATCGTCGGCAACGTGGCGGATCCCGACGAGGCGCTCGATCTCACGCAGGAGACGTTCGTCTCAGCGCACCGGGCGCTGCGCCGCTACGACCCCGCGCGGCCGATGCGCGCCTGGCTCGCGGCGATCGCGATCAACAAGTGCCGCGACTGGGGTCGGCGACGCGCGGTCAGGCGCTTCCTGAATTTCGCGCGCACGATCGACGAAGCCGCCGAAGCGGTGCCAGCCGACGAACCGGGGCACGACGTCGTGTTTGCCGACCGGCAGGAGCTGGACCGGCTGCGGAGCGCGGTCGCCGACCTGCCGGCATCCCTGCGCGAACCACTCGTGCTGCACACGGTCGAGGGAATGAGCCAGGCCGAGACCGCCGCCGTGCTGTCGATCACCGAGAAGGCTGTTGAGACGCGGCTGCGGCGCGCCCGCATCAAGCTCGCCGAGCGCCTCGGCCGCTAGATCCGCACAACTACGCCGAGACCGGCGCGCCGATAGCAGGTGCGCGGCCACTCACCCGCGCCAGTGTTCCGGAGCGCTGGGTCAGAGCCGTCCGTCGCGCCGGGCGGGGGCGATCATCGCAGCGATCTCGCCTTTTCCCAGCTTGGCTCCAGCGGCCTTGACCCTGCCACGGTGTCGGGCGGCAGACCACCCGAAGATGCGAGATTTCTTGAGGGGTCGCCCCGGGTGCCGCGTAGTCGATTGCAAGGAAGCTGTTCCATGCCAGGGGCCAAGATGAACGAGACGATTGACCGACGGACTCTGCTGCGGGGTGCGGGAATCGGCGTGGGTGGCCTAGCGCTCGCCGGCTGGATGCCCGCGTGGGCGCAGAGCGTATCGGCCGGACTTGTGTCCGACCTGCCAGCCGTCTCGGGCGAGGACATCACGCTCAGGATCGCCCGCCAGACGATGATGATCGATGGCCGCCCGTCGCGGGCGATCGGCATCAACGGCACGGTCCCGGCGCCGCTCATCCGCCTGCGCGAAGGGCAGAACGTGCGGCTGAAGGTGATCAACGACCTGCACGAGGACAGCTCGATCCACTGGCACGGCCTTCTCGTGCCGACCCAGTTCGACGGCGTGCCGGGCGTCTCCTTCCCCGGCATCAAGCCGCGCTCGACGTTCATCTACGAGTTCCCGATCCGCCAGAACGGCACCTACTGGTATCACAGCCATTCGGGCATGCAGGAGCAGCTCGGCCACTACGGGCCGATCGTCATCGACCCCGCCGGCGCGGACCCCGTGAAATTCGATCGCGAGCACGTCATCGTGCTGTCCGACCACAGCCAGGCGAGCCCCGAGGCGATCTTCCGCAACATGAAGACGATGCCCGGCTTCTACAACTACCAGCGCCAGACGCTGGCCGGCCTGCTCGCGGGCCGCGACCAGAAGCTGAAGGACCGCGTCATGTGGGGCGGCATGCGGATGGACCCCGCCGACGTCTCGGACGCGACCGGCGCCGCCTACACCTACCTCGTCAACGGCCACGGGCCGTTCGACAACTGGACCGCGCTGTTCAAGCCGGGCGAGCGCGTCCGCCTGCGCGTCATCAACGCCTCGTCGATGACGACCTTCAACGTGCGCATCCCCGGGCTCAGGCTCACCATCGTCCAGGCCGACGGTCAGAACGTGATGCCGGTCGAGGTGGACGAGTTCCAGATCGGCGTCGCCGAGACCTATGACGCCATCGTGACGCCGACCGAGGACAAGGCGTTCACCCTAGTCGGGGAGTCGGTCGACCGCTCCGGCATGGCCCGCGCCACGCTCGCGCCCCGTGCGGGGATGACCGCAGCGGTGCCACCGCTGCGTCAGCGCCCGATCGCGACGATGAAGGACATGGGCATGGACATGTCGTCGATGGGCGACATGGGCGGCGCGAAAAAGGACGGCATGGGCGGGATGGACATGTCGAAGCCGATGCCGGGCATGGACATGTCGAAGGGCTCGATGGCTGGGATGGACATGCCGGGCGGATCCGGCGGCGCGATGCCGGGGATGGGAATGACGCAGTCGCGCGGCGTCGATCCGACGTCGGAGCAGAACCGCTCGGTCGCCCTCGGCGGCGTGAATCGCATGCCGCCCAGCATGGCTGGCATGGACCATTCGACGATGACTGACATGGCCGGCGGAAGCGACATGGCCGGCATGGACATGGGCGCGATGAAGATGCGCGACTTTTCCTACGCGCCCGAGGTCAAGAGGGGTCCCGGCGTGCAGACGATATCGCCGATGCCGATGGACCGCACCGGCGAGCCCGGCCAGGGGCTCGAGGACGTTGGCCACCGCGTCCTCGTCTACAAGGATCTGATGGCGCTGACCCGCAATCCCGACGTGCGCGCGCCGTCGCGCAGCCTCGACATTCATCTGACCGGCAACATGGAGCGGTTCATGTGGTCGTTCGACGGGGTGAAGATGTCGGACACGATGGAGCCGTTTCCCTTCGTCGAGGGCGAGCGCGTGCGCGTCAACCTGATCAACGACACGATGATGGGCCATCCGATCCACATCCACGGCCACTTCTTCGAGCTAGTGACCGGCCACGGCGACCATGCGCCGAGGAAGCACACCGTGATCGTCCAGCCGGGCGGCAAGGTGACTTGGGACTTCACCGCCGACGCCGTCGGCGACTGGGCGTTCCACTGCCATCTGCTCTATCACATGATGGCGGGGATGATGCGGACGGTCAGCGTGCGGCCGAAGGGAGAGGCGGCATGACCCGTCTCGCCGCCGCACTCGCGGCCGCCTCGGCGCTGGCGCTCGCGGCGCCTCCGGCCGCTCTCGCGCAGTCCATGCCCGGCATGAACATGCCGATGCCAGCCAAGAAGACCGCGGCCAGGAAGCCCGCCGCGCGCAAGCCGCAAGCCGGCAAGCCAGCCGCGAGGGCACGGCCGGGTAGGTCGACCGGCAAACCGGCCCGAAAGCGCGCGGCTTCGCGCGCCGACGCCATGCCGGGCATGGAGATGGGGAAGCCGGCGGCCGGGGACGACCGGTCCGGCGCGATGCCCGGAATGGACATGAGTGGCGGCAAGGCCAGCGGAACGGGCGCGATGCCCGGCATGGACATGTCCGGCAAGGGGCAGCCATCTGGCTCGATGACCGGGATGGCGATGTCCGGCGGGTCGATGGCGGGGATGGAGATGACCGGCACGGCCCTGCCTGCCGGCGAAGCACCGGCTCCGCCGGTGCCGACCGACCACTATGCCGATCGTCTCTTCCCAGCCACCGAGATGTCGCGCTCGCGCCGCGACATGATGCGCGAGCAGGGCGGGCGGCCGTTCGGCACAGTGCTGTTCAACCTCGCCGAGTATCAGTTTCGCAACGGGCGCGACGGATACCGCTGGGACGGCGAGGGATGGTTCGGCGGCGACATCAACCGGCTGACCGTGAAGACCGAGGGCGAGGGCACCTTCCGCGAAGGCGTCGACGGCGCCGAGGTGCAGGCGCTCTACAGCCGCGCGGTCGGCCCCTACTTCAACCTGCAGGCGGGCGTCCGGCACGACTTCAGGCCGATCCCGACCCGCACCTACGCCACCCTGGGGTTCGAGGGACTCGCCCCCTACATGTTCGAGGTCGAGGGTGCCGCGTTCATCTCTCCTCAGGGGGACGTGCTGGCGCGGCTGGAAGGCTATTACGACCAGCGTATCACGCAGCGGCTGATCCTCCAGCCGCGCGTCGAGTTCAACCTCGCGGCGCAGAACATGCCGCGGCAGCGCATCGGCGCAGGGCTGACGGACGCGGAACTGGGGCTGCGCCTGCGCTACGAGATCACCCGCCGCTTCGCGCCGTATGTCGGCGTCTCGTATGAAGCAAAGACCGGCCGCACCGCCGACTACGCGCGCGCGGAAGGCCAACGGCCGACATCGACCAGCCTCGTGGCTGGCGTGCGCGTGGGGTTTTGAGTGGCGAGGAAATCCGGCGCCGCCGGTCTAACAACAAGGGGCTGACAATGCTGAGACTGATGAGTGCCGTCCTCGCCCTCGCGACCGTGACGACGATGCCTGCGAGAACCGTCGCCGCCCGCCCAGCGGTTCAGGACGCCGACACGCGCGCGGTGATCGGGATCATGGCGCAATACAAGGCCGCAGTCGAACGGCTCGACGTGCGCGGCACCGAGCGCCTGTTCGCGCCCGATTCCCAGATCTTCGAGTCAGGCGGCGCCGAAGGCACCTACGCAAACTACCTCGAGCACCACCTGACGCCCGAGCTGAGGGAGTTCCGGTCCTTCGCGTATTCCGACTACAGGATAGAGGTCCGCCTGATCGGGTCTGTGGCGCTGGCGACCGAGACCTACCGCTATCGCATCGTCCCGAACACCGGCGAGGCCGCAGAGCGGTTGGGCGTGGCGACGAGCGTGCTGCGCAAGCTCGACGGGCGATGGCGGATCGTGTCGATGCACAACAGTGCGCGACGACCGAAGACGCCCTGACCCGGTGCGGGCGGGCATGACCTGACACCTTACGACTGGGCAAGGAAGTGGAAGCTATGGACCTAAGACGCATCGACTGGCGGCACCATCTCCCGAGCGTCACCTTCCTCGGCGCGAGCACGGTTGCCTTGGTGGTCGCGACGGCCGCGTTCCTCTACTTCGGCGTCTACAACATCGCCGCCGACGCGCCGCACACGCGGCCCGTCTATGCGCTGCTGGAGGATCTGCGGGATCGGTCGATCGCCGTCCATGCGCGGGGCATCCAGCCCCCGGCCGACCTGGCCTCGCCGCAACGGATCGCGGTCGGTGCGGGCCTCTACAACGAGATGTGCTCGGGCTGTCACCTGGGGCCGGGCGTCGAGCCGTCCGAGATGAGCAAGGGCCTCTATCCGCAAGCACCGGTCCTGGCCGAGATCCAGGACCTGACCGCCGGTCAGCAGTTCTGGGTGATCAAGCACGGCGTCAAGCTTAGCGCCATGCCGGCCTGGGGCAGAACCCATCCCGACCCGCTGATCTGGGACATGGTGTCGTTCGTCCGCAAGCTGCCCGGCATGACGCCGGAGGAATACAAGCGGCTCGTCGCCAGCGCGCCGGCCGACCACGACGAGATGATGAAGGACATGCCGGGGATGAAATGACGCGGGGCGGCCAACAGGGAGAAAAGACGTGGAAGACATGAAGGGCATGAAGAACGGCTATGTCAGCTTGGCCGTTCAGACCGCGGTCAGCGGCGTGGTCATGTATCTGGTGATGTTCGTCATGATCGACGGGCTCGGCAGCTTCTACAACAACCTCAACATGCTCTACATGACGCTGATGATGGTCGCGCCGATGGTGGTGCTGATGGTCCTCGCCATGCGCGGCATGTTCCCGTCGAAGGCCGCAAACGCGGCGATCCTCGTCGGATCGCTGATCGTGTTCGTCGGGTGCTTCGGGCTGATCCGCACGCAGACGACGATCGGCGACGACGCGTTCCTGCGCTCCATGATCCCGCACCATTCGGGCGCGATCCTGATGTGCCAGCAGGCCTCCCTGAAGGATCCGGAAGTGGTGCGGTTGTGCCAGGGCATCATCAGGTCGCAACGCGACGAGATCGACCAGATGAAGGCGATCCTCGCTCGAAGGTAGGATTGACGCAGGCCCAGGGCAACCTCGCATCCATCCTCACCATGCTGACCGAACAGCGGTCGTGCCTCGATCTCGCGCAGCAGCTGCAGGCGGTCGAGAGCACGATCCGCACCGTCAAGCGCGCGCTGATCCACGATCACATGGAGCACTGCATCGCCGACGCGGTCGCGGACGGCGGCATGAGTTCGGAGGAGGCGCTGCGCGAGTTCAAGTCGCTCACCAAGTATCTTTGAGGAACATGGCATGACGAACATCCGCGAATGGCTGGGCTTCGGCGGCCAGGAAGCCTTCGGTCACGCCGGGCATGGCCATGATCACGGCAATGGTGGCGGGCATGGCCACACGCACGGCGTCATCGATCCGTCGCTCACCACCGACCGCGGCATCTGGGCGATCAAGTGGTCGTTCTTCATCCTGGCGGTGACGGCGGCGCTGCAATTCGTCGTCGTGATCATTTCGGGTTCGGTCGCGCTTCTCGCCGACATGATACACAACGTCGGCGATGCGACGACGGCGATCCCGCTATGGTTCGCGTTTGTGCTTGCCCGCCGGAAGCCCTCCAAGACCTTCACCTACGGATTGGGCCGCGTCGAGGACCTGGCCGGCATCCTGATCGTGCTCATCATCCTCTTCAGCGCGGTGGTCGCGGGCTACCAGGCGATCAGCCGCCTGATCCATCCGCAGGCCGTCACGCATCTCGGCTGGCTGGCGGCCGCCGGCGTGATTGGCTTCGTCGGCAACGAGGTCGTCGCGGTGTTCCGCATCCGCGTGGGGCGGCAGATGAACAGTGCAGCGCTCATTGCCGACGGATACCACGCACGCACCGACGGGCTGACGTCGCTTGCCGTGGTCCTAGGCGCGGTCGGCGTATGGTTCGGCTATCCGCTCGCCGACCCGATCATCGGACTGCTCATCACCATCGCCATCATGGGCATCGTCTGGCAGTCGGCGCGCGCGGTCATCACCCGCACGCTCGACGGCGTGGAACCGGGCATTACGGAGGAGATACGGCATGCGGCTGAGCACGTGCCAGGCATCGTCAAGGTGCTCGACGCGAGGGCACGCTGGATGGGACACCGGCTCCATGCCGACGTCGCCATCGCGGTCGACGAGGCGTTGCCGATGTCGGATGGCGTCGCGATCTCGCGCAGTCTGAAGGCCGAGCTGCTCGAGCATATCCCCGCGCTCCGCAGCGCGAACGTCACGTTCGACCCCTCGGACCTGCCCGTGCCCACGGCGCAACCGGCTGGCGGGTCGGGCCACCACCACGCGCCCGACCCGTTCAGCTTCAGCGGCAACCTGGCCCAAGGCGTCCTGGAGATCGTGGACACGCCGGACGGCGAGCGGATGCGGGCGACCTTCACCCGATCGCAGAGCGACATGGTCGCAGAGGTCGTCATCGATCGGCTCGGTGGCGCATACGAGACGCTCCACCTCGTTCCGACCAGCCAGCCGCAAGTGTTTGAGAGCACGGTAGCACCGGAGGAGCCGCACGAGTTCGAGGCCGTGTTGGAACTGGCGGCCGGTGGCCGCGCCGAGGCTTTGCCATTCTCGATGAAGGAGCCGGTCGGGCACGACCACTGATCGCGCGCCGCGCAAGGCTACGTCTTCGACGACTGGCTGCGGCGTCGCCTCGCGTATCTCCTCGGCGTAGCGAAAACGGACGAACGCTTCCAACGGGATACCGGCACGCCGTCGGCCCGCGCCGGTATGCCGATTGACACATTCCGCCGCCGACCGCAGGATCACGGCGTGAAGCGCTTCGCAACCTTCCTGCTGCTGTTATGCGTGACGCTGGGCCTCGCCGCTCAGCAGCCAGCAGGAGCGACCTCCGCGCCGATGGCGACGATGGACATGGCTTCCATGTCCAAGGCGGACATGACGGCGATGCCGGATTGCATGGCCGCGATGTCGAAGGATGTGGACCACAAGCCCTGCAAGTGCGGTCTGGGTGGTTGCATCGCGATGATGTCGTCCGGTGCGGCCATGATGTTGCCGAACGAACCGGAGGCACCCATCAGTATCGCTGCAGGCGAACGGCTGGATCACCTGTCCGGGGTGCAGCGGCTGCGCGGCCGGGCGACCGTTCCCGAACCCGAACCACCCTCAGTCCTGATCTGACTCCGAAACGCGCGCGTGCCTCGCACGCGACCTGGCGCATGCGCGGCCGGGTCGAGCGCCGCATGGTCTCAGGATTTGGGAATGAAAAATGACGAATACACATTGGCGCGCCGCCTCCGCGCTCGGCTGCCTTGCAGCCGTGGTCGCGGGCCAGCCAGCGCTGGCCGGGCCGATCACTTTCGACGACGCGCGCGCGAAGGCGAAAATCAACGCGCCCTCGGTGGCGGCGAAGACGCTCTCCGCCGACGCGACGCGTTCCGCCCGCATCGCCACTGGTCAACTGCCCGACCCGAAGCTCGCGCTCGGCATCGACAGCTTTCCGATCTCGGGACCGCTGGCGTTCCAGCCCTCGCGCGATAATTTCACCTGGGCCAGGATCGGTGTGTCGCAGGACATTCCTAATCTGGCCAAGCGTCGCGCCCAGCGGAGCCGTGCCGATGCCGACATCGGCGTTGCCGACGCGGGGATTCTAGTCGAGATTCGCGTGGTCGAGGTCCAGACCGCGATCGCGTGGATCAATCTCGCCTATGCCGAGCGGCGCCTGGCGGCGCTCGATGACGTCCTGGCGCGGCTCGGCCGACTAGTCCGGACCTCGCCGAGCGCCGTGGCGGCCGGCAGCGCGCGTCCTGCCCAGACGCTGGCGGGCCGCGCGGCCCTGGCGCGACTGCAGGATAAGCGCGACGAGCTTGTGTCGGCGGTGGCGCGGGCGAAGGCGGAGCTGACCCGCTGGACCGGCGAGGCGGATCCCGAAATCGCCGGTGCCGTCCCGGACATGACGGTCGATCCCGCGCGACTCCGGGGGGCACTCGAACGGCATCCTTCGCTGGTCCTGCTCGCCGCCCAGACCACCCGCGCCGAGGCGGACCTCCGGCTTGCAGAAGCTGACCGCCGACCAGATTTCGGTGTCGATCTCTCCTACCAGCGGCGTGACCCGCGCTTCGGCGACTATGTGTCTGCGGGCGTGACGATCGGGCTGCCGCTGTTCAAGAAGCGCCGGCAGGATCCGCTGATCGCGGCGCGCGCCGCCGACGCGGGTAGCGCCCGCGCCGACGCGGACGCGGCCCTGCGCGCGTTGACCGCCGATCTCGAAGCGGGGCTCGCCGAGCACGTCATGCACCACGACCAATGGATGCGCGCGCGCGACGTCCTGCAACCGCTCGCGCAGGAGCGCGTCACGCTGGAGATGGGAAGCTACGGCGCCGGTCGCGCCAGCTTGATCGACCTCGTCGATGCCCATTCCGCACTGGCTGATGCGATCCTCGAGACGCTCGACCGCGAAGCTACCGTCGTAGCCGACGGTGTGCGGCTGAACCTCCTCTACGGAAGTGCGAACCAATGACCCTCACTCCGCTTCAGCGCTCGCAACTCGTCGCAGCCTTCGCCGCCGTCACGCTCGTGGCGGGCGCGAGCGGCTATTATCTGGCTGGTTCGCGCGATGCCGTGCCCACCGCCGGCAGCACCGACGCAGGCCGTAGGCCGCTCTACTATTACGATCCGATGGTGCCGGGCGAACATTACGACAATCCGGATTCGCTCTCGTCGATGGGCATGAAGACGGTCCCCAAATATGCCGACGACAGCGACGGTGGCTCTGCGACACCAGGCGTCAGGATCGACCCGTCGGCGATGCAGAACCTCGGCATCCGGCTGGCGACCGCGACCAATGGCACGCTCGCCGGCTCGCTCGACGTCACCGGAGCGATCGACTTCAACCAGCGCGACGTCGCGATCATCCAGGCGCGCGCCGCCGGTTTCATCCAGCGCGTCTACGGCCGCGCACCCGGCGACGTGATCCGGGCCGGCGCGCCGATCGCCGACGTGCTGGTCCCCGAATGGGGCGGCGCGCAGGGCGAATACGAGGCGGTGCGCAAGACCGGCGACCCGGCGCTGATCGCCGCCGCACGCCAGCGGCTGCGGCTGATCGGCATCCCCGGCGGCGCGGCCGGTGGGCGCGGCATGACCACGATCCGCAGTCCGATCGGAGGCGTCATCACGACGCTCGACGCGCGCGCCGGCGTGACGCTCGCGCCGGGCCAGACTCTCGCCCAGGTCAATGGGCTCGCAACGGTCTGGTTGAACGCCGCCGTCCCCGAAGTCCGCATCGGCGACGTGCGCATCGGCCAGCCAGCGACCGCCGAATTGGCGGGCTTCCCCGGCGAGCGCTTTACCGGCCGCGTCATCGCGGTGCTGCCCACCGCGCAGGCCGATAGCCGGACGCTGACTGTCCGCATCGAATTGTCCAATCGGGATGGACGCCTTCGCCCCGGCATGTTCGCGACCGTCCATCTCGGCGACACGTCGCGTTTCGCGCTGCTCGTGCCGAGCGAGGCGGTTATCCGCACCGGCAAGCGAACGCTCGTGATGCTCGCCGACGGCAAGGGCCACTTCCGACCGGCCGAGGTGCGCATCGGGCGCGAGGCGGGCGACCAGACCGAGATCATCGCCGGCCTCGCTGCGGGCGAGAAGGTCGTGGCCTCGGGACAGTTTTTGCTCGACAGCGAGGCCAGCCTGACCGGCATCGCGGCCCGGCCGATCTCGGGCGACGCCAAGTGATCGCGCGGATCATCGAGGCGTCGGTCAAGGCGCGAATCCTCGTGCTGCTGGCGGCGTTGGCGCTTGTCGTAATCGGCGTCGGCGCGCTGCGTTCGACGGCGGTCGACGCGCTGCCCGATTTGTCCGACGTGCAGGTCATCATCCGCACGACCTATCCGGGCCAGGCGCCGCGCATCGTCGAGGACCAGGTCACCTACCCGCTCGCGACGACGATGTTGTCGGTGCCCGGCGCGCGCGTCGTGCGCGGCTATTCGTTCGTCGGCGACAGCTTCGTCTACGTGCTATTCGAGGACGGCACCGACCTCTACTGGGCGCGCAGCCGCGTGCTCGAATATCTGAGCCAGGTGCAGAGCCGGCTGCCCGAAGGCGCCAAGGCCTCGCTCGGTCCCGACGCGACCGGGGTCGGCTGGATCTACGAATATGCGCTGGTCGACCGGACCGGCCGCCACGACCTAGCCCAGCTGCGCAGCATACAGGACTGGTTCCTGCGCTACGAACTGAAGGCGGTGCCGGGCGTCGCGGAGGTCGCGAGCATCGGCGGCATGGTCAGGCAGTATCAGGTGATCCTCGATCCGCAGAAGCTCGCCTCCTACGGCATCCCGCACGAGGCGGTGATCGAGGCGCTGAAGCGCGGCAACCAGGAGAGCGGCGGCTCGGTGCTCGAGATGGCCGAGGCCGAATATATCGTCCGCTCGACCGGGTATCTCGCCTCACTCGACGACTTCCGCGCGATCCCCTTGAAGACCGTCGGCGGCACGCCGGTAACGCTCGGCGACGTGGCCACGATCCAGGTCGGCCCGGACATGCGGCGCGGCGTTGCCGAACTGAACGGCCAAGGCGAGGTCGCCGGCGGCGTGATCGTCATGCGGCAGGGCAAGAACGCGCGTGAGGTGATCGAGGGCGTCAAGATTAAACTCGACGAGTTGAGGAAGAGCCTGCCGCCGGGCGTCGAGGTGGTGACGACCTACGACCGCTCGGGGCTGATCGACCGCGCGGTCGACAATCTGCGCAGCAAGCTGATCGAGGAGTTCATCGTCGTCGCGCTCGTCTGTGTGCTGTTCCTGTGGCACGCCCGCTCGGCGCTGGTCGCGATCCTGACGCTGCCGCTCGGCATCCTCGCGGCGTTCATCGCGATGCGCATCCAAGGGCTGAACGCCAACATCCTGTCGCTGGGCGGCATCGCCATCGCCATCGGCGCCATGGTCGACGCGGCGGTGGTGATGATCGAGAACGCCCACAAGCATCTCGAGCACTGGACGCGCGATCAACCGGGCGAAACATTGGCGGGGCCAGAACGCTGGCGCGTGATCACAACTGCGGCCGTCGAGGTCGGCCCGGCGCTGTTCCTCAGCCTCCTCATCATCACCTTCTCGTTCGTGCCGATCTTCTCGCTGCAGGGTCAGGAGGGCCGACTGTTCGCGCCACTCGCCTTCACCAAGACATACGCGATGGCAGGCGCGGCGATCCTGTCGATCACCCTGATCCCGGTGCTGATGGGATACCTGATCCGCGGACGCATCCCTTCGGAGGGCGCCAATCCGATCAACCGCGCGCTCACCCGCGTCTACCGCCCCGCACTCGACTGGGTGCTGGCGCGGCCAAAGCAGGCGCTGGTCATCGCCGGGCTGGTGTTCGCCACCAGCATCTGGCCGATCAGCCAGCTCGGCGGCGAGTTCATACCGCAGATGAACGAGGGCGACCTGCTCTACATGCCCTCGGCACTGCCGGGCATCTCGACCGCGAAGGCCGGACAGCTGCTGCAACTGACCGACCGAATGATCAAGACCGTGCCCGAGGTCGAGAGCGTGTTCGGCAAGGCCGGCCGCGCCGACACCGCGACCGATCCCGCGCCGCTCGAGATGTTCGAGACGACCATCCGGTTCAAGCCGAACGACCAGTGGCGGCCCGGAATGACCCAGGCGAAGCTGATCGACGAGCTCGATCGCGCGGTCAGGGTGCCGGGGCTCGCCAACTTCTGGATCCCCCCGATCCGCAACCGCATCGACATGCTGTCGACGGGCATCAAGAGTCCGATCGGCATTAAGGTCGCGGGCTCGAATCTGGCCGAGATCGACGCCACGGCGCGCGAGATCGAACAGGTCGCGAAGACGGTGCCCGGGGTGAGTTCGGCGCTCGCCGAGCGCCTCACCGGCGGGCGCTACATTGATGTCAACATCAACCGGGCGGCGGCGGCGCGCTACGGACTCAACATCGCCGACGTCCAGTCGGTTGTGTCGAGCGCGATCGGCGGCGAGACGGTCGGTCAGACGGTCGAGGGGCTCGCGCGCTATCCGATCAGCGTGCGCTACGCGCGAGAGCTCCGCGACAGCGTGGATGCCTTGCGCAACCTACCGGTCCTGACGCCGTCACTGCTGCAGGTCACGCTCGGCACGGTCGCCGACATCAGCGTCAGCGACGGCCCGCCGATGCTACGCACCGAGAACGGGCGACCTGTGACCTGGATTTACGTCGACGGTCGCGGCGCTCCGCTGACGACGATCGTCGGCAATCTCCAGCAGGCCATCGCCGCCAGGGTGAAGCTGCCGCCCGGGATCAGCGTCAGCTACACCGGCCAGTTCGAGTTCCTCCAACGCGCCATCGAACGTCTGGAGATCGTCGTGCCGGCGACGCTGCTGATCATCTTCCTGCTGCTCTACGCGACATTCCGGCGGCTCGACGAGGCGGCGCTGGTGATGGGCACGCTGCCGTTCGCGCTGACGGGAGGCGTGTGGCTGCTCTACCTGCTCGGCTACAACCAGTCGGTGGCGACCGGGGTCGGGTTTATCGCCCTTGCCGGGGTGTCGGCCGAGTTCGGCGTGGTGATGCTGATTTACCTGAAGCACGCGCTCGCCGATCGCGGCCCCGCGCCGGACGGAGCTGCGGTCGAGGAGGCTGTGCGCGAGGGCGCGCTGCTGCGCGTCCGGCCCAAGGCGATGACCGTCGCGGTCATCCTCGCCGGACTCCTGCCGATCCTGCTCGGCACCGGCACGGGGTCGGAAGTGATGAGCCGCATCGCCGCGCCGATGATCGGCGGCATGCTGACCGCGCCGCTTCTGTCGATGCTCGTCATCCCCGCGGCATACCTGCTGATGCGGCGGCGCGGGCAAGCAACCCGTCTGATTTGAACGAAGGAGAAGAACGATGACGTCTAAGGTTTTGCTCGTGGCTCTGTTCCCGCTGACGATCGCGGGTTGTGGCACGCCAGCGCCCACGACGACTCAACCCGACGCCAACACGATGGCTGGAATGACCATCCCGAGCGAAGGCAAGTCCGGTCATGGCGCTGGCGTGATCAAGGCGCTCGACCGCACGGCGGGCAAGGTCACCCTGGCGCATGGACCGGTGGCCGAGTTGCGGTGGCCGGCGATGACGATGGGATTTTCTGCGCCGGTCGCCATGCTCGACGGGCTAGCCGTGGGCGACAGGGTTGCGTTCGCGTTCAACTGGGACGGCAAGGCAGGCAAGCTAACGTCGATCGCAAAACGCTGAGTCTGTGAAACAAGCGAGAGTTCGTCACGGCTATAACTTCAATGCGTTTCCGTGCCGTCGTGTTGAGGCGCATGCCGCCTCGGGAATTGGGCATTGCAAAGTCGGTCTTTGGACTTGGCGTGCAGACTGATTCTAGCGTCCTGAGTTCGTCGGTGAACGCAGGACGCGCTGAATTGGCCGAAACAGGTGACTCCGAATAACGCCGACCCTATGTTGCGCCGATGGGGTTTCACCGTGACATTCTTGCGCTCGACGATGAGGATCTGGAGCGCTTCGTCCGCGACTGGATCGCGCGCAAGACATCTAGTTACGTCGAGGTTCAGCGCTTTTCCGGCGCGGGCGATCTTGGCCGTGACGTCGTCGGCTTTCTTACCGACAGGAGACACGAAGGGCCTTGGCACAACTATCAGTGCAAGCAGTATGGCCGGACGTTGCAGACGTCGTCGGCGCTGCTCGAACTCGGCAAGATCCTCTATCACAGCGATGCGGGCGAGTTCACGCGGCCCACGGCGTATTTCTTCGTCGCCCCGCGGGGCATGGGGCGCGATCTCGAGAAGCTAATCTTCAATCCCTCGTCGTTGCGAGAGGCGTTGATAGATAGGTGGGACACGGTCTGCGCTAAAAAGATCGTGAGTGGCCAGACTATTCCGCTGACCGGTTCGTTGCGCACGCTGGTCGACGCGTTCGATTTCGCTCAAGTTAAGCGGATGACGGTCGATGACATTCTGGGCGATGGCGCGGCCGCACCCGTCCTGGCCAAGTGGTTTGGCGCCGACCCCGGTCCGGCTCCCCGAGGCATCGTTCCGGCGGCGGTTGATGTCCGCGAGCAACCCTATCTGGGTCAGCTCATCGACGCATATGGCGAGCGCGCCGGATCCCCCTTCGTCGATCACGTCGCCGTCGCGGGCCATCCGGAATTAGGCGAGCACTTACAGGACCAACGCAAACGGTTCTTCGAGGCCGACGCCTTCAACCGGTTCTACAGGGACAACACACTGGAGGAGGATCTCGAATCGCTCCACGACGACGTCTATCACGGCGTCAGCGGACCTTACCGCGGAAGCCACGGCGACACCTTGGCGCGGATCGACGCGGTCATGTCGCAGGCGGCTGCCGTGACGCCGGGCGGGTTGCTGGCACGGCACGCTCGCGTGCCGGTGAAGCAGGGCTTCTGTCACCACTACGCGAACGACGGGAAGTTCGTATGGAAGAGGTGATCGAGCGCCCAGCGCCGGTTGGTCTGTTCAACAGCAAGCTCGAGACAGGCACTCGCGCGGTGATCGTGCTTGAAGCGGCGCATCCGCGCGCTCTCGATCTCGCCCGCCTGACTTGGTTCGATCACCTCGTTGTCCACACGGGCGACGCAGGGGGGCCGCCGAGCCTGCATCCGGCCTTGCCGGAGCGGACCGGCGAACTGCTCGTCCGCCGCCGGCTGGTCGAGGACAGCCTGACGCTGATGCGACGCGTCCATCTGATCGACGCCGTGGCCGACGAACATGGCGTCTCGTTCCGGGCTAGCGACGAGGCTGCACCCTTCGTCGACCTGATGCGGACGGAATACGCTCAGGCGCTGAAGGTCTGCGCCAAGTGGCTGGTGGCTCAGTTCGCCGACCTTTCGGCCGACGAGCTTGCGCGGCGCGTCGAGCACCAGCTCGATCGTTGGTCGGTCGAATTCAGTTCGGACAGCGCTCAACCGGGCGGCGGAACCTGATGGCGATCACCATCCGCAAGGTTGCCTTCACGGGGCCAGGGATCGAGTCTGAGCTCGATTTCGGCGTCGGCCTCAACCTCGTCTACGGCGCGTCGAACACCGGCAAGTCGTTCGCCACCAAGGCCATCGACTATATGCTGGGTGGCTCTCGCCTGCTCCCCGACATCAGCGAGCGGCGGCCCTACGAACGTGCGTGGCTCGGCCTGGCGACGCCGGGCGGCGACGAGATGCTTTCACGCGCGCTCGCCGGCGGCAATTTCGCGATCAGACCTGGCCTGGCTATCTCGCCGGCCGAGGATACAGACAGCCGCGTGCTCGGTGCCAAGCACGATTCCACCGACGACGGGAACCTGTCCCGGTTCCTGCTGCGGCAGATCGGGCTGCAGGGAATGCGGATCGCGGTAGACGCGAACGGGAAGAAGCGATCGCTCAGCTTCCGGGACATCTCGCGCTTCTGCATCGTCGACGAGACGACCATCCAGAGCGAGGGTTCGCCCATCCAGACCGGCAGTCCGGTCACCCAGACCTCGGAGCGTAGCGCGTTTAAGCTACTGCTCACCGGCATCGACGACAGCGCCATCGTCGAGGTGGTCGACAGCCGGACGTTCAAGTCGTCCACGACGGCGCAGATCGAGATGTTGGACGAGATGCTCGGCGCCATAGATGTAGAGATCGAGAACGAGTTCGCGGACGCCGATGGGCTGAAGGACCAGCACGAGCGACTCGAGGCGACGTTCGCGGCGGCACAGGTCGAGCTCGACGCCGCGCAAGGCTCGATCCGTGACCTGCTCGAAGAGAAGCGCCGCCTTGGGCTCGAGGTGTCGCTGGCGACCGACCGGCTCGACGACATCGACCTCAGTCTGGAACGCTTCGCGCAGCTCGACGCGGTCTACGTCTCCGACATCCAGCGGCTCGAAGCCCTTGACGAGGCCGGCTTCCTGCTGACGCTCGGCGGCGATCGGGACTGCCCGCTGTGCGGTGCGTCGCCCGACAGCCAGCATCACCACCAGGAAGTGGCCGACGTCGAGCGGGTGCGGGCGGCGGCGGCGGCCGAGGTCGCCAAGATCATCAGGCAGCGCACCGACCTGAGCAACACGGTGCGCCAGCTGGCTTCCGATCGGCGACGGCTTACGGATCGTCTGCCTGCGGTGGGTGGCGCGCTTCGGGATACCGAGTCCGAGCTTGAGCGCCTCGCGCCCGCCGCGAGCGAGGCTCGGCGCGCCATGTCGGAGATCATGGAGGTTCGGGACCGCATCAGGCGCGGCTTGGCCTTGCTCGACCAGCGCTCCTCGCTGTTGCAGCGTCGCGCCGAGATCGCCGCCCGCAAGCCTGCCGGAAAGGCGGATCGCCCGCGGATCGGCGTCGATGGCCCGACGGCGCATGAGTTCGCGCAGGTCGTGAGCGAGGTTCTCACCGCTTGGAACTTTCCGGGCGACCGCCACGTGTCGTTCGACGAATCCAGCTACGACCTGCGGATCGACGGCAAGCTGCGCGGCCACAACGGCAAGGGCGTCCGGGCAATCACCCACGCCGCGTTCAAGGTCGCGCTCCTGATGTTCTGCGAGGAGCGCGGCTTGCCGCACCCGGGATTCCTCGTCCTCGACACGCCGCTACTCACGTATCGTGACCCGATCGGTGACGATACCCTGACGGACGACGAACGCGTGCTGGTTGCATCGTCGCTCAAGCAGCATTTCTTCGACCACCTCGCATCCCTGAAAGATGTGGGTCAATTCATCGTCGTCGAGAACGTGGACCCACCGGCCGGGCTCGAGGCGGGTGCCAACGTCGTCGTGTTCCGGGGTGGTTCCAGCGGACGCGCGGGACTGCTGTAGATACGGTTCTAGCGCGCCGATGCCCGGGGTTGGGCGGTGACCGCCACCGCCGAGTGATCCTCGGCTTCAATGCGAAGCCCCGCAGCCTTTCGTTCTGAGTACCTGTCCACGAGCTGAGCGGCGTGCGGCCGCATCAGCACGGTGAAGCGCACCAGTTCCTCCATCACGTCGATGATGCGGTCGTAGTAGCTCGATGGCCGCATGCGACCCGCCTCGTCGAACTCCTTGTAGGCCATCGCGACCGACGACTGGTTTGGTATCGTGAACATTCGCATCCAGCGGCCGAGCAGGCGGAGCGTGTTCACCGCGTTGAACGACTGCGAACCGCCTGACACCTGCATCACCGCCAGCGTGCGGCCCTGCGTCGGGCGACGGCCCTTCATCTCTAGCGGCAGGTGGTCGATCTGCGCCTTCATGATGCCGGTTATCTGGCCGTGCCGTTCGGGGCTGCACCAGACCATGCCTTCGGACCAGAAGGCGTGTTCGCGCAGTTCGTGCACGGCCGGATGGTCATCGCCGGCGACCTGGTCCGGTAGCGGCAGGTCCGACGGGTCGAAGATGCGTGTCTCGGCGCCGAGAAGCTCGAGCAGACGGGCCGCCTCTTCCGTCGCCAGGCGCGAGAAAGAGCGCTGGCGGAGCGAACCGTAGAGCAGCAGGATGCGCGGGGGCGGCTGGTCGTCGCCCAGGCCGAGGGCCGGACGGCGGATGACGTAGGTCGGATCGAGCGACGGCAGCAGGTCCGCGTCGTTCAGCTGGCGTAGGCGGCTCATGCGAGATCCTTGACGAGATAGGAGGCGCTGCCTGGACATAGTAAGGTGACTTGAGCCGTTCCGGCGATCGCGGTGGGCGCGGCGGCGCGGTCGGCTGGCCGGTAGCCGCGCGCGCGGAAGAACCCGGCGACGGTCGTGGTCAGTAGGTGCAACCGCTCGGCGTCGTCGCGGCGCGCGGTCGCTTCGACGTGCGCGACAAGCAGGCCCCCGTGTCCCTGTTGCTTTCGGCCGGGCAGGACGACGAGCGAGCGCAGCAGGCGGTCCGGCCCGTCACCCTCCAGACCCACGAAGCCGATCGGGCCCTGTTCGTCGGAAAGTTCGAAGAAGGCACGGCCGGTTTCGTGCAGGTCGTCGGTCGGCAGCCGGGCCGCATCGAGCGCAAGGCGCATCACGTCCTGCTGACCGTGCGACAGCGACGAGAATGTGACCCGGCTCATGCCGTCTCCACGGATGGTTCGGTGAAGATCGTGTCGGCGACCAGGTGCGCGGCGATGGCACCGATGAGCTGGGCAGCGACGAACGCGGGCACCGACGCGGGCGCTATTCCGGCGAAGCTGTCGCTCAAGGACCGTGCCACGGTGATGGCCGGGTTCGCGAAGCTCGTCGAAGACGTGAACCAGTAGGCGGCCGTGATGTATAGCGCGACGCTGGCGGGCACGGCGTTCGGCCGGACGCGGGCCGTCCCGATGATCGTCAGGATCAGCCCGAACGTCGCGACCGCCTCGCCGGTCAGCTGCCCGGGCCCGCCGCGGACCTTGGTGGAAAGCTCGAGGATCGGGGTCTCGAACATGGCGTGCGCGATCCAGACCCCGAGGATGCCGCCGGCGATCTGCGCGCCCGCGTAGGCGACCGCCAGGCGGGTGGACAGATGTCCGCGCAGCCGCCTGACCAGCGTGACGGCAGGGTTGAGGTGCGCGCCCGAGATCGGCCCCAGCATCGTGACGAGGACGAACAGGATGGCGCCCGTCGCCAGGGTGTTCCCGATCAGCGCGACGGCGACGTTCCCCGCCGCCAGACGTTCGGCCATGATGCCTGATCCAATGACCGTCGCGAAGAGCATCATGCTGCCCAGCGCCTCGGCGAGAAGTGCGCGACGCCTCATCCCGGCGTCACGCGGCTGCCGTCAACGTCGACGATCTTTTCGCCATCCTCCTTCGCGAAGGCGGTCTGCTGCGGTTCTGGCAGGATGTCGAGCACGGCCTCGGATGGGCGGCACAACTTCACGCCGAGCGGCGTCACGACCAGCGGGCGGTTGATGAGAATCGGGTGGGCGATCATCGCGTCGATCAGCTCGTCGTCGGTGAGCGACGCGTCGCCCAGCCCCAGTTCGCCATAGGGGGTGCCCTTTTCGCGCAGCAGGTCCCGGGGCGTCATCCCGGCGCGGTCGATCATTTGCACCAGAAGTGCTCGGACCGGAGGCGTCTTGAGATATTCGACCACGTGCGGCTCGACGCCGCTGTTGCGGATAAGCGCGAGGACGTTGCGCGACGTGCCACAGTCGGGATTGTGGTAGATGACGATGTCGGTCATTCGGATCTCCGCGATCAGCAGCAGGCAAGGTCGGCGAGAAGCGGCTCGCACAGCTCGGCACGTCCCTGGCAGCAGTCCTTCGCCAGAAACAGCATCAGGGCCCGCAGCGTGGAGATGTCGGCGCGCTGGTTGAAGTTTCGCCCGCGCTTCTCCGATGCGACCAGTCCGGCCTTCGCGAGCACGGCCAGATGTGTCGAGAAGGTGCTCTGGCTCAGGCCGGTGCGATCGACCAGTTGGCCGGTCGTCAGGCCCTCCGGCTCTTTCGCCACGAGTGCCCTGAAAGCCTCAAGCCTGGTCGGATGGGCCAGGGCGGCGAGAGCGGCGAGTGCATCAGCATCGGTCATTCATCGGTATTATCCGATGCGTTGTGGCGCGTCAACTAGGATCGGCTTTTACCGATGCGTTGGTGCGGGACGATACGCGCCTCGCATCGCGACCCCGCTGGCATTCGTTCAGATCATCCTGCAGGTGTCCGCACACCTCGGCACATCCATCGCAGCAATCCCTGATCAGGAAAACCGTCAGCTGCCGGATCGCGTCAGGCAGCGCGCTGTAGAAGATGTTGCGCCCCGCGCGTCGCGATGCCGTCAGGCCTGCGTGCGACAATATCGTGAGGTGGCTGCTCATCGTGTTGGCCGGCGTGCCCGTCCGATCCGCGAGATCACCCGCCGTCATGCCTTCAGCACCCGCACGCGCGAGGAGCGAGAAGACTGCAAGTCGGGTTGGCTGGGCCAGCGCGCTCATCACGGTGATCGCCTTCATCTTTTCCATTTCTCTAGAATAACCGAGCTATGGATTGCCGCAAGGCCCGGCGCCGCCACGCACCGCGAAATTCAGCTGACTCAGAATGGCACATAATACTTCCATAACTCTGGAAGGGTTGAAACATATAAAGGCTGTAGCTACTATAGGGTTTGCTGGCCGCTTCCGTCGTGGTGGTCGGTGCCGTTGACGACGACGGAGGGAGACCGACCATGAACGTGGCTAACCTGACCCGCGATCTGCCCGCGACGGTGCCGCCGTCGCTGTATGACGATCCGCTCGACGCGGATGCCGCCTCGGACGCAGCCGTCCACACCACCCGCCGCGGCCTGATTCGGCTGGCACTGGTCGCGGCCGAGACGGGTGCGAGGTTCCAGCGCGAGGGGATCGTCCACGACGCCATGGCCTGGATGATTACGCCGCGCGCGCTTTTCGGTGGAGCAGCGGCGGTCGACGCCTGCATGGGCCGTGACGCCTGCCTGCGCGGGATCGTCCTGCACGGCCTTTCCCTCGGCCTCGACGCGGAACCCGATGCGGTCGATGAGCTGATCACCGACGCGAATGCCGAAGCCGTCGGCGATCGCGCCGTTGCGATGGCCGGGCCGGCTCGTCGCCCGGGCGGGGTTCCGCGCCAGAACAACGTCCTGCCGTTCAAGCCACGGCCCGGAAATGCACCCCGCCTCTTCACCGCCACGGTCGTTCATGACGACGGGGTCGAGACGGTTCACGCCTTTCACGCGTCGTTCGCGGTGGACGAGACGGAGATCGCGGGCCGCCTCTACGCCCGGATGGGCGCAGCGGCGGCCGACGCCGCCATCGTGACCGGCTTCGACCACACCTCGCCCATTGTTGAGGCGTTGGTGTCGAAGGCGATCTGCGACACGCTGATGATGATCGACGCCGCGCCCCATTCGCCGCTCGCGGCCGGGCTCGACCTCAACATCGAGCAGCGCTTCCTGGCCTGACCGCCGCTTCCGCGACCCTATCCGCCCGATACGACGGGTCCGGTCGCCCGAGCGTGCCCCGGAACATCCAAGACATCATGGAGGCATCATGCAGGAAGGTATCCCTGCGCCGGACGCGCTGTGCGCCGTCAACGGCGAAGACGATTGGCGCGTGTTGCGCCGCCTTGACGTGCCCGAGGGCGAGACCGGAGTTGGCGGCCGCTTCGATACGGTGATCGGCGTGGTCGTCGACTGCGAGACCACTGGCATCGGCGATGACGACGTTATTATCGAGCTAGCGCTCCGCCGTTTCCGGGCGGACCCGGACGGGACGATCGTCAAGATCGACCGGCCGTATGCTTGGTTTGAGGATCCCGGCCGCGACCTGCCCGACGACATCAAACGCCTGACCGGCATCACCGACGCCGACCTCGCCGGCCAGGTCATCGATGACGAGGCCGCGGTGCGACTCCTGAAGTCGGCCGATTTCGTATGCGCGCACAACGCGATGTTTGACCGCGGCCATGTCGAGCGCCGCTTGCCGGGTGCGGTTGGTCTCGCGTGGGCGTGCACCTGCGCCGATGTCGACTGGAGGGCGAACGGGTTCGATGGACGCTCGCTCGGCTGGCTGCTCGCGCAAATCGGGTATTTCCACGGCGCTCATCGCGCCGGCGACGATGTCGACGCCGTCATCGCGCTGCTTCAGCACCGGTTCCCCGGCGGCTCGACCGCGCTCGCCGAGATGCTTGCTACCGCCCGCGCGCCGAGCTGGCGTTTCCGCGCGGTTGGCGCTGCCTTCGAGCTCAAGGATCAGCTTCGGCTGCGGGGCTATCGCTGGGATGCCGACGGCGATCAGAAGTGCTGGTGGCGAGAGGTGCCCGACGGGCGGCGCACCGAGGAGGAGTGGTGGCTGGCGGGGCAGGTCTATTCCGCCCAAGCGAGGCCCAAGGCGCTCGGCCCGATCGTCGAGCGCGTGACGTGGCACGAGCGCTACGCGCGTGCGGGGCGACCGTCGTGAGCGGCGTTCGGGGCGAGACCTTCCTCGGCGGGAACCTCTCCGGTCCCAACCGCCGTGCCGACCGCGCGTCCATCCGGACGTTTCGCCTCACCGACCCCGCGACCGGGTCCGACCGGCGGCGTTTCACGGAGGCACGGGCGGCCGCCCGCACCGCGATCAGGGAAGCGGATCGCGAGGACTCCGGTGTCCGGCGCGCGGCCTTCCGGCAGGAGATGGGGACGAACGTCCGCTCGGCGTCGCCCTTCCTGCTGTCGCTCGCGTCAGCGGCAGGGGAGGACATGGATCGACTGCTCGATCGCCTCGATCTCGCGGAGCGCTGGCCGCGCTTCCCGGCGCTGTCGTCCCGACCGGCGATGCGGTTCCGGCGGCTTCGCGAGCCGCCGCAGCGGTTCGTGATCGCCACGCCGACCGGCGACAGGGAGGTCGTGCGGCGGCGCGGCTTCGGACACACGGTGCCGTTCATCTACTCTGGTGGTGACTGGGCCTGCCTCGAGGTCGTCGAGCATTCGCTCGAGGTCGAGGCCAGGCTCGGCCCGGCGAGGCTGGAGACGCTCTTTGGTGTGCTGCGGATCGAGCTCGACGCACCGCTGCCCGAAACGATAGCCGCGGCGATCATCGGGCGACCGGTCGGCGATGTGGTCGACCATGCGTCGCTGCGCGGCCATCCTTGGCCGATCGCCGCTGTGGAGGAGGCGCCATCGCCGACGTCCGGCCAGACGCTGGTCGTCGAGACCGGTTCGGTGGCCTTCCGCATGCCTTGGATGCGCTGATGCGCATGCCCGCGTGCCGTGATCCACCGGGCACTCTGCCCTGGCACCCGCCCCGACCATCCCCGACCACCGACCTGCAACGAAGGAGATACCCATGTCCAGGAAGCCCTCGAAGACCACCGCGCTCGTGCCCGCTAGCCAGCGCAAGACGCCCGCGCAGCGCAAGCCGGCGGCGCCCGCCGTCGAGCCCGCCACCGCCGACACGCTGCTGCCCGCCCTCCGCTCCGAGCTCGCCGTCGCCAAGCTGGTCGGCACGGGGGGCGAGGTCACGCGGGAAGACGGCGTCGTCCTCGTCACCGGGCGCGCCTACGCCACCCGCGCGTGCGTCGTGCCCGCCGCCGAGATCTATTACGATCGGGAGTCTCGGCCCGATGGCGACGGCCCGTGGCTCGGCGAAGCTGACAAGGTCAGCTGGCGCGACGAGGCCAGCGGCTACGAATGCATCATGCTGCGCGACAACCCCCGCGGCTTCCTCTGCGGCTACGTCGGGGTGCCGGCCGACCATCCGCTCTGGGGTTGGCGGAGCAAGGCGGTGCCCGCCGACATCGGCATCGAGGTCCACGGTGGTATCACCTATGCAAGGCTGTGCCAGTCTGGACCGACCCCGTCCCGCCGCCTGGCGGCGGAGGCGCGCCGCATCTGCGACGTCGTCATCAGCCCCGAGGTCTACCACGAGGTCCAGCACGCGACCGACCACCGCGCCGCTGATCGGCACGCGTGGTGGTTCGGTTTCAGCTGCGACCACAGCTACGACTTCGTGCCTGGCGACGGGCGTCGCTCCATCCCCGTGTCGTCGTCGGAACTCGCCCGGACCTACCGCGACGACGCCTACGTCGTCCGCGAGACGGTCGCGCTGGCCGCCCAGCTGCGCGCCATCGCCGATGGGACCGATATGCCGTCGCGTGACGGGCCGCCGCCGCCGATTGGTCTGGACCCCAAGCGCGGAGGTGGCCGTGGCTGAGTTCGAGCGCCACATCGGCGAGCTACCTTGGGGTTGGTGGCTGCGGGCTGGTCCCGACGGCTTTGAGGACGGCAGCGGCCGGACTTGGCGGAACGTGAGGGATGCGTTCTGGCAAGGCGAGCTCGGCTTCCCGCCCATCCACTTCGCTCGGGAGCAGCATGAGCTGCTGCTGCGCGTCATGACCGCGATCCACGCGGGGTGGCATGGTCGGGAAAGCAGGCACGACCTTTTTGATGGCGACATGCAGGCGTGGAGGTTCCACCAGTGCTGGCTCGCCTCGGTCGGCATGATCGAGACGTCGGCGTATGGAAATCCGCTGGAGGGGGGATTGACCGACTTGGGCAGGTCGGTGCTGATGATGCTACAGGCGACGCGCGAGCCTGAGTTCGAGCGGTTGCCGATGGCGGCGGTCATCGCGACGGTCACCGCCGCCAAGGGGCTCGACGCCGAGGCGCGCGAACGCGGGCTCCTGATGTTCGAGCGCGAGGTCGGGTTCCGTCGTCACCTGTTCGCACGCGAGCGTGTCGGCACGCGCTACCTCGTGACGCTCTCCGGGATCACGGTCGGTGCGCGGATGCCGACGCGCAACGTCGCCTGGTCGCAGACCTTCGCCGATGGGGAGTCGCGCGACGAGATGTTCGCGTGGCTGGCGGAGCGGGTCCACGCCTGGGACGCGTGGGGCGAGCTCGCCTACGGCAAGGGCGCCGACGCGCTCACCCGCCACCTGCTGGCGGTGATCGTCGGGACGGGCGGGCTGCCGGGATGATCCTGGAAAGCCTATCTCGCGCCACCAAGGTGGGGGATGCTTCCGGTCGGGCGCGTCACCTGGACGCCACCCGGACGCCGACCTGCGCGCGGAGGCCGGCGGTAAACCGTGCCGCGGCGCCTGCTCGGATCGAGACGGGGTCAAGTGGACGCCATTGTCAACATAATACGACACTAGAGTCCAACACTATTGTTGACTTATACTCCGAGTCTAGTCTTCAATCTTCGACATGAGGACGCCAACCACCCGATTCGCCGGCTAGGTGCTGCTTTCCAGGCGCGAGACCAAGGTGGCCGAGCTCGACCAGTTGCTCGTCGATCGCGATGGCCTGCTTGGCCAGGTCCGTCAGGTCGACGGGTTGATCGCCGCGACGCGGGCCTACATCCGCGAGCTAGACATCCGGTCGGGCGGCGCGCCGGGCGACCGGCGTCTGCGGGGGACGGCGAGCATCCGCGACATGGCGCTGTCGGTGCTGCGGGGGGCGGATGGCCCCCTGCAGGTCAGCGCGATCCGCCGGGGGATTGAAGAGAGGTTCGGCGAGCGCATCGAGCGCACCAGCCTAGCTCCGATCCTGTCGAAGATGGGCCAGCGGGGCGAACTTCGCCGCGACGAGGACGTGGGGTGGTCCATTCCGTGAGATGGGCGGGACCGTTCGCGCCAACGAACGGCCCCGCGGTGGCCAGATCGAACCCAGACAGCCTTCCGAGACCAACCAGCGGGTTTGCGGCCCGCCAGCGAGAAAGGATCACGACCATGACCTGAGGGGCAAGCCCGACAAGTCCGCCGGCGACGGGAATCGCATAGCCGCGAATCCGGGTCAACCCCGCCCCGTCCATGCCGGCATCCACCAACGAGAAGTTGGCCGCCGTGCGAAGCGCGCCCGGCTGTCCGGAGGCATGGCGCATGGCCAGAAGACAGATCTGCATGACCGAGAAGGTGATCGACGAGCGGTATCGCGCGGGGCGCGGCTTGGGCGACATAGGGTCCTATCAGCCGTGGCTCGACGTCCACGATCTCTCGTCGCTCGGACTTTCTGCGCGGGTGCCCTGCCCGAAGACGGGGCGGCTCCACCACCTGCTGTCCGGCATCGAGACCGGCGCGTTCATGGAGTTCATCCTGATGCCCGACGTCGTCGACGTCCAGGAGCAGTATCCCCTCGACCGCGAGGACACGTGCGCCATCGCACTGGAAATGGGCGTGGCGCATCCGGTCTATCCCGGTGGCAAGGTCGATGTCGTCATGACGACCGACCTCGTCGTCCACCGCCGGACGTCTGCTGGCGTCGTCAGGTATGCCCGGGCGGTCAAGCCGGCTGCGGATCTTGACGACGCGGCGACGCTGCTCAAGCTCGAGATAGAACGGCGATACTGGATCGCCCGTGGCGTGGACTGGATGCTGGTCACCGACCTTGACCAGTCGCGCCGACGCCACACCGGCGTGGCCTGGATGTATGCTCGGCTCGGTCTCGACGACCATGTTGACCCGGAACACTGGGCATCGCTCATCGAGGCGTTCATGAAGGCGTATCGATCGGGCAAGGCGAAGACGTTCGCTGACATCGATACCGAGCTCCGGCTTCGCGGGCGCGCGGCCGAGGGCGAGACCATCGAGATCGTCCGTCACCTCTGCGCCACCGGCAGGCTCGCATACGATCCCGAGCGCGTCTTCGACACCGGCTGGCGCCTGTCCGAGCTCCCCCTTGCGCAGCCTGACGCGGTCGGGCTCGCGGCCTGATGGCTCACGGTCCCATTCTGCACGGCGACGTCCTGCGAATCGCCGAGAGCGGGCGGCACGTGCGCGTCGTCTGGATCGAACCGTCCGCAGATCTCCTTGTCCTGTTCGACTTGGAGGGAGACGAGGGCTTTTCGCGCGCCAGCCTTGGACACACCGAGGAGATGGTCTCGGCGGGTTCGCTGGACCCTGTGTTCAAGCATGGCTTCGACGCGCCCACGCGGCCGGGATCGATCTCGCCGAAGCGCGCGATCCGCGGTGATGTGCTGATGGAGGCGATCAAGCCCCTGCTAGCGATGGGCGTTGAGCTGTTCGACGACTGCAAGCGCGGCTCCGCGGTGATGAGAGCATCCGTCGATGGACCCGATCGCAAGACGCTGCACGCGGCGCTCGACCGCTACTTCCGGCACGGCATGACGCCCGCGGCCGTCATCCCTGGCTTCGTCGGCTGCGGCGCGCCCAACCGGAAGCGGCGGCGGGGACTGGTTAAGCTCGGCCGCAAGCGGAGCCATGGCAGGCGGCAGGGCACCAACGTGACCCCCGAGATCGTGCGAATCTTCGAGCTCGGCATACGCCGCTATTACGGGCGGCATGGCCGGATCAGCCTCGCCAAGGCGCGCGTGCTGATGCTCAAGGAATTCTGCATGGACCGGCGCATCGATCCGGAAACGCACAGGATCGTCCATGCTGCCAAGCCGCTTTACGAGGACGAGGACTTCCCGACGATCCGGCAGCTGTCCTACTGGTATAAGGAGAACGCCGACGTCTTCGCGATCAAGCGCGAGCGGATCGGGCGCAAGAAATACGATCGCAACCTGCGGGGGATCACGGGAAGCGCGCAGTCGCACGTCTTCGGCCCGGGATCGCGATACGAGATCGACGCGACGATCATCAACATCTACGTCGTTTCGGAGCTCGAGGACGGGCTGATCATCGGCCGACCGGTGCTCTACGTGGTCGTCGACGTGTTCAGCAAGATGATCGTCGGCTTCTACATCGGTCTTGAGGGACCCTCCTGGGTCGGCGCCATGATGGCGCTGGTGTCGGTAGTGGAGAACAAGCAGGAGTTCTGCGCCCGCCACGGCATCGTCATCGCGGAGGGCGAGTGGCCTTGCGAGGTCCTGTGCGAGGCACTGCTCGGCGATCGCGGCGAGATCGCATCGCGCATCATCGAGATGCTGCAGCGGAAGCACAACGTGATCGTTGAGACCGCCCAGTCGCACCGCCCGGACTGGAAGGGCACGGTCGAGAAGCGATTTGATCTGATTGACGTCGAATATCGACCGTTCGTGTCAGGATACGTCGCTACGGACTTCGGCGAGCGCGGCGTCCGCGATCCGCGGCTCGAGGCGATCTGGACGATCTCGGACCTCTATCGAACGATGATCCCGCTGATCCTTCACTTCAATAACAGGCACAAGCTGGTCGACTACGTCCGCGACGGCGCGATGATCCGCGATGGGGTTCGCGCCGTGCCCGCCGAGTTGTGGGAGTGGGGGATCGCGAAGCGCCAGGGGCGTATGCGCCGCGCCTCGGTCGACGCGGTCAGGTTCGCGGTGATGCCGACTGACACCTGCACAGTGCGGCACAAGGGAATCTACTTCCGCGGCCTCTACTACACCTGCGCCAAGGCGGAGGCGGAGGACTGGTTCGCGCACGCGCGGCAGACGAGGTGGAAGTCGAGGCCGATGTCCTACGACCTGCGTTCGGCCCGCCATATCTACCTGCACGACGACGATGCAGAGGAGGGTTACGTCGTGTGCACGCTGCTGCCGCAGTTCGAGCATTACGCCGACCAGTCGTTCACGGAGGTGGCCGCGGTCTTGGCGGCCGACAAGGCGGACACCGCCGACCGCTCCGTCGATGAGGTGACCTCGCAGGCCGACGTCGCCGCCATCATGCAAGAGACCGAGCGCGCCGCCCGAGAGAGGGGCAAGGCGTTCCGCGCTCGACGGCCGAAGGACGTGAAGGGCATCCGCGGCAATCATGCCGCCGAGAAGGCTGAACGGCGCCGCGAGGAATCCTTTAACCTGGGCGTGGACGATGATGCTGCCTGCAACGTCCATCCGATCCGAACGCCCATCGCCGACGACCCGCACGACGATGACGATGGCGCCGAACCGACGCTGTCGGAGCTCCTGAAGCGAAGGGACTAATACGATGACGACCACCGAAACCGCCGGCAACTTTTATACATCCGGCCTTCCGACGGTCCGTGCTGCCGCCGACCTCTACGAGGATTTGGCCGTGCCGCCGCACCGCACCGAGGACGAGCGCCGGCTCGACCACTGCCACCGGCGGATCTGCGTCGTGCGGCTCGCCAACTACTTCAAGCCCGGCGCTAGGCACATCAAGTTCGCGGAGGGTTTCCTTATGTTCCTGCACGGGGGTTACGAGGGCAGGGGGCGGCTCGCCGCCGACCACCAACGCCGCGTCATACGGTTTGCCGCGGAGCATGCGGACGGCACCCTGATCGACCTGTCGAGCGTGGGGACCGGTGACGCGCCACGCATCCACATGACGCGCAAGGCGATCGGCACCAACAACACAGCGAGTAGCGCGGTGCTGTTGGGCATGGCGGGGATGGGGAAGACCCTGACCACCGAGGAGATCCTGAATGGCGTGCCCGAGGTCATCGAGCACACTCAGCCCATGACGCTCATGCAGGTCGTGTGGATCAAGGTCGACTGCCCGCACAAGGGTTCGGTTCGCGCGCTGTGCATCGATTTCTTTGTCGAGTTGGACCGGGTCTTGGGCACGTCTTACCAGAAGCAGTATGCCTCCGCGCGCGCCACGGAGGAGTCGATGATGAGCGACATGGCGCTCGTCGCCAACCTGCACGCGCTCGGCGTTCTCGTCATCGACGAGATCCAGCACCTCGGTCGGGTCCGCGAGGACAACGACGTCCTCCTGAAGTTCCTTGTGACGCTCATCAACAAGATCGGCGTGCCCGTGCTCCTCATCGGCACGACGGCGGCGACGGACATCGTGCGAAAGACACTTCGGCTCGGCCGGCGCTCGGTGGGCGTCGGGTCCGCTTCCTGGGACCGCTACGCCGCAAATGACGCGGACTGGACCGAGTTCGTAAGCGACCTGTGGTCCTACCAATGGACCGATGTCGCGACGCCGTTGGACGACACGCTCCGCGAGGCCCTCTACGACGAGACGCAGGGCGTAGTCGATCTCGCGGTGAAGCTGTACATCCTGGCGCAGATGCGCGCGATCCGCCGCGGCGAGTCCGGTGGCAGCGAGCAGATCACCCCTGCGATCCTCCGCCGCGTGGCCAAGGAGGAGCTGGCGATCGTGCGCCCCCTCATCGACGCGCTCCGGTCCGGCGACCGCCGCCGGATCGAGAAGTATGGTGACATGTCGTCGTTGCGCGACGAGTTCACCCGCGTGCTCGGAGCGCAGCTCGGTCAGCCGGGCTTCGCGCTGCCGACGCCCACGCCCGGTCACCGCGGCACCCGGGCCGAGGGGGAGGGGGAGATGTCCGACGACGACCGCTTCCTGCAGCAGGTGTTTCGCCAGATCGGCATTGGCGACGATGTCGGCGCCCGGATGGTCGAGGACGTGCGGCGTGGCGAGCCTGATGCGGACGTTTGGCGCATCGCGGACCTGCTGCGCGCCGACCGCGCGGCGCCCAAGCGCAAGCCGCGTGGCCCCACAACGAAGAACGAGGAGGTCGTCCCATTGCCGGCGGGGGATATGCGCGCGATCGTCGCCGCCGGAGCGGTCGAAGGCCTTTCGGCCTACGCCGCACTGGCGAACGCGGGGCTCGCCGGACCCGGGTCGTTTCTCAGGGCGGCGTGACGATGCTCGCTTACTTTCCCGAGATCTTGCCGGACGAGCTGCTCTATAGCGCACTCGCCAGGCTGAGGCGCCACCGCGGCCTCGGCGCGGCCAGCGTCCTGATGGAAGAGCTCTTCGGGCGCAGCCACGCCGTGGCGTCCTTCGACCTGCCCGGCGGGATCGGCGCGCTCGCCGAGCGGCTGGATGCCGGGACTGGCCTGGACGCCGACTGGATCATCCGCCGGACCACGCTTTTCCCATTCCTGACCGCCTTCGTCTCCGGCGAGATCAGGCAGACCACCCGTCGCGCTATGGTCGAGAGCACGGTTGGCGCCCACATGCGGCTGGGACTGGCCGCGTCGCGTATCCCGCCCATCGGCGCATTGCGTTACTGTCCCGCGTGCCTGGGTCCGATGGTGGATGGCCATGGCGAGCGGTATTGGCGGCGTTCACACCAGCTGCCTGGCGTTACGGTGTGTCCCGACCATGGCGTGGCCCTCCTGCGTTCGCCGGTGGTCTTCGGGCGGACGCGCCGTCATGGCTTCGTTGCCGCCGACGATATCGATCTCGCTGCTTCGGTCGAGATGTCGGTCCCGGCGGATGCTGTCGTTGCTGAGCGTCTGCGTGGACTTGCCATGGCGGCCACTGATCTTCTCGACCGACCGCCGGCTGCAGGCACCCCGGCGGAGACTTCCGAGGCCTACCGGTCGCGCTTAGCGGATGTCGGTCTGGCGACCGGCGCCAAGGTCGACCAGGCCGGGCTTGAGGAGGCGTTCATGCGGCACTGGGGGGCGGCTCTCGACTACGTCCCAGGCGTGCTGGCGGGTGGCCGACTGCGCGGCGGATGGCTCGCCTCGCTCGTGCGTCCGCGCCCGCGGGCGATGCATCCCATATGCCACTTGCTCCTCCGGACTTTCTTGGACGGGCTTGCCGTGATCGAGCCGCCGTTCGGTCGCGGGCCGTGGGAGTGCTGCAACCCGGTTTCCCCTCATTTGGGCGAACCCGTCGTATTCTCGCTGCACGTCAGGCGCGATCGCGAGACGCTCTACGGCGACTTCGAGTGCGAGTGCGGATATGTCTACACTCGACGACGCAGCGCGGACGGGTCATTTGGTCCCCCTCGTTACCGATCCTTCGGTCCCGACTTCGTGCCTGCGCTCACCCAGGCGATCGCGAGGGGCGAAGGTCTACGCGCGGTGGCGCGCCGGCTCGGCCTCGATCCCAAGACTTTGATGCGCGAAGCGGCGATCGCCAACGTCGCGACGCCTTGGCGGCTCGCTCCATCCGGCACCGTCGACCGTCGTGGAGCGCCTCGCCTGCGGCGCGCGGTTCAGTCTCCTCGCTTGACAACGCGCCATGGTGGCCGCGCGCGCGATTGGTCGTTCACCGACCGCCGCTTGGCCAAGGCGGTGCGCGCGGAAGCGGTGGTTGTTCTCTCGTCGTTACCGCCGGTGCGGGTGACCTTCAGCGAGTTGGAGCGCCGCGTCGGGTCGCCGTGCTGGATCCGCGACCGGCGGGCCAAGCTGCCGATCACGGCTGAATGCATCGCTTCCCTAATCGAGACTACGGATGCATTTCGCGGGCGGCGCCTCGAGTGGGTGCTTTCCGAATGCGATGGCTTGGCGGAGGTAACGGCGTCCGACGTGCTGCGGCGTGCGGGACTGCCCGGATCCTGGATGCCCAAGGTCAGGGCCGCGATCGCCGCGGGATGCGGTCATATCCACGTGGCTGAGGCAGCCTGACCATGCCGCAGCCGTCACTGGCATCAGACACCGACGCCGATGGCGGCGGGGTCGCCTACATGCCCTGGCGCCTGCCTGACGAACTTCTGTTCAGCTGGCTCAGCCGCGCCCACGCGCATCACGGGTCGCCATCCCCCAAAGCGTTCGCCGCCGCCCTGTTCGGACGGCCGCTCGCGATCGGCTTTGAGGCTCCATGTCATCTCGACCGGCTCGCCTCGCGCCTACCGACGCGCAACGTGATCGATGGTCCGCGACTCGCGCACGATATGACGCTCTTTCCATTCTACGCCGCATTCATGGAGCCCGACCATCGTCCCGCCATCCTCGAAGCAATGTGTCGGGGCGGCGGCAACCGTGCCCGAGCGATGCTCGGCCTGAGCAACGCGTCTGGCAGGCCACCAGCCCTGCGGTTCTGTCCCGAGTGCAGGGACGAGGACATATCCGAGCATGGCGAAACGTATTGGCGACGGCGCTTCCAGGTCGGCTCCTCGCTGGTATGCCGCGTGCACATGAGGCCGCTGCAGTGGTCTGACCAACCCGCGCCGAGCGGAATCCTCTTCGGAGCCGCGACACCCATCAATTGCCCTGACGATGCACGTCCAGTCGCTGACGTCCCGGATGCGCGAGCAATGGAAAGGCTGGCTGAGCTCGCCCTTGAGGGGGAGCGTCTCCTGGCCGGCGCGCCTCAGCTGAGATCCCGGTCCGAGTTGAGCCGGGAGTATCGCGAGGCCCTCAGCGACGTAGGCATCGCGCGGGGGCCGGGCGACAAGTATGGCACCGATCTGGTAGCCGCCATTCGCGATCACTGGGGGTGCGCACTTACGTGCCTCGGCGCCGAGGGGGAGGTGAGCGAGAAACGGCCGTGGCCACGGCGGCTATTGGCTGGGGACGATGCATGCTCGCCGGTCCGCCATCTGCTGATCCGCGGCTTTCTGCACGCGGCGAACGATGACCGTTACCGTCGCGACCGCCCCTTCGGCGATGGTCCGTGGCGTTGCGAGAACCCACTGGCCGATCATCATGGCGAGCTCACGATCGATCGTTGCCACATCAGCCGGCGGAACATGCTGTGGCAGGACACGGGCACCTTCGCGTGCGTTTGCGGGTTCGTCTATCGCCGCAGGCTGCAGCATGACGGATCGACGCGTCGACTGCCAGTCGTGGTCTGGGGGCCCCTCCTGGATCTCTATCTGACCCGGTGTGTTGCGGAAGGGATCGATCTCCGGGTCGCCGCGACGAAGCTGCGCAGGTCCGAGCAGACTGTCCGAGTTTGGGCGAGGGAGAGGGGGATCAGGCTGCCGCCTCCATCGCCCCACGTGTCAACCGGAGTGGATTGGGCCAGGCTCGATAGTGAGATGGCGCCACGGGTGCTTGCAGCAGCTGCGGAGATACGCGCCCTCGACCCGCCGGTCTGGGTGAATCAAGCGCGTCTGGCCGTTGTTGCCGGCAAGTCGGTCAAGACGATCAGGTCTAATCTGTATCGGATGCCCAGAATGGCGGCGGTATGGGATGCGGTCGTCGAGGATGACGATGCCTGGAACGCTCGACGCATCGACTACGCGGTCAGGTGCCTCGGCAGTCGCGGCAGTTCGCTTTCCCCCAAGGAAAGGGCCCGGCTCCGGGCGATACGCGGGGTGCAGCAGCGGGTCGCCTTGGACGGAATGCCAATGATCGAGGGAAAACTTTAATGGCTGGTGTGGCCGCCCTTCGATACATATCGTATGACCCGACTGCGATTTCGTGGGAAAAGATTACATGGTCAGCCAAGCGATGGCGGCAACTTCCTGCCTGTGACTGAGCGGGAGAAGTTTAATGCGCTTTTACAGGAGGCGAACCCGCACTGGCTGCCGCGCCAGAATCCCGATGCCATCAAGCATATTCCGGGTGAAAAGGGGCTGCCGATCATCGGCAACACGCTGCGGCTGCTCGCCGATCCGATCGGATTCGGCAACAAACTGGTCGCGAAGCATGGGCGCGTTTTCCGCAATAATGCGTTCGGCAGCACGTCGGTATCGCTGCTGGGGCCCGATGCCAACGAGCTGGTGTTGTTCGACCGCGACCGCATCTTTTCCTCCGAACAAGGCTGGGGGCCCTTGCTCAACCTGCTGTTCCCGCGCGGGTTGATGCTGATGGATTTCGACAAGCATCGCGCCGACCGAAAGACGCTGTCTGTGGCGTTCAAACCCGAACCGATGCGGCATTATGCGATGGAGCTGGATAGCGGGATCGCGGCGCAGGTCGCGACGTGGAGCGGGCAGACGCTGAAGTTCTACGACGCCATCAAGAAACTGTCGTTGGACCTTGCCGCGACCAGCTTTCTTGGCGTGCCCTTGGGCGACGAGGCGGGCCGGATCAATCAGGCGTTCGTCGACGAAGTGCGCGCCAGCGTCGCGCCGATCCGCAAGCCATGGGCGGGCACGCTGATGCGCAAGGGGGTGGACGCGCGCGCCTATCTGGTCGACTGGTTCGAGCGCGAAATCCCCGAGCGGCGCAGCGGCGGCGATGCCAGCAACCGACAGGATTTCTTCTCGCAATTCTGCCGCGCGACCGACGATGACGGCAATCTGCTGTCGGCGGCGGCGATCGCCGATCACATGAACTTCCTGATGATGGCGGCGCACGACACGATCACCTCGTCGGCAACCAGCTTCATCATGCAATTGGTACGGCATCCCGAGTGGCAGGAGAAATTGCGCGCGGAAATCGCGGAACTCGATCCCGCGACGCCCGTGGTCGATCAGCTCGATAAGCTCGAGCTCACCGACTATGCGTTCAAGGAATCACTCCGGCTGATCCCGCCGGTACCCTCGATCCCGCGCCGCGCGCTCAAGGATTTCAGCTTCGGCGGCTACGATATTCCCGCGGGCACCCCGGTCGGCGTCGGGATCAGTTACACCCATCGCATGCCCGAATACTGGCCCGACCCCGATACGTTCGACCCGATGCGCTTCACGCCGGAGAATTCGAAGGGCCGGCATCGCTTCGCCTGGGTGCCGTTTGGCGGGGGCGCGCACATGTGTCTGGGGCTGCACTTCGCCAACATGCAGATGCGGCTGCTGATGGTGCATTTGCTGTCGCGCTACCGGATCGAGGCAGACGCCGGCAGCGGCGATGCATGGCACGTCTTCCCGATCCCGCGGCCCAAGGACGGGTTGCCGGTGCGGTTTGTGCCGCTGAGCTAAAATTCCTCCCCGGGACGGGGAGGGGGACCATGCGCAGCATGGTGGAGGGGGCGGGCCGCAAGCGAATCGTTCGTGGAGAGCCCCCTCAGTCAGCGCTGCGCGCTGCCACCTCCCCGTCCCGGGGAGGAATTTCATCCCACCCGCGCAATCACTTCGGCATAGATCCCGACCAGCGCCTCCAGATCGGCCAGCGCGACCGCTTCGTCGGTCTTGTGCATCGTCGCGTTGACCAGCCCGAATTCGACCGTCGGGCACAGTTGCGACAAGAAGCGCGCGTCGCTCGTCCCGCCGGTGGTCGACAGCGTCGGCTTGACCCCGGCGACCTTCTCGATTGCGGCTGTGACCAGCGCCGACAATTCCCCCGGCTGAGTCAGGAACGCTTCGCCCGAAATCCGCGCGATGACCGTCGCGTCGGGGGCATGCGCCGTCACCGTGCGCTCGATCAGTGCGACCAGATCCTCGCCGCGCTGTTCGTCGTTGAACCGGATCGACAGCCGCGCGCTGGCCTTGTTGGGGATGACGTTGGTCGCCGGATTGCCGACTGTCACATCGGTCACCTCGATATTCGACGGCTGGAACCAGTGGTTGCCGGCGTCGAGCGCAATCGCGTCGATCGCGGCCAGCGCCGCGACCAGTTTGGGGATCGGATTGTCGGCGAGGTGCGGGTAGGCGACATGCCCCTCACGCCCCGGCACCTCGATCCAGATATTGACCGATCCGCGCCGCCCGATCTTGATCATGTCGCCCAGCCGCGCGGTCGAGGTCGGTTCGCCGACGAGGCACAGATCGGGTTTGAGCCCGCGTCCGGCCATCCGCTCGATGATCGCGCGCGTGCCATAGACCGCCGGGCCTTCCTCGTCGCCGGTGATCAGCAGGCTGAGCGTCGGCCCGTCGGTCGACGCGGCGGCGGCGGAAGCAAAGGCGGCAATCGCGCCTTTCATGTCGACCGCACCACGCCCGTAGAGCAACTCGCCGCGAATTTCGGGCGCGAACGCCTTCGCCCAGCCGTCGCCCGCCGGGACGACGTCGAGATGCCCGGCAAACGCCAGATGCTTGCCGGTCCCCGCGCGATGCGCGATCATATTCTCGACCGGCCCGTCGGGCGCCTCGCCCACGACGAATCGGTCGATCTCGAACCCGTACACCGCCAGCGCCTGCGCCAGCACGTCGAACACCTCGCCCTTTGCCGGCGTCACGCTTTCGGCGGCAATCAACGCCTTGGTCAGTTCGACGACATCTGGCAAAATATGCTCCCCAGCTAGTGGAGACGGCATTGCCCAAGCTCGACCTCGATTCAATCCCGCAAACCAACGCCACCGGCTATCCGCCGCAACATGCTGACGTGGTGCAGGGGCGCTGGTACCGCCGCCTCGCGCCCGCCAGCGGGATCACCGACTTCGGCTACAGCCACGTCACGCTCAAGCCCGGCGCCTGGTCGTCGCAGCGGCATTGGCACGCGGGGGAGGATGAGTTCGTCGTCATGCTGTCGGGCGAAGCGGTGCTGGTCGACGACGACGGCGAACACGCGATGCGCGCCGGCGATATCGCGGCGTTTCCGATGGGCGACGGTAATGGGCACGTGCTGCAGAACCGGTCGGACGCCGACTGCGTGTTTGTCGCGGTGGGCAAGCCGCAGACCAGCGATTGCCATTATCCCGACATCGACATGCATTTGTTCGCGGGGGTGGCCGAGCAGCGGCGGAAGGACGGAAGTAGATTTTAGGGGTTTGCCATCGAGCGGAACCCCGGGTCGAGCCCGGCGTGACGGCACCGAGAGGATCAGACGCTCGCGGGCTGCTCGAACTTCTCGATCACCCAATCCTCTTCCTGCGCGGCGGCGATCCAGTCCTGCATGAAGGGGTGGTTGAGCACCGCCTCGACATAGGGCACCGCGAAGCGCGCGACGGGCAGCTGATAGGTGACGATCCGCGTGCACACCGGCGCGAACATGATGTCGACCGCGCCGAAATCGCCGAACAGGAAGGCGCCGTCGCCGCCGAAGCGCGCGCGCGCCTGCGCCCAGATTTCCATCAGCCGGTTGAGTTCGGCCAGCACGTCCTCATCGGGGCGCTTCGCCTCATAGACGTTGCGGATGTTCATGCCGTGCTTGTTGCGCAGCGCGGCGAACCCCGAATGCATCTCCGCCGCCATCGACCGCGCCATCGCGCGTGCGGCCTCGTCGGCCGGCCAGAATTTCTCGTTACCCGTCTTGTCGTTGAGGAACTCGACGATCGCCAGGCTGTCCCACACCACGATATCGCCATCCCACAGGATCGGCACCTTGCCCGATGATGGTGCGAATTCGTCGCCCTGACGGCGTTTGTCCCAGTCGGCGTCGTAGAGCGGGACCACGACTTCCTCGAACGGGAGGCCGGATTGCTTACACGCCAGCCAGCCGCGCAGCGACCAGCTCGAATAGGCTTTATTGCCGATGATGAGCTTGAGCATGGCGGCGGGATAGCGGCCACCGCGCTACTCGGCAATCCGGGGTCAGTCGGCGCGCCGGTCGAAGCCGGTGCGGCGCTCATGGGCGCGGCGTTCGGGGCCGGAATATACCGGGTCGGTTGGCTTGCGCCGGTTCTCGGCGCGACGATCGGCTGCGGTCTTGCGATGGTCTTCTGTCATGGGACGGCTCCTTGTTCAAGGAACCGGTATAGCCCTCCCAAGTAAACAACGCCTTATGACCGACTTTAACCTATGTCAGTATTGGCGGTTCACCTGGGAGTGCCGATTTTACTTGGATGGATTGATCAGATACTTCTCGCCCGTCGCCTTGCGCTGCCACGCGCGCACGGTTTCGGGCTGAATAGCCTCGGCCAGCGAAATCTCCGAGGTGTAGCCGCTGGCGAAGGTCGTCAGGATCTCGTCGGCCACGCGCTGGCGCAGCTTCTGGGTCGCTTCGGCACCGACCCGCATCAGGAATGGGGTCAGCAGGAACCCGCCGACGCCCCAGGCAAAGCCCATGTTCGGCGCCAGCGTGGTCGGGCTGAGGTCGAGGCGGCCGTAAATATAGACCTGTTTGTGCACCGGCGATCCGTACCCGCCGACCGGCGGCGTCTTGCGCACCAGCGCCGCTTCCATCGCGCCGAGGATGTGCCCCGCCAACGGTCCGCCACCGATCGCGTCGAAGGCAATCGTCGCGCCGGTTTCGAACAGTGCATCGGTCAACGCCTCGCGGAAATTGGGTGCCGAGGAATCGACGATATATTTCGCGCCGATCGCGCGCAGGATCGCGGCCTGTTCGTCGTTGCGCACGATATTCACCAGCGACACGCCGTCGGCGATGCAGACCTTGTTGAGCATCTGCCCGAGGTTGGACGCCGCTGCGGTGTGAACCAGCGCGGTATGACCCTCGAGCTTCATTGTTTCGACCATGCCCAGCGCGGTCAGCGGGTTGACGAACGCGGAGGCGCCCTGCGCCGGAGTGACCCCATCGGCATATTGCAGCACGCTCGCTGCCGGCACCTTGCGATACTGCGTGTACATCGACCCGCCCAGCACCGCGACGACCTTGCCGATCAGATGTTCGGCGCCATCGCCCGCGGCGACCACCGTGCCGGCGCCTTCGTTACCCGCCGCGAGCGACTTGCCGAGGCGGGCGGCAATCAGCGGTGTCGCGGCGTCGGGGATCACCGCCGTAGTGACCGACCCGTCGCTCGCCAATGTCGAGATGTCGGCAGGGCCGAGCAATAGCGGCTGGTCGGATGGGTTGATCGGTGCGGCTTCGATTCGGACGATGACTTCGCCGGGACCGGGGGGAGCGACCTCGACCTGTTGAAGCGACAGTTCGAGCTTGCCGGGGGTCACCAGCGAACGCAGTTCGAGCCCCGTGGTTGGTGCGGTCATCATCCTTCTCCCAATTAGATTGCTTGTTGCAACCGATCTAGCCGGGGGACGGGGTGCGCGCAATCGACCGGATCGACAGCTTTAGTTTACACCCCACAAGGACGCGCTGGTGTTGCGCAGCGCATGACCGAACCCGCCGATCCAACTGGCAACGGCGCGGGTATATTCGCCGCCCAGCAGCGTCATGTCGGCGATCGCGCAGATCAGGATGCCAAAGAGAATCAGCCAGCGCATGTCACGGTTCCACAGGCGCCTCGTCGGCGCGGTGAAAGCGTTACATTACCGAGTTTACGATTCGTTAATTTGGCAAACGGTTCACCTCATTTCGGGCGGCCACCCGTCTTCCAATCGGGCTTGGCGCTGCCGCTGGCGAGGCTGCGGATCGGCACGATCAGCGACTGGATCGCGCGCGTCATGAACGCGATATCGAGGTTTTCGACCGTGTCGGTCGGCTGGTGATAGGTCGGCACCACCGCCCAGCCCGAAAAGGTGTGCGCGACGATCCCCTTCAGCGCGAGCGAGTAATTGTCCGAGCGTTCGAAGAAATGCTGGTCGGGATACGGATCGGCCGCGATCAACGCGCCATTGGCTTTCATCATCTCGAACAGGGTCGACCGCTCCGACCCGGTCATCATCAGCGATCCCTTCGGCAGCTTTGGATCCTGCGCGCCGATCATCTCGAATTCGATATTGGCGATCAGATCGGTCAACGGGACGGGCGGGTTTTCGCCGAACCAGGTCGAGCCGAGCCCGCCAATCTCCTCGCTGCCATAGGCGACGAACAGGATACCGCGCTTCTGGCGTCCCATCCCGGCAAAGGCACGCGCGAGTTCGATCACCGCGACGGTGCCCGATGCGTCGTCGTTGGCGCCGGGCATGACGGTGCCGTCGGAGCGCACGCCAAGGTGGTCGAGATGCGCGGTGAGCAGAATCACGCCAGCCTTGCGGTCGGTGCCCGGCAAATAGCCGATCACGTTGGTGGTGATCGCCTTCTCGGTCGTGAACGGCACGTCGAGCGTGATGTCGGCGCCCGCCGCGATCTTTGCCAGCGCGTCGGCGGGCAGGGTGGCGAGCGACAGGCTGCCGCGCTCGGGCGGGGTCCCTTCGATCGTCGTGCGCAGCGACGGCTTGCCGCCGATCATCCCCAGGAACCGGCGCGTGAGGTCGCTTTCGGCGGCAATCACCAGTTTGGTCTTGCCGCGTGCCGCGCGCCGCACCTAAGTCAATTTGTCGGCCGGGCCGGTATAGACGAGCACATCGGCGTCGGGGATCGGGCCGCCGATATCCGACACGATCGCCGCCTTGCCCCCGATCGTGCCGCCGCTGGTCAGGATGACCGACACGCCCGGTACCGCGACGCCGCCGACAGCGAGCACCGGAGCGCCCGAAATCTGCTTGCGTACCAGCGGGGCGGTTTGGAGGAACCCGGTCATGCCGGGCGCGGGTTTCAGCCCCAGGTCGCGGAACAGCGATGCGACATAATCGGCCGCCTTCGCTTCGTCGGGAGTTGCGCTGCCGCGCCCGCGCAGCGTCGGGCCGGCGAGAAAAACTTCCTCCGCCAGCACGTTGGCGGCGGTCACCTTGAGCGTGGCGTCGGGCGCCGCGGTCGACGACAGCGGGCTTGCGGCCAGCGCCAGCGCTGCGATTAAACCGACATATTTCATGGACATGCTCCCCGGGGATTTTGCCATCCCTAAAGCGCATGCGCGGCTAAGGCTAGCCGATCGATTCCATCACCGCGGCGCGCAGTTCCGGGATGCCCAGACCCGTTTCGCTCGATGTCTCGAGGATATCGGGATGCGCGGCGGGGCGCTTGCGCACTTCCTCGGCGGTTTGCGCGGCGATCACGGCCAGTTCGGTCGGCTTGATTTTGTCGGCTTTGGTCAGGACGATGCGATAGCTGACCGCCGCCTTGTCGAGCATTTCCATGATCTCGCGATCGACATCCTTCAGGCCATGCCGGGCGTCGACCAGCACCAAGACGCGCTTCAGCTCCTGCCGACCGCGCAGGAAGTCGTTGATCAGGAAACGCCATTTCCTGACGATATCCTTGGGCGCCTTGGCAAAGCCATAGCCTGGCATGTCGACCAGCCGCAGCGTCAGCGGTTCACCCACATCGAAGAAGTTGAGCTCCTGCGTCCGGCCCGGCGTGTTCGATGTGCGCGCCAGACTGTTGCGATTGGTCAGCGCGTTGAGCAGCGACGATTTGCCGACGTTGGACCGTCCCGCAAACGCCACCTCCGGCACGACCGCGTCGGGCAGATATTCCAGCTTGGGCGCCGATTTGAGAAACGCGATCGGCCCGGCGAAGGTCTTGCGCGCGGCCTCGATCGCGTCCTCGGTAAATGCCGCCACGTTATTTTGCCGCCGCTTGCTTGAGCACCGGATGGCGCGCGTACAGAATGCGTTGCTGCAACACGGTCAGCAGGTTGCTGGTGATCCAGTAGACCTGAAGGCCAACCGCGAACGGCGCCATCACGAACATCAGCACCCACGGCATGAACGCGAAGATCTGTTTTTGCGCGTCGTCCATCGGTTGCGGGTTCATCTTGAACTGCAGCCACATCGACACGCCGAGCAGGATCGGTACCACGCCGATCGCGAGGAAGCTGGGCGGCGTAAAGTGCAGATAGCCGAACAAATTGACTACCGTCGCGGGATCGGGCGCCGACAGATCCTTGATCCACAGCACGAACGGCTGATGGCGCATTTCGATCGTCAGCATCAGCACCTTGTAGAGCGAATACATGATCGGGATCTGGATCAGCGTCGGCAGGCAGCCCGCCAGCGGATTGACCTTCTCCGCCTTGTACAGCTTCATCACTTCCTGCTGTTGGCGCTGCTTGTCGTCCTTATGGCGTTCCTGCAGCGCCTTCATCTTGGGCTGGATCGCGCGCATCGCCGCCATGCTGGCGAACTGGCGTTGCGCAATCGGGAAGATCAGCCCGCGGATTGTCAGCGTGAGCAGCATGATCGCCACGCCGAAATTGCCGATATGACGGAACAGCCAGTCGAGATAATAGAAGATCGGCTTCTCGATCAGCTCGAACCAGCCCCAGTCGATCGCCTTGCCGAAATGCGTAACGCCGGTCTTGTCCTGATAATGATCGAGGATGCGCACTTCCTTGGCGCCGGCGAAGAAGCGGCTGGTCTGGGTGAGCGCCCTGCCCGGGGCCAGCGTGATCTTGTCGCGGGCGTAATCGGACGAATAGCCCGTCGCCGCCGCGCCGCTGTAGCGCCCGGCAAACGTGTCCGCCTGATCCGGAATGAGTGCCGTCAGCCAGTATTTGTCGGTGAACCCCAGCCAGCCATGCGACGTGTTGAACGATTGCACGCCCTTGTCGACGGTGGAATAATTGACGTCGTAATCGGCGCCGCCGTCGTGAACCGACATCGGGCCGATCTGAATCGTCCAGCTGTCGACGTCCTTCGATGGCCTGGCGCGGCTGATCAGTCCGGCGGAGGAGACATCGACCGGCGCGCCGCCCCTGTTCGCCACGGTCTGGCGGATCGTGAACATATATTGGTCATCGACCGTCAGCTGGATCGCGAACAACTGGCCCTGATCGTTGCGCGCGGTCAGTGTCACCGGGTGACCAGGCGAGAGCTTGTCGCCGCTATGCGCCCACACCGTGTCGGCGCTGGGCGGCTTCAGCCCATTATCCTGCCAGCCGAATTGCGCGAAATAGGCGTCCTGCGTGCCGGCCGGCGACAGCAGGCGGACCGGCGGCGATTTCTTGTCGATCGTTTCCTTGTAGGTGGTCAGAACGAGGTCGTCGATCCGAGCGCCCTTCAGATTGATCGAGCCTTTCAATGAAGGCGTCTCGATATCGATGCGCTGCGGTCTGGTCTCCGCGAGTACCTGATTCAGATCGCGCGTGTTGGTCGCGGTCGTGGGCGATGGTACCGAGGTGTTCGGCTGAACCTTCGCCTTGCCGTTCTCGATCCTGGTTACGGGCGGGTTCGCCGGCGGGAAGAGCCGGCTTGAGATGAGCGGCCAGCCGAACAGGATCAACGCCGCGATAATCGCGAAGACGATGAAATTGCCTCTATCGTTTTTCACCCGCTCAGAAACCTTCGGTCTAAAATTGTCAGGGGACGGGGTCGGGTCCGAACCCGCCCCAGGGATGGCACCGGCCAATGCGTTTGACGGCCAGCCAGCCGCCCTTCAGCGCGCCATAGCGGCGAAGGGCGGTGATTGCATAGGCCGAACATGATGGCTGATAGCGGCAGGTCGGCGGCATGATCGCCGACGGACCCCTTTGCCAGAGCCAGACCAGCCCGATCAGCAACCGGGCGATCATCGCTGAACCTTGGCCAGAGCTTTGGTCAGATCGACCTTCAACTGCGCGAAGTCGCGGGTCATCCCGCCATCGCGCCCGATCAGGATATGGTCGGCGCCGGCGATGCCGCTGACCGGCAGCACGTCGCGAACGAGCGCTCGAAAGCGCCGCTTGATGCGATTGCGCACCACCGCGTTGCCGATTCTCTTGGTCACCGTATAGCCGACGCGCATCGCCGGATCGCCGTCTTCGCGAGCACGCACCAGCAGGACGAAGCCCGGCATGGGTGCTCGCTTACCCGAATTCGCCGCCAGAAAGTCGCGGCGCTTCGTTAGCGTAATTACGCTGAAAGCTTCTTGCGGCCGCGGTTGCGACGCGCGCGGATCACATTGCGTCCGCCGACCGTCGCCATCCGCGAGCGGAAGCCGTGCCGGCGCGCACGCACCAGGTTGCTCGGCTGAAAGGTCCGCTTCATTGCTCATTCCCTGATCGTCTGAATATAAAAGGGCCGCCACACGGGCGACCTCGTAGGGGGCGCGCATACGGAAGCGCTCCGGGAAAGTCAACGCTTCGGATCGCTGGGCCACCATGTCGCCGGGCATGTGGGATCGGTGTCTTGGTTGTGCAAGACACGCGTGGTTCGATCCGAAATGGGGGAAATCCCGGTCGCGCTCGGCGCGCGCTCCGTTAAGCTCGGCGGCCGAGGGAGCGGGCATGACCACCACCGTATCGACCGTCGCCTATCTCGGGCTCGAAGCGCGCGGGGTGGAGGTGCAGGTACAGCTGATCCCCGGGCTGCCCAATTTCATGGTGGTGGGGCTGGCCGACAAGGCAGTGGGAGAGAGCCGTGAGCGCGTGCGCGGGGCGATCGCCGCGATGGGCCTGTCGCTCCCGCCCAAGCGAATCGTCGTCAATCTGTCGCCCGCGGATTTACCCAAGGAGGGCACGCATTTCGACTTGCCGATCGCGCTGGCACTGCTCGGCGCGATGGGCGTGGTCGATCCGGAGACGTTGAGCGAATATGTCGTGGTCGGCGAACTGGGGCTCGACGCGCGGATCGCGCCGTCGCCGGGGGTGCTGCTCGCGGCATTGCATGCCTCGAGCGAGAGTAAAGGTCTGGTTTGCCCCGCTGCACAAGGCGCGGAGGCGGCATGGGCGGGATCGGTACAGGTGGTCGCGGCGCCCGACGTGCTGTCTCTGCTCAACCACCTCAGGGGCAACCAGCTGCTCGGCGCACCGGCGATGGGCGAGATCGATGAGCCGGGGTTCGGACCCGATCTCAAGCAGGTGAAGGGGCAGGAAACCGCCAAGCGCGCGCTGGAAATCGCGGCGGCGGGTGGGCATAATCTGGTGATGATCGGGCCGCCGGGCGCGGGCAAGTCGCTGATGGCGTCGTGCGTGCCCGGTATCCTGCCGCCGCTCGACGCGGCCGAGGCGCTCGAAGTGTCGATGGTGCAATCGGTCGCGGGGACGCTGGAGGGTGGGCGAATTACCCGCGCCCGGCCGTATCGCGCGCCACACCATTCGGCGTCGATGGCGGCGCTGGTGGGGGGCGGGCTCAAGGTGAAGCCGGGCGAAGTCAGCATGGCGCATCTGGGGGTGTTGTTCCTCGACGAACTGCCCGAATTCCAGCGCGCCGTGCTCGACTCGCTGCGCCAGCCGCTCGAAACGGGCACGGTCAGCGTGGCGCGCGCGAACGCTCACGTGACCTTCCCCGCGCGCGTGCAGCTGATCGCGGCGATGAACCCGTGTCGCTGCGGGCATCTCGGCGACGCTGCGCTGGCCTGCGCGCGCGCGCCCAAATGCGCGGCGGACTATCAAGCCAAGGTGTCCGGGCCGCTGCTCGACCGGATCGACCTGCACGTCGATGTCCAGGCCGTCAGCGCCGCCGATCTCGTCCTCCCACCGCCGGCAGAAGGATCGGCCGAAGTCGCCGCCCGCGTCGCCGCCGCGCGCCGGGTGCAGGCGGCGCGTTATGCCAATCATCCGGTGCGCACCAACGCCGAGGTCGATGGCGACTTGCTCGCAGCGGTCGCGAGTCCCGACGAACCGGGCCGGATGCTGCTCGCACAAGCGTCCGAAGCGATGCGGCTGTCGGCGCGGGGCTATACGCGCGTTCTCCGCGTTGCCCGGACGATCGCGGACCTGGCCGGGGCAGAGCAAATCGGGCGGCTTCATATTGCCGAAGCGCTCAGTTACCGACGGCGTGCGCCGATCAATTGACCGGCCCGGGGTCAAGGGGCAGCCGATGGACTGGATGATGATGCCGCTCAGGCGCTATGCCGAATTCGGCGGGCGCTCGCAGCGGATGGAATGCGGGATGTTCTACCTGTTGCTGACGGTGTCGGCCGTAATGTCGTTCCTGATCATGTGGTGGATCGGCAGCGGTGTCGCAGAGGGGATGGCCCAGCCCGATGCCGGACTGGTTCGCGCGTTCATGACGACGGGAATATTCCTGCTGGTGTTCACCCTGTTCTGGCTGGGCATGCTCGTGCCGTTCCTGGCGGTATCGGTGCGCCGGCTGCACGATATCGGGTGGCACGGCTGGTGGGTGGCGTTGCCCTCGGTGAGCTTTGTCGTCGTGGTCGCCGTGTGGGTCAGCGGCGGCGTGACTCGCAACGAGACGATGGTCGCGCTGACGCCATGGCTGTGGCTGGGCTGGCTGGTCGGCGCGGCCGTTTTTGTGGGGATCACCTTCCTGCCCGGCGCGCGCGGGCCCAACCGCTATGGCATCGACCCCAAGGGCAGGAGCGACGTCGCCGACGTGTTCGCGTGAACGCCGCCGATCGGGCATATGGTTGTATTCGCCGCAGAAACGGTCAATCCTTCGCAGGCCGCTGGAAGAAGAGTGGAAAAGAGAGTTCTAGGGTAGGCTCCAAATCTTTGTTTCCAGTGCCCACGCTGGGGGGAATCCGGCGTTTAACCCACGAACAGGGGAGACGATCATGGAATGGATGTTGATGCCGCTAAAGCGCTTTGCCGATTTTAAGGGCAGGTCGCGGCGCAAAGAATTCTGGATGTGGGTGCTGGGGGTGATCATCGTAACGGTCGTCCTGAGCATTCTCGATAGCGTTTTGGGCCTGGGCGGCCGCACGACGATCGAGCCGGGTGCCGTTGATGGCGGGTTTTCGTATGGCGCCCAGACGTCGGGGGGCATCCTGACAATGATCTTCGCGCTGGCGATCCTCATCCCGAACCTTGCGGTCGCGGTGCGTCGTCTGCACGATACCGATCGCACCGGATGGTGGATCCTTCTTCCCCTGATTCCGTATGTTCTCGGCGTCGTCGTGATGATCGTGGGCGCGGCTTCCGCATCGCTGGCGATGGCCGGATTCGGCGGACTGCTGATGCTTGCGGGGGGCATATGCGGGATCGTGTTGCTGGTCTTTTATTGCCTGCCCGGCACCAACGGACCGAACAAATATGGCCCCGACCCGGTCAATGGGAACCAGGATCTCGGCGAAACCTTCCGGTAAATGGACGCCGTGCGGCTTGCCCGGTCGAGTTCGCTCGTCTAGGCAAGCCGCCGCTTCCCCGCGGGCGTGGTGGAATTGGTAGACGCGCCGGACTCAAAATCCGGTTCCGCAAGGAGTGTGGGTTCGATTCCCACCGCCCGCACCATATTCGGGACTCGGGAATGCGCGGGTCGCATTCGCGGCCTGAATATTCCCGAGCGAAGCGAAGGGCTTGCCTCAGCGCGGCAGCGTGATCGTTGCGGCAAGTCCGCCTTCGGGGCGGTTCTCCAGCCTGATATCGCCGCCTGCTTCGCGCACGATCGCGCGGGCCAGCGCGAGCCCCAGTCCGATCCCGCCGGTTTCCTTGTTGCGCGATTCTTCCAGCCGGGTGAACGCTTCGAACACTTCGCCGACGCGATCGGTCGGGATACCGGGACCGTTGTCACACACGGTGATTTCCACCGTCTTGGCGCCGGGCCGCAGATAGACTTCGGCGCCACCGCCATATTTGACCGCGTTTTCGATCAGGTTGCGCACCGCACGACGCATCAGCGACGGGCGCAACCGCATCGTCAGCCGGTCGGCTTCGGTGAACTCGACGCTTTTTCCCAGATCGCGGAAATCCTCGACCACCGCATCGACCAACGCTGACAGATCGACGTCGGTCATCGGTTCGCTCGGGCGACCGAGCCGCGCCAACGACAGGATGTCGTCGAGCGTCCCGTTCATCTCGTCGATCGTGTCGGCCATCTTGGTGCGGTCGTCATCGTCCTCGACCGATTCGATCCGCACGCGCAGCGCCGCCAGCGGCGTGCGCAGATCGTGCCCGATCGCCCCCAGCATGCGGTCCTTTTCGTTGATCATCGCGGTGACGCGCGTGCGCAATTCGTTGAACGCCGCGATCAACGTGCGGACATCGCTGGGCCCGCTTGCCTCGATCGCGCTGTCGCTATCGCCGGGCCGGAAGCGCTGGGTCGCGCTCGCCAGCGTACGCAGGGGCTGAACGATCCGGCGCGTCACCCACAGCACCGGGAGCAGCACGATGGCATAGAGCACCAGCGTCTGGCCGATCAGGCGCCACAGCATGTCACGCTCGGAATCCTGCCACGGGACGCTCGCGGCCCACCAGCCGACCTTGGGCTGTTCGACCGCGATCAGCAATTCGCCGCCGGCGTTGCGAAAGCGTTGTTCGCGAAACCGGCTCATCCGCTGATAGCGCGGGTCGTCGGGTCGGATCGGGCGGATACCGGTGACGATCTTCCCCACGGGGAGCCCGGCCTCGGTCAGCGCGTGGCGAATACCCTCTTCGATATCGTTGCGGTTGGGGAGCCCGGATTCGATCGGGTTGGCCGGCCACGGGCGCGAGCGGAACCCGTCCCACGGCGATTCATTGGCCTTGGGCGGATCGATCGGTGCATCGGGTACGACATCGCGCCGACGCGGCCCTTGCGCGGCGTCGATGATCCGCGCCGACAGCGGGCCCACTACCTGTTCCAGCCGGAACGCCTGACGGTCGCGCAGCGCGAAGCCGAAATTGATCGCCTGCGCGACGAACAGCGCCAGCGCGATCAGCACCGCCATCTGCCCCGGCAAATTGCGCGGCCACAATCTCATAGGCGCGTGACCTCCGCCGCCAGCGTGTAGCCGCCGCCCCACACGGTCTTGATGATTTCCGGGGTCTTGGCGTCGAGTTCGATCTTGCGGCGCAAGCGGCTGACCTGATTGTCGATCGCGCGGTCGAACGCCATCGCTTCGCGTCCCTGCGTCAAGTCGAGCAATTGGTCGCGCGTCAGCACCTGGCGCGGCCGCAGCACCAGGGCGAGCAACAGGTTATACTCGCCGGTGGACAGCGGCACCGACACGCCTTCGCGATCGACCAGCGCGCGTTCGCCCGACTTCAGCACCCAGCCCGAAAAGGCATAGGATCCGCTCTCGGGGGCATGTTGCCGCGTTCCGCTACCCGCCGCGCGGCGCAGGATGACCTTGGCACGCGTTGCCAGCTCGCGCGGCGAGAACGGCTTTACAACATAATCGTCCGCGCCCATTTCCAGCCCGACGATCCGATCGGTTTCCTCGCTCTTGGCGGTCAGCAAAATGACCGGGATATCGCCCGTCGCGCGGATATGCCGGCACAGGCTGAGTCCGTCTTCGCCCGGCATCATGATGTCGAGGATGACCAGATCGATCGCATAGGCCGCCATCCGCGTCCGCGCGCTTTCGGCATCGCCGGCCTGGGTGACGCGGAACCCCTGCTTGGTCAGATATTGCGCCAGCGGTTCGCGGATAGAGCGCTCGTCGTCGACGAGCAGGATATGGGGGAGGCCGTTCATCGGCCCATCGCTAAGCATGTGCGGGCCTCCTGAAAAGCCTTGGCCGGGCCGGAGTGCCGGGCGGGTGAGGAGGGACACCCGCCCGGCAGCCAGACAATAATGGGGATTATTGCCCGGCGTTAGGGCCGGGGGCGGGAGGTGGCGGCGGCGAGGGCGGGGGGCCTCCGGCACCGGGCCCACGCTTCCCGCGCATCTGACCCATTCGGTCGGCCATCGCGTCGCGCGCCGCATCGCGCTCGCTCTGGTCTATCTTTCCGTCCTTGTTGGCGTCGATCCGGTCGAACCGGCGCTCGGCCATCGCCCGCGCCTCGGTGCGATCGACAAAGCCGTCCCCGTTGGCGTCCATCCGGGCGAACATCCGCTCGCCCATTCCCGGTCCGCCCGGGGGCGGGGGCGGCGCGGCGCCATCGGCCGGGGGAGGCGGCGGCGTCGGGCGCATCTCGTCGGGCGACAATTTGCCGTCCTTGTTGGCGTCCATCCGGTCGAACCGCGCATCCGCCTTGGCCAGCGCTTCGTCTCGCGTCTCGACGCGCGTCGGGTCGGCCTGCGGCGCGGGGCCGGTCTGGGCAGTCGCCGCGAGGGCAAAAAAGCTGGTCGCCGCCAGCGCGGTAGCAAAGATTGCTCGGTTCATGACACATCCTCGACAGCACGGGAGCCTGTTTCCCGTATGCCGTCGCTTATCGTTCATCTGTGTCGCGGGGCGGTGTCAGTCCATGGCGAAATTGTCGCAATTTGTCGCGGCTCGCCGCAGTGAAATAGCGCCGCTATTTCGCGCCGCCCGTCCTAGTCGAGTAGCAAGAATCCGGC
>JAZJYW010000003.1:496025-507199 GCA_040390165.1 Pseudomonadota bacterium | reverse complement strand
CCCGTTCATCACCCCGCCGCGGCAAAGCCGCGTCGTCAGTCATCGCTGCGCGATGCTGGCCGAGCTCATTTCCGGGCGGGAAATAGCACCGCTATTTCCCTGAAATGAGCTAGGCGAATATAGCCACGCTCTGCATTTGTTCGGCAACGGGCTCGCCATCGGCGTTCCAGATCATCATTTCCTGACTCGAACTGCCCGCCTTGCAATAGTCCGCGCTGGTGCGCAGCATCCACCAGCCATCGGTGGTCGCGGGCTGCGGCCCGAGCACGTTGAGCTGCCATGTCATCGAACTGCACGGCGCGGGGCCACCCACCAGCTTGAGCGCGGCGGGCGGCAGGCAGTCGGCGACCGCCATCAATTCGACCATCGGATCGAGCCCATCGCGCTCCTGCAACCGGACCCAGCGCAGCCATTCGGTCGGGCCGACGCTGGCGTCGCGGCGATCGAGCACTTCGAAATTCTGGATGAAGAAGGTCGAATTCTCGCCCTTGAACGTCGTGTCATCGGGCCCGGGGAGTCGAAAATCGGGGGGAGAACCGACCTGATAGTCGACCGTCGATTCGACCGCGCTCATGAAGACGAACGTCGCGCGCAGCCCCAGCCCGGCTTCGCTTTCGACATCGGCCTGGATGAATGCTGCGTTGCGGCCGCGGCGCAATTTGGTGGCGCGGATCGTGATTTCACCCGACAACGGGCCGATGAACGCGACAAGTGCCGAGCGCAGCGGCGGAAGATCGACATCCGATTGTTGCGCGACATGCAGCGCGAGCGCGGCCGATAGCCCGCCATAGCTGGTCCGCCCTTGCAGCCAGGTGTCGGGAATCGTCCCGCGCATCCCGCCCTCGACGGGTTCGAGCGCGTCGATAATCTGCTTCAGGCCCGGCATTCTTCCCCCTATCTATAGCCCCTCCCCTTCAGGGGAGGGGTAGGGGGTGGGGCGAGTCTCACCGAGACCAACGCCCGTGGCACTGCCCCACCCCAACCCCTCCCCTGAAGGGGAGGGGCTATTGATCTTTCACGCCGCCGTCTCGCCCGCCAGCATGTCGCGCAATTCGCGTTTGAGCACCTTGCCGATCGCGCTCCGCGGCAATTCCTCGATCGGATGGAGCGCCGACAGCCGCTGCGTCTTGCCCAGCTGGCCGTTGGTCCACGCCATGATCTCGTCGGCGCTCGCGCCCACCCCGGGGTTGGGCACGTAGAAACCGACCGGCGTTTCGCCCCATGCCTCGGACGGGACGCCGATCACGGTGCATTCCTGCACCGCCGGATGCCGTTTGAGCACGGCTTCGATATCGACCGGATAGATGTTGAACCCGCCCGAGATGATCAGGTCCTTCTTGCGGTCCATCAGCGTCAGGAAACCGTCTTCGTCGAAGCGTCCGATATCGCCGTGGCGGATGTAGCGGTTGCCGTCGGCATCATACCATTCGGCCTCGGCGGTGGCTTGCTGGCGGCCGTGATAGCCGGTCATCATCGCACCCGAGCGCCCGACGACTTCGCCGACTTCGCCCTGCGCGACTTCGTTGCCGTCGTCGTCGATCAGCCGCATGTCGTGCCCGGGGAAGGGCTTGCCGACGGTGTGCAATTTATCGGGGAATTCGGTGCAGTTGAGCCCGGTCGACGCACCGCCCTCGGTCATGCCGTAAAATTCGACCAGCGCGCCGGGCCAGCGCTTGACGATATCGGCCTTGAGCGCGGCGGAGAAGGGGGCCGAGGTCGACGTTTTCATGACGAAGCTCGACAAGTCGAAGCTGTCGAAGTCGGGCACCGCCATCAGCCGCTGGTATTGTACGGGCACCAGCATGGCGTGCGTCGCGCGGTGCTTTTCGGCGAGCTCGAGGAATCCGCGCGCGTCGAACTTCTTCATCAGCACGACCGTGCCGCCCCAGCCGAGCGTCGGAAAGAAGCTGACCAACGTCGTGTTCGAATAGAGCGGGGTGGAGATCATCGTCACCGCGTCGCCATAGCCTGCGCCCGAATTGCGATGGATATGCGCCCAGCGCATCGCGTGGCTCTGCACGATCCCTTTGGGCGTGCCGGTGGTGCCCGACGAATAGATGATGTTGAAGCCGTCCTCGGGCTTGATCTTAACCGGCGCGGGCGTGGTGCCGGCGGGTGCGAGCCACGCTTCGAACGCGTCGGTATCGAGCCGGACTTGCTTTGCCGCGACGGGCTGGTTGGCGATCGCGGCCTGATTTTCGCCGTCGACGAACACGATCGGCGCGCCGCAGTCGGCGATCATTGCCGCCAGCGATTCGGGGGTCGACGACGGCGCCAGCGGCGCGGCAACGCACCCCGCGCGGAGCGTGCCGACAAACACCGCAGCATATTCGACGGACGCCGATGCGATGATCGCGACCGATTGCCCCTGCTCCACACCGTCGCGCTGGAGCGCGGCGGCGATCCGATCCATCATCGTGTCGAGCTGGGCGTAAGTGTAGCTGGCGCGGGCATCGGCGACCGCGATTCTGGCGCCGCGCTCCTTCGCCTGTTCGCGGATCAGGTCGGGCAGCGTCGCGAAGTCGCTGGCCAGCAGGGCATCGGCACTCATCGTCGAAACACGCTCCTCTTCCTGCCAATCCGCTAGGCGAAGCGATTGCCAAATGCCATACGCGAAATTCGAAAAAGCGAATCTGGGGAGAGTCTATGCTGTTCTACAACGCGCCGAACCCGGCACCCAACCCGCGTCGTGTGCGCATCTTTCTCGCCGAAAAAGGCGTGACCGTGCCGATGACCGACATCTCGATCATGACCGGCGAATTGCGCTCCGAGGCGTTTCTGGCGGTGAATCCGCTGGGGCAGGTGCCAGCGCTCAAGCTCGACAGCGGCGAAGTGCTGACCGAGACGGTGTCGATCTGCCGGTATTTCGAGGCGCTGCATCCCGAGCCCGCTCTGTTCGGAACTGATCCGTTGAACATTGCGCGGATCGATATGTGGATCCGCCGCGTCGAACTGCGCTTCGGCTCGCCGCTGTCGATGATCTGGCAGCACACGCATCCGTTGACCGCGCGCGTGATCAAACAGTTCACCGATTTTGGCGAAAGCAACCGGCCCAAGGTCGCCGACGCGATGCGTTTCATCGAAACGTCGCTCGACGGGCGCGAGTTTCTTGCCGGGGACAGCTTTTCCATGGCCGACATCGCGCTGCTGACAATCGTCGATTTTGCCAAATTCATCGGCGTCGAGATTGCCGACGACATGCCCCATTTCAGCGCGTGGCACGCCCGCGTCTCGGCACGCCCGAGCGCTTCTGCATGAGCAGCGGGATGGAAGGCCGCGTCGCGATCGTCACCGGCGGCGGCACCGGGATCGGCGCGTCGGTGGTGCGGATGCTGGCTGCGCGCGGCGTGCACTGCGTGGTCAATTATTCGTCGAGCAAGGATGACGCAGAGGCTGTTGCGGCGGCGGCGGGCAATGGCGCGATCGCGGTACAGGCCGATATCGTCGAGGACGCGGCGTGCGTTGCGCTGGCCCGGGCGGCGACCGACGCGTTCGGGCGGATCGACTTTCTGGTCAACAATGCCGGCAAGACCAAATTCGCCAATCACGAGGATATGGACGCGCTGCAGGCAGAGGATTTCGTCGACCTCTATCGCCTCAACACGATCGCGCCGTTCCAGATGATCCGCGCCTGCGCGCCCGCGATGCGCGATCAGGACGCCAGCGCGGTCGTCAATGTCGCCAGCGTGGCGGGGGTGTTCGGGATGGGGTCGTCGGTCGCCTATGCCGCGTCGAAGGGCGCGCTGATCAGCATGACCAAAAGCCTCGCGCGCGTTCTGGCGCCACACATTCGCGTCAATGCGGTGGCGCCCGGCTATGTCGGTACCGGCTGGTACGAAAAGCGGCTCGGCGCGGAAGGATTCGAGCGGCTCAATGCGCGCATCGCCAGCCAGGTGCCGATGGGCTTTGCTCCGATGGCCGACGATGTGGCGGGTCCAATCGTCCAATTGCTCGATCCGATCGCGCGGGCGATCACGGGTGAGGTGACCTTGCTCGACGCCGGCGGTCACCTGGATGTCGCGCTGACCCGGAGACCGGGAAAGGATTAGGGGGCCGGCGTCGCCGCGTCGGGGATCTGGCCCATCACTTTCCAAACGATGATCACCGCCGAGACGAGTGCCAGCGTGCCCGCGACGACGAACGCGGCCGCGGGAAAGCCGTGATCGATCCCGGTCGCCAGCGATTGCGACAGGATCAGCGGTCCGACGATCGTCGCGACGCTGCCCATGCTGCCCATCCCGCCCTGCAACTGTCCCTGGCGCGTGGCATCGACCAGTCGGGAGAAAAGTCCCTGCACGGCGGGCATGGCGAGGCCCGAGAGCGAGCTGAGGATGAATAGCGGGATGATGTGCCACCACTGCGTCACGAACGCATAGCCGAGGAACGAGAGCCCGGCGCTGACCAGCCCGATCACCAGCGCGCGGCGTTCGCCGATCCGGGCGATGATCTTGCCGACCAGCCCGCCCTGCACGATCACGCTCAGCACGCCCACCAAAGCGAGGCTCCAGCCGATCGCCTTGGCGTCGAACCCGAGCGCGGCGGTGGCCCAAAACCCCCAGGTCGCGGGATAGACCATGTGCGACACCTGAAACAGGAAAGTGGCGAGCAGCAGCGGCCCGACTTTGCCGGCATGGAATAACGGCGTGAATGCACCAATGATGTGCGCGTCGCGCAGGCGGAACGGGCGGCGATTCTCCGGTTTGAGCGTTTCGGGCAGCGCGACGAACATGATCGTCGCATTCAGCAGCGCCAGCCCGCCCGCGACGATAAATGGCGCCTTGGTGCCGAGACTGGCAATCATGCCGCCGATGGCAGGACCGAAGATGAAGCCAAGCCCGAACGCCGCGCCGATCAGCGCAAAGGTCGCGCTGCGTTTTTCGGGCGGGGTGACGTCGGCGATGACCGACCCCGCCGGGCCATAAACCGCGCCAGCAACGCCAGCGATCGCTCGTCCCAGGAACAGCCAGGCGATCGTCGGCGCCCACGCCATCACCGCATAATCCAGCCCGAACGCCAGCATCGACGCGATCAGGACGGGGCGCCGCCCGAACCGGTCGGAGAGGTTGCCGAGCACCGGCCCGGCGATGAACTGCGTGCCGGCGAACACGACCAGCATCCAGCCGCCGACGCGCGTCGCCTGCTCGACGTCGATATGCCCGAGCGTCTTGAGCAGGGTCGGAAAGACCGGGATGATGATCCCGAACCCGATCGTGTCGATCAGCACCGCAGCCAGCGCGAGCGGAACCGCGCGATTGTCGAAACGTATCACTCTTCCCCCTCGTCCGATAAACGAATGTTCTTCAATTTCGCGCATGTGGTGCACGGAACATTCGCCGAACATGGCATAGCTTTTCCAACAAGAACAGGGGCTGGCGAAGCGGCGGGGGAACGGCTAGGCGGCACGCCCATGAAGATCGAAGGTGGATGTCATTGCGGCCATGTCCGCTACGAAGCTTTTGTCGACGGGCCCGCGGTCACGGTGCTCGATTGCGCGTGCGAGATTTGCCGGATGACCGGGTATCTGCACCTGATCGTGCCCGACACGCGCTTCGTCCTGACCGAGGGCAAGACCGATACGACAACCTATCGCTTCGGCACCGGTCAGGCGCGCCACATCTTCTGCGTGCATTGCGGGATCAAGAGTTTCTATCGCCCGCGTTCGCATCCCGAGTCGATCAGCATCAACTGGCGTTGTATCGATGAGGATCACGGACTGATCGCGACGATCGTCCCGTTCGATGGCATCTATCCGGCCTGACGCCGGGTCTTACCGCCATTCTTGAGCGCCTCGCGCTTGCTCAGCCCGCTTAGCCGGTCCTCGTTCGCCGCCACGTACCGCGCGACTTCCGCCGGATCGGTCCAGGCATATTGGCGCAGCGCCCAGCCGATCGCCTTGCGCAGGAAGAATTCGCTCGATCCGATCGATGGTTCGATCGCGGCATATAACAAGTCGAGGTCGGTTTGGCGCTTGGCGTGGAGTTGGCACAGGATCGAACAGCGGCGCTTCCACATGTCGCGATCGGTCGACCAGCCTAGCATCGCCTGGCGCATCGCCGGTCGGTCGTTCTGCAGGATCGCCCACAGCCGGTGTCCGGCAATCTCATCGACATAATCCCACCACGCCCCGGTGACGACCATCTCCTCATACATCGGTAGCGCGTCGATCTGCTGAAAGCGCCGCGCGTTCTTCACGCCGGTCAGCGACAGCGCGGCATAGCGTTCCTCACGGAAATCGGCGTCGCGCCAGATGCTGAGCACATCGGCCTGCCACGCCGCGCTGTCGGGCCAGTCGATCCCCGCGAAAAGCTGCTTCATCGCCGCGGCACGCGGGACCGACGACACGCCGAGATACGGCATAGCCGATTTCATATAGGCCTGCATCGCCGGCGCACGGGCCGGGTCGGCCAGCGACTCCAGCGCACTTCTGATCTGCCGGCGCAGCGATGCATCAGTCATTCCGCAACGCTATCGCGATTTTTCCGCCCGAGGAAGAGCGGCAAACCGTCTTGACCGCGTAACCGACATACCGCACATTCGAAACATTCGCCGCAGCAGACGGCGGGCAGGAGAGTTGGATGGCCACCACTTATGGGTCGGATGGAGCCGCGGCACCCGCCGTGCCGCGCGATCAGTCCTCATTGCCGCCGATCCGGATGGGAACGCGGATCAGCTATGGCATCGGCGCCATCGCCGCCGGGCTGAAGGGTGCGGTCTTCAACACATTCCTGATCTTCTATTATAATCAGGTCGTCGGGATTTCCGCGACGATCGTGTCGATCGCGATTGCGCTGACGCTGGTCGTCGACGCGATCGCCGACCCGCTGATCGGGCGGTGGTCGGACGTGACCCAGACGCGCTGGGGGCGGCGGCATCCGTTCATGTATGGCGCGGTCATACCGGTCGCATTGTTCTTCACGCTGGCGTGGTTTCCGCCGAGCGGGCTGGGCAATCTGGAACTGGGGATCTGGATCTTCGTCACCGCGTCGCTCACCCGGATGTCGCTCAGCGCCTTTGAGATCGCCGGCAATGCGATGGTCCCCGAACTGACCGACGACTATCGCGAGCGGTCGCGGCTGTTCTCGCTGCGATATATGTTTGGCTATGTCGGCGCCTATGGCTTCAGCGCTCTGGCGCTGGCGACGTTCTTCCGCGCGACTCCCGCTTTTCCGCGGACCGGGCAGCTCAACCCCGCCGCTTACCCGCCGTTCGTGCTGACCGCTGCGGCGGTAATGATTGCTGTCATCCTGATCAGCGCAATCGGCACGCACAGTCGCATCCCGCTGCTGCGCCAAAGCAGCACGGTGAGCGGCGGCGGGCTGATGTCGCATCTGCGCGAGATGTTCGGATCGTTCGGCAATCGCGGGTTCCTGACGATCTTTGGGTTCGGCGTGTTCAAATATAGCGCGATCGGGCTGTACAGCGGGGTGAACATCTTTTTCGGTACCTATTTGTGGAAATTCGGCGCGGGCCAATTGTCGATCCTGACGCTGGCCGGCGTGTTCGCCGCGGTCGTCGCCTGGCCCCTCGCGCCGATCGCCGCCGCGACGTTGGGCAAGCGCACGAGCGCGATGGTGTTTGCGATCGTCGGCGTGGCGTGGGCGCTGACGCCGCTGGTGCTCGCCTTGAACGGCTTGTTCCTGCGTCCCGGTGACCCGCGGCTGCTGCCGACGCTGCTGTTCGTCGATATCACTTACGGCGCGATGGTCGCGATCTCGCTGATCAACACGTCGGCGATGCTCGCCGATGTGGTCGAGGATAGCGCGGTGCGCACCGGCCGGCGCGATTCGGGCACGTTCTTCGCCGCCTCGAGTTTCATGCAGCAATGTTCGACCGCGGTCGGCATCCTCGCCACCGGGGTAATCCTGACGCTGTCGCATTTCCCGTCCAAACCCGCCCCCGGCGCGGTCACCGACGCGATGGTGCACAGTCTGGTGATGCACTACATTCCCGTGTCGATGGGATTGTGGACAATCGGCTCGCTGATCCTGTGCTTTTACCCCATCACCAAGGCGCGGCACCAAAAGAATGTCGAGATATTGCAGGCCAGAGAGGCCGAAGCGATCGCGCGGGAGGCCGAGAATATGCCGCTCGGCGGCCCCCTGCGCTGACGCGAACGGGATTGACGTGGACGGAAACATACCGCATTTTCAAAACACAAATCACGCCGCGTGCGATCGGTCGCGCGCCAGAGGAGATGAATGATGGCAACGCTTGCCGAACCTGAGACCAGCACCGATCCGATCGAGCAATTCCGCGCCGAAGTGCGCGACTGGCTCGCCGCGAATTTCCCGGCGTCGTTGAAGGGGGCGGGCAACGCGCTGGCCAGCGTCGAGGGACCGACCGACGAAACGCCGGAGATGAAAGCGTGGCGCGAGGCGATGGGTGAAAAGGGCTGGGGCGTCCCAACCTGGCCGCGCGACTATGGCGGCGGCGGGCTGAGCAAGGCGCAGGCGCGCGTGCTTAGCGACGAAATGGCCCGTATCGGCGCGTGGAACCCGATCGGCGGGATGGGCGTGATGATGTTCGGCCCGACCCTGCTCGAATATGGCAGCGAAGCGCAGAAGCACGAGCATATCCCGGCGATCGCCAAGGGCGAGATCCGCTGGTGCCAGGGCTATTCCGAACCCAACGCCGGGTCCGACCTCGCCAACCTCCAGACCTTCGCCGAGGACAAAGGCGACCATTATCTGGTCAACGGGCAAAAGACCTGGACCTCGGGCGGGCAATGGGCCGACAAATGTTTCTGCCTCGTGCGCACCGACAAATCGGACAAGCACAAGGGGATCAGCTTCCTGCTGATCGACATGACTGCGCCGGGCGTCGACGTGAAGCCGATCAAGATGATCAGCGGCGTCTCGCCCTTTTGCGAAACCTTCTTCACCGATGTGAAGGTGCCCAAGGAAAATCTGGTCGGCGAGGAAGGGCAGGGCTGGACCATCGGCAAGCGCCTGCTCCAGCACGAACGCACCAATTTGTCGGGCGGCGGGTCGCGGCTGATGCCGTCGGGCGCGGGTCTGCCCGAACTCGCCAAGAAATATGTCGGGGTCGATGACAAGGGCGAGATCGCCGACAAGGATTTGCGCGCGCGCATCGCCAAGTTCGAGATGGACTGGCGCGCCTTCCTGCTCACCGCGATGCGCGTGCAGGCCGAATCGAAGGATGCCGGCGGCGTCTCCGAAGTGTCGTCGATCCTCAAACTGGTCGGCACCAAGCTGGGGCAGGAACGCGCCGAGCTGACGATCGAGATTCAGGGGTTCAACGGGCTCGGCTGGGAAGGCGAGGGCTTCACCGAGGCCGAACTCCACGGCGTGCGCACCTGGCTCTTCGGCAAGGCGACGACGATCTATGGCGGATCGACCGAGGTGCAGAACAACGTCATCGCCAAACGGATTTTGGGGATGCTCGATCATCAGTAATTCCGTCGGCCCGGCCTCCATCGTCATCCCAGCGAAAGCCGGGATCGCGGGCGAGGGGCGGGGCACGAGCCGCACACGACCCCAGCTTGCGCTGGGGTGACGACAAGGATTTAGGGGACCTGCAATGGCCGTACTCAGCGAAGAACAGACGATGCTGCGCGACATGGCGCGCGAATGGACCAGCAACGAAAGCCCGGTGACCGCGTGGCGCACGGTGCGCGATGCCAACGATGCGACTGGCTATGACCCCGCCGTCTATGGCGAAATGGCGCAAATGGGCTGGTCCGGGGTGATCGTTCCCGAAGCGTTGGGCGGCAGCGATTTCGGCTGGCTCAGCCTTGGACTGGTGATCGAGGAACTGGGCAAGACGCTGACCGCGAGCCCGCTTGCGGCGTCGTCGGTCGCCGCCTCGGCGATCATCCTCGGCGGCAGCGACGCGCAAAAGCAACAATGGTTGCCGGCGATCGCCAGTGGCGAACTGGTCGCGACCTTCGCGCTCGACGAAGGCCCGCGCCATGATCCCGCGAATATCAAGGCGAGCGTGTCGGGCGGCAAGCTGAGCGGGACCAAAGCATTCGTCGCGGAAGGCGACAGCGCCGGGCTGTTCGTCGTCGCGGCCGCCGACGGCCTCTATCTGGTCGATGGCAGCGCGTCGGGCGTCTCGCGCTCGCGCCGCCACCTCACCGATTTCCGCAGCCATGCCGAAGTGACGTTCGACGGCGCCGCGGCCGACATGCTGGCTTCGGGCGGGGCCGATCTGCTCGACGCCGTGCTCGACCGCGCACGCGTGCTCGCGGCGGCGGAAATGCTCGGCATGGCGGGGCAGGCGTTCGAAACGACGCTCGCTTACCTCAAACAGCGCGTCCAGTTCGGTCAGGTGCTCGCGACCTTCCAGGCGCTCCAGCATCGCATGGCGAACCTGTTCAGCGAGATCGAGATCATGCGCTCGGCGGTCGAAGGCGGGCTGGCGGCAATCGACCGCGGCGGCGATACGCGCCAGGCGGCATTGCTCGCCAAGACCAAGGCCAACGAGGTCGGCCATCTGATGAGCCGCGAGATGATCCAGCTGCACGGCGGGATCGGCATGACCGACGAATATGATGCCGGATTCTACCTCAAGCGCATGCGCGTTCTGGAAGCGTCGTGGGGAAACACCTCGTACCTGCGCGAACGCTTCGCGCTGCTCAGCGGATTCTGATCGCCGCGGATCGCCGCAACTCCCTCATTCTGCACTGATTCCGAAATCGGGTCTGCCCGATTCGGGAGCAGCGAACTCATGGCGTTTTTGTTACGCACAGCGGTAGATGGCAATTTGCAACGCGATGAACGCTTGACGTAACGTCACGCTTAGTGCCTATTCGAGTTCTGGGTATGGTGCCGACAAAGTGCACCGGCTCGTTTGGGGAGAGGTTCATGACCAAGACAAGGTTGCTTTGCGCCTGCGCGTTTTCCGTGATGGCGATTGCCGTCGCATCCCCCGCAGCAGCGCAATCCGCGCCCGCCGACGAAGGCGGGCAGGACATCGTCATCACGGGATCGATCATCAAGGGTACGCCCGAAGATGCCGCGCTGCCGGTCAATGTGATCGGCAATGACGAATTGCAGAAGATGGGGGCCCCGTCGGCGGTCGAGCTCCTCAAGGCACTCCCCAATTCCAGCGGCGTGCTGGGCGATTCGAACCAGTTCGACAGCCGCTCGCAGGGCGCCGAAGGCATCGCCACCGCCAACCTCCGCGGATTGTCGCCGCAGCGCACGCTC
>JAZJYW010000003.1:394494-496015 GCA_040390165.1 Pseudomonadota bacterium | reverse complement strand
GCTCCTCCGCCGAATCCATCATCCGTAGGAGTGCAGCGCACGCTCGTGCTGCTCAACAACCGCCGCCTGGCGACGTCGGGCAACGGCGTTCCGGCGGTCGACATCAACCTGATGCCCTCCGCCGCGATCGGCCGGATCGAAGTGCTCAAGGACGGCGCCGCCGCAACCTATGGCTCAGACGCGATCGCCGGCGTGGTCAACTTCATCACCCGGACCGATCAGGAAGGGTTCCGCGCGGCGGGCAGCTACAAATTCGTCAAGAGTACCGACGGCGATATCGACGCCTCGCTCAGCTGGGGCCATGTCGGTGACAATTTCCGCTTCCTCGCGGCGGTCGGATTCTCGAAGCGCGGCGAATTGCTGGCGCGCAACCGGGCCTTTGCGGTTCAGCCCTACACCGTCAATCCGCAGGGCGGCTGGACCGGCGGGGGCAATCCCGCCAGCTTCCTGCTGGTCGGCCCGTCGGCGACGCCCGGCGTCAACACGCCCTATTCGGGAGTGGTCGGCGATACGAGCTGCACCGCGCTGGGCGGGTACGTCAACGTCAGCAATGGCCGATGCATCACGCAATATACCGCGTTCGACGCGCTGTCCGATCTGGAAAAGCGCATCACCGCGTTCGTCGACGTCGCCGTCGACCTGTCGAGCAGTAGCAAGTTCGAAGTGACCGCGCTGTACGGTCGCAGCACCGTACCGCATTACCTGACGTCGCCATCCTATATCCTGACACAGGCGCCATCGGCGGCGTCGGTCAGCCCGGGCCTGGATCTGGGGGGGACGGGTTTCTACGTGCCCGCCAGCAACCCAGGTTTTATCGCGTATAAGGCGGCCAATCCGGCTCAGTTCACTGGCGCGGGTGCGGCGGCCACCGGCGCGGTGTTCCCGCTCCTGCTGTATCGCCCGTACATGGCGGGCGGTAACCCATCGACCCTGAACGATCCGCAGGAGACCGGATCGGCACGCGGGATGCGCAAGTCCGAATCGATGCGTTTCACGGCCGAATTGAGCGGTAAGATTGCACCGAAAATCGAGTACAGCCTGTCGGCGACCTATCATCAATATTACCGCTATACCGACGGTTATGACTCGTTCGGCGACCGTGTTCAGTTGGCGTTGCGCGGTCTGGGCGGCCCCAACTGCAACCCGACCACGGGGACGCCCGGCGTCGGGGGCTGCATGTGGCTCAATCCGTTCGGCAATGCCGTGACGGCGGGGGCGGTCAACGGCACGACCAACCCGCAGGGCCAGGCATCGCTCGCCAATTCGAAGGAGCTGACCGACTGGTTCTTCGTCAAGGGCACCACGCAGGTCAATTCTCAGATATTCGTGGTCGACGCCAACGTGAACGGGTCGACCGGGCTCAAATTGCCGGGCGGCGACGTTCAGTTCGGCGTCGGCGCGCAATATCGCTATAACTGGTTCGACACCGAATATGGGGCGAACAGCAATATCGCGGTCAATCCGTGCCGCGACACGCCGGTCACCGGGAACACCAACCCCGCCGCTTGCGCGACGACCTCGGGTGCCGGGCCCAGCCCGGCCAATGGCGCGCTCGCCTTCCTCGGCACTGGCGCCAACAGCTCGCTCAGGGGCGGCGTCAAAGCGGTGTTCGCCGAATTGCAGCTGCCGGTTTTCGACGGCTTCAACGTCCAGGCCGCGATCCGGTACGAGGATTACGGCGGATCGGTTGGTTCGACCACCGATCCGCAGATCCGCGCGCGCTGGCAGGTCACCGACTTCCTGGCGCTACGCGGCGGTTGGGGAACCACCTTCCGCGGTCCGACGCTGGCCAATCTCACCAACGGCTTCGTCACCTCGCTGCAATTGATCGGCACGGCCTTCAAGCCGGTCGACGTGTATGGCAGCCCGGCGCTCAGCCCCGAAAAGTCGAACAATTATTCGGGCGGTGTCCTTCTGAAGTTCGGCGGTTTCCACGCCAGTCTCGACTATTTCCGCTATGATCTGTCGAACGTTATTGTGGGCGATCCGCTGAGCGCGATGGTGGCCACCCTGTTCCCGACCGGCGCTGCCAACACCTGTGCGACCAATACTGCGCTGGCCGCTCGCTTCACCTTTGCCAACGGGCTTCCGTGCGCCGCCGGGTCGACGGTGGCGAACATTTCGCGCGTCAAGACCGTGCTCCAGAACGGCGCGACGTTGCGCAATGACGGGCTCGACTTCAGTGCCAACTACAAATCGAACCAGTTCCTCGGCTCGCAGGTCCGGTTCGGCATGGGTGTCGACATCACGCTCACGCTGCACAACCGGATCAGCGCCATCTCGGTCGAAGGGACTCAGGTCGCCGCGTCGTTCGACGGGGTCGGGCTGCTCAATTATCAGTCGACGCTCTATCCGGTGTCGAAGTGGAAGGGGCAGGGGTATATCGACCTGGGTACGGGGCCGATCGATGCGCGCCTGACGGTCAATTATACCAGCGGGTTGCACGATCAGCGGTACGACACGCGGTCGGGTCCGTTTGCGCCTAACTGCGCTTTGGGGCTGGCTGCCGGTGTGGCGGCAGGCACGGCCTGCGTCGATACCGGCGCGGTCACCAATGCCGCGAGCATCCTGACCGGCGCGGATCTCAAGAAATACGTCTCCGCCGACCTGAACGTGCAAATCAGGCTGCCGTGGAAGAACATCGTGCTGACCGGCACCGTGTTCAACATCACCGACGCGCAGCCTCCGTTTGCACGCGAGGACTATAACTACGAACCGTTCGTCGGCAACGCGTTCGGCCGGATGTTCAAGCTTGGCGTCTCGACCAAGTTCTGATCCGTTGACCGACTGAAAACCTGCCCGCCCCGTCGCGCCGCATCGGCGCGGCGGGGCGATTTTTGTGTATCGCGTAACGAAAGGCCGCCCCCCGTGTCCTCCCCGACGGACCTCCCCGAAATCAAATCGGTGCTGGCGATCAAGCGCCGCGGAATCACCCTGTTCCTGCTGACTGTCGCCTATTTCTTCAGCTACATGGACCGCTCGATCCTCGCGATCCTGCAGGAAGGGATCATCAAGGACCTGCATGTCAGCGATTTCCAGATGGGGATCATCGGCGGCACCGCGTTCGCGATTTTCTATGCCGGCCTCGGACTTCCGGTGGCGCGGCTGGCCGACCGGCATAACCGTGTGAAGATCATCTCGATCGCCTTGGCGCTGTGGAGCGGATTTACCGCGCTGGGCGGGCTGGCGATGAATTTCTGGCAATTGCTCGGCGCGCGAATCGGCGTCGGGATCGGCGAGGCGGGGTCGAGCCCGCCCAGCCACTCGATCATCGCCGACCTCTATCCCCCGGAAAAGCGGACGAGCGCGATGGCGATCTATTCGCTCGGCGTGGGGCTGGGCGCGGCGATGGGCACGGTGCTGGGGGGGACGATCCTGCATTTCTATGGCTGGCGCGCGGCGCTCTATGTCGTCGGGCTGCCGGGCCTGTTGCTGGCGGTGATCATCTGGGCGGTGGTGCCCGAGCCGAAACGCGGCCTGTCCGACGCGCAGATGGCGATGGAGGACGGGCGTCCCACCTTGATGGACAGCGTCCGCGGACTGCGCGCCAACCCCGCCGCGATGCACCTGATCATGGGGTTCACGCTGACGTCGATGATCGGATACGGCCATGCCCAGTTCGGGCCGAGCTATCTTCAGCGATCCTTTGGCTTCGGACCGCTCGATATCGCGTGGAAAGTCGCGCCCGCGGCGGCGCTGGTGATCCTGATCGGGACGATCGGCAGCGGCAAGCTGGCCGACGCGCTGGCGCGCGGCCGCGGGTTGCATGTCCAGGCGACGATGGTCGCGGTGCTCAAGACCTGTGCCTTGCCGATGATGGTTTTGTTCTATTCGACCGGCAACGTCACCGTCGCCGTGCTCGCCTATATGGCGGCATTGTTCTTCAGCAGTTGCTACCTCGGCCCGACCTTCTCGCTGATCCAGGCCGAAGCCCCGATCAGACAGCGCGCGATGTGGTCGGCGATCGCGTTGCTGGTCAACAATCTGATCGGGCTGGGACTGGGGCCGGCGCTGGTCGGCGGGGTCAGCACCTTGCTCAAGCCCTATTACGGCACCGAATCGCTGCGCTATTCGATGTTCATCTTCGCCGCGATCACGCCCTGGGCGATCTTCCATTACTGGCGCGCGGGGGTTCTCCTCAAGCGGCAGAACGGGATGAAGGCAGCCGGCTAAACCCCCGCCGCGCGATCGTCGAACAGCCCGAACGAGAGCGTCGAGGCGTACATCGCCACCGCGCGGTCGCGCGGCATCGTGCTCGCCCATTTGCGCATGTCGAACGCGGCGTTTTGCAGCGCCATCAGCGACTGGCTGACGATCAGCGGATCGACCGCGCGGACCGACCCCTCGGCCGCGCCGTCGGACAGCATCCCGGCATAGCGCCGCGCGATGCGGTTCGACCGGTCGATCATCGCCTGGCGCACCGGGCGCGGCAGACCGGTCAGCGCGGTGGTCCGCAACAGCGGGCCGCGTTCCGAAAACTGCACGTCGAGCAAGGTGGCGATGACGCTCGACAGCCGGTGCCACCAATCGCCGCCCGCATCGTCGCCGGCCTGTTGCGCTTCGACGATCGTGTCGAAGCTGCGCTTGTAGCATTGGATGACCAAATCGTCTTTGGCGTCGAGGTGGTGGTAGAAGCTGCCCTTGGTGACGTTGAGCTCGGACGCGATCTTCTGCACCGACGCGCCGCGATACCCCAGCTGGTTGATCAGCCGCGTCGCCGCGCGCAGAAACGCTTCGCGCCCCGGCTCATGTTCTTCATGTTCGAGATTGAGGACCGTCGGGTCCCAGCGCGCGCCGGGCATGGCGATCCCGTGGCGGAACATGTCCATCAACCGCGCCTCGACCCGCCCGAACTGGTCGAGGTCGTAGCGATTGATCCACGCCGGGATCCAGAAGGTGTTTTCGAGCAGCACGTGCGCGCGCGCGCCGTTCAGGTCCTTGATCTGGCGACTGTCGTCGTCGCCCCATAAGGCGCGCGTCCGCCGGAACACGTCGCGCCAACCGGCCATCAGCCGGCCAAGCATCGGTTCCTCCATCGCGCGCAGATCGCTGAGCGACGCCAGCGGGCGTTCGTCATGTTCGCGGATCCGCGCGAACCGGTCCATGTTGAGCGACAGATATTTGGCAACGCGCGCTTCCGGCGTTGCTTCGGCCTGCGCAGTATCCAGCATCTCCCCCAAAGTCTCTAACGTGTGTTCGAAACAGGCGAGCGCGAGATCTTCCTTGCGCTTGAAATAATAGGTGACGCTGGTCGTGTTGAGGCCGACGCGGCGTGCAACATCGGCGAAAGTCATCCCCTTCGCGCTCTGTTCGTTGATCGCTTCGGAGGCCGCCGCCAGGATCGCATTACGTTTCGCTCTGAAACGCTTCGTCCCTGCCACATCTTCCAATTCTGCTGCTTCGGTTTGCCCCATCGCGGAAGCTTAACAGTTTCGTCACACAGAGCCAGCGCTTTCATCCGCGTATCTACGTGTTTTCCTGCTTGGGACCCGTACTGCAAAAGAGGATTCAACGGCTTTACCGAATAAGCGGTACGGTCTAGGCGATATTTCGAAAGCCACAGGAGAGACAAACATGGACTTCACACTGAGCGAGCGCGAAACCTATTTTCGGGACCGTGTGAGGGCCTTTATCGACAAGGAAATCATCCCGCGCAATCACCTGTATCACGAGCAGTCGCACGACGGCGACCGCTGGAAAGTGATCCCGGTGATCGAGGAAGTGAAGGAGATCGCCAAGGCGCAGGGCCTGTGGAATTTCTTCATGCCGCCGCATTCGGGGCAGGTCCATGTCGATGAGACGTTCGAGTTCGAGGGAACTCAGCTGACCAACCTTGAATATGCCTTGTGCGCCGAAGAGATGGGCAAGGTCGGCTGGGCGTCGGAATGCTTCAACTGCTCGGCCCCCGACACCGGCAATATGGAAGTGTTTCATCGCTACGGTACGCTGGAGCAGAAGCAGAAGTGGCTGAAGCCGCTGATGGAGGGGACGATCCGCTCGGCCTTCCTGATGACCGAACCCGCGGTCGCGTCGTCGGATGCCACCAATATCGAAACGTCGATGGTTCGCGACGGCGATCACTATGTCATCAACGGCCGCAAATGGTGGTCGTCGGGCGTCGGCGACCCGCGCTGTTCGGTCGCGATCGTGATGGGCAAGACCAACCCGGAGGCCAAGCGCCACGCGCAGCAAAGCCAGATTCTGGTGCCGCTCGACGCGCCCGGCGTGAAGATCGAACGGATGCTTTCGGTCTATGGGTATGATCACGCGCCGCACGGCCACGGCGAAGTGTCGCTGACCAATGTCCGCGTGCCGGTCGAGAATCTGCTGCTGGGTGAGGGCCGCGGGTTCGAGATCGCGCAGGGGCGGCTCGGGCCGGGGCGGATCCATCACTGCATGCGCACGATCGGCGTCGCCGAAACCGCGATCGAGGCGATGGCCAAGCGGCTCCAGTCGCGCGTCGCCTTCGGAAAACCGATTTCGGATCACTCGATCTGGGAAATGCGCGTCGCCCGCGCGCGCATCGATATCGAGATGACCCGGCTGCTGTGCCTGAAGGCCGCCGACATGATGGACCGTGCCGGCAACAAGTCGGCGCAGCAGGAAATCGCGATGATCAAGGTGCAGGCGCCCAACATGGCGCTGCAGATCATCGACGACGCGATCCAGGCGCATGGCGGCGGCGGGGTCAGCCAGGACTTCGGGCTGGCGCATGCCTGGGCCGCGATGCGCACGTTGCGCTTCGCCGACGGGCCCGACGAAGTCCACGCGCGCGCCATCGCGCGCAACGAGTTCGGCAAATATGGCGAATACAAGAAGGACCGGATGTCGAGCGGGGACCTGGGGGTCAGCCGCTAAACCGCAACGCCGTCACCCCGGCCTTGTGCCGGGGTCCGCTGTGCAACAATTACCGTCATCGCGTTGGCAAGGCGGACCCCGGCACTACGTCCGGGGTGACGAAAAGGAAGAATGAAGCGTGAAAGCTGCCGTATTGTTCGAGCCCAAAAAACCGCTCGAAATCTGCGACGTGACGATCGACAATCCGGCGCCGCACGAGGTGCTGATCCGGACGGTGGCGTGCGGGGTGTGCCGATCGGACCTGCATTTCGTCGACGGAGCGTATCCCACGCCGCTGCCCGGGATCCCGGGTCACGAAGCCGCCGGAATCGTCGAAGCGGTGGGCAGCGAAGTGCGCACCGTGAAGGTCGGCGATGCCGTCGTCACGTGCCTGTCGGCGTTCTGCGGTCACTGCGAATTCTGCATCACCGGGCGGATGTCGCTGTGCATCAGCAGCGAAACCAAGCGCCCCAAGGGAGCGCCGCCGCGGCTCACGCTCGACGGGCAGCCGGTCCATCAGATGCTCAACCTGTCGGCTTATGCCGAGATGATGCTGGTGCATGAGCACGCCTGTGTCGCCATCGACCCCGAAATGCCGCTTGACCGTGCCGCGTTGCTCGGCTGCGCGGTGACGACGGGCGCAGGGGCGATCTTCAATTGCAGCCCGGTCACGCCGGGCGAAACCGTCTGCGTCGTCGGCTGCGGCGGGATCGGTCTGGCGGCGGTCAACGCCGCGAAGATCGCCGGCGCGGGCAAGATCATCGCGCTCGATCCGGTGGCGGAGAAGCGCGCGCTGGCCGAGAAGCTCGGCGCGACGCACAGCTTCGACGGCACCGCCGAGGGCACGATTGCCGAGGTGATCGAACTGACCAAAGGCGGCGTCCACCATGCGATCGAAGCCGTGGGGCGCGAAGCGTCGGCGGATACCGCGGTCAAGGTGCTGCGCCGTGGTGGCACCGCGACAATCCTGGGCATGATGCCGCTGGGCAGTCAGGTCGGATTGTCGGCGCTCGATCTGCTCGGCAGCAAGAAATTGCAGGGGGGATTGATGGGCGGCAATCGTTTCCCGGTCGATATTCCGCGGCTGGTCGATTTCTACATGCGCGGGTTGCTCGACCTCGACACGATCATCGCCGAACGCATGCCGATCGAGCGGATCAACCACGCGTTCGACGAACTGCGCAAGGGCGATTCCGCGCGCAGCGTGATCGAGTTCGGCTGAGATGAGCGCCGCCACCGCCCCCGACGCCGCGCCCCAGACGATCGCGGTCCCCGAAAAGGACCGGCTCGACGAGGCCAAGCTGACCGCGTGGATGCAGGCCCATGTCGAAGGGTTCGAAGCCCCGCTCACGTACAGCAAATTCGCCGGCGGCCAGTCGAACCCGACCTTCAAGATCGACTCGCCGTCGGGGCAGTACGTCCTGCGGCGCAAACCGTTCGGCAATTTGCTCCCCTCGGCGCATGCGGTCGATCGCGAATATCGCGTGATCGAGGGGCTGTACCCGACGGGTTTCCCGGTCGCGCGGCCCTATGGCCTGTGCACCGATCCCGACATTGTCGGCACCGATTTCTACGTCATGAGCTTCGCCGACGGGCGCAACCTGTGGGATGGCACGCTCCCCGACTACACGCCCGAGGAACGCACCGGCATCTACAATGCGATGTGCGACACGATGGCGGCGCTGCACACCACCGATTATGTCGCGGCCGGGCTGGGCGACTATGGCCGGCCGGGCAATTATTTCGAGCGTCAGGTCGCGCGCTGGACCAAGCAATATCGCGCGTCCGAAACCGAACATATGCCCGCGGTCGAGAATCTGATCGAGTATCTGACGCGCACCGTGCCCGAACAGACGCGCACGTCGGTTGTCCACGGCGATTACCGCATCGACAATATGATCTTTCACAAGACCGAGCCGCGCGTGATCGCGCTGCTCGACTGGGAATTGTCGACGCTGGGCGATCCGCTCGCCGATTTCAGCTATTTCCTGATGAGTTGGGTGACCGAGCCCGAGGGCCGCTCGGGGGTGAAAGGCAAGACCGGCGCCGACACCGGCATCCCCACGATCGCGGACATGACCGCGCGCTATTGCGCGGCGACGGGGCGCGACGGCGTGCCCGACCTCAACTGGTATTTCGCGTACAATCTGTTCCGGCTGACGGGCATCGTCCAGGGCATTAAGAAGCGCATCGTCGACGGGACGGCATCGAGCGCGCAGGCCGAAAAATCGGCGGCGGGCGTGTACCGGCTGGCCGACGCGGCGTGGGGCTTCGCGCAGCAGGCGGGGGCGTAAATCCCGTGTTCCTGCGAAAGCAGGAACCCAGGACCACAAAGGCCCGGACAGAGTTACTCTGGGCTCCTGCTTTCGCAGGAGCGCGACGCAGAAGGAGAGTGGAATGTCGCTGTTCGATCTGACCGGCAAGGTCGCCATCATCACCGGTTCGACCAAGGGGATCGGCAAGGCCAGCGCGTTCGAACTGGCCGAACACGGCGCCAAGGTCGTCATCTCGAGCCGCAAGCAGGATGCGTGCGATGAGGTCGCGGCGGAGATCAACGCCAAATATGGTGCGGGCACCGCGATCGGGGTCGCCGCCAATATCTCGAGCAAGGACGCGCTCCAGCATCTCGTCGACGAAACCCGCGCGGCGTTCGGGCCCATCGATATCCTTGTCTGCAACGCCGCGTCGAACCCCTATTATGGGCCGCAGGGCGAGATCAGCGACGATCAGTTCCGCAAGATCCTCGACAACAATATCGTCTCCAACCACTGGCTGATCGCGATGGTCGCGCCCGAAATGCGCGCGCGCAAGGACGGGGCAATCATCATCGTCTCGTCGATCGGGGGCTTGCGCGGGACGCCGGTGATCGGCGCGTACGGCATCTCCAAGGCCGCCGATATGCAGCTCGCGCGCAATCTGGCGCACGAATTCGGCCCCGATAACGTGCGCGTCAATTGCATCGCGCCGGGGCTGGTCAAGACCGACTTCGCGCGCGCGCTGTGGGAGGACCCGGAGCGGATCGAAGCCGCCAATTCGCGCGTCCCGCTGCGCCGGATCGGCGACCCGGAGGACATTGCCGGGGGCGTGGTATTCCTGGCGTCGAGGGCTGCGGCGTTTACCACGGGGCAGGTCATCGTGATGGATGGCGGGGTGACGATCTGACGGGCGTTTTGAGAGGGTGAGACATGGCAAGGTTCACGGGTAAATCGATCATCGTCACCGGCGCCGGATCGGGCATCGGCCGCGCCTCCGCGACCCTGTTCGCGGCCGAGGGCGGGAGCGTCATCGCCGCCGACAAGACCGATGCGGTCAACGCGACGGTCGCGGCGATCACCGCCGCCGGCGGGATCGCCACAGCGATCCAGATGGACGCGGGCGATGAGGACGATGTCGCGAAGACGGTGGCGCTGGCGGTCAGGCACTATGGCGGGCTCGACATCATCTACGCCAATGCCGGCATCTCGGGCGGGATCGAGGGCATCTTCGATTCTTCGGTCGCGCTGTGGACAGAGGTCCTGCGCGTCAATCTGATCGGCCCGTTCCTCGCGATCAAGCACGCCGCGCCGGAGATCATCAAGCGTGGCGGCGGCGCGATCGTCTGCACCGCCAGCGTTGCTGGAATCCGCTCGGGGGCGGGCGGCGCGGCCTATTCGGCGTCGAAGGCGGGGGTGATCAACCTCGTCACCACCGCCGCGCAGCAACTGACCGGCACCAACGTCCGCGTCAACGCGATCTGCCCCGGGCTGATTGAGACCGGCATGACCGCGCGCGTGTTCGAATATGCCCGCGAGCATGACAAGATGGACAAGGTCGGACGCCTCAACCCGCTCAAGCGCGCTGGCGTGCCCGAGGAAATCGCGCGCGTCGCTTTGTTCCTCGCCAGCGACGACGCCAGCTATGTCAACGGCCAGCATTGGGCGGTCGATGGCGGCCTGTCGTCGAGCCACCCGGTCACGCGCCAGGAATTCGGGAAGCCTGCGGTATGAGCCTCGCCGGTCAACGGGTGCTGATCGTCGGCGGCGCGTCGGGGATCGGCTATGCCGTCGCCGAGGCGGCGATCGCCGACGGCGCCAGCGTGGTGATCGGATCGACCAACGCCGAGCGGGTCACTGCCGCGGCGGCGACGCTCGGCGCGACCGGTGCGGTGATCGACGTCAGGGACGAGGATAATCTTGCAGCGTTTTTCGCGGCGTCGGGGAAGTTCGACCACATCGTGACCACGGCGGGCGACTGGGGCGGGGTGCGCGGCAAGACGCTCGGTGAACTCGATCTGCAGGCGGCGCGATCGGCGTTCGACGTGCGCTATTGGGGCGCGCTGGCGCTGGCGAAGCATGGCGCACCGACATTGAACGTGGGCGGGTCGCTGACGATCACCGACGGCACGTTCGCGCATTTGCCGCAAAAGGGCGGGGTCGTGTCGACCTCGGCCGCGGGCGCGATCGAGCATCTCGCGCGCGGGCTGGCGGTCGAACTGGCCCCGATCCGGGTCAATTGCGTGTGCCCGGGGCTGATCCACACCGCAGTCTGGGACGCAATGCCGCCCGGGCGGCTTGAGGCGATGAGCGCGAAGCAACTGATTCCGCGCGCGGGCACGCCAGCCGAAGCCGCCGAAGCCTATCTCTACCTGATGCGCGCGAGCTATACGACCGGTCAGGTCATCCTGGTCGAGGGCGGCAGCCTGTTGGGGCGCTGAGGTGCTGGTAATTATGGGCACCATCCGCATTCCCGACGGGGCCATCGACCGCGCGCGCCCGGCGATGGCGGTGATGTTGGCCGAAAGCCGCGCCGAGGATGGGTGTCTGGCGTACAGTTACGCACAGGACATTCTCGATCCCACGCTGATCCACGTGGTCGAACGCTGGCTCGATCGCGCCGCGCTCAATGCTCATTTTGCGAGCCCACACATCGCCGCGTGGCGTAGCACGTGGCCCAAGCTGGAAATCACCGATCGCGATTTGACGTTGTACGTCAGCGATGAAGGCAGTCCGATCTAAGCCTTCGGCGTGCGCAGCCGGATCAGCCCTTCCTGCGCCACGCTGGCGACCAGTCGTCCGTCCTGCGTAAAGATCTGCCCCCGGTTCATCCCGCGGCCATGCCCAGCCCACGGACTGTCGGTGGCATAAAGGAGCCATTCGTCGGCGCGGAACGGTTCGTGCAGCCAGACCGCGTGATCGAGGCTGGCGGACTGCATCCCCGGCGTCATCCAGTTCACCCCGTGCGGCATCATGCTGGTCGCCATCAGCGCCATGTCCGACGCATAGGCCAGCACCGCGCGGTGCGTTGCCGGATCACCCCCGATCGGAGCAACCGCGCGGAACCAGCTGTAATTCTTGGGTTCTCGCGTGACCGGGTGAAACCAGCTGCGCGGGTAGAGCGGGCGGATGTCGATCGGGCTGGCGCGCCGCAGGAACGCCGCGCGGAACTCCTCGGGCATCTGATCGGCGGCTTCGGCGCGGAGTTCGCTTTCCGACTTGAGCTCGTCGGGACCGGGAATATCGAGCGGCATCGCGTCCTGATGGTGGAAGCCCTCTTCGGCGACCTGAAAGCTGGCGGCGAGGTTGAGGATCGGCTGACCGTTTTGCGTCGCGATTACCCGGCGGTTGGCGAAGCTCTTGCCGTCGAAATCGCGCACCACGCGGTACACGATCGGCAGAGCATCGTCGCCGGCGCGCATGAAGTAAGCGTGGAGCGAATGCGCGTCCTTGCCCTCGGTCGAGCGTTGCGCGGCTTGCAGTGCCTGGCCGATCACCTGTCCGCCGAACACGCGTCCGCGCCCGCCGGGCAGCTTCATCCCGCGATACAGGTCGGTATCGAGTTCCTCGACATCGAGCAGCGCGACGAGGCCCTTTACGAGCTCTTCGGGCGTGCGTTTCGGGTGGGATGCTTTCGTGTCTTCCATGGATGCTCCCTAGCAGTGCTCCTGCGAAAGCAGGAGCCCAGAGTGACGGGCGACGACGCGTGCGGCCCTGGGCTCCAGCTTTCGCAGGAGCACGATACTCAGTATCCTGCCGCCCGCGCGATCTTGTTGGCATGGAAATTGGTATCGCCGAACATCTCCGCCAACACGCGCTGACGCTTCATGTAAAAGCCGATATCGTATTCGTCGGTCATCCCGATCCCGCCGTGCATTTGCAGCCCTTCCTGCACGCTGAGCATCGAGGCGAGCCCGGTCATCGCCTTGGCGACCGACACGGCCTCGTCGGCGCGATCAGCGCCCGAATCGAGCATTTGTTGCGCGCGCATCGTCGCGGCGCGCGCGACTTCGAGTTCGGAATAAAGGTGCGCCGCGCGGTGCTGGAGCGCCTGGAAGGTGCCGATGACGACGCCGAATTGCTTGCGCTGCTTGAGGTAATCGACCGTCATATCCATCGCCCCGCCGCCCACGCCGAGCATTTCAGACGCCGCGCCGGTGCGGCCGGCGCGGAGCAGGCGGTTGAGCGGATCGCGTCCGGCATCGACTTCGCCGATCACCGCGTCGGCGGTGACCTCGACATTGTCGAACTCGAGCCGCGCGGCCAGGCTCGAATCGGCGAGCCGTTCGGCCTCGGCAGTCAGGCCGACCGCGCCTTTATCGACCGCGAACAACGTCACGCCATTCTCGTCATCGGCTGAGCCCGCGGTGCGCGCGGCGACGATGATCAGATCGGCGATGTGGCCGTGCGTGACGAACTGCTTCCTGCCCGACAGCTTGAAGCCGTTGCCCGATCGTTCGGCCTTCAGCCCGACCGAATCGCGGAACTTGGCCTGCTCGTCGACCGCCAGCGCCGCGACGGTGTCGCCGGTCAGGATTCCCGGGAACCAGCGCGCGGCCTGCGCGGTGCCCTTGAGCGCTTCGACCGCGGCGACGGCGGTCGACAGGAACGGGGAGGGCGACAGGTTGCGTCCGATCTCCTCGAGCACCACGCCGGCATCGACATGGCCGAGCCCCAGCCCGCCATCGTCCTCGCCGATCAGGATGCCGGTGAAGCCCATTTCGGCGAACGATTTCCATAATTCGCGGCTGAACCCGGTCTGGTCGTTCGCGTCGCGCAGCGCGCGCATATGTTTGACGGGGGCGTGCTCCGCCACGAAATCCTTCGCGGTATCGCGCAGCATCGCCTGTTCGTCGTTCAAATACAAAGGCATCGAATAATTCCTGTTCGTCACCCCGGCCTTGTGCCGGGGTCCACCGCGCCTCTTGGCTGAAGCGCTGGTGGATGAGTGGACCCCGGCACAAGGCCGGGGTGACGGTGGTGGTTTTGCTTACCGGTCCGGCAATTCCAGGATCCGCTTCGAAATGATGTTGAGCTGGACTTCGCTGGTGCCGCCCTCGATCGAATTGGCCTTGGTCCTGAGCCACGCGCGCGGGCCGCTGCCCTTGTTCGACCGCTCGCTTTCCCATTCGAGCGCGTCCGAGCCGCCCGCCGCCATCATCAGTTCATGGCGCGACTTGTTGAGCTCGGTGCCGTAATATTTCATCATCGACGGCTGCGCGGGGTGCGCCTTGCCGGCCTTCAATTCGTCGATGAACTTCTCCGACATCGCGTTGAACGCCTTGGCGCGGACCTCGAACAACGCGATTTGCGCGCGCAGCAGCGGATCGGCGAGATCGCCGTCCCGATCCACGCCCACCGTCTTTTTCGCGCCGTCGATCAGCGGGTTGCCGCCGCTCGAGCCGAGCCCCATGCCGGAGATCATCTCGCGCTCATGGCCGAGCAGATATTTGGCGACGTCCCAGCCCTTATTCTCTTCGTAAACAAGGTTTTCCTTGGGAACCTTCACATTGTCGAAGAAGGTTTCGCAGAACGGCGAATAGCCGCTGATCAGCAGGATCGGTTTGGTCGAAACGCCGGGCGACTGCATGTCGAACAGCACGAAGCTGATCCCCGCCTGCTTGACCGATTTGTCGGTGCGCACGAGGCAGAAGATCCAGTCGGCCTGATCGGCATAGCTCGTCCACACCTTTTGCCCGTTGACGAGATAATGGTCGCCCTTGTCTTCGGCCGAGGTCTGCAATCCGGCCAGATCGGACCCGGCGCCGGGCTCCGAATAGCCCTGGCACCAGCGAATCTCGCCGCGCGCGATTTTGGTCAGGTGCGTGAGCTTCTGTTCTTCGGTACCGTATTTGAGCAGCGCCGGGCCGAGCATCGAAATGCCGAACGAATTGAGCGGGTTGCGCGCACGAATTGCCGCCATTTCTTCGCGCAGGATCTTGGTCTCGGCGGGCGACAGCCCGCCACCGCCATACGCCTTGGGCCAGTCGGGCACGGTCCAGCCCTTCGCGCCCATCTTGTCCATCCACTCCTTCTGGGCCGGGGTCAGCATCGACTGATCGCGCCCGCCCCACACCGCGTCCTTGTCGCTGCGCACCGGCTCGCGCATTTCGGCCGGGCAATTCGCCTCCAGCCAGGCGCGCGTTTCGGCGCGGAAGGTGTCGAGATCGGTGTCACTCATTCAAACGTCTCCAAATTCTCGTCACCCCAGCGAAGGCTGGGGTCTTTGGCGAAGGCGCGGTGACCTCGCAAGCGATCCCGGCGTGCGCTGGGATGACGGGTTATGCCGGTTTCACGAACTGGATCATTTCGATTTCATGGCCTTCGGGGTCCTTCACGAAGGCGAGCCGCATGCTGCCCATGTCGCGCGGCGGCGAAACCTCGCTCGCGCCGTTGGCGAGCGCGCGGGCGAAGGCTGCGTCGACGTCGCGCGTCAGGAACCCGACCGGGCCGTAGCCGCCGCCGATCTCCACGTCGCGCCCGTCGGTGTGGCGGTAGAGCACGAGCGTGAACTGTTCGCCGGGGAGTGCGAGCATCACTTCCTCGAGCGCGGGCAGGGTGAAGCGGCTGCGTTCCTCGAACCCGAACATCTCGGTGTAGAAGGTCTGCATCTTCGCCAGATCGCGCACGATCAGCTTGAAGAAATTGAGCCGGAATTTCAACGCGCTCAGGTCGGTCGCGGGGGCTTCGGCGGTGGCGGTATCCGTCATGACGTCATCACCCGGTTGGCCATGCGCGCGATCGCGATGGCGGTGTGGTCGTTGAAGCTGTCGGTAATCACTTGCACGCCGATCGGCATCCCGTCGGGATCGACCCCGATCGGCACGCTGGTCGCGGGCAGCATCGGGAAGGTGGCGAGCCCGGGAAACGCGAATTGCAGCCCGAACGGGGTGGGATCGCCGTCCACATCCAGAATACGCTTCGCCAGCGGCGTCGCGTCGTGCGGGAAAGCGGTGACGCCCAGGGTTGGCGCGATCACCGCGTCATATTGCCCGAACAACCGGTTCCACTGGCGCTTGTTGCGCGCTTGTTCGTCGCGCAGGTCGAACCATTCGATCAGCGTCGTCGGCGCCGATCCCTCTTGCGGCACGCCGCGCGCGATCGTGATGTTGAGCATCTTCATATAGGCGCGCTGCTGCGCCTCCAGGTCGGGCAACAGGTCGCTGGTGCGGTCGATAGGCACGCCAAGATCGTGGAGCGCGTCGGCGAGGGTATCGAGCGCCGCGGCGATCGGCGCGGCGACGCGGGCCGACGGGTGCGAATTGAGCACCAGCACGCGATAGTCGCTCGCCGGACGATTGCCGGCGCGCTTGAGCGGGTGGTTGCTCAAGATGTTGAGCGCCAGCGCCAGATCGTCGGGGTCGCGCGCCAGCGGCCCGATCACCGACAATTCGCCCGGGGCGCCATCGGTGCCGGGGAAATAATGTCCGTCGCGGCTCAGCGCGCCGAAGGTCGGTTTATGCCCCCACACGCCGTTGAACGCGGCCGGAACGCGGATCGACCCGCCGATATCGCTGCCCAGTTCGAGCGGTACCATTCCCGCCGCTAGCGCCGCCGCGGCGCCGCCCGACGATCCGCCGGCAACGCGGTCATGATTGTGCGGGTTGTTGGTGCGACCGTAGATCGGGTTGTTCGCCTGCAGATCGGCGAGCAGCGGGGGGACGTTGGTCTTGCCCAGAATGACCGCGCCCGCCGCCTTCAATCGCTTGACCGCGACCGCATCGGCGGTGGGGATGAAGTCCCGCGCCGTCTCGAGCCCCCAGGTCGTCGGCAGCCCGGCGACGTCGAAGCTTTCCTTCACCGTCATCGGCACGCCGAGCAGCGACGCGCTGTCGCCCGCCGCCAGCCGCCGGTCCATCTCCCGCGCCTGCTGCCGCGCGCGGTCGAAATCGCGCACCACGACCGCGTTGATCGGCCCGTCGCGCGCCTCGATCCGCGCGATTGCGGCGTCGGTTTCGAGCAATGCGGTGGTCTCGCCCGAGCGGATCGCCTTGGCCGTGTCGATCGCGCCGCGTTCGGTCGTTCGGGTCAGGAGTTCGCTCATCCTTGCTTCCCTTTAAGCCGTCATCCCAGCGAAAGCTGGGATCTCGGGCGATGGGCGATACGGCCTGCGACCCCAGCTTTCGCTGGGGCGACGGGCAGTCAGAACTTCTCGCCCGCCTGGGCCTTGACCTTGAGCAATGGCGACACCTTGACGCCATTCGCCTCCAGCCCGGCGACGACCTTGTCGAGCCCAACCAGATTCGCCCAGAACATCGGGCCGCCGCGATAGACCGGCCAGCCATAGCCATAGATCCACACCGTATCGATGTCCGACGCGCGCTGCGCCATGCCTTCCTCAAGGATCTTCGCGCCTTCGTTGACCATCGGATAGAGCGTCGCGCCGAGGATATCCTCCTCGCTGAACTCCTTCTTCGGCTGGTTCGAGCGCGAGCGGAAATCCTCGACGATCTCGGCGACTTCGGGCGAGGGCGTGGGGTTGCGATTCTCGTCATAATCGTACCAGCCCTTGCCGGTCTTCTGCCCCCAGCGCCCGCGCGCGCACAGCACTTCGCGGATCGTGTCCTGTTTGCTCGGGTCGCGATGCCAGCCGATATCGACCCCGGCGAGGTCGCCCATTTCGAACACGCCCATCGGGAAGCCGAAATCCTTGAGCGCCTTGTCGATCTGATCGGGCCGCGCGCCCTGCATCAGCATGTCGTTGGCGGGGGCGTTGCGCGCCGACAGCATGCGGTTGCCGATGAAGCCCGGGCACACCCCCGAGACCACCGCGACCTTGCCGATCGGCTTGGCCAGCGCCATCACCGTGCCGAGCACGTCGAGCGAGGTCTTGGCGCCGCGCACGACCTCCAGCAGCTTCATCACGTTGGCGGGCGAGAAGAAGTGCATCCCAATCACGTCGCCGGGGCGGCTGGTCACGTCGGCCATCTCGTCGATGTTGAGGTACGACGTGTTCGACGCGAGGATCGCGCCCGGCTTGGCGATCGCATCGAGCTTGCCGAACAGCTCCTTCTTGACGTCCATATTCTCATAGATCGCCTCGATGATCAGGTCGCAGTCTTTCAGGTCGTCGAGGCTGAGCGTCGGGGTCAGAATCCCCATCATCTGCTCGACCTTCTCCTGCGTGAAGCGGCCTTTCTTGGCGGAGTTTTCGTAGTTGCGGCGGATCGTCGCGACGCCGCGGTCGAGCGCGTCCTGCGCGGTTTCGACGATCGTCACAGGAATCCCGGCGCTCAGGAAATTCATCGAAATCCCGCCGCCCATCGTGCCCGCGCCCACCACGCCGACCGTCTTGATCGGGCGCAGTTCGGTGCCCGCGGGGATATCGTCGACCTTGGCGGCCTGACGTTCGGCGAAGAACATGTAACGCTGCGCGGCGGACTGGCTGCCCATCATCAGCTTCATGAATTCCTCGCGCTCGGTCGCGATTCCCTCAGCAAAGGTGCCGTGGGTCGCTGCTTCGACGCAGCGGATATTGGCGGCGGGGGCGTCGAAGCCGCGGAACTTGCGCGCGTTGGCTTTCTTGAACGCCTCGACCGCTTCGGGGTCGGCGGCGGCGGTCTTTTCCGATGCACGGGGCAGGGGACGCGTGTCGGCGATTTCCCGCGCGAAGGCGATCGCGTCGGCGGCGAGCGAATCCTCGCCCGCCAGACGGTCGATCAGCCCGGCGTCGAGCGCCTTCTTCGCCGAGATCGGATCGCCGATCGCGGTCATTTCGAGCGCCAGCTTGACCCCCGCGATGCGCGGAATGCGCTGCGTGCCGCCGGCACCCGGGAGCAGCCCGAGTTTGACTTCGGGCGTGCCGATCTTCGCCGACGGGACCGCGATGCGATAGTGGCAGCCGAGCGTGACTTCGCACCCGCCGCCCAGCGCGGTGCCGTGGATCGCCGCGACCACCGGCTTGTCGAGCGCTTCGATCGCGTCGATCACCGCGCCGAGGCCCGGCCCGCGCGGCGGCTTGCCGAATTCGGTGATGTCGGCGCCGGCGAAGAAGGTCCGCCCGTTGCAGCGGATCACGACCGCCTTGATGCTGGCATCTCCGGCGGCCTCGTTGATCCCGGCTTCGAGCCCGATCCGCACGTCCGCGCCGAGCGCGTTGACCGGGGGGCTGTTCGAGATGATGACAAGGACATCGCCATGGCGTTCGGTGGTGATCGGGGAAGTCATGTTTCTCTCCTGACTGTGCTCCTGCGAAAGCAGGAGCCTAGGGCCGCAAGCGGCGCCCTGTGTGATTCGGGGCTCCTGCTTTCGCAGAAGCACCCGGCTAGGTCAGCGCCGAATAGATCAGCGTCTTCAATTCGCGGCGGACCGGATAGAGGCTCGACGGGCTGACCTGCGTCATGAACACCATATTCAGCCGCTCGACCGGATCGATGAAGAACGCGGTCGAAAACATCCCGCCCCAATAATATTCGCCGACCGATCCCTGCACCATCCCCGGCGCGAGGTCCTTATTGACCGCAAAGCCGAGCCCGAACCCGGTCCCGGCCAGCGCGGCTTCGCTGAACAGCGAGCGCGACATGTGGCTGAGGTCCGAATTGCCGGGCAGGTGATTGATCGTCATCAAGTCGAGCGTCTTGCGCCCGACGATCCGCACGCCGTCCAGCTCGCCGCCGTTCAGGCACATCTGGCAGAAGCGGTTATAGTCGAGCGCGGTCGACACCAGCCCGCCGCCGCCGGACAGGAAAATCGGCTTCTTGCCCCATGCGCTGTCCGCGCCGCGATCGTACATCACGCGACCCTTGCCGGCGATGAAGGTGTAGCAATCGGTCAGCCGGTCGATCTTGTCGGCGGGCACGTCGAAGAAGGTGTCGACCATCTTGAGCGGTTCGAAGATGCGCGTGCGCAGGAAATCGTCGAGCTTCATCCCCGACACGCGCTGGATCACCGCGCCCAGCACATCGGTCGACACCGAATAATTCCACGCCTCGCCGGGCGAGAATTCGAGCGGAATCTTCGCCAGCGCGCCGACAAAGCCGTCGAGATCGTAATCGCCGTGCCAATTCTCGAGCTTGCCGTGGCGATAGGCCGAATCGACGTTCGAGCGGTGCTGAAAGCCATAGGTCAGCCCCGACGTGTGCCGCAGCAAATCGACCATCCGCATCGGCTGCTCGGTCGGTTTGGTCTGAAACGGCACCGGCCCGCCGCCCGCGACGAATACGCCGATATCCTTGAATTCGGGCAATACGTGATGGACCGGGGTGTCGACCGCGACCAGTCCTTCTTCGACCAGCATCATGAACGCGATCGAGGTGATCGGCTTGGTCATGCTGGCGATACGGAACAACGAGGTCTCGTCGATCGGCGTGTCCGACCCTTCGCGCGCGGCGCCCTGGCTGCTGAAATGGACGATCTCGCCGTCGCGCGCGACGAGCAATTGGACGTTCGGCAATTTACCCGAATCGAGGTACCGCTCTTTCAGGAACCCGTCGATGCGGGCAAGGCGCACGGCGTCGAAGCCATGCTTTTCCGGCGCTTTCATCAGCATCGCTCTTCCATACCTCTGTTTCTAATTTGATATCCCTATTGCCTTGAGCGGCGCGCGAATCAACTCTAACGTTGCGGAAATTGCCGGGAACACCCGGAATTCAAATCGTGGAGAGTTTTGCCGTGTCGTCCCAAGCAACTATCGAACCCCTGATCGCGCTCGACCCGAACTGGCCCAAAGCATCGATTGCCGACGCCACCGCCGCATTAACCGCACCGGGCAGCAAGTTCGAGATGGAAACGGTGACGATCCGCGGGGTGCCCACCCGCGTCTGGAAATACGCGCCGAACGACCTGGGGCAGCTGTTCGACCTGTCGCGCACGCATGGCGAGCGGTTGTTCACGATCCATGACGATGAACGCGTGACGTATGAGGCGAATTACCGCGCGACCGCGACGCTGGCGCAAAAGTTCGTCGAACAGGGGGTCAAGAAGGGCGACCGAATCGCCTTCGCCACGCGCAACCTGCCCGAATGGCCGGTGATCTTCTTCGCGATCACCACGATCGGCGCGATCGCGGTGCCGCTCAATGCGTGGTGGACCGGCGCCGAGCTGGAATATGGCATCAACGATTCGGGCGCGACAATCCTGATCCTCGACGCCGAACGCTACGAGCGGGTGAAACCGCATCTGACCGCGACGCCCAAGGTCGAACACGTCATCGTAACCCGCGCGGTCGGCGACGTCGCGCCGGCTATCTGGCTCGAAGACATGATCGGCGATCCGAAGAGCTGGGCCGATCTGCCCGATATCGAACGACCGCGTGCCGACATCCATGCCGACGACGACGCGACGATTTTCTACACCAGCGGCACGACCGGCAATCCCAAGGGCGCGCTGGGCACGCATCGCAATCTGATGACCAATATCCTGTCGGGCGGGTTTGCGGCGGCGCGCAGCTACATTCGGCGTGGCGAGCCGATTCCCGATCCGACTCCGCGCGTCGGGCTGACGGTGATTCCGCTGTTCCATGTCACCGCGTGCAGCGCGTCGCTGATGGGCTCGCTCGCCAGCGGCTCGACCCTGGTGTTCATGCGCAAATGGGAACCGGTGCGCGCGATGGAGATCATCGAGCGCGAAAAGGTCAATCTGACCGGCGGCGTGCCGACGATCGCGTGGCAGCTGATCGAGCACCCCGATCGCCACAAATACGATCTCTCGTCGATCGAGGCGATCGCCTATGGCGGGGCGCCCTCCGCGCCCGAACTGGTCAGGAAAATCTACGAGGAATTCGGCGCGCTGCCCGGCAATGGCTGGGGCATGACCGAAACGATGGCGACGGTGACCAGCCATTCGTCCGAAGATTATCTCAACCGCCCGACCAGCGCCGGCCCGCCGGTGGCGGTCGCCGATCTGGAGATTCGCGCCGATGATGGCGTCACCGTGCTCCCGGTGGGCGACGTCGGCGAATTGTGGGCGCGCGGGCCGATGATCGTGAAGGGCTATTGGAACAAGCCGCAGGCGACCGCCGAGACCTTCGTCGACGGCTGGGTGCGCACCGGCGACCTTGCCCGGCTCGACGACGAAGGCTTCGTCTATATCGTCGATCGCGCCAAGGACATGGTGATCCGCGGCGGCGAGAACATCTATTCGTCTGAGGTCGAGAACGCGCTGTACGAGCACCCGGCGGTGACCGATTGCGCGGTGATCGGGCTGCCGCACCGCACCTTGGGCGAAGAACCGGCGGCGGTGGTCCACCTCGCCCCCGGCACGAGCGCGAGCGAAGCCGAGCTTCAGGGCTGGGTGCGCGAGCGGCTGGCGGCGTTCAAGGCGCCGGTGGCGATCCGCTTCGTGCACGAGACGCTGCCGAGGAACGCCAATGGCAAGATCCTGAAGAAAGATCTGAAGGGGCTGTTCGAGGACCGTGCGAGCGTGGCGGCCTGACCGGGGCAGTGGTGTGCCTTCCCCTCCACGCTTCCCGGCGAAGGCCGGGGCCCAGTTGCAATCGGTATGAGGCGAAGCACACCCTTCTCAATACCCCGTTCGATACTGGGCCCCGGCCTTCGCCGGGGAAGCGCAACTGACTCATAAAATGCAACAAAAGGAATCAGCGCGATGTCGGTGACTCGTGAAATCCACCTCGTGCGTCGCCCGAACGGCGTGCCCGTGCTTGACGACTTCGCGTTGGTCGAGATGCCGCTGCCCGACATCGGCGAGGGCGAACTGCTGGTCGAAGCGGTGCTCCAATCGGTCGATCCCTATATGCGCACGCGGCTGGCGGCGGATCAGCCGCTCGACGCGGCGATGCTCGGCACCGGGATCGGGCGCGTGGTGCAATCGCGCCATCCGGGGTTCGCCGAGGGTAGCCTCGTGCGCCACGGCGCCGGGATGCGCGAACGCTTCGTCAGCAATGGCAAGGGGCTGCGGCTGCTGGAGGCCGACCCTGCACTCCCCTTGAGCGTTTACATGCACGCGCTCGGCGGCACCGGGTTGACGGCTTATGGCGGGCTGCTGGTGACCGGCGCGCTCAAGGATGGCGAGCAGGTGATGGTCTCGACCGCCGCCGGCGCGGTGGGGTCGGTCGTCGCGCAGATCGCGAAGATCAAGGGCTGCTACGTCGTCGGCACCACGGGCAGCGACGACAAGGTCGCGTGGCTGCGCGACGTCGCGGGGATCGACGCGGCGATCAATTACCACACTCAGCCGCTTGCGGAGGCGGTAAAGGACGCGACCCCGAACGGGATTGACGTCTATTTTGAAAATGTCGGCGGCGCGCATCTCGACGCCGCACTGCGCCGGATGAACGTGCATGGGCGCATCCCCGTCTGCGGGATGATCTCGACCTACAACGGCGGGGGTGAACCGGTGCGGTTCCTGTCCAACCTGATCTACGGCAAAATCCGGATGGAGGGCTTCGTTGCGAGCGACTTCGTTGAGCTGAACGACCGCTTCCAGGACGACATGACCGGCTGGCTGAAGGACGGGCGGGTCCAATATCAGGAAACGATCGTCGACGGGTTCGACCGGTTGCCGGAGGCGTTTATCGGGCTGTTCTCGGGCCTCAACGCGGGCAAGATGATTGTCCGGTGCAGCGCCGGGTAAGGCGGGAACTAGACCCGCACCGCCAATGTCCAGCCGATATTGCGGGCCACCGCTTGCCACGTCGCGACCCCGGTTTCGTCGCCGGCGATGATCATGCTGCCGATCCGTTCGGCGACGTGCGCCAGCGCGCGGTCGCCGTGCCGGGCAACCACCACGGCGGCGAAATCGCGGACTTCGCCTTCAGATAACGATCCCATACCCAGCTCCATCGACGCGCCCAACCACGGCTCGATCTGCCCTGTCGGCGCGTCGCCGGTCGATTGCGGAAAAATACGGGCCGGGGATCATCCCGCCAGGATGATCGCGGCGGTGTCCTCGATGCTTCCCGCGACGAGCAGCGAATCGCCGCCGACCATTCCGACCTTGGTCTGACCGTTCTCATCGGTGCGCAGCCACGCGACATTCTCGACCACGACCAGATAGTCGCCGCCGCGCGACTTGAGGGTAACGAACTTCATGCTGGGGTCTCCTGACACCCGGTCCCTAGGCGCGGGACCTCTGCATTACCTTAACGCGCGCCGGGGCGGTTTCTTTCGCGAAGGCCATCGCGGCAACGCCCAGCAGCGCCGCCGCGAACATGTACCAGGCCGGCGCCAGCGGGTTGCCCGTCCACTGCGTCAGCGCGTCGATGACGAATTGGGTACTGCCTCCGAAGATCGAGATGGCAACCGCGTAAAGAATCGCCAGCGCCCCCGACCGCACGCGCGCCGGCAGCGATTCGGCGACCGCGATCAGCGCGCAGGTTCCGGCAGTCGCGCACAACGTCCGCAGCACGAACCCGACCGCATAGAGTATGACCGCCGATGGATAGGTCGACAGCAGCCAGAACCCGGGCAGGATACCTGCGGTGCACGCGATCATCGGCCAGACCATCCACGGCCGTCGTCCCTGTCGGTCGGACATCACGCCGCCGATCAGGGCCCCGACCAGATTGCCCGCCCCGACCGCCACCGTCGCACCCAGCGAGATGCTGGACGGCATATGCAGCGTCGCTTTTGCATACGTCGTCATATAATTGAGGACATAGGTACAGATCGTGGTGGAAAGCATTGTCATAAAAGCAAAAATTGCGACTCTGGCATAGCTCGCGATGGGCGGAGCGCGGGTCGCCGACACGGTGGGATGCAGCGTTTCGGGCAAGCTGCGGCGCAGGATCAGACCGATCGGCAGCACCGCGACGCCGATCCCCATCGCGATCCGCCAGCCCCACGACGCAAGCGCGACGTCGCTCATCGACGCGGCGATCACCACGCCGACCGCGCCCGCCGTCAGGGTCGCCGCACCCTGTCCGGCATATTGCATCGAAATGTAGCGACCGCGCTTGGCTTCGGGTGCGGCTTCGCTCAGGAAGGCCGTGCTGCTGCCGACCTCCCCGCCCAGCGCGAATCCCTGAACCAGCCGACACAGGATGATGATGATCGGGGCGGCGATCCCGATCGTGGCATAGGACGGGGTCACCGCTACGCCCAGGCTGGCGAGCCCGATCAGCGCGAACGACAATAGCATCATCGGTCGCCGCCCGATCCGGTCGCCGAGGCCGCCGATCACGACCGCGCCGAGGGGCCGGGTCAGGAATCCCGCGCCGAAGGTCGCCAGAGCGGCCAACCGGCTCGACCCCGGGTTCGATGCCGGGAAAAAGCACTGCCCGATCTGGATCGCAAAGAAGGTGAAGACGAGAAAATCGTAGAACTCAAGCGCGTTGCCGAGCGATACGCCCAGCACTTGCATGCGCGTAATGACCTGCGGCTGGTCGCTTGCTGTCATCGTCACCCCCCGGTTTGCCGCAGGAAGCGGGGGTTCGTGCCGCGAGTCAATGTCGCCGCCCCAAATGCCGCGCGATCTGGCCATCATCCGTCAGGCTGATTAGGGTCGCGGGATGACCGTGACCCTCCGCGACGCGACGCTGGCCGATGCCTTGGCGATCCTGCCGATCTACAACCATGCGGTGAACCACACGACGGCGATGTGGAGCGAAGAGGAATCGACGCTGGCCGAGCGCGAAGCGTGGATCGCGGCGCGGCAGGGCGCGGGGTTGCCGGTGACCGTCGCCGAGGTCGAGGGGGCGGTGGTCGGGTTCGGATCGTTCGGCGAATTTCGTGCGCGCTCGGGCTATCGCCTGACGGTCGAGCATTCGGTCTATGTCGACCATCATCGCCATCGCGGCGGGATCGGTCGCGCGCTGCTGACCGACCTGATCGACCGGGCGCGAGCGATGGGGCTGCACGCCATGATCGGCGGGATCGAAGCGGGCAACGCGCCGTCGATCACGCTGCATCGGGCATTGGGTTTCGTGGAGGTAGGGCGTTTGCCGCAGGTCGGGGTCAAGTTCGGACGGTGGCTCGATCTGGCGTTCCTGCAACTGACGCTGGACGACCGCGCGGTGCCCTAAGCGAGTGCCAGATCGACCGCCGCCAGCGCATGCAGCGTGGTGGTATCGAACAACGGCACCGCGCTGTCGCTTTGATCGACCAGCAGCATGATTTCGGTGCAGCCGAGCACGATCGCCTGCGCCCCGCGATCGACCAGCCGGGCGATGATCGCGCGATAGGCGGCGCGCGACGCGGGCTCGATCTTGCCCGCGACCAGCTCCTCGTAAATGACGCGGTGGACCTCGCCCCGGTCGTCGTCATCGGGCACCATCACCTCCAGCCCGGCGGCGGCGAGGCGGTCGGTGTAGAACGCCTTTTCCATCGTGAAGGCGGTGCCGAGCAGCCCGACGCGCGTCAGTCCCGCATCCACGATGGCACCGGCGGCGGGATCGACGACGTGGAGCAGCGGCACGTCGATGCTCGCCGCAACCTCATCCGCCATCAGATGCATTGTATTGGTGCAGATCATCACGAAATCGGCGCCCCCGCGTTCGAGCCGCCGGGCGGCGTCGATCATGGCAACGGTCGCCGCGTCCCAATCGCCCGCCCGCTGGAGGATCTCGATCTCGCCGAAATCCACCGAATACATCAGCACCTTTGCCGAATGCACCCCGCCCAGCCGGTCGCGGACGGCGCGATTGACGATCGCGTAATATTGCGCGGAGCTTTCCCAGCTCATTCCGCCGATCATCCCGATGGTCTTCATGGCTGCGGCTATCGCGGCAATCGGTGACCAAACCAAGGCTTCCCCACAAAAATCGTTACGCCCCCGTGAACTCTACCGCCGGATGCGCGTTGACCCGGCATGTTGAGCGACAAATTCCTGGAAGGCCGCCGTCGGCGCGAACTGAGCGACGAAGAGAAAACGGCGATCGACGAAATCCTGACCGCACCGGTGACGCTGCCGCGGCGCAAGGTCGTAACCAGTCGCGGCGATGTGGTGACGCGCAGCACGTTCCTCGTGTCGGGCTTCATGTGCCGGTACATGGACGGATCGGACGGGCACCGTCAGCTCGTCAGCATCCAGACGCCGGGCGATTTCGTCGATCTGCACGGCTATCCGCTGCAACGGCTCGATCACGACATCGCCACGCTGAGCGAATGCGTCGTCGCCTATGCGCCGCACGACAAGATCACCGAACTGGTCGAGCGAATGCCGCATCTGGCGCGCGTGCTGTGGTTCTCGACGCTGCTCGACGCCGCGATGCACCGCGAATGGATTTTCCGTCTGGGGCGGCTCGATGCTGTCGGGCGTGTGGCACATATGCTGTGTGAGACCTATTCGCGGCTGGAGTCGGTCGGGCTGGTGGCCGACAACACCTTTGCCTGGCCGCTGACGCAACAGGATCTGGGGGAAGCGTGCGGGCTGACCTCGGTCCATGTCAACCGGACGCTGCGCGTCCTGCGCGAAGCGGGGATGGTCGAGGTATCGGACCGCCAGGTCACCATGCTCGATTTCGAGCGGCTGGCGACGACCGGCGAGTTCTTGCCCGATTACCTCTATTTCGACGATCATATTCGCACGCCTTAACGCGCGCTGGCGATCACTGATCTGACCGCGACGTCCCACCCGGCGAGGCGCGAATCGCGCGCGGCGGACTCCATTGTCGCGGTAAACTTGGCGACGTCGCCGCGCATCGATGCCGCGTCCTTCAGGTCCTTGAACAGCCCGCAGCCGACTCCCGCCAGCATCGCCGCGCCCAACGCCGTGGTTTCGGTAAAAACGGGCCGTTCGACCTCGACGTCCAGAATATCCGCCAGATCCTGCGCCATCCAGTCGTTCGCGACCATCCCGCCGTCGATCCGGAGCGCGGTCCACGCCGCGCCGTCGGCGGCAAAGGCGGTCTTCAGGTCGTGCGTCTGGTGTGCCATCGCCTCCAGCGCGGCGCGGACGATGTGCGCGCGGGTCGCGGTAAAGGACAGGCCGGAGATGCTGCCGCGCGCTCCGGCTTCCCACCACGGTGCGCCCAGTCCCGACAGGGCGGGGACAAGATAGACCCCGGCATTGTCCTCGACCGATCGCGCCAGCGCGTCGGTCTCGCCAGCGTCGGCGATCAGCCTGACCGAATCGCGCAGCCATTTGATCAGGCTGCCCGCGACGAACACCGATCCTTCGAGCGCATAAGCGCGTCGCCCGCCCAGCTGCCACGCAATCGTCGCGAGCAGGCGGTTCTTCGAGGTCGGCTGCCGCGTGCCGTATTGCGTCAGGACGAACGCGCCGGTGCCGAAGGTCGCCTTGGTCTGGCCGGGGTCGAGGCACGCCTGACCGATGGTTGCGGCCTGCTGATCCCCCGCCATCCCGCAGATCGGGATCGCGGCGCCGAACAGCGTCGTGTCGCCAAAATGTCCGGCACAGTCGACAATCTCCGGCAGCGCCGCGCGCGGCGCGTCGAACAGGTCGATCAGCCCGTCGTCCCAATCCCCGCTGCCGATCGCCATCAGCGCGGTGCGGCTGGCGTTGGTCGCGTCGGTGATGTGCAGCCCGCCCCGGTTCTCTTTGGCGGTCAGTTTCCACACCAGCCACGAATCGATCGTTCCCACCGCCAATTTGTCACCGGCGTCTCTCAGCTGGGGCCAGTTCGCCATCGCCCAGCCGATCTTGGATCCGGAAAAATAGGGGTCGAGCAACAGCCCGGTGCGCGCCTGAACGGTCGGTTCGTGTCCCGCGGCCTTCAAGTCGCGGCACATGTCCGCGGTCCGCCGGTCCTGCCACACGATGGCAGGGGCCAGCGGTTCGCCGGTTGTCTTGTCCCAGAACGCGATCGTCTCGCGCTGATTGGTGATGCCGATCGCCGCCACCGCCTCGGCCCCACCCGCCAGTTCGACCATCGCCCGCGCGCAGGCCAGCGTCTTGCTCCAGATTTCGGCGGCGTCGTGTTCGACCAGCCCCGGTGACGGATAATGCTGGGTCAGATCGGCTGCCTGGCTGCCGAGACAGTGGCCATCGGGCGCGAACAGCATCGCGCGGGTCGATGTCGTGCCTTCGTCGATAACCAGCAGTTTTTCGCGCATTTCGACGATCTAGCCGGGATTACTTTGCGCGCCAATGGCGCTACGGTACCCCAATGGAAGGTAATCAACCCGGCGTGAGCCCCAGCCTGTCCGCGACGCTCGGCGGTGCGGCTGCGGTCGTGCCCGAAGCGCGCGAGCATATCGAGCTTCCCGTCGGCGAGGACCCGCAGCCGGTCGATGACCGTCGCGACCGGTTGCTGGCGGCGCTGACGCTGATCGCCGGGATCGGCCTGCTGGTGGGGCTGCCCTTCGCGCTCAAGGCCGGGGCCGAATTCTTCCTGCCCGTGACAATCGCGCTGGTGATCGCGATCGCGCTGGTCCCGGTACTCGAATGGCTCGAGCGGCGGCGGTTGCCGTCGTGGATCGCCTCGTTGCTGTGCGTGATCATCTTTCTCGGCGCCGCGAACGTCGCGCTGGCGGCGATCGTCGTGCCCGCGATCGAATTCTTCCGCAAACTGCCCGAACGGATCGACCGGATTCAGGCCAATCTGGCGCCGCTGCTGGATTTGTACGCCAGCCTCGAAAAATATCTCAACCGCACCGTGTCGCACCTCACCATCGCGCCCGCCGCGCGAACCCCGGTCGCGGCCGTCGCGCCGCCCGGCTCGTTGCTCGAACTCGCGGCAACATCGGCGCCGACCGCGATCATTCAGGTCTTTTTCGGGGTGCTCGTGGTGTTTTTCTTCCTCGCCGGGTGGACGCGGACGCGGCGCAAGACGATCACCAGCCGACAGAGTTTCGGCGGCGCGATGGCGACCGCGCGAGTCATCCAGGACGTGGTCGACGACGTGTCGGCGTATCTGGGCACGATCACCGTCATCAACATCATCCTCGGACTGATCGTTGCCGGGGCATTGTCGGTGATCGGCATGCCCTATCCGTTGATGTGGGGCGGGATCGTCGCCCTGCTCAACTATGTGCCCTATTTCGGGCCGATCGCCGCGGCGTTGTTGCTGGCGGTTGGCGGGCTGATGACCTTCACCGACATTTGGGTCGCCTTGTTGCCGGCTGCGATCCTGATCGGGTGTCATCTGGTCGAGGCGAACGCGGTAACGCCGTTCATCGTCGGCCACCGCCTGACGATCAGCCCGGTGCTGATCCTCATTTCGCTGAGCTTCTGGAGCTGGGTGTGGGGCACGCCCGGCGCGTTGCTCGCGGTGCCGCTGCTGATCATCATCCAGACCGTGATCGGCGCGGCGGGGAAGCCCGATATCGCCGGGTTCCTGTTCGAACGCGGCACGCTGGTCAGCGAACGAAAGCGCGGTCGTTTCGGGATACGGCGAAGCATCGGTTGACAGGGTGGGGAGGGTCGCTTAGTGGCCGCGCCTCACGCTTCCAAGCGGGTGTAGCTCAGTTGGTTAGAGCGCCGGCCTGTCACGCCGGAGGTCGCGGGTTCGAGCCCCGTCACTCGCGCCATAGCGCAGTCGAAAAGACGCGCTGGCGAAGCCATCGCGCATTGCGACAAGCTCGGCCGGCGGAACGCAGTTCCGACCGACGACGCGGGCTTTGCCCGCGGCGCTGTCGATTTTCTAAATCCGATGCGTCGCGCCGGTTATCATCGACTAAAGTAGCGCGACCATTCCGCAGGCGGCGGGCCTTCCTCGGGCGTGCCCCAGGTCTTCAGCCATTTCACCACTTCCTCATGCGGCACGAAACGGCCGGCGGCGATATCGGCCTCCGCCCTGCGATCGGCTTCCGCTTCTTGTTCGGGCGTCAGGCGCAAGAAATCGAACGGATCTTCCACTTCGCAAATCTATCACCAGCCGCCCGTCATTTCCACTTTCCCGTCTCCATCCAGCTCAGCATGCGGCGCATCGGCAGCAGCCACAGCCAGACGATCCCGGTGACGAGGTAGAACAGCAATTGCAGCGGCACGGGCCACGCGCCGACCCAGCGCGACAGGCTGACCACGGCGATGCACCAAACAACGATCATCGCGACAATCGCGAGCATGCCGACGGGTTTCTGCCAGCGCGGGCCGTCGGTCATGCAATCCATCCTTGTTCGGTCACCACGGCGTGGAGCCGTACGTCCCATGCTTCCACGGGTAAATCGTCGATCTGTTGCACCGACCATGCCACGCCGATGCGCCAGGCGTCGGGAAAGCGCGCGAAGACGCGGTCGTAATAGCCGGCGCCTTGCCCCAGCCGGTTGAGTTTCGCGTCGAACGCGAGGAGGGGGGTCAGGATGATGTCGGGGCGTCGTTCGGCTGCGTTCGCAGCGGGCTGGCTGAGGCCGTAGGGACCAGCTTCCAGCGCCGCTTCGGTTTCCCATTCGAGGAAGCGCATGGGTTCGCTGCGCACCGTGACGTGGGGAAGGGCGATGACGCAGCCGGCCTCCGCTGCGGCGCGCGCCAGCAAGGCGGGATCGGCTTCGCTGCCGACCGGGACGTACGACGTTACCGTAAGGCCGCGCTCCAGCCGTTCGAGAAGCTGTGGTGGTGCGACGATCGCGGGAGGGTGCGCGGCAACGAATGCATCACGTGAGCTACGCAATTGCGCGCGTAGCGTCGCCTTGTCGGTCATTATCGAGGCGCGCCGCGGCAAAGCCGCGTCGTCGGACGGGTCTGCTGGCGCGACCCGCCGGCCGCGCTTGCGCGTCTGGCAAATAGCGCGGCTATTTGCCTGCGTGCTGCGCGGGTGGCGGGACCGCCGTGGCCGTTGGCCGGGTTATCCTCTGACGCACGGTACGTCAGGTGGGGACCATATGCTTCGGACCAGGGTCCGGGCAGGGACAGCCCCCTTGGATGATGAATAGCCTCAGGGATAATAAAGGCTCGTACCGGGCAGTGCCCGCCACCGACCAACCTAGGCACTTAGCGCCGGTTTCTCAAGGGCGTCGGCAATTCCTTCGAGCCGCTCGGCGAGCCGCGCCAGAAACACCGGGCTGGGCGCGCCATCGCCCGAGGGGCGGTTCTCGGCGACATCGAGGCTGTCGGCGAGCATCAGCGCGATCAGCAGCATCGTGCGCTCGGTGTTGAGCCCGCCCGAGGCATGGTTCGCCGCGCTCCAGCGCTGATCGAGCATATCGCCCAGGCGCCGCAATTGCGCTTCTTCGCCGTCGCGGCAGGTGACGTTATGGCGGCGATCGCCGATCGTCAGCGTGACCTCAGCCATTGCGCGCCCCCAAGGCATCGAGCGCGGCGATCGCGTCGCCGACTCGGGCACGCAGCATGTCGTGCCGGTGAGAGAGGTCCTCGACCGACTGATTGCGCTTATCGATCGCGCGCTCAATCCGGGCGAGCGCGGCGTCGATGCGATCCGTCGGTGAAGTGTCAGCCATCGACACGAAATAGCATTGTCCGGGGGGACGGCAACCTCGATTCGCCGTGCCCAAGTGTTGACGTGCCGCGTGTCCGTCCCCAAAGGCACCCGCGACCGACCGGCCCCAACGCGCGCGCCGGCAGACGCAGGAGCATGGACATGGCGGTGAAGGTTGCGATCAACGGATTTGGGCGGATCGGGCGGCTCGTCGCTCGCGCGATGCTGTCGCAGGGCGATACCGGTCTCGAACTGGTCGCGATCAACGATCTGGGCGACGCCAAATCCAACGCGTTCCTGTTCAAGCGCGATTCGGTCCACGGCAAATGGCCGGGCGAGGTCAGCGCCGACGGTTCCGATCTGGTGATCGACGGGAAGCGTATCCGCGTGACCGCCGAACGCGATCCCGCCAAGCTCCCGCACAAGGAACTGGGGGTCGACATCGTGCTCGAATGCACCGGCTTCTTCACCGACCGCGAAAGCTGCCAGAAGCACCTCGATGCGGGCGCGAAGAAGGTGCTGATCTCGGCGCCCGGCAAGGGCGTCGACCTGACCGTGGTGTTCGGCGTCAATCACGACAAGCTGACCGCCGCGATGACGATCGTGTCGAACGCGTCGTGCACGACCAACTGCCTCGCGCCGGTCGCCAAGGTGCTCAACGACGCGTTCGGGATCGAACGCGGGCTGATGACCACGGTTCACGCTTACACCAACGATCAGAAGATCCTCGACCAGATCCATTCGGACATGCGCCGCGCGCGGGCTGCCGCGATGTCGATGATCCCGACCACCACCGGCGCGGCGCGCGCGGTGGCGGAGGTCCTGCCCGAATTGAAGGGCAAGCTGGACGGGTCGGCGATCCGCGTGCCGACCCCCGACGTGTCGCTGATCGACCTGACCTTCACGCCCTCGCGCGATGTCTCGAAGGAAGAAGTCAACGCCGCGCTGAAGGCCGCCAGCGAGAGCGGGCCATTGAAGGGCGTGCTGGCCTATACCGACGAGCCGCTGGTTTCGATCGACCTTCAGGGCGATCCCGCATCCTCGACCGTCGACAGCCTCGAGACCTCGGTGATCGACGGCAAGCTGGTGCGCGTGCTCAGCTGGTACGACAATGAATGGGGCTTCTCGAACCGCATGGTCGATACCGCCAAGGCGATGGCCGCGCTGATCTGAGCGTGGCGCGCTCAACGGGTATTCTGGCCGGGATCGCGCGCCACGGCTTCCCCAAGGCGCCGATGGAGGTTGTCGATCACGTCCTCGTGACGGTCGATGGCGGCATCAGCGGCGATTTTCGCGGCGCGATCAAGCCGGGCGGGCGCGGGCGGCGTCAGGTCACGCTGATCGAGCGCGGCGACTGGGAGGCGGCGATGGCGGAGGTCGGCCATTCGCTACCGTGGCAGGAACGACGCGCCAATCTGCTGGTCGAGGCGTTCGATTTGCCGCAAAAGCCCGGGGTGCGGTTGCGGATCGGCGAGAGCGTCGTGCTCGAAGTGACGCGCGAAACCGATCCGTGCGAACGGATGGAAGCGCTGGCCTCGGGATTGAAGGCGGCGCTGCTGCCGGATTGGCGCGGCGGGGCGTGTTCGAAAGTCATTGTCGGCGGCGCGATCGCGATCGGCGATGAGATCAGGATTGAGGAAACATGACCAGGGCCTTCAAAACGCTGGACGATATGGCCGATATCGCGGGCAAGCGCGTGCTCGTTCGTGAGGATCTGAACGTGCCGATGGCCGATGGCGCCGTGACCGACGACACGCGGCTGCGCGCGGCGGTGGCGACCGTTGCCGAACTGGCTGACAAGGGGGCGAAAGTCCTGGTCCTATCGCATTTCGGGCGGCCCAAGGGTCAGCGCAACCCCGACATGAGCCTTGCGCTTGTGACCAAACATTTCTCGCAAGTCCTCGGTCGTCCCGTCCGCTTCATCGACGATCAGGACGCCGCTGCGTCGATCGCCACGTTGAACGACGGCGATATCGCGATCGTCGAGAATACCCGGTTCGATCCCGGCGAGGAAAAGAACGCGCCGGAAACGGTCGCCCGGCTCGCCGCGCTCGGCGATTTCTACGTCAACGACGCTTTCTCCGCGGCGCATCGCGCGCACGCCTCGACCGAAGGGCTGGCGCACGCATTGCCCGCATTCGCCGGGCGCCAGATGGAGGCCGAACTCGACGCGCTCGACAAGGCGCTGGGCAATCCCGAGCATCCGGTGGCGGCCGTCGTCGGCGGGGCGAAAGTGTCGTCGAAGCTCGACGTGCTCAAGCACCTGGTCGGCCGCGTCGACCATCTGATCATCGGCGGCGGGATGGCCAACACGTTCCTCGCGGCGCGCGGCGTCAATGTCGGCAAGAGCCTGTGCGAGCACGATCTGACCGGCACAGCCGAGGAGATTTTCGCTGCGGCGGACACGGCCGGGTGCACGATCCATCTGCCCTATGACGTTGTCGTATCGAAGGAATTCTCCGCCAACCCGCCCTCGCTGCGGACCTGTAACGTCCATGAGGTCGCGGATGACGAGATGATCCTCGACATCGGCCCGGCCGCGACCGAGGCGCTGGGCGATGTGCTCAAGACTTGCCGGACGCTGGTGTGGAATGGCCCGCTCGGCGCGTTCGAGACGCCGCCGTTCGACACCGCGACGATGAGCCTGGCGAGGACCGTGGCGGCGCTGACTCGCGAAGGGTCGTTGGTGTCGGTCGCGGGCGGGGGCGACACCGTCGCCGCGATCAATCAAGCGGGCGTGGCCGGCGACATCACGTTCGTATCCACCGCCGGGGGCGCGTTTCTCGAATGGATGGAAGGCAAGGAATTGCCCGGCGTGAAGGCGCTATCGGTCTAGGGCCGGGCGTTCGTCGAGCAATGGCCTGACGATCGCGTCCAGGCGGCGCGGCGAAAACGACGCCGCCCGCGCGTAACGCACGCGTCCATCCCGACCGATGACGTAGTTCATCGGGACCGCAGATACGCCGATATCGGGACCGGCGACGTCCGCGGCCTGTAGGTAGGAAATGGCTGGCGACACCAGTTGCCCGCGCCCGCCGCGACCCGGATCGACCGCGACCCCGATCACGACCAGCCCTTCGGAACGATGGTCGCGCCAGTAGCGATTGAGCAGCGGAATCTCGGCGCGGCACGGCTGACACCATGTCGCCCAGTAATTGACGATCACGACTCGTCCGCGAAGCGTCGCGAGATCGAGTTTGACGCCGTCGGATAGGGTCATAACCTGCGGCAAGCGCGGACCGGCTGACGGTGCTGCAGCCGCCAGCGCCACCGCCGACATCGCACCAATCGCATTTGCCAGCCGCAAGGAGCGACCTTAGCCAGTCACGGCCGGAACGGGCTCGCGCAACAGCGGCACGAGGATCGCATTGAGTGCGTCGAGGTCGAACGACCCCGCCTTCGCATAACGAATTTTCCCATCGCGACCGATCACGATGTTGGTCGGCACGCCGCCGATCCAGTCATACGGTCCCTTGATTCGCTTGACGGCCGGGATGCGCATCACCGCGAAGAGCTTCTTCATCTGACTTAGTGGAAGCGAATCCTCCGTCGTGACGGCGAATACGCGCAGCCCGGCGTCCCTTTGAGCGGCATAATAGGTGTCGAGGAGTGGAAGCTCTTTGCGGCATGGTACGCACCACGTCGCCCAGAAATTGAGCACGACCACCTTGCCGCGGAGGTCGGCGAGGCTGACTTTCGAGCCATCGACCAGCACCATCGAGAAATCGGGCGCGGCCTCGCCGATCTTAACCTTGCCGCCGCCCGCCGACGCCGGGACGCCGACGAGCAGCACACCAAACAGCGCCACCGCGCCGACCAACCGGCTGATCTTGCTTGCCATCCTTGCGCCCCCGTTTGCTTCGGCCAATTTGCGGCCAGTCGGGTATGTCGTCAATCGGCGATCGCATCCATTCCAACCGGTTCTACGCATGCAGCCCCATTGCGGAGCGACCGCACGCTGGCTAACAGCCGCGCCATACAGTTGCGCAGGAGCAAGCGATGACGACGACGCCGACGGTCAAGGCCATTCTCGACAAATATGAGTCGGACAGCCCCGGCACGAAGGCGAACCTCGCGCGCATCCTGATGCACGGCAAACTCGGCGGCACCGGCAAGCTGGTGATCCTGCCGGTCGATCAGGGGTTCGAACACGGCCCGGCGCGCAGCTTCGCGATCAACCCGCCGGCGTACGACCCGCATTACCATTACCAGCTGGCGATCGACGCGGGCCTCAGCGCCTATGCCGCGCCGCTCGGGATGCTCGAAGCGGGGGCGGATACGTTCGCGGGGCAGATCCCGACGATCCTCAAGTGCAATTCCTCGAACAGCTGGGCGACGAGCATCGATCAGGCGGTGACCGCGGGCGTCGACGACGCGCTACGGCTGGGCTGCGCGGCGATCGGCTTCACGATCTATCCCGGCAGCGACCTGATCTTCGAACAGCTCGAGGAATTCCGCGAATTGTCGGCGCAGGCCAAGTCGGTCGGGCTCGCCAGCGTGTTGTGGTCGTACCCGCGCGGCGGCGACCTCTCGAAGGACGGCGAGCTTGCGCTCGATGTCGGTGCCTATGCCGCGCACATGGCGGCGCTGATGGGCGCGCACATCATCAAGACCAAGCTGCCGACCGCGCATATCGAGCAGAAGGAAGCCGTCGCGGCGTATAAGGACGGCGACTGGTCGACTCAGGCCAAGCGCGTCGCGCACGTCGTCCAGTCGAGCTTTGCCGGGCGCCGCATCAACGTGTTTTCGGGCGGCGCGGCGAAGGGCGAGGACGCGGTGTTCCAGGACGCGCGCGACATTCGCGACGGCGGCGGCAACGGCTCGATCATCGGCCGCAACACCTTCCAGCGCCCACGCGACGAAGCGCTCAAGATGCTGGGCCGGATCATCGATATCTACAAGGGCGCGGAGTAAGCGATGGTCGAGCGCACCCAGCCACAGGATGAGCGCTGGGCGGCGGTCGATGCTTATGTCGAAGGGCGGTTGCTGGGCGAGGACGCGGCGCTGACCGCGGCGCTGGCGCATAGCGCCGCGAGCGGGCTGCCCGATATCGCGGTGGCGCCGGTGCAGGGCAAGTTCCTGCACCTGATGGCGCGGATGGCCGGGGCGAAGCGGATCCTCGAAGTGGGGACGCTCGGCGGCTATTCGACGATCTGGCTGGCGCGCGCGCTGACAGAAGGCGGTGAGGTGGTGACGCTCGAACTCGAGCAGCACCATGCCGCGGTGGCGCGCGAGAATATCGCGCGGGCAGGGCTGGGGGACCGCGTGACGGTGATCGCTGGACCAGCACTCGTCAGCCTCGACACGCTGACCGGCCCGTTCGACTTCGTCTTCATCGACGCCGACAAGCAGAACAACGCGGCGTATCTCGATCATGCGGTCCGCCTGTCGCGGCCGGGCACGACGATCGTCGTCGACAACGTGATCCGCGAGGGTGGGGTGCTCGACGCCGACAGCGATGATGAGCGGATCGTCGGCACGCGTGCGTTGTTCGATAAGCTGTCATCCGATCCGAGGCTTTCTTCGACCGCGGTGCAGACGGTCGGGGTGAAGAAATGGGACGGGTTCCTGCTGGCGATTGTCGACTGACGGGGATCGGCGCTGCAGGCTCGACCCGATTGCGGACGCTGGAGTTCTCCGCCCCCGTCATTCTGAACTTGTTTCAGGATCCCTGTCTCGACAGGCAACTCAATTGCTTATGGCGCGATGGATGCCGAAACAAGTTCAGCATGACGGACGAGCTTTCCACCAGTTCGAGCCAATCGCGTTCAGATTGGACCAAATAACCGCTAGCGACCGCATTGCGGACATTTTCGACGCGTGCGAAGCTGCCCACCATGAACGACGGGAGGTCGAATGAAAGGGCCGGGACTCAACGCGGGCGCAATGCTATTTGTGTCGGGGATGACAACCTTCAATCTGCGGTCCTCGCTCATTCAGGGGCGCTGGTGCTGGTTGGCATTCGAGATCGCTACCTTGATATGCTCGACCTTAGTGCTGGCTCGTGAACTGCGGCGTGGGCTGTAAGCCGCATCGCCGATCGGCTTCGCACGCGATGGCAGCTGACGACCCGATAGCATGAGCGATTCGCCCATCGCGCCTCGCCCCATCGTGCTTGGTCCAAAGATTTGGGTGCCTGCATTGTGCCTTCTCATCGCGTTCTTCATGAGCGGGCTATGGTTACGCAGGCAGACTGGTTGGCCTGACACATATGGCTGGCATTGCCGCTCCGGTTGCTACATCGCCGAACTGCGGCACAGTCCGTCGCTGCTTGGTCAGGGCATCGCCGCCGACTTGCTATTCGCGCACCTGTGGTTTTTGCCTGCGCTTTGGATCATCGGGATGGTGGCACTTCCGTTTTTTCGCCGGAAAAGATAAATCGCGACTGACGCATTGACACGAACGTCCGCTTCCCACCCAATTTCAGACATTGCTTGCAAAGTTGGATTCCGTTTGAGAGCGTAGGATCGTTCTTTGACATCGTGATGCTGGTCTTTTTCGTCGGACGATCCGCGAAGTGTGTTTGCGCGGCAACGTCGCCGCGTTCCGACCGCCGAACCGCGGCCCGCTCGCTCCGCCGCAGACCGATCGCGATAGTGTGAAGCTAGTGTCAACTTAAGCCAATTCCCCGCGCCGCCCGCCGTCGCGGCGGGGCTGACAGCGCGGCGAAAATCACTACAGCGGCCCGCATGGACGATAACGAAGACCTGCTCGGCCCGATCGGCCCCGAATTTGCCGAGGCCTTCAAGCGCGACATGCGCCGGCCCGCGTGCCAGCTCTATCTGGTGTCGCCGCTCGACGTGAGCGGCGGTTTCGCCGATCGCCTCGCGCGCGCGCTCGACGCCGGGCCGGTCGCGGCGTTCCAGTTTCGCGTGAAGGACATCGACCAGCACGAAGCGGCCAAACTCGCCGAGCCGCTTCAGCGCATCTGTTCGGACCATGACGTCGCGTTCATCGTCAACGACAGCGTCGCGCTGGCGAAACGGCTGGGCGCCGACGGCGTGCATCTGGGGCAGGGGGATGGCGACGTGCGCGACGCCCGGTCGGAGCTCGGGCCCGAGGTGCAGATCGGCGTGACTTGCCACGACAGCCGCCATCTCGCGATGGAAGCGGGCGATGCCGGCGCCGATTATGTCGCGTTCGGGGCCTTTTATCCGACCACGACCAAGGACGTGAGCCATCACCCCGAGCCCGCGATCCTCAGCTGGTGGTCGGCGCTGTTCGAACTGCCCAGCGTCGCGATCGGCGGGATCACGCCGGAAAACGCCGCGCCGCTGATCGCCGCGGGGGCGGACTTCATCGCAGTGTCGAATGCGGTGTGGGGCGGCGATGAAGCGGCTGCGGTCAGGGCGTTCGAGCCGCTCTTCGCGCGCTAGAGCGGATTGCCGCGGGTTGAGCTAAGCCTTGTTCCCCTGCGAAAGCAGGGGTCCAGAGTCACAGGCGACTCGCTCGAAACCCTGGGCTCCTGCGTTCGCAGGAGCACGATGCCCTCACGGCGCGGACGCTAGAAGCGGTTACGTCCGACGCGCATTTCCGATTTGGTGTTGAACAGCGTCTTCGCCGCGCGGGTCGAATCGCGCACCACGATCAGAACCTCGTCGCCGGCCTCGATCTTTTCGTCGGGCCCCGATCGCGGACTGTGCCGTTCGCCGCCGCGATTGATTTGCACGATGAACATCGCGCCCGCGGCGAGCCGCTCGGCGTCGGCGATGGTCAGCCCGCACATCGTCGCGCCCTCGACCGCGGGGACCAGCTCAAGGTCGAGCCCGAGCCCGTCGAGCTGGTTCCTCGCCTGTGTCAGCGTGGCGTCGTCGGTCATGTCGGCGCTGGCGGGGTAGAGGATCATCCGCGCGATCCGTTCGGCGCCGATATGCGCGGGCAGCACGACGTGGTTGGCGCCGGCCTGCAGCAATTTACTTTCGGTCGCCGGGGTTTCGCCGCGCGCGATGATCTCCAGATCGCGGTTGAGATTGCGCGCCGACAGCGTGATGAACACGTTCGCCGCATCATCGGGCAGCACCGTCGCCAGCGTGTGCGCGCGCAAGATGCCCGCCGAGCGCAGGACATTTTCGTCGGTCGCGTCGCCGATCAGGCACAGGTGCCCGGCGGCCTCGGCTTCGGCGAGCTTGGCTTCGCCGCGCTCGATCACCACCAGCGGCTTGCCGCCGGCGGTCATTTCGCGCGCCAGCATGTTGCCGATCCGGCCATAGCCGCAGATCACGACATGACCCGTCAGCTTATCGATGCGCGATTGCATGCGGTCCCTCCCGAAAATCTGTTTGAGCTGGAGCAGCGTGAAGAGCTGAACCAGCGCGCCGGTCAGCAGGATCATGCCGGTGCACCCGAACACCATCGTCGCGATGGTGACCGTGTGCAAATACGGCGTGTCGATCGCGCGGACCTCGCCGTAACCGACGGTGTAAACCGTCAGCAGCACCATGTAGCTGGCGTCGATGAGGCTCCACCCCGCCGCCATATAGGCGATCGTCGCGAGCACCACGACGACCAGCACATAGATCACGATCGCGATCAGGTTGCGCGTCGGCGACCCCAGCACCGTATCAGACGTGTCGAACCCCCTCGGCATGGCTAAGCTGTGCGCATCGTTAGCGCCGCTGTCCAGTGCGCTGCTTGCCCGCGACGCCCGCCACCGCTAAAGGCCGCCCCTTCGCATTTTCCACAGGCTAGCTTCCCATGAAGATCAACGCGGTCGAGATTCGTCCCGGCAACATCCTCGAATATGAAGGCGGCATCTGGAAGACCGTCAAGATTCAGCACACGCAGCCCGGCAAGGGCGGCGCCTACATGCAGGTCGAAATGAAGAACCTGATCGACGGGCGCAAGAACAACGTCCGCTTCCGCTCGGCCGAAAGCGTCGAGAAGGTGCGGCTCGACACCACCGATTTTCAGTTCCTGTTCCGCGACGGCGACAGCCTGACCTTCATGGACAAGATCAATTACGAGCAGATCACGCTCGACGCGGGCATTCTGGGCGACGCCGCGGCGTTCCTGCAGGACGGCATGGATGTCGTGATGGAATTGTGGGAAGAGCGCCCGATCTCGGTGCAGCTCCCCGACACGATCGAAGCGATGATCGTCGAGGCCGACGCCGTGGTGAAGGGGCAGACCGCCTCGTCGAGCTACAAGCCCGCGATCCTCGACAATGGCGTGCGCATCATGGTCCCGCCGCATATCGGCGCGGGCACCAAGATCGTCGTCGACGTGTACGAGCAGACGTACGTCAAGCGCGCGGATTAACAGTTCCCCTCCCGCTTGCGGGAGGGGTTAGGGGAGGGCGTGTCACCGGGTCCGCTCCCTCTCGATCAATTTTCGACAGACCCTCCCCCGACCCCTCCCGCAAGCGGGAGGGGGGAGTTTTTTCAATGCCCAGCCATTCCGGCATCATGACCGTCATCGAACGCGCCGCGCGCAAGGCGGCGCCGCGGCTGCGGCGTGATTTCAACGAAGTTCAGCACCTTCAGGTAAGCCGCAAGGGGCCCGCCGACTTCGTGTCGATGGCCGACAAGCGCGCCGAGGAGACTTTGGTCGACGAACTGCGCCATGCGCGCCCCGACTGGGCGATCCTGGCGGAGGAAGGCGGCGAGTATGAAGGCGACCCCAACAAGCCGCGCTTCATCATCGATCCGCTCGATGGCACGTCGAACTTCCTCCACGGCATCCCGCATTTCGCGATGTCGATCGCGGTCGAAGAGCCGATGGCCAACGGCAAGCGCGAGATCACCACGGCGTTGGTCTATCAGCCGATCACCGACGAGAGCTTCTGGGCCGAAAAGGGCAAGGGTGCGTGGCTGCAGGATGCGCGGCTGCGCGTGTCGGCGCGGCGCGAGCTGGCCGATGCGCTGATCGCAACCGGAATACCCTTTCTCGGACACGGCGACTTCGCGCAGTGGAGCCGCATCTTCGGCGCGGTTGCGCCCGAAGTCGCCGGGATCCGCCGCTTCGGTGCGGCATCGCTCGACCTCGCCTGGGTCGCGGCGGGCCGCTACGACGGCTTCTGGGAATCGAACCTCCAGCCGTGGGACGTCGCGGCCGGCATCCTGCTGGTGCGCGAAGCCGGCGGATTCGTCACCGACTTCCGCGGCGGCGACAAGATGATGGAGCGCAGCGAGTTTCTGGCGGCGAACGACGTGCTGCAATCGAAGCTGCACAAGCTCGTGGCGGGCGCGCTGCGCTGACCCCGCGATCATAACGCGGCCTTAACGATGGCCGCTGTAATCGTACGCGATGGTATGGACCGCCGCTGCCCCATCGGATGACGACGCTTATCTGAAGACTCGCCTCAACGCGGTCTATTCGATCGCGTTGTCGATGGTCTGGATGGATCTGCTCGGCTCGGCGTTGATGACCGGATTGTTCTGGCAAGCGGGCAGAAGCGACTGGCTGGCGACGTGGATTACGGTCGTCACGACGGTCATCCTGGGACGCATGGTATTCGTTCTGGCATATCGGTCGGGCCGCTTTCCGACCATCCCCGGCCGTGTCTGGGCGCGGGTGCTGATCGCTTTTGCCATCGCTGCAGGGCTGTCATGGGGCGGGGCGCTCGGCGTGATGATCGCGGGCGGAAACGACCAGCAGATCATGTTTACCGCGTGCATGGTGTTGGGCGGATTGACGCTGTCGATCGCCAACATCGCTTATTGGCCGGTTTACGCGGCCTTCGAAATCCCCGTGATGCTGTCCAGCGCGGTCGGCTTTTTCTTCAGCGACCGTCCGGGTCACTGGGCGCTGTCCGCGGCGTCGGTCATCATGGGCGTTGCGCTGCTGGGCGCGAGCCGGCGACTCGCCGATCAGGTGCTTCAGGCGCACCGGCTGGCAGCTGACAATCAGGCCTTGATCGATTCGCTGGGTGAGCGGGGCAAGGAACTGGAGATGGCGTGCGACGCGCTCGAACGCGTCAGCCGCACCGATCCGTTGACCGGACTGGCCAATCGCCGGTCGCGCGATGCCCGGCTGGCCGAAGAATGGGGCCGCTCGCTGCGCAACGGCGGATCGCTGGCGGTGGTGGCGATCGACGTCGATCACTTCAAGAAATTCAACGATACGCATGGTCACGATCAGGGCGACCGCGCGCTGAAGGCAGTGGCAGCGATGCTCGAAGCGGGAATCCGCGGACCGATCGACCTGGCGGCGCGCCAGGGCGGCGAGGAATTCATGCTGATCCTGCCGGGCGTGGACTTGCATGCGGCAGCCTCGATTGCCGAACGTGTCCGCGTGATGGTCGCGACATGCAGCACCAATGAGGGCTTTGCGCTGCCGGAAAAGGTCACGATCAGCCTTGGGGTTGCCGCGTTCACCCCGGCGCCGGGGCGCTCGGTGCACGAACTGACGATCGCCGCCGATGCCGCGCTGTACCAGGCCAAGCTGGCCGGCCGGAACCGCTACGAACTGGCGACGATCGGACCGATTGCCAGCGCCGCCTGATTTCGGGCGATAATTCGCTCTTTTGCGAGTCATTCTCACGCCGCTCGCCCTTGCCCGACCAAGGGCAGCGTCCTAAAGCCCGGCCAGTGTTTCGCACTTGCGAGAGAGAATTTGGTCGATCTGTCACAATATCTGCCGATCCTGCTGTTTCTGGGGGTCGCGCTCGTGCTTTCGGGCGCGTTCGTATTCCTTCCGATGCTCGCCGCGCGCTTCACCGGCGCGCACCAGCCGAACCCGGAAAAACTGAGCGAATATGAATGCGGCTTTCCCGCGTTCGAGGACCCGCGCAGCCAATTCGATGTGCGCTTCTACCTGATCGCGATCCTCTTCATCGTGTTCGATCTGGAAGCCGCGTTCATCTATCCCTGGGCGGTGGCGCTGTTCAAAATGGGCACGCCGGCGGCCAGCTGGACCGCGTGGATTTCGATGATGGTCTTCATCGCCGAACTCGCGCTGGGCCTCGTCTATGCGTGGAAGAAGGGAGCCTTGGATTGGGAATGACCCCGCATTCCGGTCCGGTCGAATTGCCGATGGCGGGCGGTGGTCAATCGATCATCCCACCCGATCAGACATTCTTCGACGGCCTCAACGGCGAACTGACCGAGCAGGGCTTCGTGGTCGCATCGGTCGAGGACCTGTTCCAATGGGCGCGCACCGGCAGCCTGTGGTGGATGACCTTCGGGCTGGCGTGCTGCGCGGTCGAAATGATCCACGTCAACATGCCGCGCTACGACCTCGAGCGTTTCGGCGCGGCGCCGCGCGCGAGCCCGCGCCAGTCCGACGTGATGATCGTCGCGGGCACGCTGTGCAACAAGATGGCCCCGGCGCTGCGCAAGGTTTACGACCAGATGTCGGAGCCCAAATACGTCATCTCGATGGGGAGCTGCGCCAATGGCGGCGGCTATTACCATTACAGCTACAGCGTCGTGCGCGGCTGCGACCGGATCGTGCCGGTCGATATCTACGTCCCCGGCTGCCCGCCGACCGCAGAAGCGTTGCTCTACGGCATCATGCAGTTGCAACGGAAGATCCGCCGCGTGGGAACGATCGAACGGTGAGGTCGTCCGCGCCTGCCTATAGCCCCAACGAGGGCGTGGTCGAGGTTGCCGAAAAGGCGCTCGGCGCGCGCGTCTTGTCGAGCCTCGAAGCCGTGTTCGAAGTGTCGTTCACCGTCGAGCGCGAAAGCCTGGTCGAGACGATGACGTTGCTGCGCGATACGCCGGGGCTCGAATATCAGCAGCTGATGGAGATTGCCGGGGTCGACTATCCCGAGCGGCTGGATCGCTTCGAGGTCGTCTATTGCCTGCTCTCGCTGACGCGCAACCACCGCATCCGCGTCCACGTTCAGACCGATGACGTGAAGCCGGTGCCGTCGGTGACGGGGATCTGGCCGGTCGCCGGTTGGCTCGAGCGCGAAGTGTACGACATGTACGGCGTGCTGTTCGAGGGGAACCCCGACCTGCGCCGCATCCTGACCGATTACGGTTTCGTCGGGCATCCGCAGCGCAAGGACTTCCCGCTGACCGGCTATGTCGAGCTCAGGTATTCGGAAGAGACCAAGCGCGTCGCGTACGAGCCGGTCAAGCTGGCGCAGGATTTCCGCACGTTCGATTTCATGAGCCCGTGGGAAGGCGCCGAATATATCCTGCCGGGCGACGAAAAGGCCAAGCTGCCCGAGGAAAAGGGCGCGCCGACGCCGCTCAAGGCCGATGAGATCGCGAAGGCGGATGCGGCCAAGTCCGCTGCCGCGGCGCCCGCGCCGACGCCCAAGACCACCGAGAGCACCACACAGACCGGCGAAGGCAAGGCAGAGCCGAAGGTCAAGCGCGCGCGCAAGCCGAAGAATCCCGACGTCGTGCCGACCAAGGGCAAGGGGCAGAACCAATGACCGCCTTCTACGCCTCCCCGGCGAAGGCCGGGGCTCAGTATCGGGCCGGTCGCAACTGGGCCCCGGCCTCCGCCGGGGAAGCGTTGATTGTGAGCGGAGGCGCTCGTGGCTGATTATATCGACAAGTTGCTGGACAAGCCCGACGCCGAGGACCCGACCGTCGGCGACGTCCAGATCCAGAACTACACGATCAATTTCGGGCCGCAGCATCCCGCGGCGCACGGCGTGCTTCGTCTGGTGATGGAACTCGACGGCGAAATCGTCGAGCGCGTCGATCCGCATATCGGGCTGCTTCATCGCGGCACCGAGAAGCTGATCGAGTACAAGACCTACGCGCAGGCGCTGCCCTATTTCGACCGGCTCGATTACTGCTCGCCGCTCTGCATGGAGCACAGCTTCGTGCTCGCGGTGGAAAAGCTGCTCGACCTCGAAGTGCCGATCCGCGCGCAATATCTGCGCGTGTTCTTCGCCGAATTGACGCGTATTTCGAACCACATGCTCAACCTCGGGTCGCACGTCATGGACGTCGGCGCGATGACTCCGAACCTGTGGATGTTCGAACTGCGCGAGGATTGCCTCAACTTCTTCGAACGCGTCTCGGGCGCACGGATGCACTCGAACTATTTCCGCCCCGGCGGGGTGCATCAGGATGCGCCGCTCAAGCTGCTCGCCGATATCGGCGACTGGCTCGACACGCGGTTGCCGCGCCTGTTCGAGGATGCGATCAGCCTCGTCGCCGACAACCGCATCTTCAAGCAGCGCAACGTCGATATCGCGGTGGTTAGCCGCGACGACGCGGTGCGCTGGGGCTTTTCGGGGCCGATGCTCCGCGGCTCGGGCATTCCGTGGGATTTGCGCAAATCGCAGCCCTATGACGCTTACGCCAAGATGGACTTCGACGTGCCGGTCGGCACGCGGGGCGATTGCTACGACCGCTTCATGGTGCGGGTCGAGGAAGTCCGCCAGTCGGCGCGGATCATGAAGCAGTGCCTGAGCGAGATGCCCGGCGGGCCGATCGCGAGCGATGACCGTAAAATCGTGCCGCCCAAGCGCGCCGAAATGAAACAGTCGATGGAAGCGCTGATCCATCACTTCAAGCTGTTCACCGAAGGCTATCACGTCCCCGCCGGCGACGTGTACGTCGCGACCGAAAGCCCCAAGGGCGAATTCGGCGTGTATCTGGTCGCCGACGGCAGCAACAAGCCGTACCGCTGCAAGATCCGCCCGACCGCGTTCAGCCATTTGCAGGCGATGGACTTCATGGCGAAGGGCCACATGCTGGCGGACGTGACCGCCATTCTGGGCGCGATGGATATCGTGTTCGGGGAGTGCGACCGGTGACGATATCCCGTCTTGCCGATCTTGTGGGCGCCTTGGTGTTGTTGCTGGCGCTTCTAGGGCTGTACTCTATGCCTGCAATTATTGCGGTTCGCCGAGGCCATCCGCAACGCTTGGCGATCGGCGTTCTCAACGGTCTTGGTGGATGGACAGGGCTGGGTTGGGTGGCAGCACTTGTGTGGAGCCTGACCAATATCGGAAGCGAGGATCGAGTGATTCGGGTCGGCGAGATCCGACATGGCTGAGGTCCACAACTACCCCGGCGAAGTCGAAATCACCGGCGAGGCCGACCCCAAGGTCGTCACCGCGCACCGGCTGATCGATTTCTACAACGAGCAAAACGCCGACGGCTACGTCTCGCTGATGACCGACGATGTCTGCGAGATGATGTATCGCGGCGACGTGCTGCGCGACGGGCGCGAGGGCGTGCGTTCCGGGTTGACGACGATGTTCGCGCAATATCCCAAGAACCGCGCGGAAATCCTCGCCACGCATCTGCTCGGCCAGACGGTCGTGCTGTACGAGAAGGTTTCGCGCGCGCCCGACGGCGAGCAATTCTACGTTCTCACCATCTATTCCTTCAGCGGCGACAAGGTCGAACGCGTGGAGTTCATTCGCTAATGGCCGACGCACCGCACATCCCCGACGAAGCCGAAACGCGCGCCCGCTGGGGCGACTTCGCGTGGACCGCGGAAAACGCCGCCAAGGCGCGCGAAATCATCGGCCGCTATCCGCCGGGGCGCCAGCAATCGGCGTCGCTCCCCCTGCTCGATCTGGCGCAGCGTCAGGTTGGCGCGGACACCAATACGCAGGGCTGGCTGCCGGTGCCGGTGATCGAGTTCGTCGCGCGCCAGATCGGCGTGCCGTATATGCGCGTGTATGAGGTCGTCAGCTTCTACACGATGTTCAACATGGCGCCGGTCGGCCGCTATCATGTGCAGGTCTGCGGCACCACGCCGTGCATGCTCGCCGGGTCGGACGACGTGCTGGCGGCGTGCAAAAATCACGGGCTGAGCAAGGGCAAGACCACGCCCGACGGGCTGTTCACGCTGACCGAAGTCGAGTGTCTGGGCACCTGCGCCAACGCGCCGATGGTCCAGATCAACGACGACAATTACGAAGACCTGGATTACGACAAGACGATCGCGGTGCTCGAAGCGCTGGCGCAGGGCAAGGCGCCGCCGGTCGGATCGCAGACCGGTCGCAGGTCGAGCGAACCCGCGGGCGGACCGACCTCGCTGAAAGAAATGGTCACCGAAAACCACGATTACCGGGGGGAATGGGCATGAAGGGGATGAACCCGATCGTCCTCGTCCTTGCCGTGATCGGCGGGCTGATCGTGCTCGGCGTGGTGCTCAAGGTGGCGTTCAAGCTGATCGGGTTTGCGTTGCTGATCGGCGCGGGGTTGGTGATCTGGTATTTCGTGCAGGGCGCGATGGGGAAGAAGCCGTAAGATGCTCGCTGACAAGGATCGCATCTTCACCAACGTTTACGGTTTTCAGCCCTGGGGGCTGAAGGCCGCGCAGGCGCGTGGCGACTGGGACAATACGAAAAAGCTGCTCGAGATCGGCAGCGATACGATCATCGACCGGATCAAGGCGTCGGGCTTGCGCGGTCGCGGCGGGGCGGGGTTCCCGACCGGCACCAAATGGGGCTTCATGCCCAAGGAGCCCAAGGCCGACCGACCCAACTTCCTGGTGATCAACGCCGACGAATCCGAACCCGGATCGTGCAAGGACCGCGAGATCATCCGCCACGATCCGCACAAGCTGATCGAGGGCGCGCTGGTCGCCGGCTTCGCGATGCGTGCGCGCGCCGCCTATATCTACATTCGCGGCGAATATATCGGTGAAGCCGAGACGCTCTTCGCCGCGATTGCCGAGGCGTATGACGCCGGGCTGATCGGCAAGAATGCGTGCGGGTCGGGCTATGATTTCGACGTGTTCTGCCATCGCGGCGCGGGCGCGTACATTTGCGGCGAAGAGACCGCGATGCTCGAAAGCCTCGAGGGCAAGAAGGGCCAGCCGCGGCTGAAACCGCCATTCCCGGCGGGGGCCGGCCTCTATGGCTGCCCGACCACGGTCAACAATGTCGAATCGATCGCCGTCGCGCCGACGATCCTGCGGCGCGGGCCCGAATGGTTCTCCAGCTTCGGCGCGGAGAACAACAAGGGCACCAAGCTGTTCCAGATCAGCGGGCATGTGAACAAGCCGTGCGTGGTCGAGGAAGCGATGAGCATCCCGTTCGAGGAATTGATCGAAAAGCATTGCGGCGGCATTCGCGGCGGCTGGGACAATCTGCTCGCGGTGATCCCGGGCGGGTCGTCGGTCCCGCTGGTGCCGGGCGAGCAGATCCGCCACGCGGCAATGGATTTCGACGGGCTGAAAGCGCTCGGCTCGGGGCTCGGCACCGCGGCGGTGATCGTGATGGACAAATCGACCGACATCGTTCGCGCGATCAGCCGGCTATCCTACTTCTACAAGCACGAAAGCTGCGGCCAGTGCACGCCGTGCCGCGAAGGCACTGGCTGGATGTGGCGCGTGATGGAGCGGATGCGCACCGGCGACGCCGACATCTCCGAGATCGACACGCTCTACAACGTCACCAAGCAAGTCGAAGGCCACACGATCTGCGCGCTGGGCGACGCCGCGGCGTGGCCGATTCAGGGCCTGATCAGGCATTTCCGACCCGAAATGGAGCGGCGGATCAACGAGAAGCAGGGCGGGACGCTCGCCCCCATGCAGGAGGCAGCAGAATGAAGCTGATTCTTACCCTCGCCGCTATCGCCGCAACGACGATTGCCGTTCAGGCGCAGGCCCGGCCGGACACCCCGGCAAATGTCGCTGAGTGCGTCGTCGACAACGCGGCGCGCAACGTGAAGGCGCTGCTGAACACGGTGCCCGGATCGCCGGAAGAACGCGCAGCCGCCAAGCCGGTGCTCGATTATTACGCCGGGTGTAACGACAATACGGAAGTGCTGGGGGCGTTTGCATGGCGTGAGCGCGCCGAACTCGCCAATGCCGCGCTGGTGCGTCGGCTAAGCCGCGGCAAGCCCGATCTGAGCGGCGTGTCGAATGCCAGCTGGACGCTAACGCTGGATAGCAAGTTCGTCGCCGGAACGGATTACGACCCAAAGGCTTCGGGGCTGCGCCAACTGGGCGATTGCGTCGTGCGCACCTCGCCGCAAGCCGCGTACGATTTGGCGAGTTCGGGTGTTGGCAGCGCGCAAGAAAGTGCCGCAATCTCTGCGCTGGCGCCGACGCTGGCGCCGTGCGTCCCCGCCGGACAGAATTTCCGCGTCAAGAAAGCGGATTTGCGGCTGCTCGTCGCCGAGCCCCTTTATCATCTGCTGACAAGGTAACAGGCGGGATGCCCAAGCTTAAAGTAGACGGAATCGAAGTCGACGTCCCCGCCGGCGCCACGGTGCTTCAGGCGTGCGAGGCGGCGGGCAAGGAGATTCCGCGCTTCTGTTATCATGAGCGGCTGTCGATCGCCGGCAATTGCCGGATGTGTCTGGTCGAGGTGAAACCCGGGCCGCCCAAGCCGCAGGCGTCGTGTGCGTTGCCGGCGGGTGAGGGGCAGGAGATTTTCACCAACACCCCGATGGTCAAGAATGCGCGCGAAGGCGTGATGGAATTCCTGCTGATCAACCATCCGCTCGATTGCCCGATCTGCGATCAGGGCGGCGAGTGCGACTTGCAGGACCAGTCGGTCGCCTATGGCCGCGGATCGTCGCGCTACACCGAGAACAAGCGCGCGGTGACCGAGAAATATATGGGGCCGATCGTCAAGACGGTGATGACGCGGTGCATCCAGTGCACGCGCTGCATCCGCTTTGCCGAGGAAGTCGCCGGGGTCGAGGAAATCGGCGCGATCGGGCGCGGCGAGGATATGCAGATCACGTCGTACCTCGAACATGCGGTGACGAGCGAATTGTCGGGGAATGTCGTGGACTTGTGCCCGGTCGGCGCCTTGACGTCAAAACCCTATGCGTTCGAAGCGCGGCCGTGGGAACTCAAGAAGACCCTGAGCATCGACGTGATGGATGCGGTCGGCACCAACATCCGGCTCGACAGCCGCGGTCGCCAGGTGCTGCGCGCCCTCCCGCGGGTCAATGACGACGTCAACGAGGAGTGGGCGAGCGACAAGACCCGCCACGCGGTCGACGGGCTGGTGCGGCGGCGGCTCGACCGGCCGTATGTGCGCAAGGCCGGCAAACTGGTTGAGTCGAGCTGGGACGAAGCGTTTGCCGCGATTGCCGATGTGAAGGCGGGAAGCAGCGTCGCGGCGATCCACGGCGATCTGGTCGATTGCGAAACGATGTTCGCGGCCAAGGCGCTCGTGAAGGCGATGGGCGGGTCGCTGCTCGAAGGCCGCCAGACCGGCATGGACTATGACGCGTCGAGCCTCGCCGCGGTGAACTTCAACAGCACGATCGCGGGCGCCGAACTGGCCGATGCGATCCTGATCGTCGGGTCCAATGTGCGCTGGGAAGCGCCGCTGGTGAATACCCGAATCAGAAAGGCTGTGAAGAAGGGCGCGAAAGTCTTTGCGATCGGGCCGGAAACCGACCTGACATACAAGATCGAATGGCTCGGCAACGATCTGTCGCTGCTGGGTAAGCTGCCGCAAGCGGCGGTGGACGCCTTCGCCAATGCGAAACGCCCGATGGTGATCGTCGGCGGTGCGGCGTTGAAGAATGGGCATGGTGCGGCACTGGCGCTCGCCAAGTCGCTCAACCTCGTGCGCACGCTCGAGGATGGCGCGGCGTGGAACGGCTTCAACGTGCTGCATTTCTCCGCGGCGCGGAACGGCGGGCTGATGCTCGGCTTCGCGCAAAAGGGCGGGATTGCGGACATCTATGCCGCGGCGCCAAAACTGGTGTTCCTGATGGGCGCAGACGAAGTCGACTTCGGCCAGCTGGGCAAGAGCTTCAAGGTCTATATCGGGCATCACGGTGACAAGGGCGCGGCGGCGGCGGATGTCGTATTGCCCGGTGCCAGCTATGCCGAGAAATCGGGGACGTTCGTCAACCTCGAAGGCCGCGTGCAGCGCGGCGAGCGCGCGGTGTTTCCGCCGGGCGACGCACGCGAGGACTGGACGATTTTGCGGGCGCTGAGCGAGAAGCTGGGCGTGACGCTGCCGTTCGACACGATCGACGAGCTGCGTGCGGCGATGGCGCTCGACACGCCGGCGCTCGCTGATCTCGGATTGGTGACGCACGCCTGGAACCCACCATCGCTCGACGCCAAGGGTTCGGGTGAAATCGGCTACCCGATCAAGGATTTCTACCTGACCAACGCGATCTGCCGCGCCAGCCCGACGATGCAGCAATGCTCGGCCGAATTGGTGCACGGGCAAGCCTTTGCGGAGGCGGCGGAATGATGTTTACGTCCGTCATCCCAGCGAAAGCTGGGATCGCTTGCGGCTCCCGCGCCGCGCCATTGCCTGAGACCCCAGCTTTCGCTGGGGTGACGGATAAGGGGGCTAACGCATGACCTCCTGGTTCACTTATCTCGGGTTGCCCTTCGGCTGGGCGTGGTTCGTTGCGACGATCATCGACATCCTCGTGATCGCGCTGCCGCTGATGCTCGCGGTGGCGATGCTGATCTACGCCGATCGCAAGATCTGGGCGGCGATGGCGCTCAGGCGCGGGCCCAACGTGGTCGGGCCGTTCGGGCTGCTGCAATCGTTCGCCGACGGGCTGAAGGTCGCGTTGCAGGAAACGATCATCCCCAGCGCGGCGAACAAGGGGCTGTTCCTGATCGCGCCGATCATCACCTTCACCGTCGCGCAGATCGTGTGGGCGGTTATCCCGTTCCAGACGGGCGTGGTGCTCGCCAATATCAATGTCGGGCTGCTCTACGTCCTCGCCGCGTCGAGCCTTGGCGTGTACGGCATCATCATCGCCGGCTGGGCGTCTAACTCGAAATATCCGTTCTACTCGGCGCTCCGCGCGGCGGCGCAGATGGTTAGTTACGAAGTCTCGATCGGCTTCATCCTGATCTCGGTCGTGTTGTGGGCGGGCAGCTTCAATTTGAGCGTGATCGTCGACGCGCAGAAGGGCTATTACGGCTTCCTCAACGGCAATTTCGTCAATCCGTTGCTGTTCCCGATGGCGGTGATGTTCTTCATCTCCAGCCTCGCCGAAACGCAGCGCGCGCCGTTCGATCTGACCGAGGCGGAAAGTGAGCTCGTCGCGGGGTATCAGACCGAATATTCGTCGATGAGCTTCGCGCTCTACTGGCTCGGCGAATATGCCAACGTCATCCTGATGTGTGCGCTCAATGCGATCCTGTTCTGGGGCGGCTACCTGCCGCCGCTGGACATTCCGATCTTCTACGTCGTGCCGGGAATTATCTGGCTATTCATCAAGATACTCGTGTTCTTCTTCCTGTTCAGTTGGGTGAAGGCGACCGTGCCGCGCTACCGCTACGACCAGCTGATGCGGCTGGGCTGGAAGATCTTCCTGCCGGTCTCGCTGTTCTGGGTGTTCTTGGTGTCGGGCTTCCTGATGCTCACGCGAGTGGGGTTACCAGGATGATTGGAGCGCTACTTCTCTGGGGCACTACGATCGGTGCACAGGACCAACTGAAAGAAACCGGTCTGGCGCTTGAATGCGAGCTTCGTACCGCACAAAAGACGATGAACTCTTCGACCGGGCCCTCCCCAGATCCGCGAGCCGTACCCGTCAAGTTTTTCATTTGGTTCGGCCGTTTGCTGGCCGCGCGTGAGGAAACGGGCGGTCAAGAGATACCAATGATAGTTGATCCGACACAGAGTCTCGCGAAACAAGGCGAAAAGTTTAGTGCGACGAGCGATTGGCCGAAGGGCTTCACGTTACGTGCGCGGACTCCTGCAGGTACCCGGTTGCTTACCGTTTTCGGAAACAGGCCTGTCCCAGGAAAACTTGGCCGTTTCAGCGCGTGGCATTCGTTGGTGAACAAACAGTCTGCGAACGGCTTTACGATGCAAAATTGGCTAGTCGGCGATTGCGCGGTCGCTGAAGGTGTGCCCTACACCGCCTACGCGGCCAAGAGGACCGTCCAATGACCCTCGCCCAGATCATCAAATCGTTCACGCTGTGGGAGTTCCTCAAAGCCCATGCGCTGACCTTGCGCTATTTCTTCAAGGCCAAGGCGACGATCAACTATCCGTTCGAGAAGAACCCGATCAGCCCGCGCTTCCGCGGCGAGCATGCGCTGCGCCGCTATCCCAATGGAGAAGAGCGGTGCATCGCGTGCAAATTGTGCGAAGCGATCTGCCCCGCGCTGGCGATCACGATCGAGGCCGAGCCGCGCGACGACGGCAGCCGCCGCACGACGCGCTACGACATCGACATGACCAAGTGCATCTATTGCGGGCTGTGTCAGGAAGCGTGCCCGGTCGATGCGATCGTCGAGGGCCCGAATTTCGAATTCGCCACCGAAACGCGCGAGGAACTGATCTACGACAAGGCCAAACTGCTCGATAACGGCGACCGCTGGGAACGCGCCATCGCCGCGAACCTTGCCGCCGATGCACCGTATCGGTAGGCGGCGCGTGATGATTCTCCACTTCAATCCTCCCCGGCACGGGGAGGGGGACCAGCCGCAGGCTGGTGGAGGGGGTTCGCCTCTCGCGATCCGCCTGTTGCACACCCCCTCCACCACGCCGCTACGCGTCGCGGTCCCCCTCCCCGCGAGCGGGGAGGATTTATGATTCAAGCCATCGCCTTTTACCTCTTCGCCGCGATCGTGCTCCTCAGCGGGGCACTGACGATCACGTCGCGCAATCCGGTGCATTCGGTGCTGTGGCTGATCATGGCGTTTTTCAACGCGGCGGGGCTGATGCTGCTGTGCGGCGCCGAGTTCATCGCGATGCTGCTGGTGATCGTCTATGTCGGCGCGGTCGCGGTGCTGTTCCTGTTCGTGGTGATGATGCTCGACATCGATTTCGCCGAAATGCGCGCGGGGTTCGTGCGCTACGCGATGATCGGGCTGGCCTTCGCTGTCGCGCTTGCCGCCGAGGCGATCATCGCGATCCTCGGCTGGTCGGCGGGCGGGCTCAAGCTCGACCAGCGGATCGCGCCGATGCCGACCGATGACACCTCCAATATCGAGGCGATCGGCAAATTGCTCTATTCGCATTATCTGTACGTGTTCGAAGGCGCGGGGCTCGTCCTGCTCGTCGCGATGATCGGCGCGATCGTGCTGACGCACCGCACGCGCGGCGGGGTGAAGGGGCAGAAGATCAGCAATCAGGTTTCGCGCCGTCCGCAGGACGCGACGCGCAATACGCAGCCGCCGGTCGGCCAGGGGGTGGAGCTGTGATCGGCCTCACGCACTACCTCGTCGTCGCCGCCATCCTGTTCGCGTTCGGCGTGCTGGGGCTGATCGCCAACCGCAAGAACCTGATCATCATGCTGATGTCGATCGAGCTGATCCTGCTCGCGGTGAATCTCAACTTCGTCGCCTTTTCGGCGTTCCTGCACGATCTGGTCGGACAGGTGTTCGCGATGTTCGTGCTGACCGTCGCGGCGGGGGAAGCGGCGATCGGGCTGGCGATCCTCGTCATCTATTTCCGCGGGCGTGGGACCATCGCGGTCGACGACGCCAATCGAATGAAGGGGTGATGGTGACTAATTCCGTCATGCCAGCGCAAGCTGGCATCTCCCTGTTGTCGAGCGCACGCGTGCCGCACGCGACCCCAGCTTTCGCTGGGTTGACGGGCGTCGCGTCATGATTCAGCTCATCGTTTTCCTGCCGCTGCTCGCGGCGATCATCGCGGGCCTCGGCAATCGCGCGATCGGCAATGTCCCAGCGAAGGCCGTCACCACTGGCGTGCTGTTCCTGTCGGCGGTGCTGAGCTGGACGATCTTCGTCCATTATCTCGGCGGCGCCGACGCCACGGTCGCGCCGGTGTTCACGTGGATGAAGTCCGACGGGCTCGATGTGCAGTGGGCGCTGCGCGTCGACAGCCTGACCGCGGTGATGCTGGTGGTGATCACCAGCGTCTCGGCGCTCGTTCACCTGTATAGCTGGGGCTATATGGACGAGGACCCCGATCAGCCGCGGTTCTTCGCCTATCTGTCGCTGTTCACCTTCGCGATGCTGATGCTGGTGACCGCGAACAATCTGGTGCAGATGTTCTTCGGCTGGGAAGGCGTCGGGCTCGCCAGCTATCTGCTGATCGGGTTCTGGTACAAGAAACCCAGCGCCAACGCCGCCGCGATCAAGGCGTTCGTCGTCAACCGTGTCGGCGACCTCGGCTTCATGCTCGGCATCTTCGGCACCTTCCTGGTGTTCGGCACCGTCTCGATCCCGGAGATCCTCGCGCAGGCGCCGCACATGGCGGGGTCGACGATCGGTTTCCTCGGGCACCGGCTCGACACGATGACGGTGCTGTGCCTGTGCCTGTTCGTCGGCGCGATGGGCAAGTCGGCGCAGCTCGGGCTGCACACCTGGCTGCCCGACGCGATGGAGGGCCCGACCCCGGTCTCCGCGCTGATCCACGCCGCGACGATGGTCACCGCCGGCGTGTTCATGGCGTGCCGCCTGTCGCCGATGTTCGAGCAGAGCGAGACCGCGCTGACCGTGATCGTCACGATCGGCGCCGCGACCTGCATCTTCGCCGCGACGATCGGCACGGTGCAGAACGACATCAAGCGGGTGATCGCTTATTCGACCTGTTCGCAGCTGGGCTATATGTTCTTCGCGGCCGGATCGGGCGCGTACGGCGCGGCGATGTTCCACCTGTTCACCCACGCTTTCTTCAAGGCATTGCTGTTCCTCGGCGCCGGCTCGGTGATCCATGCGATGCATCACGAGCAGGACATGCGCTTCTACGGCGGGCTCAGGAAGAAGATCCCGGTGACCTTCTGGGTGATGCTGCTCGGCACGCTGGCGATCACCGGCGTGGGCATTCCGGGCGTGTTCGGGCTGCCGCAGATCGGGTTCGCCGGGTTCCATTCGAAGGACGGCATTCTCGAGCTGGCGTACGCCTCGGGTCGCGGCACCGGTGCCTTCTACGTCGGCATTCTCGCCGCGCTGCTGACCAGTTTCTATTCGTGGCGGCTGATGTTCCTGACCTTCTGGGGCAAGCCGCGCTGGAGCAGTTCCGAGCATATCCAGCACGCGTTGCACGACGCGCACGGCCATGGTCATGACGATCACGCTCATGCCGATCACGCGCACGACGATCACGCGCACGACGATCATCACGGCCATGCGCATGGCGACGGCACGGGCGGCTATCATCCGCATGAGAGCCCGCTGTCGATGCTGGTCCCGCTGATCCTGCTCGCAACCGGCGCGGTCGCCGCCGGGTTCGCGTTCCACGGTTTCTTTATCGAACCCGAATCGGGCGAGCATTATTGGCGCGGCGCGATCGCGTTCAACGAGCACCTCTATCATGCCGCGCATCTGGTGCCGGTCTGGGTCAAGCTGTCGGCGGCGGTGGTGATGCTGCTGGGTCTGTGGACCGCGTGGATGACCTATATCCGCCATCCCGATTTCCCGGCGAAGTTCACCGACACGTTCCGCGTGCTGTACGATTTCCTGCTCCACAAATGGTATTTCGACGAGCTGTACGACTTGCTCTTCGTGCGTCCCGCCTTCGCGCTGGGCCGGCTGTTCTGGAAGGCGGGGGATGAGGGCTTCATCGATCGGTTCGGGCCGAACGGATCGGCGTGGGTTGTCGCGCTGTCCAGTCGCGTCGCGGGGCGGCTGCAAACCGGATATGTCTATACTTATGCTTTCGTCATGCTGATCGGGCTGACCGCCGCCGTCACCTGGGCGATCGCCCAATGAGCGGCTTCCCGATCCTCTCCGTGATGCTTGCGGTCCCCGCGGTCGCTGCGGTCGCGTGCCTGTTCGTCAACGCCAGCAACGCGCGCTGGCTGGCGCTCGCCGCGACGATGATCGACCTGTTTCTCGGTGTGATCCTGTGGAGCCAGTTCCAGGTCGGCGGCGCGCAGTGGCAGTTCGTGGAGAAGGTGCCGCTGTTCGGCAATGTGTTCGGCTGGGACCTCGGGATCGACGGTTTCGCGCTGCTGCTGATCGAGCTGTCGGTGTTCCTGATGCCGATCTGCATCGGCGCGAGCTGGACCTCGATCACCAAGCGCGTGCCCGAATATATGGCGGCATTCCTGCTCACCGAACTCCTCATGATCGGCACCTTCGCGGCGCAGGATCTGTTCCTGTTCTACATCTTCTTCGAAGGTGGGCTGATCCCGATGTTCCTGATCATCGGCATCTGGGGCGGCGCGAACCGGATCTACGCGAGCTACAAATTCTTCCTCTACACCTTGCTCGGTTCGGTGCTGATGCTGGTCGCGATGCTGTGGATGGCCAACGAGGCGGGGACGACGTACATCCCGACCTTGCTCAACCACGATTTCCCGGTCCACGCGCAGACGTGGTTGTGGCTGGCGTTCTTCGCGTCGTTCGCGGTCAAGATGCCGATGTGGCCGGTCCATACCTGGCTCCCCGATGCGCACGTTCAGGCGCCGACCGCGGGGTCGGTGATTCTGGCCGGCGTGCTGTTGAAGCTCGGCGGGTACGGCTTCCTGCGCTTCTCGGTGCCGATGTTCCCCGAAGCCTCGTCCTACTTCGTCTGGCTGATCTTCGGGCTGTCGGCGGTGGCGGTGATCTACACCTCGCTCGTCGCGCTGGTGCAGTCGGATATGAAGAAGCTGATCGCTTATTCTTCCGTCGCGCACATGGCGATCGTGACGATCGGGCTGTTCTGCTTCAACCGGCAGGGGATCGAAGGCGCGATGATGGTGATGCTCGGTCACGGCCTTGTCTCCGCCGCGTTGTTCCTGTGCGTCGGGGTGATCTACGACCGGCTGCACACGCGCGAGATCAGTCGCTACGGCGGGCTCGCCAACAATATGCCACGCTACGCGATCCTGTTCATGATCTTCACGATGGCCTCGGTCGGGCTGCCCGGCACGAGCAACTTCGTCGGCGAATTCCTGAGCCTGACGGGGACATACAAGGTGTCGACGACGATCACCCTGCTGTGCACCACGGGCATCATTCTGGGCGCGGCCTACATGCTCTACCTCTATCGTCGCGTCGTGTTCGGCGAGATCAAGCATGACGACGTGCGCGCGATGCCCGATCTCAACACGCGCGAACTGTGGCTGCTCGCGCCGATCGCGGCGGCGGTGCTGTGGATGGGCATTTATCCCGAAAGCTTCCTCGCGCCGATGCGCGGCGACGTGAAGGTGCTGCTCGACCGGATCGACCGCGCGAAGCCCGCCGGCGACGCGGTCCCGACCCCGGGCAAAGCCTTGCCCGTCGCGGCAGCGGGAGTGGCAAAATGATCTGGATCACCGCGCTTCAGGCAACGATGCCCGAACTCGTGTTGTCGATCGGCGCGCTGGCGCTGATGCTTGTCTCGGCGTGGGGCGGGCAGGGGTCGACCCGCATGGTCAGCTGGGCCTCGGTCGCCGTATTGCTCGGCGCCGCGATTTCGCTGATCGGCCCGGCATCGTATGCCGGCGTGGTGTTCGGCGGGCTGTACCGCGCCGATGCCTTTGCAGCGTTCGCCAAGGCGCTGATCTATTTTGCCGCCGCCATCTCGATCCTGATCGCGCCGCGCTTCTTCGAACGCGGCGATCAGGACAGCCTGCATCCCGAATATCCCGTCCTGATCCTGCTCGCGGTCGCGGGCATGGGGATGATGGTGTCGGCGGGCGACATGCTGACGTTGTACGTCGGGCTCGAGCTCAACAGCCTCGCGTCTTATGTGCTGGCGAGCTTCATGCGCCGCGACCAGCGTTCCGCCGAGGCGGGTCTCAAATATTTCGTCCTCGGCGCGCTCGCCTCGGGAATCCTGCTCTACGGCATCAGTCTGGTTTACGGGTTCAGCGGCACGACGCTCTTCACCGGGATCGCGACGGCGTATGCCAGCGGTCACTCTATCGGCTTGTTGTTCGGGCTGGTGTTCGTCTTCACCGGGCTGGCGTTCAAGATGTCGGCGGTGCCGTTCCACATGTGGACCCCGGACGTCTACGAGGGTGCGCCGACGCCGGTGACGGCGTTCTTCGCCTCGGCGCCCAAGGTCGCCGCAGTGGCGCTGGGCGTCCGCGTCGCGGTCGAAGCGATGGGCCCGGCAGTCGTCGAATGGCGCCAGATCGTGATCTTCGCGTCGCTCGCCTCGATCATCTTCGGCGCCGTCGCGGCGATCGGGCAGAAGAACGTCAAGCGACTGCTGGCCTATTCGTCGATCAACAATGTCGGTTTCCTGCTGGTCGGGCTGGCCGCGAACACCGCGCAGGGCGTGTCGGCGGTGTTGCTCTATCTGACCATCTACGTCGCGATGACGCTCGGGGCGTTCCTGATCGTGCTCCAGATGCGCGACCATGACGGCGAACCGGTCGAGAGCATCGACAGCCTGTCGGGGCTGTCGGTGACACAGCCCGGGCTCGCCGCGGCGATGGCGATCTTCATGTTCAGCCTCGCGGGCATTCCGCCGTTGCTCGGCTTCTTCGCCAAATTGGCGGTGTTCAACGCGGCGGTCAGCGCCGGGCTGTATCCGCTGGCGGTGATCGGCTTCGTCAGCTCGGTGATCGGCGCCTATTATTACCTGCGCATCATCAAGGTGATGTATTTCGACGATCCCGCGCCGGCGTTCCAGCGCAGCGGCGCGATGGTCGAATACGGGCTGATTGCCGTGCTGGCGCTGTTCATCTCGCCGGTCGGATGGTTTGCGCTCAAGCCGCTCGGGCTGTGGACCGCCGCCGCCGCAAAGGCGCTGTTCTGAGTTCGCGCATCCGTACGGTTGCCGAGACCGGTTCGACCAATGCCGACATGATCGCGCTCGCCGCGAGCGGGCTGGAAGAAGGCGTGTGGCTGCGCGCCGAACGCCAGACCAGCGGGCGCGGGCGTCAGGGCAGGGAGTGGGTGTCGCCGGTCGGCAATCTCTACGCGAGCACATTGGTGCGGATTCGCCCCAGCGATCCGGTCGCGGCAACGTTGGCGCTGGTCGCTGCGGTCGCGTTGGAAGAGGCGGTGTCGGCCTATATCCCCGGCGCGGGGCTGCTCAAATGGCCCAATGATCTGCTGATCGACGGCGCCAAACTGTCGGGTATCCTGCTGGAACGCGCGGGCGAGGCGGTGGTGATCGGAATTGGTGTCAATCTGGCGTTCCATCCCGACGACACGGACCGCGTCGCGACCAGTCTGGCCGCGTACCATGTCGCGGTCGATCCGGCCGATTTCATCGAAACTTTGGCGGAGGCGTTCGCGCGTTGGGTCGAGCGCTGGCGCGGCGAGGGGATCGATGTCGTCCGCCGCCGCTGGGTCGAACACGCTCATGCCATCGGCACCCCGCTGACCGCGCGCCTGCCCGACGGATCGGCGATCGACGGCCTGTTCGACGGGCTCGACGCGCAGGGGGCGCTCATCCTTCGCTTGGCGGACGGCACGCGGCGTGTCATTCACGCCGGCGACGTATTCTTGCTTTAGATCGGAGTTTCAGATGCTGCTCGCGATCGACGCCGGCAACACCAATATCGTCTTCGCCTTGCTCGATGGTCGGGAGATCAAGGGGCGTTGGCGAATCGCGACCGATCCCCGCCGCACCGCCGACGAATATGCCGTGTGGCTCAGCCAGCTGCTCAGCCTCGAGGGATATGACCGCAAGGACGTGGACGGCGTGATCGTCTCGACCGTCGTGCCGCGCGCGACGCATAATCTCGAAGTGCTGGCGCAGAAATATTTCAAGACCGACGCGTTGATCGCCGGACAAAAGCCCGTCGAATGGGGCATGTCGATCGACGTCCAGGAGCCGCAGAGCCTGGGCGCGGACCGCGCGGTCAATGCGATCGCGGCGCATGCGCTGCACGACGGCGATCTGATCATCATCGATTTCGGCACCGCGACGACGGTCGACTGGATCGATTTTCGCGGCGCGTACAAGGGCGGGATCATCGCCCCGGGGATCAACCTGTCGCTCGACGCTTTGGTCGCCGCAGCCGCCAAACTCCCGCGAATCGCGATCGAAGCCCCCGCCGATCCGACCGTGATCGGGCGCGATACGGTCAGCCAGATGCAGATCGGCATCTATTGGGGCTATATCGCGATGATCGAGGGGCTGGTCGCGCGGATGAAGGCCGAGGTGGGCAGACCCGTAACGGTTGTCGCCACCGGGGGCCTGGCCGTGCTATTCGAGAAGAGAACACCTATATTCGATCGTGTGGAACCCGACCTGACGATTCAGGGACTGGCGATGATGTGGGAACGGGCGCAGCACTAGCCGTCATTCCGGCGAAAGCCGGGATCGCTTGCGAAGGCGCAATGCGGCTTGAGATCCCAGCTTCGCTGGGATGACGAATTTAATGATGATTAGGACGTGAATTGGTACCAGGTAAAGAACTGCTTTTCCTCGCGCTCGGCGGATCGGGCGAGATCGGGATGAACGTCAACCTCTATGGCTGCAACGGCAAATGGCTGATGGTCGACATGGGCGTAACCTTCGCCGATCCGGCCTATCCCGGCGTCGATATCATCCTGCCCGACCTGCAATTTATCGAGGACCAGCGCGAGAATCTGATCGGGATCGTGCTGACGCACGGGCATGAGGATCATATCGGCGCGCTGCCGTACCTGGCCGACGATCTCGGCGTGCCGCTCTACGCGACCAAGTTCACCGCGGGGCTGATCCGCGGCAAGCTGGACGAAGAGGGCATCTCCAACCGCGTCAAGCTCAACATCATCAAGCCGAACGAGCGGATCGACCTAAAGCCGTTCGGCGTGACCTTCGTGCCGCTGGCGCATTCGATCCCCGAAGCCAGCGCGCTGCTGATCGATACGCCCTATGGCAAGGTGTTCCACACCGGCGACTGGAAGCTCGACGACAGTGCGGCGGTGATGGGCAAGCCCTCGACGCCCGAGCAACTGGCCGCGATCGGCGACGCCGGCGTCCTGGCGCTGGTGTGCGATTCAACCAACGTCTTCAATCCCGAACCCTCGGGCACCGAATCGAGCGTGCGCGAGGGATTGATCGAAGCGGTCAGCAAGGCCAAGGGCCGCGTGGTTGTGACGACCTTCGCCTCGAACGCGGCGCGGCTGCAAACGCTGGGCGAAGTGGCCAAGGCGACCAATCGCCGCGTGTGCGTGACCGGACGCTCGCTCGATCGCATCCTGCAGGTCGCGCGGGCCACCGGCTACCTCAAGAATTTCCCCGAGCCGGTCGATCCCGACACCGCGATGCGGATGCCCGGCAATGAAGTGCTGGTCGTGGCAACCGGCGGGCAGGGCGAGCCGCGCGCGGCGCTCGGCCGGATTGCCGAGGGTACGCACCCGATCAAGCTCAACGCCGGCGACACCGTGGTCTTCTCGTCGAAACAGATTCCGGGCAACGAACTGGCGATCGGTCGAATCCAGAACCAGCTCGCGACCAAGGGCGTGGAAATGATCACCGAGCGGCAGGGGCACGTCCATGTCTCCGGCCATCCGGGGCGCCCCGAGCTCGAAAAGATGTACGGCTGGATCAAGCCCGAACTGCTGCTCCCCGTGCATGGCGAAATGCGCCACATGATGGAGCAGGCGCGCTTCGGCCTGTCCAAGGGCATTCCCAAGGCGCTGGTGCAAACCGACGGCGACATCGTACGACTGGCACCGGGCAAGCCGCAACGCGTCGGCAACGCCACGGTCGGGCGGTTGATGCTCGACGGCGACGTGATCCTGCCCGCCGACGGTGCGACGATGAACGAACGCCGCCGCTTGGCGAGTTTCGGGCAAATGTCGGTCGCAGTGGCGGTCGGCAAAGACCGAAAGCTTGTCGGGCGCCCCTCGGTCCGCTTTCAGGGCGTGCCGGTTGAAGAAGACCGCGACGGGTTCCGCGAGCAGGTGATCGACGCCGCGATCGAAGCGGTAAAGGGCTATCGCGGCGACCGCGAGCGGCTGCACGAGGATTTGCGGCTGTCGGTGCGCCGCGTTGCGACCAAATGGACCGGCAAGAAGCCGATCGTCGACGTTCTGATTATCGAGGCCTGATCCCATGCGCTGGACGTCGCTGCTGGCGATCTATCTGCTGTTTTGGGCGTTCTCGGTGTTTCTGGTGTTGCCCTTCGGGGTCCGCACCACGCGCGAAGTCGGGGGCGAATACGTGCCCGGTCAGGCTGAGAGCGCGCCGCATGAATTCAACGCGAAGCGGCTGGTGATCCGCGTGACGATCGTCGCGACATTGCTGTGGGGGCTGTACGTGCTCAACTATATCTATGGCTGGATAACGCCGCAGATGCTCGACTTCGTCGACCCGGTGAACAGCTTCTAGGTTCTCAGCCGCTCGATCGCCTGCGCCAGCGCGACATAGAGCTTGCCCATATCCGACGACAGCAACGTCACCCCGATCGGCGTGCTGTCGCGCTGGGCCAGCACGCCGCGCAGCATCGCTTCGAAATCGTGGATGTAGCGGTTGATCTGTTCGCGTGCGCTGTCGTCATTCTCATAGGCCTGCGTGATCGCCCGCATATCGCCCGCGTCGAGCAACCTGACCGCGCGGCGGGTGAACGACCCGCGGTCGCCCTTGAGATAGGATGCCCATGACGTGTCGGGAATCTCGGCCGAATAGATTTTGGTGAGGTCGATCGCTGCCGAGTTGAGCGTTTCGATCAATAGCGATACGCGCCGCGCAAACCCGTCCGATTCCTGATTTTCCGCGAGCCGCGCGTCGATTTCGCCGGAGGCGTCGGCGATGGCGAGCATTTGCTTGTTGAGCTTGGTCGACGCGTCGATCGCCGAATTGGCGGCGGCGTCGTGCGCCGAGGCGAGGGCGGCGAGGCTCTTGTCGAGTGCTTCCCGGCCGGCGGCTTCGATTGCCGCGCCCGCGTCGGGCACGATGCGTTCGATCGCTTCGCGCGCCTGTTCCGCGGCGGCGTTGGCGGTGTCGCGGATCCGCATCAGGCTTTCGAGCAATTGCGGCGCGGCTTCACCCGCGAAACGGTGCGCGGCCCCGCTGCTGTCGTCGATCGCCGCGGTCAGCGCGGCGACCTGTGCTTGCCCGGTTTCCAGCGTGGTGGCGACCTGATCGACCACAGACTGGATCCCGGCGATACGCTCGGCCAGCGCGGCGGCGCTGTCGGTGGCGGTGCGATCGAGTGCGGCCTGATTGGTCGAGAGCATCGCGAGCATCGCATCGCCCTGTGCCGTGATCCCCTTGCGCGCTTCATCGACTGCGCTCGACGTCTTTTCGAGCAAGCCGTCGACCGTTTCGGACATCGTCGCGGTCACGCTTTCGAGCCGCGCGCCGGCGGTTTCGCTGGTCGCTTCCATCCGCGCGATATTGGCGGCGAGGCGTTCGGCGGCACCGCTGGTCAGCGCGTCGGCTTCGCGGCCACGCTCGGACAGCGCGACGATCTGCGAATCGAGTGCGGCGGCGCGCTCGCTGGCGGTCAGCCCGGTCGCTTCGATCCGCGCGGCCAATGCTTCGGTCTCGGCATGCGCCTTGGGCAAGGTTGCAAGCAGGACGTTGACCTTGTCCTCGGCGGTACGCGCCGCGGCGTCGAGCCGCGCGGCCTGCGCCTCGGCGGTCGATATCTGTTCGGACATGCCGGTGGCCGCGGCCATCATCGACGTGATCTGATCCCCCAGCGCGAGCCGGTTGGCTTCGATCGTCCGCGACATCGTCGCGATCACGTTCTGCAAGTGGTCGGCTTCCTGCCGCATCGACCGCGCGGTGGCGTTGAAGCGCTGCGCCTCGACCTTGCTCGACCGACGCGCGATCAGCCACAATACGCCGATCAATGCGGGGACCGCAGCAATGGCGGCGGCGCATTGGGCGAGCGCGAGCGGCGCGGGTTGCGGGTAAAGCGAGCGCCCGACGAACCAGCCGATGAAGCCGATCCACGCCAGCGAGGCGACGATGGCGGCCCAGCCAAGGATCGCGCCCCACGGCGATGCGGGGGCTTCATATTCGGTCAAATCGAGCGGTTCGTCGGACTCATCGAGCGCCGGCGTCACCTCCAGGTCGATATGTTGCGCAATCGGGTCAGCGTCATATTCGACGTCGGTGACACGCAAGTCGACGATTTTCGAACCCCCGTTCATGACAGTCTGTTTACCATGAAATGCCGCAGTTCAAAGCGATTACGCAACGTTCCGTTAAAGCCCTTAGCGCTAGGAGGGCGTCATGGCCTATGATCCCGGAGCAATCGACGCGACGCTGGCAGCCGCGGTTGGCGATGAGCCTGCGCTGATCGCCGAACTGCGCGTGGCTTTTGTCGAGAGCGCGGAGCGCACGATCGCCGCGATCGAATCCGCGAAGGACGACGCCGCATGGGTGCTGGCAACGGCGCGGCTCAAAGGGCTTGCCGCCAGTTTCGGGGCCGTGCGGCTGATGAGCCTGGCCGCCGACGCCGGCGTCACGCCGGGCAACGCCGACGCGGTCCGCAAACTCCGCCGCGCGGTCGAACGCCTGTAATTCCACCGGCTTTGCATTGGGCGTCATGACGACGTAACAGCCCCGAATGCTTGCGGGGCTCCTTTTTGCGACTGCGGATGCTTCCGATCGCCACGATTCGCTTGCCGCGACGCTGCCGATCGGCGGCGTGACGCTGATCGAGTTCCAGGCGCGGCTGCTGATCGCCGCGGGGGCATCGCAGATCGTCGTCGTCGTCACGCGGCTCACGCCCGAATTGCTCGGCGCGATCAACCGGCTGACGCGGCGCGGTGTCGCAGTCGATGCCGTCCGCACGCCGGCCGAGGCGCTGGCCAAGCTGCATCCGCTGGCGCGCGTGATCTGGCTGGCCGATGGGCTGGTCACCACCAACGCCGTGGTCGAAGCGATGCGCGACCGCGATCATGACACGTTGCTGGTCGCCTCCACGGGCGACGAACTGGAGCGGATCAGCCCGAACGCCGTGTGGGCCGGGGTCGCGACGATCGATCCGCAGCGCATCGCCGATGTCGCCAAGCTGCCCACCGAGTACGACTTCGCATCGTCGCTGCTTCGCGTGATTGCGCAGCGCGGCGCGCAGCAAATGAGCTTGCCCGAGACGGCACTCCGCGAAGGACATGGCGTCCAGCGCGATTCGCAGGCGTTGGCGGCGAAGGGTCGCGCGGCGCTGGTCGCCGCGGTCGGCGCGCGATCGACCTGGCTCGACCGGTTCGTGATTGCCCCGCTGGCGAAGCTGGCGCTGCCGCCCTTGATCGGCCGCGGCGTCCCCGCCCTGATGCTGGCGGCGGTCGGCGTTGTGGCGGGGATCGTCGGGCTTGCCGGGATCGCTCTCGGATGGCCGACCTCAGGCTGGGCAGCAATCGTCGTGGCGCTGGCGCTGCTGGCGTTGACCGACGTGTTGGCGTGGCTGCGCGACGAACAACGGTTGAGCGTCAGCGTGCGGTGGCTGATGCCGGCTGCGGTAATGCTGGCGACGCTGCTCTATGGGCAGCGATCGGGGATGGCGGCGGGCACCGCCACCGCGCCGTTGCTCGCCATCGCCACGGTCGTCGTCGCCGCGCTTGCAGAGCGTGCCGCAAGCGCGACCAAGCGGCGGCTGTGGTGGGCCGTGCCCGCCGCTTACCCGCTGATCCTGCTGCCCGCAGCGCTCGCCGCGCAGCCCGAGATCGGGCTGGCGATTGCGGCGATCTATGCCGTGGCGACTCTGGGCTTCGCGATCGAGCAATTGCGGGCGCGGATTGCCGGCTGAATATACCCGTCATCGAATGCCGTTTTGGCTAACTCCAATTTAACGACACCCGCGTACAGCCACCCTATGTCGATCGACCGAGACGACAAGGATGACGGTGCCCGAGGGAGCGCCAGCCAGCTGATCGCGCTCGCGGCGGCATCGCCGGGCCGTGCCGAACGCACGCTTGACCATGCCATCGCCGATTTCTTCATTCCCGATGACGCCCGGCTCGACGAGCGGATCCGTGCTACGTTGGCCGCAACGCTTGCCGCGATCGTCGCGCTGGTCGAGCAGGATGTGCGCCGCCGCGCCGCGGCGACGCTCGCTGCCGAAGGCCATCCGAAGCGCGCGGATCGCGTGGCAGAGGGTATGCCGGTGCTCGATCGCCTGATCGCCAGCGGCCAGTTGCGCGACCGCGAGCTGATGCGCGAACTGCTCGCTCGGACGCGGCAGGACTTGCTGGCCGACGCGCTGCCCGCCATCCCCGCCGACGAAGCGGGCGCCGGCAGTCTGCTCGCGCGCCTGAGCAACAGCGGGGATGCGCATGTCGCCCGCGCGGCATTGGCGCTGATGGCGGCAGAGAGCCGCCGCCGCACCTTCCTCGACACCTACCGGGCGACCCAGACCGAGCTTCCCGCCGAACTCCACCACCGCCTCGTCTGGTGGGTCGCAGCAGCAATTCGCGAGCAGGTCACCGGGCTGAATGCCGATCGCGCGATTGCCGACGCCGCGCCCCGCGCGCTGGGCGCGCATGACGAAAGCGATCGGGTCGAAGCGACCGCGATGCAGCTCGCGAGCGCGATCGCGGCGCAGCCGGTCGAACTGCCGACATTGCTGATCCATGCGCTCGGCGAACGGCGCGTCACCTTGTTCATCGCGCTGCTCGCGCATGCGCTGGGGCTCGATTACACCGTGGCCCGTGACGCCGTGGTGGATGGCGCCGCACCCTTGTGGCTGATGCTGCGCGCCGCCGAACTCGACCGTGCGGCGATCGCCCGGATCGGCCTGTCGCTGCACGACGCCGACCCGCGCCGCGACGTTCACGCCTTTGCCGATCTGCTCGACGCTATTGTCGCAGTGACCCCCGACGAAGCCCGCGCCGCCTTGGCGCCGCTCAAACTTCATCCCGATTTTCGCGCCAGCATCTCGGCACTGGAAGGCCCGCAATGACCGTTGACCCGATGCCTCCCGTCCACGGGCTGGTCGACCGCGACGGGCGGTTGATCGAGGCGGGATCGCGGCTCGAGCAGCTCAACACGCGGGCTGGCGGGTCGGTCGGCGCACCGTTCGCGGTGCCGCAGATCGCGGTGCTGGCGCACCTGGCACAGCGGCTGGGGATCGTGGTGTCGCGTCACGTGCTTGCCGCCGACGGGCCCGATGAGGTCGAATTGTGGGTTCGCGCCGAACCGGTCGCCGCCGGTGTGACGCTGACGATCAGCGGGTGGCAGCTGCGCGCGCCATGGACCCCGCCGGCCGATAATAGTCGCCGCGACCGCGACTTGCTGTTGCAGGGCGCGGACTGGTCGTGGGAGGCGGATGCCACGTTGCGGCTGACCGCGATCGGGCTGGAAGCGGCGCATTATGGCGTCGATCCCAAGGCGCTGTTGGGCAAGACGCTGACCACGCTGTTCGCGCTCGAGGCCGATGGCGAGGGCGCGATGCCGATGCTCGGCGTGCTCGCGCTGCACGAACCGTTCCGTGCGCAGCCCGCGACGATCCGCGCCACCGGCCAGCCGGTCGAGCTGGCGGGCCATCCGCGGCTCAACACCGACGGCGCGTTCGACGGTTATATCGGCGCGGTGACGATGCAGGAGCTTCGGCCCCCCGTCGCGCCAGCGGTCAGATCGGATAGCGACGCGCTGACCGACGCGTTCAGTGCCCGGCTCGACCGCGCATTGCGCGCGCCGCTTGGCCGGATCATCGCCAATGCCGACAGCATCAATGCCCAGACCGACGGGCCGATCCGCAAGGATTATGCCGATTATGCCGCCGATATCGCGGGCGCCGGGCGGCATTTGCTGGGGCTGGTCGACGATCTGGTCGACCTGCAAGCGATCGAGCGTCCCGATTTCGTCGTCGCCGCCGAAGCGATCGACCTCGCCGATCTCGGTCGCCGCGCCGCCGGGCTACTGAGCGTCCGTGCGGGCGAACGCGGTGTGACGATCGACAAGCCCGGCGAACTCGACCGCGCGCCGGCCTCGGGCGAGTTCAGGCGCGTGTTGCAAATTCTGGTCAACCTGATCGGCAATGCAGTCCGCTATTCGCCCGATGGCGGCACGGTATGGGTACGCACGCATCGCGACAAGGCGACCGCGGTGATCATCGTCGCCGATCAGGGCAAGGGCATCGATCCGCAAGATCAGGCGCGCATCTTCGACAAATTCGAGCGCGTCGATCCGACCGAACCGGGCGGGAGTGGGCTCGGCCTGTACATCGCCCGGCGGCTGGCGCGCGCGATGGGCGGCGACCTGACGGTCGATTCGGCGCCCGGACAGGGGGCACGCTTCCTGCTGAGCCTGCCCGCGCGCGAGGGCTGAGCCGGCCCAAAGTTGACACTAGCTTCACACTATCGACGCTGTTCGGCGGCGGCGAGGCCGGTCCGGAAACGGTGCCGATGGTGCCGCGCAAAGCCATTTGCGTGACTCGACGAAAATAAAGCGATGCCGTGGCATCGGGAGAGCGGGCGATGTCAAAGAGCGACTCGGAGGCTGACACGCGAAATCCAACATTGAAAGCATTTTGCATCGCGGTCGGGGGTTGGTACCCTCGAACGCAGTGAGCGATTGAGGACGTCGCATGACCAAACACCGCATCTACTCGGTCAGTGTCGCGAGCGTGTACCCGCATTATGTGGCGAAGGCGGAGAAGAAGGGGCGCAGCCGTGCAGAGGTCGATGCCATCCTGTGCTGGCTGACCGGGCATAGCCAGGCGACGCTCGATGCGGAGCTCGCGAACAAGACGAGCTTCGAGGATTTCTTCGCTGGGGCGCCGGCGATGAACCCGTCGCGGTCGCTGGTGACGGGCATGATCTGCGGGGTGCGTGTCGAAACGATCGAGGACCCGGTGATGCGCGAAATCCGCTGTCTGGATAAGATGATCGACGAACTTGCGAAGGGACGGGCGATGGACAAGATCCTTCGCGCCTAGCTGGCCTGTTTTCTGTCCAGCGGAAAGCACCCGTTGATATGGCCCTCGGCTCGCCGTAGGTAGCGCGCGACCGGGGGGCTCATGCCGACATCACCATCCAGTGAAGACGCGGACGCGGTGCCGCCGCTCGAGCCCGAACCGGAGGAGTCTGCCGTGGACATTCACAAGCCCAAGGCCGTTCATAACTGGCGCGAGTTCGTCAACGAGATCGGTGTGATCGTGATCGGCGTACTGATCGCGCTGGGCGCGGAGCAGACGGTCGAGTCACTGCATTGGGCGCATGAGGTCGAGGCTCAGCGCCTGTCATTGACCGAAGAGGCGAGGGACAGTCTGGGGTCCGTCGCGCGGCGGCGGATTCAACAGCCGTGCGTCGATCGCCGTCTTTCCGAAATCCATCTGCTGCTCGAACGGCATTCGCGACAGCAGCCGCTGGGCATCGTCGGCACGTTCGCCAGCCCGACGCGCGCAGGATCCGCGCGGGGCACGTGGGATATCGCGCTGTCCGGGCAAGCCCTGCCGCATATGTCGCAGGCCGAGCGGATCAAGTTTAGCGGGGCCTTCGGGACCTTTGCGGTGTGGCAGGAGCTGTCGGATCGGGAGAATGCGATCTGGGCGCGACTGTCGCTGCTCAACGACGTGGGGTTGCTGAACGAGGCGGACTGGAGCGCGTTACGCGCCGCCTATGCCGAAGCCGTCGAAGTGAACGACGAACGGCGCAACTTCGCAACCTTCGCGCTGCAATCGGTCGGCCGCGAATTGCTGGGCATCGAGGCGGCGCCGGTGGCCTCGAACGCCACGTACGCTTCGCTCGATCGCCAAATCTGCAAGCCTTACGTTGCGGTCGCGGGGCCGAAATAGCGGCTATGCGTGGTGGCCGGCAAACCAACCTTCGCGGGTTTTTGTCACGATATTGCGCGTTTTGCGATTGTGACGGCGTTTCTATCCAATATGCGAGACGACAAAGCCAAATAATGCTGCCGATAGATCGCGCGACGTAACTATTGGCCGGGGGGCTCACCGAATAATGGCGGTTGATAGAACAACGTCGCGGGTGCTGGCCGCGCGCCCTGCCGCTTCCGCGCGCAGAAATATTGCGGCGCGGTTGGCGTTTGCGATGCTGGCTGTCGTCTCCACCGCGCCGATGTTCAGCACCCCCGCACTCGCCGAGGACGGCCGCGGGTGCGTCGTCGCCACTACCCCGGCGCCGACCGGCTCGGCCCCCAAGCCATTCGCTCTGCCCTTTTTGGTGATGCGCGAGGAGATCGATCCGACGACGATCGTCGACGACGATTTCCGCCGCAATCGTGCGCCCGATCTGTGGCGCAACCTGTCGGTGCAGCACCTGACCTTTCAGGATGGCCGCGCGACCTGGAGGCTGTGGCGGATCGTCAACACGTGCAATCCCAACGGGCCGCTCTGGGTGGTGCCGCACGACAATGAAAATGCGGCGTTCGACGCGGCGGTGCGGGCGGTCCGGACCTATGGCGGGGTTGCCGTCATCGTCGATACCGGTGCGGAGGACCGGGGCTATGCCGCCCGCTTCAACACCGCGGTCAGTTATGGCCCGCCGATCGATCCCAACCGCAATTTCCTGTCGGAATCGTCCGCCTATGTCCGGGCGGTGCTGGCCGATCTGGGACCCGTCCCGCGCCCGATCATCGCGCTACACACGAATGCGCCGGGGTTCGATCCGGCGAGTTCGAATTGTCCGGCGCGCGAGCCCGGGGGGAGCGGCAACATCTCGATCCTGTTGTGCAATGCGAAATTCATGCCGGTCGGATCGAGCGGCGGGGCGTGGCCGTTCGACGATCCCGATAGCCTGGCGATCATCCCGTTTCTCAACGACGCCGACCGGCCCTCCGCCTTCTGCGCGGTCGCGTTGCGAAAGCAGGACTATAATGTCGTGTTCGAACACGTCACCGAGACCGACGGGTCGCTGTCCAACTATTCGATCCTGCACGGCTATCGCTACGTCAATTTCGAAACGCGCGACCGCAGCGACCAGCCCAACGGGCTGACCGATGCGCGTAACCGGCTGGATCAGATGATCGACGGGCTGATGGCGAAGTGTCTGGGGGTCGTCGCGCCGGCGAGGGTGGCACGCTGAACAGCCAGGCGGTCCGTCAACGCTAGCGACGTCGCCCCAGCCACACCAGCAGGACCCCGCCCGCCGCGAGCAACGCGCCCCACAGCGCCCAGATCCGCACGTCGAGCATGAAGCTCGACGCCGGCCAGTGCACCACGCCGGTGCCTTGCAGGAACCATAGCAGCCCCATCGCGATCGCGAGGACGCCGACGATGCGGAGCGCGACGCGGAGCATCAGCGCTTGCCCAGCGGCACGTAATCGCGCTGCGTCGGGCCGGTATAGAGCTGGCGCGGGCGCCCGATTTTCTGCGCGGGGTCGCTGATCATCTCGTTCCACTGCGCGACCCAGCCGACGGTGCGCGCGAGCGCGAACAACACGGTGAACATCGTCGTCGGGAACCCGATCGCCGACAGGATCACGCCCGAATAGAAATCGACGTTCGGGAACAGCTTCTTGTCGATGAAATAGGGGTCGTTGAGCGCCATATGTTCGAGCTGCAGCGCGACGTCGAACACGGGGTCGTTGACCTTCAGCGCGTCGAACACTTCGCGCACGGTCTGCTGCATCACGGTCGCGCGCGGATCGTAATTCTTGTACACACGGTGACCGAAGCCCATCAGGCGGAACGGGTCGTTCTTGTCCTTGGCGCGGGCGATGAATTCGGGAATCCGGTCGGGCGTGCCGATTTCGCGCAGCATGTTGAGCGCGGCTTCGTTCGCGCCGCCATGCGCCGGGCCCCACAGGCAGGCGATCCCCGCCGCCATGCACGCGAACGGATTGGCGCCCGACGATCCGGCGAGCCGCACGGTCGAGGTCGACGCGTTTTGCTCGTGATCGGCGTGGAGGATGAAGATCCGGTCCATCGCCTTTTCGATCACCGGGTTCACGACATATTCCTCGGCCGGCACGCCGAACGTCATGCGCAGGAAGTTGCCGGTGTAGCTGAGGTCGTTGCGGGGCGTCATGAACGGCTGACCGACGCTGTATTTATACGCCATCGCCGCGATCGTCGGCATTTTCGCGATCAGCCGGTGCGCCGAGATCAGCCGCTGCTGCTCGTCGTTGATGTCGGTCGAATCGGGGTAGAAGGCGCTGAGCGCGCCGACCACGCCGCACATGATCGCCATCGGATGCGCATCGCGGCGAAACCCGTGGAAGAAGCTCGCCAGTTGTTCGTGCACCATCGTGTGGCGGCTGATCGTCCAGCTGAATTTCTCCAGTTCGGCCTTGCTCGGCAACTCGCCGTTGAGCAGGAGGTAGCACACCTCCATGAACGACGATTCCTCGGCGAGCTGGCCGATCGGATAGCCGCGGTGGAGCAAGACGCCTTCGTCGCCGTCGATATAGGTCAGCGCCGATTCGCAGCTCGCGGTCGAGGTGAACCCCGGATCGTACGTGAACATGCCGGTGTCGGCATAGAGCTTGCGGATGTCGATGACCTCGGGCCCGACCGATCCCGACAGGACATTATACTCGTGGTTGCCGAGCGCGATGGTGGAGGTGTCGGTCATCGTACTTTCCCTTCGAAACTCAAGTTGCCATGCGGTCGGCGATCCGACCCAGGCTTTCCGCGCGGCCCAGCACGGCAAGCACATCGAAAATACCCGGGGAGGTACGTTTGCCGGTCAGCGCGGCCCGCAGGGGCTGTGCAACCTGTCCAAGCTTCACCCCGGCATCCTCGGCGACCTGCCGAACCGCTGCTTCGAGCGCCTCCGTATCCCAGCCGTTGGCGGCGTCAAGCGCGGCGTGAATGCGGGCGAGCAGGGCGGGGGCGTCGCCCTCCAGCAACGCTGCTGCATCCACGTCGATTTCGAGCGGCCGGACGCGGAACAGAAAGGCGCTGCCCTCCGCCAATTCGTTGAGGTTCGCCGCGCGCGGTTTCAGGAACGGCATCGTTCGAACGAGCAGATCGCGCTGCGCCTGATCGATCGGATGCCGCAGCCGCGCGGCGACCAGATCGGCCAGCCGCGCATCGTCGGCCTCGCGGATATAATGGCCGTTGATGTTCTCGAGCTTCTTCAGATCGAAGCGGCTCGGCGATTTGCCCACGCCCGAAAGGTCGAACCATTCGATCGCCTGCGCGCGGCTGATGATTTCGTCGTCGCCATGCCCCCAGCCGAGCCGGAGCAGATAATTGTCGACCGCTTCGGGGAGCAGTCCCATCTCGTCGCGATAGGCATCGACGCCGAGTGCGCCGTGGCGCTTCGACAGCTTCGCGCCGTCCGCGCCGTGGATCAGCGGGATGTGCGCGTATATCGGCTCGGGCCAGCCCATCGCGCGATAGATCGGCAACTGCCGGAACGCGTTGTTGAGGTGATCGTCGCCGCGAATGACGTGCGTCACGCCCATGTCGTGATCGTCGACCACTACCGCGAGCATATAGGTCGGGTTGCCGTCCGAGCGCAGCAGCACGAGATCGTCGATCTCTGCATTCTGTACCGTCACCTCGCCCTGGACGAGGTCGTGGATCGTCGTCGCGCCGTCGGTCGGGGCCTTGAGGCGAATAACGTGCGGCGAATCGGGATCGTTGTGCGTCTTGTCGCGCCACGGCGAGCGAATGCGCAGCGGCTTCTTTGCGGCCTCCGCCTCGGCGCGCATCTGCGCGAGTTCGTCCTGCGTCAGGTAACAGCGATACGCCGCGCCCTTGGCGACCATCTCGGCGGCGACCTCGGCGTGGCGCGCGGCGCGGGCGAACTGATACACCACGTCCCCGTCCCAGTTGAGGTCGAGCCAGCGCATTCCGTCCAAAATGGCGTCGATCGCGGGCTGTGTGGAGCGGGCGCGGTCGGTATCCTCGATCCGGAGGAGGAATTTGCCGCCATGCGCCCGCGCGAACAGCAGGTTGAACAACGCGGTGCGCGCGCCGCCAATATGCAGAAAACCGGTCGGCGAAGGCGCAAACCGGGTGACGACGGGCGTTACGGGCGCGCCGATGGCGGGCGACCCGGGATCTTTACTGGCGCTCAACCGCGCGTGCTCCCACACTGGAATGACTGTGGCGACGACCGCCGACGCGGGCACTAGCACGCGCTTTCAAGCGCTTCAAACGCGGCTGGCGGTGGTTCGGCGTGCCCATATTGCCCTCGAATATTGGTTGGAGGCGGAGCGCGATCAACTGCCGCTGTGGCTGCCCGTCGCGCTGGGGGCAGGGATCACCGCCTGGTTCGTGCTGCTGCAGCCGGCGCAGTGGTTCGTGGCGATGCTGGCACTCGGCGCGCTCGGGCTGACCGGGATCGCGCTGGCGCGGCACGATCGGGCGAGCCGGGCGCTGGCGATCGGCGCGCTGACCGCGGCGTTGGGGATCGGGCTGGCGTGGTGGCGCGCCGACAGCGTTGCGGCGCCGGTGCTCGCGCGGCCCGCGATCGTCACGTTCACCGCGCGCGTGGAGGGGGTCGAGCCGCTGCCGGCGCGGGATCTGGTGCGCGTGCTGCTGGCGCCCATCGCGGTGGAGCCGGATGCTTCCCTTCCTTCTGCGCTTCGCCGGCGCAGGCCGGGGCCCAGTTGCCGCACACTTTCCGCACCAACCGCGACGTCACCCGGCCTGGGCCCGGCCTGCGCCGCGGAAGCGAAAAGGGCGGGGGAAGCGATAGTGAGTGCGGGGTCGACTTGCCTCCCCACATCCGCGTCAACATCGCAACCGTCGACGTCCCCCAAGGCCTCTCCGTCGGCGCCGTGATCGAGCTTCAGGCGCGGCTGATGCCGCCCAACGACGCGACCGTCCCCGGCGCGTACGATTTCCGGCGCGTGGCGTGGTTTCAGGGGCTCGGCGCGACGGGCAGGGGGAGCGCGCCAGTCAGGGTGATCTCCCCCGGCACGCAATCGAACGGGCTGCGCGCGGCGCTGTCGGCGCATATCCAGAGCAAGATCGAAGGCAGCGCGGGCGGGATCGCGGCGGCGCTGGCGGCGGGGGATGAGGGCGCGATTTCGCAGGAGGATTCGGACGCGATGCGGCGTTCGGGGCTGGCGCATCTGCTGTCGGTCAGCGGGCTGCACATCACCGCCGCGGTGGGGATGACGATCCTGCTGGTCACGCGGCTGCTCGCTTTGTCGCCGTGGCTGGCGCTCAGGGTGCGGATTCCGGTGGTCGCAGCGGGCGTGGGGGCGCTGGCGGCGATCGGCTATACGATGCTGACCGGCAATCAGGTGCCGACGATGCGGTCGTGCATCGCGGCGTTGCTGGTGCTGACCGCGCTGGCGATGGGACGCGAGGCGATCACGCTGCGGCTGGTCGCGGCGGGGGCGTTCGTCGTGTTGCTGCTGTGGCCGGAGGCGCTGGCGGGCCCGAGTTTTCAGCTGTCATTCGCAGCGGTGGCGGCGATCGTCGCGCTGCACGAGCAGCCCAACGTGCGCGGCTGGTTCCTCAAGCGCGATGAGTCGCGGTGGCGCAAGGTCGCGCGCGAACTCGGGTCGCTGCTGCTCACGGGAGTGGTGGTCGAAGCGGCGCTGGCGCCGATCGCGCTCTATCATTTCCACAAGAGCGGGCTGTTCGGCGCACTCGCCAATATCGTCGCGATCCCGCTCACCACCTTCGTGATCATGCCGGCCGAAGCGCTGGCGCTGGCGTTCGACGCGGCCGGGCTGGGCGCGCCGTTCTGGTGGGTCACCGCCAAGGCGCTGGCGCTGTTGCTGTGGATCGCGCACGTCGCGGCCAATGCGCCGGGCTCGCTCGCGATGCTGCCCGCCATGCCGGGCGGAGCGTATGGACTGATGATGGCGGGCGCGTTGTGGCTGGCATTGTGGCGAACACGGGTGCGACTGGCCGGGGTGCTGCCGTTCGCGGCGGGCGCGCTGTGGGCGCTGATGACCCCCGCGCCCGATTTGCTCATCTCGGGCGACGGCGAGCATCTCGCGGTGCGCACCCCCGACGGCGGGGTGGCGATGCTGCGCGACAAGGCCGGTGATTATGCGCGCGATACGATGGCCGAGAATGCGGGGGTGGATGGCGAGGCGTTGCTGCTGTCCGAACAGCCCTTCGCCACCTGCACGCGCGATGCCTGTCTTGCGCTGGTCCATGCGGGCGGGCGCCCGTTCCGGGTCCTGGCGACGCGCAGCCTGTATGCGCTGCCGCTCGACCAACTCACGGCTGCCTGCCGCGCCGCGGATATCGTCGTCAGCGACCGCCGTCTTCCGCGCACCTGCACGCCCCAATGGCTCAAGCTCGATGCCCCGACGCTGCGCCGGACGGGCGGCGTCGCGATCAGCCTGGCGAGCGGACGGATCGTCACCGTCCGCTCACCCGGCGATCAGCATCCGTGGGTCAGTCGTAGCGGCGCAGGATACCCGCAAGCCGACCCTGCACGCGGACCTGCGCGGGCGAATAACGCTGCGGATCGTAGGCGCGGTTGGCCGGATCGAGCCGGACCATAGCGCCTTCGCGGCGGAAATATTTGAGCGTCGCTTCGCTATCCTCGATCAACGCCACGACGATTTCACCGTCGCGCGCGGTTTCGGTGCGGCGGATCAGCGCGTAATCGCCGTCGAGGATGCCGGCTTCGACCATCGAGTCACCGGCCACTTCGAGCGCATAATGCTCGCCATTGCCGAGCAACGCGGCGGGGACCGCCAGCATCGAACTGCCTTCGAACGCCTCGATCGGGACGCCGGCGGCGATGCGGCCGTGCAGCGGGATTTCGATCACATCGTTGGCGGGTTCGGGCAGCGGTTTGAAATTGGCGGGCGCGGGCTTTTTGCCCTTCTCGGCGCGTTCGGGCACCTTGAGCACTTCCAAGGCGCGCGCGCGATTGGGCAGGCGGCGCAGGAACTGGCGTTCCTCCAGCGCGGAGATCAGTCGATGCACACCCGATTTCGATTTGAGATCGAGCGCTTCCTTCATTTCCTCGAACGATGGCGACACCCCGGTTTCGGCGAGCCGATCGTTGATGAAGCAGATAAGTTCGTGCTGCTTCTTCGTGAGCATGATGTTCCTCCGTGCCAGAACAGACGCGGAACCAATATGGAACATGAGGGGCCAAGTCAAGCGAGCGTCATGATCTCCACCGCGTCGCCGATTTGCGCCGCGGGGGCGTGGGGCGCGCGCACCACCAGGCAGTCGGCGCGGGCGAGAGTGGCGAGCATCGAGCTGTCCTGAATACCCGCTACCCTCACGCGCCCGTGGTCGAGTTTGGCGCGCAGATAATCCTGCCGGTGATCGTTGGCGGGGAGCGGTTCGGCGAGCGTTGCGCTCAGCATGGCGGGCAGGGGGTCGCTCGCCCCCGCCATCGCTGCGATCAGCGGGCGCAGGAACAAGCTCGCGGTGACGAATGCCGATACCGGATTGCCGGGCAGGCCGAGCACGACCGAGTCGCCGAGCCGGCCCGCGAGCATCGGCTTGCCCGGTCGTAGCGCGATCCGCCAGAAATCGATCTTCCCCCCCGCCGCCTCCAGCGCGGGGCGGACCAGATCGTGGTCGCCGACCGATGCCCCGCCGGTGGTGACGACGATATCGGCGCGGGCTGCGGCAAAGGTCGCGGTCAGCGTGTCGAGACTATCGGGGATGATCCCGAGCAGTTCCACGTCGACCGGCAGATCGGCGAGCATCGCGGCGAGCATCGCGCTATTGCCTTCGGGCAGGGCCAACGGATCGTCGCTCGCGCTGCCCGGCGCGATCAGCTCATCGCCCGTAGCGAGGATCGCGACGCGCAGCCGCCGGTTGACGCTTAGCGTACCATGCCCCCCGGTCGCGGCGAGCGCGATCCGGGCGGGCGTGAGGCGTTCGCCCGCCGCGATCAGCGTGTCGCCGTCGCTGAAATCGAGCCCCTTGCGCCGAACGCTCATGCCCAACCGGGGCGGACCTTCGCCGCCGAGCGTCAGCCGATCGCCGTCGCGCGCGGCCTCCTCCTGCACCAGCACGCTGTCGGCACCGGCGGGCATCGCCGCCCCGGTGAAAATCCGAGCCGCTTCGCCGCGGCCGACCGATCCCGAAAAGGCGCGCCCCGCGGCGCTTTCCCCGATCACCGTCCACGGCCCCGGCAAATCGTCGAAGCGGATCGCATAGCCGTCCATCGCTGACAGATCGGCCGCGGGCTGCGATCTGAGCGCGACCACCGGATCGGCGGCCCAGCGCCCGGCGGCGAGGGCCAGCGGCACGCGCTCGCTGGCCATGCGTGGGGCCATCGCGAACAGCCGCTCTTGGGCTTCGGCAACGGGGAGCAGGGCGGTCGGCATGGCTCGGCTAGAGCGCGAAGACGAAGAAGATCACGCTCGCCGCGGCCATTACGGCAGTGGCTCCCCATCCAAGGATCGTCGCCCCGCGGCCCAAGGTCAGTCGTCCCATCGCGCGCGGGTTGCGCACGATCAGCATCATCACCACCATCAGCGGCACCGCGAGCACGCCGTTGACCACGGCGGCCCAGTAGAGCGCACGCACGGGATCGATCCCGATCGTGTTGAGCGACGCGCCGGCCAGCGTGGTCACGGCGATCGTGGCGTAGAAAATGCGCGCGTCGAGGGGCTTCGCATCCAGACTCCCCGCGACTCCCAGCATCTCGGTGACCGCGTACGCGGCCGATCCCGCGAGCACGGGCACCGCGAGCAGCCCGGTCCCGATGATCCCCAGCGCGAACATCGCGAAGGCGAAATTGCCCGCGATCGGGCGCAGCGCTTCAGCCGCTTGCGACGAGGTGGCGATGTCGCGCACGCCGGTCGCGTGCAGCGTGGCGGCGGTGGCGAAGACGATGGAGAGCGAGACGAGCGTGCTGAACGCCATCCCGACCAACGTATCGGTGCGGATCCGTTTGAGTTCGGGCCCGGCGGTCTTGGGCGAAATGCAGAGCGGCTTGGTGTGGTGGCGATGCTCTTCCTCGATCTCCTGCCCGGCCTGCCAGAAGAACAGATACGGGCTGATCGTCGTGCCGAGGATCGCGACGAACGCGGTGGCATAAGCGGCGTTCCATTGCAGCTCGGGCACCACCAGCGACCGGAGCGCATGCCCCCACGGCACCTTCGCGACCATCACCACCGCGATATAGGTGAACAGCGACAAGGTGGTCCATTTGAGCACCGAGGCGTAGCGCGGATAGCTGAGCGCGACTTCGAGCACGACGCAGACGATCCCGAACAACAGGGTGTAAAGCCCGACATTGCCGCCGAACAGCAACGCCAGCGCCGCGCCCATCGCGCTCAGATCGGCGCCGAGGTTGACGATATTGGCGACCAGCAGCAGCGACACCATCGCCCATAGCAAGGGCTTGGGATAATGCCGCCGCAGGTTGCGCGCGATGCCGGCGCCGGTGATGCTGCCGATCCGCGCGGCGACTTCCTGAATCACCACCATCAGCGGAAAGCTGAGCACGAAGGTCCAGGCGAGGCCGTAGCCGAATTGCGCCCCGACCTGACTGTGCGTGCCGATCCCGCTGGGGTCGTCGTCGGCGGCGCCGGTGATCAGCCCGGGACCGAGCGATTTGAGGAAGGTGGAGCCAGAGGCCGGAGGGCTGGCTGCGGCTGTGTCGTCGGTTTGATCGCTCACAATGCCGCTACCCTTGATGCCGCCTGCCATTCCCCGGACTTGCCACCCTTTTTCGACAGAAGTCGAATCGCGCCGATCGTCATCCCGCGGTCGATCGCCTTGGCCATATCGTAGATCGTCAGCAGTGCGACCGAGACCGCGGTCATCGCTTCCATCTCGACCCCGGTCTTGCCCGTTGTGGTGACCGTGGCGGTAACAGTGACACCGGCGTCATCGGGCGCGAGATCGATGCTCACGCTGGTAATGGGCAGGGGGTGGCACAAGGGGATCAGGTCGCCGGTGCGCTTCGCCGCCATGATCCCGGCGACGCGCGCGACGGCGAGGACGTCGCCCTTCGCGACCTTCGCGTCGCGGATCGCGGTGGCCGCGCCTGCGGACATCGTGATGCGGCCGGTGGCGATGGCTTCGCGGTGCGTGTCGGGCTTGGCCGAAACATCGACCATCCGCGCGGCGCCGGTATCGTCGAGATGGGTGAGATTGGTCATTGCGCTCACCCTGCCTCAATCGTCATCCCAGCGAAAGCTGGGATCGCTTGCGGTTTTCGGGTTGCGCGATCGCCTGAGATCCCAGCTTTCGCTGGGATGACGGTTATTGGTGCGCGCCCAGCAACGCTCTCGTCGCCGCGGCGATATCCTCGGCACGCATCAACGCTTCCCCAACCAGAAAGCAATTGATCCCGTGCGCGCGCATCGCGTCCAGGTCGGCGCGGCCGGTGAGCCCGCTCTCCGCCACAAAGGTGCAGTCCTTCGGCGCCTTGCCGACCAGTTCGTAGGTTCGGTCGAAACTCACCGAAAAATCGCGCAAATCGCGGTTGTTGACGCCGATCAGTCGCGATTTGAGCCGCAGCGCGCGCTCCATTTCCTTCGCGTCGTGGACCTCAACCAGCGCGTCCAGCCCGCACTCGATCGCCGCCGCTTCGATCTCCGCCATCCGCCCGTCGTCCAGCGCCGCGACGATGATCAGGATCGCGTCGGCGCCGAGCGCGCGGCTTTCGTGGATTTGCCACGGGTCGATCATGAAGTCCTTGCGGATGATCGGCAGCGGGACGGTGTCGTGGACCAACGCGATGTACGAATCGTCGCCCTGAAAATACTGCTCGTCGGTCAGCACCGACAGGCAGGTCGCGCCCCCCTTCAGATAGGCGCGGGCGTGCGCCTGGGGATCGAAATCCTCGCGGATCACGCCCTTGGACGGGCTGGCCTTCTTGATCTCCGCGATCAGCGCGGGGCCGGTCCTCGCACGCTTGTCGAGCGCATTTTTGAAGCCCCTGGGAGGATCGCGCCGCGCGATCATCGCGTCGAGACTGGCGAGCGACGTGGTCGCCTTCTTGGCGGCGACTTCGGCGCGCTTGGTTTCGAGGATGCGGTCGAGGATCGTGGTCATGAATAGGCGATCCAGCAATCGAGCAGCGCGTTGGCAAGGCCCCGGTCGAGCGTCTCGGCGGCTTCCTCGGCGCCCTCGGTCAGGCTGTCGACATGCCCCGCGACGAGCAGGGCGGCCGCCGAATTGAGCAACACCGCGTCGCGATACGCGCCCTTTTCGCCGGTCAGCAAGCGGCGCAGCGCGGCGGCATTGTACGCCGGGTCGCCCCCATGGATCGCGGCAATCGGGTGGCGCGGCAGGCCGGCGTCCTCGGGGACGATCCGGTCGGGCAGCGAGAGCTGGCCGACGCTCATCGCGACGGTCGGGCCGGCGCCGGACACTTCGTCCAGCCCTTCTTCGCCCGATACGATCAGCCCCGCCTCGGTGCCGAGTTGTTCGAGTGCCGCGGCATAGGTGGGCACGTAATCCGGCCGCGCGATGCCGATCAGCTGGCGCGTGACGTGCGCCGGGTTGGCGAGCGGACCCATCAAATTGAAGATCGTGCGCTTGCCGATGCGGCGCCGGATCGGCGTGATGCGCTTCATCGCCGGGTGGTGGTTGGCGGCGAACAGGAAGCAGATGCCGAGATCGGTCAGCGTCTGCTGCGCCAATGCGCCCGCGCGCTCCATGTCGAGCCCCAGCGCTTCGAGCGTGTCGGCGGCGCCGGCCTTGCTCGAAGCGGCGCGGTTTCCGTGCTTGGCGACGGGGACTCCGCTGGCCGCGACGACGAGCGAGACGGCGGTCGAGACGTTGAGCGTGTGGTGCCCGTCGCCCCCGGTGCCGCACACGTCGATCGCGCCGACGGGCGCATCGATCGGAATGAGCCGGTTGCGCAGCGCGCGCGCCGCTTCGGCGATCTCGATGCTGGTCTCACCGCGGTCGCTCAGCGCGATCAGGAAATCGGCGATGGCGTCTTCGGAAGTCTTCGCGTCGAGGATGTCGGCGAACGCCTGTGCCGCGGTTTCGCGCGACAGGGGAGAGGAGGGGTCGGGGAGGATGGTCATGATCGTCATGCCGGGCTTGTCCCTGCGTCCGCCGTGCAACAACCGAAGTGCTCGATTGTGGAGACGCAGACCCCGGCACAAGGCCGGGGTGACGAGGAGAACTGTCCGTTCACGCGACCGCCTTCGCCTTCAACCCGGCGATCTCGAGGAAATTCGCCAGCAGCGCGTGCCCATGCTCGGTGGCAATGCTCTCCGGGTGAAACTGCACGCCGTGGATCGGCAAGCTCGCGTGACGGAATCCCATCACGAACCCGTCATCGGCGGTGGCGTTGACGATCAGTTCGGCGGGAATGTCGTCGACCACCAGCGAGTGATAGCGTGTCGCGCGGAACGGCGAGGGGATGTTCCTGAACAATCCCGTGCCGTCATGGCTGATCGCCGAGGTCTTGCCGTGCATCAGCCCGCCGCGCACGACATGCCCGCCGAAATGCTGGCCGATCGCCTGATGCCCCAGACACACGCCGAGCAACGGCCGCCCCGCCTCGGCGCACGCCGCGACCAGATCGAGGCTGACGCCGGCCTCGTTCGGGGTGCACGGCCCGGGCGAAATCAGGAAGGCCTCCGCGTTGCTCGCCATCGCATCGCCGGCGGTCAGCGCGTCGTTGCGCACCACCGACACTTCCTGCCCCAGCTCCATCAGATAATGGACCAGGTTCCAGGTGAAGCTGTCATAATTGTCGATGACGAGGATCATCCTGCCCCGCTAGCGCGTCTGATTGACCCCGACAATCGCTCGTACGCCCTCGTTTCGCCGTGTTTCGGCCCTTTGCGCGTTGGAATGATACGGGATCGATCCTATCTCGGGGGCGTTGAAGCACTCAGCCAAAAGGTCGCATATCATGATCCGTACCGCCTTCGCCGCGCTCGCGCTGATTGCCATCCCCACCGGCGCGCTGGCGCAGGACAAGCCGGCCGAGAGCGGTCAACCGCCCGCCCGGATCCGTTCGGTCACGCTGGCGGCGGATCAGAAATGCCCGCCGGCGACCACGCCGGACGAGATCGTCATCTGCACCACGGTGGAAGACCCCTATCGCATCCCCAAGACCTTGCGCGGCGCCGGGCCAATCCCCCCGCAGCGTCAGAGCTGGGTCAATCGCGCGGCGTCGCTCGACGAAATCGGACGGGTCAATGGCGGATTGCCCAATACCTGTTCGGTGATCGGGTCGGGCGGCGCGACGGGCTGTTCGGCGGCGGCAGTGCGCGCCTGGGCCGCGGAAAAGCGTGCCAAGGCCAACGGGCAGGCCGAGCAATAAGCTACTGGCCGAAGCGATCGTCGCGCGCGCGGGCCACGGCTTCGCGCGCGGCGGCGAGCAATGCCCCGGCCTTCGCCTCGCATTCGCGTTGTTCGTATTCGGGGGTCGAATCGGCGACGATCCCGGCCCCCGCCTGAACGTGCATCACGCCGTCTTTGACCACGGCGGTGCGGAGGACGATGCACGAATCCATCGATCCGTCGGGCGAGAAATAGCCCACCCCGCCAGCATAGGCGCCGCGCGCTTCGGGTTCGAGTTCGGCGATAATTTCGCACGCGCGGACTTTCGGCGCGCCCGACACCGTCCCCGCCGGAAAGCCCGCGAACAGGGCGTCGATCGCGTCGCTCTTCGAATCGAGCGTCGCGACCACGTTCGACACGATGTGCATGACGTGGCTGTACATTTCGACCGTGTAGCTGTCGGTGACCTTGACGCTGCCCGGCGCGCCGACGCGGCCCGCATCATTGCGGCCCAGATCGAGCAGCATCAGATGCTCGGCGCGCTCCTTGGGGTCGGCGAGCAGCGAAATACGGTTGGCCTCATCCTCCGCTGCCGTCTTGCCGCGGGGGCGCGTGCCGGCGATCGGGCGGATCGTCACTTCGCCGTCGCGCACGCGAACGAGGATTTCGGGGCTCGATCCCGACAGCGCGAAGTCGGGCAGATCGAGGAAATAGAGAAAGGGCGAGGGATTGATCCGTCGGAGCGAGCGGTACAGTTCGATCGGCGGTAGCGCGAACGGCGCGGTGAAACGCTGCGCGAGCACGACCTGAAAGATGTCGCCGGCGGCGATATAGTCCTTCGCCTTCAGCACCATGTCGCGATACGCGCCCTCGGGCAGCACGGGCGTCAGCGCGGGGTCGGGAAGGTCGGAGACGCGCACCGCTACGGGAATCGCCGCGCTGGCCAGTCGCGCGGCGGTCGCGTCGATCCGTTCTTCGGCCAGCTCAACCGCCTGATCCGGCGAGCGGCCGCTATCGGGCCACAGCGGCGCGACAAGGAACAGCGCATCGGCCAGCCGGTCGAAGATCAGCACAATGGTCGGCCGCACGAAGATCATGTCGGGCAGCCCGAGCCCTTTGGATTCGGGGCGCGGCAGGTCCTCGACCAGTCCGACCGTCTCATACCCGAAATAGCCGACCAGACAGGCGAGCGCGCGCGGCAGTTCGGGCGGGACGGCGTCCATCCGGCACGATTCGACCAGCGCGCGAAACGCGGTGAGCGTGGGCTGATCGCTGGGCTCGAACGCGGTGCGGTCGGTCAGCCAGTGGCGATTGACCTCGGCCTGCTCTCCGGCGGCGCGGAACACCAGATCGGGGGCGAGGCCGAGCAGGCTGTGGCGCCCGCGCACCGCGCCGCCCTCGACCGATTCGAGCAGGAAATCGCCACGGCCCGGCTCGATCAGCTTGAGCGCGGCGGCGACCGGGGTTTCGGTGTCGGCAACCTGACGCCGCCATACCAAAGCGGGGCGCCCGGCGGCGAGCGCTTCGCGCGCGGCGTCGGCGCCCTCTATCATGATGCCGTTACTGGCCGGCCGCGCCGTTTTGGCCAAGCAGTTCGGCGCGCAGCGCGTTGATCGCTTCCTCGTTGCGCTTGACCCCGACCTGAAGCCGGATCGCGCGCCCATATTGCTGGCCCAGTTCGTTGCTCACCGACCCCGCGATGAATGCGCGCTGGGCATTGATTTCGGTATCGTTGCCCTTGGCATTGCCCGGGATGATCAGATTGTTGGTAACGACGAACCAGCCCGCCTGATTGGGCGCCTGCAACATCTTGGCGGTGCCGACCGGCATGCGGAACAGCAGGATCAGCGGCGGCGTGGGCGGCTTCATGTTGAGCAGTTCCTTGCGCGTGTGCGACACGGCCTGCATCTGCGGCAGGTTGAGCCCGGTTTCGCTGAGCGCTTGCGACAGCGAAACCTTTTTGTTGACCTTGTCGACCACGGCTTGCGCGAACACGCGGGCCTGGCGCAGCTGGCGGTCGAGCAGGACTTCCTTCTTCACCTGATCCGTCACGCTCGCCAGCGGACGCGGCGCGGCGGGGACGACCTTGGCGAGCGCGACGACCGCGAAGCTGCCGTCCTTGCCGATCGGGATCATTTGCGGCGCGTCCTGCGGGGTCGTCTGAAAACCGTACGCGGTGACCGCGGCAACGGTCGGGTCGGGCTGGGCCGGCGGGGTCTTGGAATCGGGGTCGAGCCCCTGTGCGTCGAGCGGAGCACTGGTCTGCAACGTCAGTTTGAACTTCGTCGCGATCTGATCGAGCGGGATATTGTTGTCGATCGCTTCTGCCAGCTGTTCGCGCAGCGTGGTGGCGACCACCGGTAATTTCTGTTCGCCCAGCGACTTGACCAATTCGGGGCGCGCCTGATCGAGCGATTTGGCGGCGACCTGGGTGATCTTGTCGACGTGGATGACGGTCCAGCCGAGCGCGGTCTTGACCGGGCCGATCACCGCGCCATTGGCGGCGGTGAACACCTGATTGGCAATCGCGGCCGACGTTTGACCGGCATAGTCGGCCTTGTTCGTGTCGGCGGTGACGCTGGCGTCGAGCCCGAGCGCCTTGGCGGCGTCGGCGATCGGGGTGCCGCCGCGCACCTTGGCGGCAAAAGCGTCACCGCTCTTTTGATCGAGCAGGACGACCTGGCTCACCGTGCGGTGTTCGGTCGCGGCGAACTTTGCCGCCTGATCCTTATACGCCTTGGCGATCTCGTCCTCGGTCGGGACCGCGCGCGCCTTCATGTCGTCGAGCGTGATCACCGCATAACGGACCGAACGGCGCTCGGGCACGGTGAAGCGCGCGATATTCCTGGTGTAATAAGCCTGCGCCTCGGCATCGCTGATCGGCGCGCCGGCGGGCACGGCGGTCGCCGGGATGAACGCGACCGTCCCGGTGCGCCGTTCGAGCAGCATCGAGGCATAGGGCGTGGCGATCAGCGCGGGGACGGGGGTCTTGCCCAGCGCTTCGGGCGTGACGGGGCCGAACAGCATCGCCATCGTCATCCCGCGCGACACCAGCGAATCGACATCCGCTTCGGTCATCCCGCGCTTCGACAGAAAGTCGCGATAGATTACCGGATCGAACTTGCCGTCGAGCCCCTTGAAATTGGGGTTCGTGGCAATCTCGCTGCCGATCAGGTTCTTGCCGATCCGCAGACCCTGGCCGCTGGCGAATTCTTCCGCTGCCAGCCCGTTGATCTTGCCCTCAAGCGTCTGTTCGAACCCGCCCTGGGCAAAGATCTGTTCGACCGAGATGCCGGGATTGGCCTCCATGATGCGTTTGATATCGGCGCGGATTTCGCCCGCCGTGATCGTCTTGCTGCCAACCGTGACCAGCACCGGCCCGTCCTTGGCGCCGCCCGCGGCCTGTCGCAGCCCGGTCGAATCGCCGAGCGCGAAGGCCAGCCCGATCACCCCCAACACCAGAAAGGTGATGACGATACCGACGCGCGAGAACAGCAGGTTGCGAAAGAGCGTGAGCATGAAAGCCGATCGATTGGTCTGAAATTGAGGGCACGCTTTAGGGGGACGCGCGCGGACCTTCAAGCGCGCTTGCACGGGCGCGTGCGGGCGCTATCGGAGGAGGGAGCAACGGGAGCAACCATGGCACGGCGCACGCTGATCGCGGGAAACTGGAAGATGAACGGCAGCCTCGGCGCGCTCGCCGAACTGGACGGGATCGCGGCGGCGGCGAAGGCGCATCCGTCGGTCGATGTCGCGGTCGCGGTGCCGGCGACGCTGATCGCGCCCGCAGCCCGGCGCGCGCCCGGGCTGGCGATCGGCGCGGAGGACATTCATCCGGCCGATAGCGGCGCGCATACCGGCTGTATCTCGGCGGCGATGGTGCGCGAGGCGGGCGCAGTCTTCAGCATCGTCGGCCATTCCGAACGCCGGGCCGATTGCCACGAAACTGACGCCGACGTGAAAGCCAAGGCCGAAGCGGCGCACCGGGGTGGCATCGCCGCGATCCTGTGCGTCGGCGAAACGCTGGCCGAGCGCGATGCGGGGCAGGCCGAAGCCGTCGTGACCGCGCAAATCGCCGGGTCGCTGCCGGATGGCGCCGCGGCGGACTGGCTGTCGATCGCCTACGAACCGGTCTGGGCGATCGGGACCGGGCGCACGCCGACCGTCGCCGATGTCGCGGCGATGCACGGTGCGATCCGGGCCAAACTGGTGGCGATGATCGGCAGCGAGGGGGAGGCGATGCGGCTGCTCTACGGCGGGTCGGTAACCCCCGACAATGCGCGCGATCTGCTGGGAGCCGGCGATGTCGACGGCGCGCTGGTCGGCGGCGCCAGCCTGACCGCGGCCAAGTTCGTGCCGATCATCGAGGCGGCGACCGACGATCGCTGATGAACACGCTTGTTGCTTTTTCGCCGCTCATCGCGCTGGCGGCGCTGATCTGCCTGGTACTCGGCGTCGCTGGATCCCCGATGCGGCGCCCCGTCCGCGTCGCGCTGATTTTGGCGCTGCTGATCGTTGCCGCGCTGGCCATCCTCTTCGTGCTCGGCATGGCGCGGGTCGCCGGCACGGGCTACAATTAGTCGGCAAGTGGGCGCCGGCGGGCGGCGCGGCGATCCTGCGATTGCCAAATCCGCGACATCGGCGCAGGTTTGCCCGCGAAAACGATTTTATCGACGAGGGAGTCGCACGATGACCGATATTCTGGGCCAGCTGTTGCAGAGCGCGCTGGGCGGCGGACAGCCGGATCCTGCCGCCCCCGCGGCGCAGCCGCCGATCGACGTCGGCGGGCTGGCCGCGCAATTCGGGCTGACGCCGGATCAGGCCAATGCGGCGGTCGGCGCGCTGCTTCCGGCGGTGCTCGGCGGGATCAAAAAGGCGGAGCAGGGCGGGTTGCTCGGCGAAGTCGCGACTATCGCGGCGACGACGACGGCGCCGACCACCGACGTCGATGCCGGCAATTCGATCCTGGGGCAGATTTTCGGGTCGAAGGACGTCAGCCGCACGGTCGCCAGCGCGGCGTCGGCGCAGACCGGGATCAGCGACACGATCCTGAAGGCGATGCTGCCGATTGTCGCCGGCCTCGTGGCGCAGCAAGTCTCGAAGAAAATGGGCGGCGGCGTCATGGGCGGAATCGCCGGCAGCGTGCTGGCGTCGATGATCGGCGGGAGCAGCGCGGCGGCGGCGCCTGCGGCGCCTGCGGCAGCGGCACCGGGGTCAGGCGGCATCCTCGGCAATCTCGGTGGATTGGCCTCGATGCTCGACGCCAACCATGACGGCAATCCGCTCGACGATATTCTGGGGATGGTGCGGGGCAAGGTCTGAGCCATCCTTGTTCTCCCGCGGAAGCGGGAGTCCAGAGTGACAGAGGGCAGAACGTCCGACGCTGGGCTCCCGCCGTCGCGGGAGAACAGGGTTGAGCTAGGCGTATCGCCCCCTGAGCATCGTCCAGCTCGCCCGCAGGCCATAGGCTTCGCCGCCCTTGGGCCGGCCCGGCTTGGCATAGGGTCGCCACGCAAACGTATCGAAATGCGCCCAGGCCACGCCCTCCGGCGCGAAGCGGCGCAGGAACAGTGCCGCGACGCTCGCTCCGGCATAGCCATTGTCGGGCGAGTTCACGAGGTCGGCGATGTCGGATTTGAGATAATCGTCATAGCCGTCCCATAACGGCATCCGCCATAACGGGTCGCTTACCGCTGTGCCCGCCGCGAGCAGATCGTTCGCCAGCGCGTCGTCGTTGCTGAACGTCGCGGGCAAATCCGGCCCCAGTGCGACACGCGCCGCGCCGGTCAGCGTGGCGAAATCGATCACCAGCTCGGGCTTGTCCTCGCCCGCCTTGGTCAGCGCATCGCCGAGCACCAGCCGTCCTTCGGCGTCGGTGTTGGTATTCTCGACCGTCAGACCTTTCCGCGTCTTCAGCACGTCGCCCGGCCGGAAAGCGTCGGCCGAAATCGCATTCTCGACCGCCGGGATCAGCACATGCAGCCGCACCGGCAGCCGCGATGCCATCACCAGCTGCGCCAGCGCCAGCGCGTGCGCGGCGCCGCCCATATCCTTCTTCATCAGCCGCATGCCGCTCGACGGCTTGATGTCGAGCCCGCCCGAATCGAAGCACACGCCCTTGCCGATGATCGCGATGCGCGGATGTTTGGGGTTACCCCATTCGAGTTCGATCAGCCGCGGGGCGCGGTGTTTGGCGGCGGCGCGCCCGACCGCGTCGATCATCGGATAACCCTTGGCCAATGCATCGCCGCGCGTGACGGTGACCTTGCCGTCGAACGCCTTGGCGAGCCGCTCGGCCTCCGCCTCGAGTTCGTTCGGCCCCATGTCCGACGATCCGGTATTGACCAGATCGCGCACCAGCGCGGTGGCCTCGGCCAGCCGGACGGTTTCGTCGATCCCGGCGGGGTCGCTGGTCAGCAGCACGCGCGCGCCGCCGCTCTTTTCGGCCTTTGAGTAGCGGTCGAACTTGTGCTGCGCGAGCAGCCAGCCGAGCCCGGCCGCGCCGACATCGCCGTGCTTCAGGCGGTAGCTGCCTTCGGGCAAAGCCTCTGCCCGCGATGCGACCCGCCACGGCGACGTGAGAGGCTCGTCGCACACAAGCAACGCCGACCAGTCCTCCGCCCCGTCTCGCGGCAGGATCGCGTTGTTGCCCGCCTTGCCGGTCACTTTGTGCGCGTCGAGGATCGCGCGGGTGCGCGCCGGCTGCGCCTTCAGCCAGTCGGCATAGGCGTCGGGATGGACGATTTCGATGTCGCGCGCGGGTTGCCCACGATCGGGCTGGAGCAGCGAAGCGAAATCGGTCACTGGCCGCTCGGCGTCACGAGGAACTGTTCGATCTTGCCATTTGCCGGATCGAAAAATGTACTGAGCCGCAGCGTACGGTCGGCATATTTGATCGCGAAGCTCCGCAGCTCGTATCCGCCGCGCAAATTGGTCCGCCCGCTCTGCGCGAAGCTCTGCGGCTCGCCGAGCGGCGCCAGGCTGGCACGGTAATCGCCGATCGCCGTCGGGGTGAAGTAATAATTGGCGTTTTCGGTCAACATCGTCCGGTCAAGCGTGCCGCCGCGTAACTGGTCAAAGACCTTTCGCGCGTTGATCATCGCAAGGGCGTCGGCAACGGTCAGCGTGTTGCCCGGCGCGGGCAGGAAAGTCGCGACCAGCTTGCCTGCGATCTGCGACGCTGCACCCGCCGACCAGCTGTTGGTCAGCACGACGAACGCTGCCTTGTCGTTGGGATAGACGACGTTCTCGGAGATGAACCCGACCGCCTCGCCGCTATGTTCGACCCGCCACCGGCCGTCCTGCATCCCTGCGAATACGCCCAGCCCGTAGCCGGTATCCTTGCCGTCGGTCAGCTTGATCGAGCTTTCCTGCAGCTTCCAGTCTTCGGGCGTCAGGACGGTGCGGTCGATCCGCGCGATGTCCCATTTGGCGAGGTCGGCGGCCGACATCGAGAGCTCGCCCGCGGCGTAAAGCCAGCCAGCAGCCGATGGCGTTTCGGGGCGAACCGGACCGAGTGCGAAGCGGCCATAACCTTGCGGGTACGCCGGGCCGATCGCCTTGTCCTGATCGATCGCCTTGATCGCGAGCGGTTTGAAAATCTTGTCCTGGAGGTAGGCGAGCAAGGATTTACCCGCGGCCTTTTCGACGATCAGCCCGGCGACGACATAGCCGGTGTTCGAATATTGCCACTGCGTGCCGGGCTCGAAATCGAGCGGCTTCTTCGCCCAGCGATCAACGATGCCCTGCGGCGTCGTCGGCTTCGCCATCAGCGCGAAGCTGTAATCCTGCGGCCAGTAATCCTGCAGCCCGGACGTGTGGCTGAGCAGCTGACGGATCGTGATCCGATCGCCGCCGGTGATGCCCGGGATCCATTTCGACACTGTGTCGTCGAGGCTGAGTTTGCCTTCATCCTCGAGCAGTAGCAGCGCTGCGGCGGTGAATTGCTTCGAGATCGAGGCGATCTGATACGGCGCGTCGGTGCGCGCGACCGTGCCCGTTTCCGACTGTTTGCCATAGGCTTTGGCGAACACGGTCTTCCCGCCGCGCACGATCGCGATCGAGGCCGACGGCACGCCCGTCTTGGCCAGCGTTTCGCCGACGATCGTGTCGACCTTGGCGATTTCGGCGGGGGTCATGTCCTGCGCGACGGCAGGGGCGGCAAGCAGGGTCAGGGTAGCGAGAGCAAAAGCGCGAAAAGCGAACATCGGCGATCCCGTGGCTGGAGAATGCGCGCACCATAGCCAAGCGCGCGCGTCGTGCTAGCCCCGGCGCTTGCGCTTCGAGTGCAGCGGAGTCGGACGCGGTATGGCGACGGGTCGCAGCGCGACCCCGGCGATTGGCGCGCACCGCGCCATCACCACGTCGATCATCCCGAGCAACCGCGCCCGCGCGTTGCCGAGCCCGGCGGGATCGATGCCGCGATCCTGCGTCTCCAGATTGACGTACGGCAGCCCGCGATACAGCGCGTAGTTGGACAGCGATCCGTCGCTCTTCGCGACGCGTTCGAACATGATGTTCATGTCGGCGGCGGCCAGCGCGCGCGAACAAAAGCCGGTCGCGGGGCTGCGATCGCTTTGAAAAGCGACGATCGCCACACTGTCGGTGTCGTCATACGGCCAGTCGGCGCGGACCGACGGGCGCGGCAGATACAGGTCGCTGCACAACAGCACGGAGATTTCGCCGCTGCCGCTCGCGCCGGGCTGCGGCGGCGCGCAATCGGATTCGCGGGCGTCGAAACCCGGCTGATTGGTGTGGAGCGCGATGATCAGTCGTGCGGGGCTGCCCAGATCGGCAAGGATCGTCCGCGCATAGGCCGATGCGTCGTCGCGGAAATTGCGGTTGGGGTCGACCGGTCTGCCGAACGCGACATCGGGGTTCATCCGGCTGTCCGGCCCGGTCAGCGAGCGCGCTTCCTCGACCGCGATCGCGACGCCGCCATAGGATCGCGCGGCATCGACAGCTGCCTGAAACGCGGCATTCTCGTTGTCGTGCGGCACGAACCATAGCGGCCCGTTCGGCTTGCGCGTGTTGATGATGCGATAGACTCGCCAGAACGTGCGATCGTCGCGGAATTCGATCCGCGTCACCGCCAGCCCGTCCCACAAGGCCGGATCGGCAAGGCGCGTGAAATCGTCGGTGCCCATCGTCAACGGATCGACCGGGGTGACGATCGCAGGTTGCGGCGGCCACGCGGAAGGTCCGCGCGCGGCAGCGAGTGGCGCGAGAAGCATCGTCAAGACTGCGAAAATGAGACCCCATGCGCGAACCATCGCCGGCGACCCTAAATCAGAACCGGGCTGGGGCGAAATCGCTCCCGTCCGAAAACGGGACGGTGCGGCGCGCTCCCGCTGCGCGCGCCATCCGCCAACCGTCGGTGCGTCGCCCAAAGTCGGGCCAAATCGGACGCGATACCGTCTTGATTTGAACGATCAGGGGAGGATGTTCGGATCGGGCGGGGTGGACCGACGCCTGCCGCCCGTGAAAAAGAAGGGGAGGTTGTTATGCTGTTGGCATTCGCAGCGATGATAGGCTGGTGCGGGACCAAATGGCCCGGCTGGTGGCGCGGTCCGCACCCCCATCCCGATCCCGAACCGTGGTGGGATATCGCCTATGGCATTCTCGGTGCGATTGGCGGCGTGGTCGCCGTCAACGTCTTCGCGCACGACATTGCCACCGGTGGTTTCGTGGCAACGGCCGTTACGGCATTCTTCGGCGGCACGTTTGCCGCGACAGCCGTCGCGTCGCTGATGGCGATGACGGGTAAGGCCAGATAGCGTAACCGGCCGTCAGGCCGGCACACCGTAGAGATCGTGCTCGTCGGCATCCTCGATGGCGACGGGCACGATGTCGCCCACCGACAAATGGCCGGAGTCGCGCAGGAAAACTTCGCCGTCGATCTCGGGCGCGTCGGCATAGGACCGCCCGGTCGCACCGCCATCCTCATCGACCGCGTCGATGATCACGTCGAAGGTGCGGCCGATCTTCGCCTGCAGCTTGGCCGCGCTGATCGCCGCGGTCTTTTCCATGATCCGGGCGTAGCGCTCTTCCTTGATCTCTTCGGGCACATGGTTGGGCAGGGCGTTTGCGGCGGCACCCTCGACCGGCTCGAAGCGAAACGCCCCGACGCGGTCGAGCTGCGCTTCGTCGAGCCAGTCGAGCAGATACTGGAAGTCTTCTTCGGTTTCGCCCGGGAAGCCGACCACGAAGGTCGACCGGATCGCGATGTCGGGGCAGATCTCGCGCCATTTGTGGACGCGCTCGAGCACCTTGGCTTCGTTGGCGGGGCGCTTCATCAGCTTGAGGACGTTGCGGCTGGCATGCTGGAACGGGATGTCGAGATAGGGAAGAATCAGCCCCTCGGCCATCAGCGGGATGACCTGATCGACGTGCGGGTAGGGATAGACGTAATGCAGCCGGACCCACGGCGCGATCTTGCCCAGTTCGCGCGACAAATCGGTCATGTGCGCGCGAACTTCTTCGCCGTGCCACAGGCGCGGCTGATGCCGGATATCGACGCCATAGGCCGAGGTGTCCTGACTGATCACCAGCAGTTCCTTGGTCCCGGCCTCGACCAGTTTCTCGGCTTCGCGCAGGATCGCGTCGGGGCGGCGTGACACGAGGTCGCCACGCAGGCTCGGGATGATGCAGAAGGCGCAGCGGTGGTTGCAGCCTTCGGAAATCTTCAGATAGCTATAGTGCCGCGGGGTCAGCTTGAGCCCGCTTTCGGGCACCAGATTGAGGAACGCATTGGGCGGCATCGGCGCCGCCGCGTGCACCGCGCCGACAACTTCTTCATATTGATGCGCGCCGGTGATCGCGAGCACCTTGGGGAAGCGCGCGCGGATCGTCTCGGCTTCCTTGCCCATGCACCCGGTGACGATGACGCGGCCGTTTTCGGACAGGGCCTCGCCGATCGCTTCGAGCGATTCCTCCTTGGCGGAGTCGAGAAAGCCGCAGGTATTGACCAGCACGACGTCGGCGCCGGCGTAATCGGGCGACATCTGATAGCCGTCGCTGCGCAGCTTGGTCAGGATCCGTTCGCTGTCGACCAGATTCTTGGGACAGCCGAGCGAAACCATGCCGACACGCGGCGGGGAGGGGAGTGTTGTTGCCATGGGAAGCGGGGGACATAGGCGAGGTTGAGCTAATTTTCCAGCGCTTGCGTCTGTGTTGGGGAATGCGCCTTGCCGCTCGGGGTGATCGCGATTGCGATCGTCTCTGCTTTGCACTAAAGTGCACCAATAGTATGATTTACCGCTATCGGACGGCAGTTTCGGAGCAAGACATGGGCACGGTACGTAAAACGATCACCATCACGGATCAACAGGACGCCTGGATCGCCACGCAGATCGCCGAGGGCCAATATACCAACGATAGCGAGGCGATCCGCGACCTCATCCGGCGTGAGCAAGAGCGTAGTTTTGAGGTTGAGACGATCCGGCGAGCCTTGATCGAGGGCGAGCGGAGCGGTGATCCGGCGCCGTTCGACTTTGCGGATTTCAAGCGGCGCAAAACCGCACAGCATGGCTGAATATCGGCTCAGCCCGAGGGCCCAACGCGACCTTGACGGTGTGTTCGACTATACCGTGGCGCATTGGGGCCTGCCGCAGGCGCTTCGGTACATCGACCTGATCGAAGCGGCGTGCGCGGATCTGGCCGAAGCGCCGCAGCGGACGCAGGACTGCGCTTACATTCGACCGGGCTATCGACGGCGCAGCGTCGAACGGCATGTCATCTATTTTCGGCAAACCGATTATGGCATCGCGGTCGTGAGAATTTTGCATCATCGGATGGATGCTCCCGGCCATTTGTAGCGCCGGGTCTTTGTTGGCGACGGCCTCCGACCGGAGCCGATCGGAGGTTGGATGTTCCTGTCGTTAATCCCCCATCCGGATTTTCCGAGCGTCGCAGTCGATCAGCTCGCGGTCGAAGTCGAATGGGAGGAGGGGTGCTTTACCTTCACCTACCGCGTCACAGGTCGCGCCGACGAGGTGGCATGGCCCGAGACAAAACGCCTCGATGGGGAATCGATGCGAGCCGACGAACTCTGGCGTCACACCTGTTTCGAGGCCTTTTTCGGGGAAATCGGTCAGCCCAGCTATGTCGAACTCAATTTCTCGCCGTCGTTACAATGGGCGGCCTATGCCTTTGACGATTATCGCGCAGGAATGCGCAATTTCGATGGCGATTTGGGCGAGGTGCTGGTCAGCTCGTTTCATCGGCCGCTAGACGGCGAATGGCGGTTTGGGACGTTCCCGCTCGCCGACCCTGCGCACGAGCTACGGCTCGGCCTCTCCGCCGTCATCGAAGCCAAGGACGGCACCAAATCCTACTGGGCGCTCGCCCACGCGCCCGGACCGCCCGATTTCCACAACCCGGATTGCTTTATCGCCACGCTCCCGGCACCAGCCGCCAAATGAAATTCGGTATCGATCGCCTGCTCGCTGAGCCCGAACTGCGCAAACCGCTCGAGGGTAAGCGCATCGCGCTGCTCGCGCATCCCGCCTCGGTCACCGCGGATCTGACGCATTCGATCGACGCTTTGGTCGCGACCGGGCTCACCGTCTCGGCGATCTTCGGGCCGCAGCACGGGGTGCGCGGCGACCTTCAGGACAATATGATGGAGTCGCCCGACTTCACCGACCCGACCTATGACATGCCGGTGTTCAGCCTGTACGGCGAAGTGCGGCGGCCGACGGGGCAATCGATGGGCACATTCGACACGATTTTGGTCGATTTGCAGGACGTTGGCTGTCGCATCTACACCTTCGTGACGACCCTGCTCTACGTCCTCGAAGCCGCCGCGCAGCACGGCAAATCGGTGTGGGTGCTCGACCGCCCCAATCCGGCGGGGCGCCCGATCGAGGGGCTGACCTTGCTCCCCGGCTGGGAGAGTTTCGTCGGCGCCGGGCCGATGCCGATGCGGCACGGACTGACGCTGGGCGAGCTCGGGCACTGGTTCATCGAACAGTTCAGGCTCGACGTCGACTATCGCGCGATCGCGATGGAAGGGTGGGCGCCCGATGCAGCGCCCGGCTATGGCTGGCCGCCCGAGCGCGTCTGGATCAACCCCAGCCCCAATGCCGCCAACGTCAACATGGCGCGCGCCTATGCCGGCACGGTGATGCTCGAGGGCACCAATCTGAGCGAGGGCAGGGGAACGACGCGCCCGCTCGAACTGTTCGGCGCCCCCGATATCGACGCCAAGGCGGTGATCGCCGAGATGCGCCGGATCGCGCCGCACTGCCTGACCGGCTGCACCCTGCGCGACGTCTGGTTTCAGCCGACCTTTCACAAACATGCCGGCGCGCTGTGCAACGGGGTGTTCATCCATGCCGAGGGCGCGGCCTATGATCACGACGCGTTCAGGCCGTGGCGGCTGCAGGCGCTGGGGTTCAAGGCGATCCGCGCGCTCTACCCGGATTACGATCTGTGGCGCGATTTCCCGTACGAATATGTCTTCGATAAACTGGCGATCGACGTGATCAACGCGGGGCCTGGACTGCGCGACTGGGTCGACGACGCGGCCGCGCTGCCGGGCGATCTCGACGCGCTGACGGCACCCGACGAAGCGCGCTGGGCCGATGCCCGGCGTACCCATCTGCTCTATTGAGGCCAACCCATGCGACGTCTTGTTCTTGCCGGAGCGCTTGCGTTGGCTCCGGTCGCGGCTCAGGCGCAGACCGCGCCCGACCAAACCGATATCATCGTCACCGGACGACCCGAGGCCGATCGCAAGGCGGCGGAGAAGTTTGTCTGGGCGATCAGCGTGCGCAGCGACAATCAGCTGGCGAGGTTCCACCAACCCGTCTGCCCGGTCGTTATCGGTATGCCGAAACCTTATTCCACCACGATCGAGGATCGAATCCGCGCGACCGCGGTGGCGGCGGGGGTGGCGGTTGCGAAGAAAGCCAGATGTTCGCCCAATCTGATCGTCGTGATCGCGGAAAGCGGCAGCGCGCTGGTCGCCGATATCCGCAAGAATCGCCCCGGCTGGCTGGAGGGCGTGGCCAGCGCCGATATCGATGCGTTGATCGCCCCCGGGCCAACGCGCGCGTGGAGCGTCACATCGCTGCGTAACGAAGATGGCCGGGGCCTCGGCGTTCCGCCACCCGGCTCGGGCGCTACCGGCGATCCCCTGGGCGACAAGCCGATGCTGCGGGTGATGACGGCGTCGATCATCAAACAGCCGACGCGGCAGGATATGGAAGCGTCGTTCGTGGTGATCGATCAGGCCGCGACATTGGGGCTGACTCTCCGCCAGATCGCCGATTACGCGGCGATGCGCGGTCTGGCCCGCACCCGGCCGCCCGGTGAGAAAAGCGACATCGGCACGATCCTTGCCGTTTTCGACCCCTCAGCCGCGAATCGGCCCCGGGAAATGACGTCGGCGGACACTGCCTATCTCGCCGCGCTCTACAAATCGCCGGGCACCGAAGCCGCGGTCAACGAACGCGCGCGGATCGCGCGGCGTATTTCCAAGGGGAAATAGCGAAAATCCGAATCAATCCAACGCTTTGTCGCGATTCGCAGTCAATCAGTCACAATTCGGGTGTATTTCCCCAAAGCACTGACATGATTCATTTCTTCGGGAATCGCGGGGCGGGGAAGCACCCAATGGAATCGGATATTCGTTTTTACGCGCGCCGGCTGGCGCAGGAACAAGTCGCGGCGCGCACCGCGTTGACCGCCGAAGCACGCCAGCGCCGTCTCGCGCTCGCGGCGCAATTCCAGGCGAAACTGGCGCAGCTCGGCGCCTGATCACCGCTTGCGCGTCAACTCGCGCATCGCATCGTCGAGTCCCGCCAGCGTCAGCGGGTACATCCGGTCGGTCATCAATTCGCGCATGATCTTGATCGACTGCGAATAGCCCCATTGCTCTTCCTTGATCGGGTTGAGCCATACCGCCGCCGGATAGGTCGTCGTCAGCCGGTGCATCCACACCGCGCCCGATTCCTCGTTGAAATGCTCGACCGACCCGCCGGGATGGGTGATTTCGTACGGACTCATCGACCCGTCGCCGACGATCACCAATTTGTAATCGTGGCCGAATTTGTGGAGCACGTCCCACACCGGGGTGCGCTCGGCGAAGCGGCGGCGATTGTCCTTCCACACGCCTTCATACGGGCAATTGTGGAAGTAGAAGAATTCGAGGTTCTTGAACTCGGTGGTCGCCGCGCTGAACAGTTCCTCGCACAGCTTGACCCACGGATCCATCGATCCCCCGACGTCGAGAAACAGCAACAGCTTGACCGCGTTGCGGCGTTCGGCGCGCATTACGACGTCGAGCCAGCCCTGCCGCGCGGTGCCGTCGATCGTCGCGTCGATATCGAGTTCGTCCTGCGCCCCCTCGCGCGCGAACTTGCGCAGCCGGCGCAGCGCGACCTTGATGTTGCGCGTGCCCAGCTCGCGCGTGTTGTCGAGATTCTTGAAGTCGCGCTGGTCCCATACCTTCAGCGCGCGCTTGTGCTTGCTCTCGCCGCCGATCCGCACGCCTTCGGGGTTATAGCCCGAATTGCCGTAGGGCGACGTGCCGCCGGTGCCGACCCATTTGTTGCCGCCCTGATGGCGTTTTTCCTGTTCTTCGAGGCGCTTTTTGAGCGTCTCCATGATCTCGTCCCACGACCCGAGCGACTTGATCTTTTCCATTTCCTCGGGGGTGAGATATTTCTCCGCGACGGCCTTCAGCCAGTCGGCGGGGACGTCGGCGTTCTGCGTGCCGAAACTGGTCTCAAGGCCCTTGAAGACCTTGGCGAAGACCTGATCGAATTTGTCGAGCAGCCCCTCGTCTTTCACATAGACCGAGCGCGAGAGGTAATAGAAATCCTCCGGCGTGCGGTCGATCACCTCGGCGTCGAGCGCTTCGAGCAGGATAAGATGCTCTTTCATGCTCGCCGGAATACCGGCCGCGCGAAGCTCGTCGAGGAAGTTCAGGAACATTGCGGTACCTCGTTCCCCTCCCGCTTGCGGGAGGGGCTAGGGGAGGGCGTGTCGCCCCGTTCGCGAATTACATGCCCTCCCCCGACCCCTCCCGCAAGCGGGAGGGGAGAAATCAGCGCGAATAGACGTCGATCAGCGAAGCGATATAATCTGGCTGCTTGCTGGTCAGTTCGGGCGCAGCCTTGGCCTTCGCGCCGCTGGTCGTGCTGGGGTAGATGAAGCCGTAGAGCGGAAAGCTGGTCGTCCCGAGCCCTTCGGCATCGCGGTACCAGACGCGGACCGCGCTCCAGTCATTGTCGCGCGACACGTCGGTCAGCGTGACATCCTGTTCGGCATGCCCGCGCTCGCCATTCTGGCGCGACCAGTTCGCATGCGTGACCATCACGACGCGATTGTCGATCACCCGGCTGATCACCGCGACGTGACCGAGCGGCAGGCGCGCGGTCCGGGCAAAGACCGCGACCGCGCCGACCCGCGGTAGCGTGCCGCGTTTGTAGCGCCCGTCGGCCTGATCCCACCATGTCCAGGCGTCGCCGAAAATCTGGATGCCCGATGCCGCCCGCGCAAACGGAACGCACTGCCCGACATAGTCGAGCAGCGACTTGGCGCGTGCTGGGGCGACCGCCATGGCCGCAATGGCCACAGTAACTGCGGTGACTGCGGTGACTGCGGTGACTGCGGTGGCTGCAACAGATGCCGGCGGCACATCCCTACACTGAGATTATTGAGATAAACAGATGCGATACTCCACC
>JAZJYW010000003.1:383334-394484 GCA_040390165.1 Pseudomonadota bacterium | reverse complement strand
AATGGCCATGGCGGTCGCCAACACGCGGAGAGTGGGGGGAACGCTCCTCATGCATGACCCGCATAGGGATCAGGGCTGACGGACTCGTTGGCAGACAGGCTTAACGGCGCGGCAACCGTGTTTGGGGTTCCCGATCAGGGCCATGCACCAGCGCGACCATCACGAACGATATGATCATCAACAAATACCACGCGCCGAGCTTGGCGGGACTGACCAGGTGCCATCCGTCGCGTTGATCGGGATAGGACCAGGCATGCGCAAACGTCCCGATATTCTCGGCGAACCAGATGAACAATGCGACCAGCAACCAGCCGAGCAGCAGCGGCATCCAGCGTTCGGTGCGGAACGGCGTGAAATGGACTCGCGTGCGCCAGAACAGCAGGGCGGTCGCCGCGAACAGGCCGAGGCGAATATCGGGCAGCCAGTGATGCGCGAAGAAATTGACGTAGATCGCCACCGCCAGCGCGATCGTCGCCCAGCGCGGCGGATAGGGATCGAACCGGAACCGAAAGATCCGCCAGACGCGCGCGATGTAACTGCCGACCGCCGCATACATGAACCCCGAATAGAGCGGCACCATCCCGATATGCAGATACCCGCCGTCGGCATAATTCCACGACCCCGCTCGGGTCTTGAACTGCTCCATGATCGTGCCGGTGACGTGAAACGCCAGGATCACGCGCGCTTCCTCCCACGATTCCAGCCGGAACAGCAGCATGCCGATCTGGATCGCGATCGCCGACAGTGTCAGGAAATCGTTGCGCGCCAGCGACGCGTCGTCGGGATAGAAATAATGCGTGCCCAGCAGCAGCGCGAGCATCAGCGCACCGAACAGGCACGCCCAACCTTGCTTGAACCCGAATAACAGGAATTCGTAGAGCCACAGCCGCCACCCCGACCGGGGCTCGCGCGCTTCGAGCGCTGCGCGGACGCGGGCGAACCGTGTGGCGCCGTGAGGCTTGAAATCGTCCTTCATTAACTCGTCATGCCAGCGAAAGCTGGCATCTCAAGCCACATCGCGCTGCCGCCAGCGACCCCAGCTTTTGCTGGGGTGACGCACGATGGATCAAAGCCGGTTCGCCCGCGCCCGTTTGCCCAGATAAACCGCACTCGGCTTCGGCGTGCGCTTGAACGTCTGCCGATCGACCGACACCAGCCCGAAGCGCTGTTTGTATCCGAACACCCATTCGAAATTGTCGAGCAGCGACCAGTGGAGGTAGCCGCGCACGTCGATCCCGTCGTCGACGCACGCGCGCACGCTCGCGAGCGCACGGTCGATATAGGCGACACGCCGCGTATCGTCGTTGGTCGCGATGCCGTTTTCGGTGACGTAGATCGGCTTGCCGATCGCCTTCGCGGCATAGCGGATCGTTTCGCCCAGCGCCTCGGGGTAGAATTCGTATCCGGCCGCGGTCTTCTCCGCGCCCTCCGGGACGGGCAGGGGCCCATTCTTGTCGACACGCACCCGGGTATAGGTTTGCACCCCGACGAAATCGGCTTTGGCCGCCTGCTCGATCCACGGGCCGTGGACCTGCGCGGCGAATGCCTCGGCCCTGTTGCCGTCGCCCACGCCCTGCAGCGATTGCAACGCGATCGTGACCCCGACCGGGAAGCTGCCGGGCCCGGCCTTGATCGCGGCAAACGCCCTTTCGTGCGCCAGAACCTGATTGGCTTCGCTCTTGTCGATGTCGGCGAACAGGACGGAGGCGAACCGGTCGGATCCGGACGCCCTGGCGCAGGCGCCGAGCATCGCCCGGATGAACGGCTCGGTCGCCCTGGCATCGGGACGGGCGCCGACCAGCCGCGCGATATTGGCTTCGTTGAAGGTCGAGGCGAGGTGGATCAGGTCGCCGAACCGGGCGGTCGCCTTCTCCGCGAAACGCGCGAACAAATCGGGGCTGTCGGGATGTTCGAACCCGCCCTTTGCCGCGAACCAGCGCGGGACGGTCCAGTGGCTATAGGTCACCACCGGCGCCAGACCGTTGGCGTGGCACGCCTCCAGCACGCGGGCGTAATGGTCGAGTTCGGCCTGGCTGAACTTGCCCGGCTCGGGTTCGATCCGCGCCCATTCGATCCCGAAGCGATGCGCGTTGAAGCCGAGCTTCGCGGCCAGCGCGATGTCGTCTTCATAGCGGTGATAGGCATCGCACGCGTCGCCCGAGGGTTCCTGAAAGATCGTCGGCTTGATGTTTTCCGCCATCCAGAAGTCGGAATTGACGTTGTTGCCCTCGATCTGGTGCGCGGCGGTGGCGGTGCCCCACAGAAAACCCTTGGGCAGCGGTTTGGGGATCTTGGGGGCAGCCTGTGCGGCGGGTGCGAGCGCGGTGGCGGCAAGCCCCGCGGTCCCCGCCATGACGGCACGGCGAGTCAGATCGGGCGCGTCGGACATGGCTCTCTCCCCTTGTTTAGACCAAAGGTAAAGCAGTTGAGCCGCCGCGCAATCCTCGCGCAACGGAACAGGAGAGCGATCCGAAACTCTGGCGCTTCCCCGGCGCAGGCCGGCGCCCAGTTACTACCGGCCCGAAACTGGGTCCCGGCCTTCGCCGGGGAAGCGGGAGTTAAAGCGCGCGATCAGGTCCGCGGACCCGCGCTCTGCCGCTTGGCCATGAACGCCAGCCGTTCGAACAGCATCACGTCCTGTTCGTTCTTGAGCAGCGCGCCGTGCAGCGGCGGGATCGCCTTGGTCGGATCGCGGTTCTGCAGCACGTCGAGCGGCATGTCTTCGTGGAGCAGCAACTTGAGCCAGTCGAGCAATTCGCTCGTGCTCGGCTTCTTCTTGAGGCCCGGCACGTCGCGGACGTCGTAGAAGATATCCATCGCGCGGTTGACCAGGATCTTCTGGATTCCAGGAAAGTGAACATCGACAATGGCTTGCATTGTTTCCCTGTCAGGAAACTTGATATAGTGGAAGAAGCAGCGGCGCAGGAACGCGTCGGGCAGTTCCTTTTCGTTGTTCGACGTGATGATGACGATCGGGCGTTCGGCGGCGCGGACGGTTTCCTTGGTCTCATAGACATGGAATTCCATGCGATCGAGTTCCTGAAGCAGATCGTTGGGGAATTCGATGTCGGCCTTGTCGATTTCGTCGATCAGCAGGACGGGGGGCTTCGGGCGGGTGAAGGCTTCCCACAATTTGCCCTTGCGGATGTAGTTCGCAATGTCGTGGACGCGTTCGTCGCCGAGCTGGCCGTCGCGCAGCCGGGCGACCGCGTCATATTCGTACAGCCCCTGCTGCGCCTTGGTCGTCGATTTGATGTTCCACTCGATCAACTCGGCGTCGAGCGCCTTGGCGATCTCATAGGCGAGGACGGTCTTGCCCGTACCGGGCTCGCCCTTGACCAGCAGCGGGCGACGCAAGGTGACGGCGGCGTTGACCGCGACCTTCAGATCATCGGTAGCGACGTAGCTTTGCGTGCCTTCGAAGCGAATCATTCCGGTCCCCGTGCGTTTTCGAACATCGGGTTTGCGATAGAGGGATTATTGCACCGGGTGCAAGTTTAGCGGCGATCTCTCGCGCTCTTGCGCGCTTCGGCGAGGTCCCACAGCGCGCGGTGCTGCGCGAGCAATTGCTGCGCGCCGAAGCTCATCGCGCGTTCGACCGCGGGTTCGGACGCGAGCGAGGCCGCCAGCGTGCCGGTATCGGCATCGATCGGCAGGCGCGAAGGCAGCACCGTCAGCCCGGCGCGATCGGCAGCGGCCTCAAGCAGACCGCGAATCGATCGCCAGTCGAGGACCAGCGCGATCGCCGCGCCAACCGCGCAGCCGGCGCGGTCCGACTGCGCGAGCATGTCGAGCGCGTGGCGCTGCGCGGTGACGGCGGCTTCGGACACCGCCTGACCGGGGGTGGAGGGGATCGGCCCCGCGGCGGAGGTCAGTTTGGCCAGCAGCGCGCGTTCTTCGGCAAACGATTCGGCGGTTTCTTCGAGCCACGACACCGCGCCGGCACTCGGACCGTGCGACAGCGCGTGGTCGATCACCCCGGGATGGCGGCCGTGCAACGCGCACAGCAGATGGATCGCATCGGCCAGATCGCGCGTGGTCGCGCGGGGTGCGCAGATCGCCTGGACGAACGGATGGCGCGCGCTGCCGTCGGCGTCGGCGAGTGCCGCGAGGACGCTCCAGCTGCCGCTTTGACGATCGAACGAGATGGTCTCGGTTGCCATGCTATTCCAATGCCCAGGTGTGAATCTGCACTGTGTGGGGGCAAGGGATATACCGAAGCACGTAAAGACCTGGTTTACGCGGGGTTAGGGATGGCCCGGAGCGCGACGGTTATTCCCCTCCCGTTTACGGGAGGGGCTAGGGGAGGGCATGTTCGCGAGCGACACGGCTTGAATGACAGGCCCTCCCCCCGACCCCTCCCGCAAGCGGGAGGGGAGAGGCTTGTCGTCGGACGCGCGGGCTCATAGCGTCGCACAAAATATTGGCGGGGGGATGCGATGAAGAACTGGTGGGCGCTGCTGATCGTCATGACGGGCGCGATTCTGCTGGCGATCGTCGCGACGACTCCGCCGGGGCCGCGTGCCACCACCGCCCCCAGCGCCGATTTTTCCGCGACTCGCGCGATGGCGGACATCCGAATCATCGGCCGCGCGCCGCACCCCACCGGCAGCGTCGAGAACGCCGTCGTCCGCGCGCATCTGATCGCGCGGCTCGAAGCGATGGGGATGGAGGTCACGACGACCAAGTCGGCGATGGACGCAGCGGGGGCCAAGCGGCTCGCGGGGTGGAGCAAATGGAGCGTCACGCCCCCGCTGACCAACATCGTCGCGATCCTGCCCGGGCGCGACCGGTCGCAACCCGCCGTGCTGCTGATGGCGCATCACGACAGCGTGTGGGGATCGCCCGGCGCGGCCGACGACGGCGCGGGCGTGGCGTCGATCCTCGAAACAGTCCGCGCGATCCGCACGCAGGGCCAGCCGCAGCGCGACCTGATGGTGCTGCTGACCGACGGCGAGGAACTCGGGCTGGAAGGCGCCCAGACCTTCTTCGCGAGCGATCCGCGCCGCGGCCATGTCGGGGTGATCGTCAACCTGGAGACTCGCGGCGGCGGCGGGCGCGCGACGATGTTCGAAACCGGCGCCGACAATGGCGCGATGATCGACCTGTTCGCACGCAGCGTGTCGCGGCCGGTCGGCACCTCGCTCAGCACCTTCATCTACAAGAAGCTGCCCAATTCGACCGATTATACCGTCGCCAAGAAGCTTGGGCTTCCGGGGTTCAACTTCGCGTTCATCGGGCGGCCGCAACTCTACCACTCGCCGATGGCAACCCCGGACGCGCTCGATCAGGGCGCGCTGCAGGACATGGGGCGGCAGGTCCTCGATCTGACGCGCGGGCTGCTCGGCGCGCCGGCGCTGCCGGGCAAGGCGGCGGACAGCGTGTTCTTCGACGCGTTCGGGCTGTTCTTCGTCAGCTACGCGGCGGGGTGGGGGTGGCTGATCCTCGCGCTGGGGATCGGCGGCTACACGGTCGCGGCGTGGCGCAAGACGACGACGGGCGAGGTCGCGAAGGGCGCGGGCGCGCTGGTCGCGCTGATCCTGAGCGCAGGCGTCTTGCTGTTCGCGGTCAACGTCATGTCGGGGGCGATCGGCAAGACCAACTATTACGATCGCCTTGCCGCCATCCCGCGGCTTGAAATGCAGGCGCTGCTGGTGTGTCTCGCCGTGCTGGTGCGCGTCCGCCGCTGGATGCCGTCGAACGTCGGGACGATCGCCGGCGCGGCAGCCCCGCTGTTCGCGCTCGCCCTGATTGCGCAAGCCGCCGCGCCGACCGCGGCGTATCTGTTCACCGTGCCGCTGATGCTCGGCGGCCTCGCGCTCGCGGCGGATCGGCTGGCGGGCCGAGCGGTCGGGCTCGGCGCCACCATCGTCGCGGGCGTGCTGGGCGTCGGCTATATGCTCGGCTTCGGCTTCTTCCTGCTGCAAGCCGTCGGCCCGGGCATGCCGATGGTCGCCGCAATCCCGCTGGCGATCAGCGCCGTGCTGCTGCTGCCGATCCTCCCCGCGATCGAGCGGCGGCGCGCGACGATGGTCACGGCGGTGTTGCTCGTGCTCGCGACATGTATCGCGCTCTGGGTCCTGTTCGACCCGCTCGCGCCGAGCGTGGCGGTGTATAGCAGCGATCATTGAGCACATAAAAAGGGCCGCGGCGGTTTCCCGGCGCAGCCCCTTCATTCGATTGCGGGTAGCCTATTGGTCGAGGAACGACCGCATCTTCCGCGACCTACTCGGATGCTTCAGCTTCCTGAGCGCCTTGGCTTCGATCTGCCGAATCCGCTCTCTGGTCACCGAAAACTGCTGCCCGACCTCCTCCAGCGTATGATCGGTGTTCATCCCGATCCCGAAGCGCATGCGCAACACGCGTTCCTCGCGCGGCGTCAGTGACGCCAGCACCCGCGTCACCGTCTCCTTCAAATTCGCCTGGATCGCCGCATCCACCGGGATCACCGCGTTCTTGTCCTCGATGAAGTCGCCCAGATGCGAATCCTCCTCGTCGCCGATCGGCGTTTCGAGGGAGATCGGCTCCTTGGCGATCTTCATCACCTTGCGAACCTTTTCGAGCGGCATGCTCAGGCGCTCGGCCATTTCCTCCGGGGTGGGCTCGCGGCCCTGTTCGTGGAGGAACTGGCGGCTGGTGCGGACGAGCTTGTTGATCGTCTCGATCATGTGCACCGGGATGCGGATCGTGCGCGCCTGATCGGCGATGCTGCGAGTGATCGCCTGACGGATCCACCACGTCGCATAGGTGCTGAACTTGTAGCCGCGGCGATACTCGAACTTGTCGACCGCCTTCATCAGCCCGATATTGCCCTCCTGGATCAAATCCAGGAACTGCAGCCCGCGGTTGGTGTATTTCTTGGCGATCGAGATGACGAGGCGCAGATTCGCTTCGACCATTTCCTTCTTGGCGATGCGCGCTTCGCGTTCGCCCTTTTGCACCATGTTGACGATGCGGCGGAACTCGGTGAGCCCCATGCCGGTCTGCTGGCTGATTTCGGAGATTTCGGTGCGCACGCGGTCGACCGCGGCGGATTCGTTCTCGGCGAACGCGCCCCATTTCTTGTCGGTGCCGCCGACCGAGGCCAGCCAGCTCTCGTCGAGTTCGTGCCCGACATAGCGCGCGAGGAAATCGGCGCGGTTGACCTTGTGGCGCTCGGCGAGGCGCAGCATCTGCCCGCCCAGCGCGGTCAGGCGCCGGTTGAAGCTGTAGAGCTGGTCGACGAGATATTCGATCTTCGCCTGATGGAACTGGACGCTTTCGACCTCGGCGGTGAGCTCTTCGCGCAGTTTCTGATACTTGCGCTCGTCCGCGCCGGACAATTCCCCGCCCGCGCCCATCTGGTCGAGGCGGTTGCCCTGCATCTTGGAGAATTTCTTGTAGATCGCGGTAATGTTGGCGAAGCGTTCGAGCGCGATCGGCTTGAGCTGCTCTTCCATCTGCGCGAGGCTGAGCGTGTTGTCCTCTTCCTCGTCGTCCGAGATGCGCGGGGCGCGCCGCTCGGTCATGTCGTCCTCGTCCTCGTCCGCGGCCTGCGGCTCCTCGGGCTCTTCTTCTTCCTTGAAGCTGGCACCGGCGGTCTTTTCGCTGATTTCGCCCGAATCGTCGGCTTCGGCATTCTCGACCTGCTCGGCCGAGGGACCCTTGGAGAGCATCGCGTCGAGATCGAGGATTTCGCGCAGCTGCATCGTGCCTTCGTTGAGCGCGGTCGACCAGTCGATGATCGCGTTGAAGGTGATCGGCGATTCGCACAGCCCGAGGATCATCGTGTCGCGGCCGGCCTCGATCCGCTTGGCGATGGCGATTTCGCCCTCGCGGCTGAGCAGTTCGACCGCGCCCATTTCGCGCAGGTACATCCGCACCGGATCGTCGGTCCGGTCGATCGTCTCTTTCTTCTTGGTTTCGAGCGCGGGCGCGCTTTCGTCCGCAGAATCGACCGGATCGACCTCGTCCTCATCGTCCTTCGCGGGCTCGTCGCCGTCTTCGCCGGCCTCGTCATTCTCGACGATATTGATCCCCATTTCGGACAAGGCCGCGCTGATGTCTTCGATCTGATCGGACGACATCTCACCCTGCGGGAGCGCTTCGTTGAGCTGCTCATAGGTGATGTACCCGCGCTTCTTGGCGCGGGCGATCACCTTCTTGATATCTGCATCGTTGAGATCGATCAGCGGAGCATCGCCCACATCAATCGTGGAATCTTCGCCGCTGCCATTTGTTTTCGCCATTAATTGCCCTCGGTCTCGTCGCTTGCCGCGTCTTCGTTTGCTTGCACCAGATTTGCAAGCCGTGCTTCCAGTTCTTGTTTCTCGCGGACCAGCGCCACCTGGCGCTCGAACGCATCTTCGGAGAAACGCGCCTCGACCGCCGATGTTGCATCGGCAAGGGCAGCGTCGATTTCCGGCCGTGCCACCAGGATGGCGATCGCTTCGTCCAGATCGGCGCGGGCGCGATCCGCGTCGGCGCTTTTCTGGGTAAAACTGTACGGCATCCGGTCCGCCCTGAGCAGATCCCCTGCTACTTCGTCGAATCCGGATGTGGCCAATATGGTGATGAGGCGCTCGCTATCAAGCGCCCGGTCTTCCAAAGCGAGGTCGACCACGGCCTCAAACAGCCGTCCCAGAGCGCCGTCGACCATTTTCAGGCTGCCCAGCACTTCCATATGCCGTGCGATTTCGGCGGGGTGGCGGATCAGGCCGGTCAGCACGGCCTTGGCCAGCACGCGGTCGATCCCCGAGGCGCGGACGCCCTTCGCGCCCTGGCCGACCGGCGGGAGCGGGGGAATCCATTTGCCCGCGGTGCGGCGCCCCTGCGGCGCGCGGGGCTGATATTCGCGCGCGGGCGGTTGGAACAGATTGTCGCAGCGGCGGCGGTATTCGGCGAGATATTCGTGGCGGACGTTGGGGTCGGTGATCGCGTTGGCGTGATCCGACAGGCGGCGCTTGAGCCCGGCGCGCTGTTCGGGCGTGTCGAGCGGCTCGGCGGCATATTCGTGCGCCCACAGCCGGTCGACCAAAGCTTCGGGCTTCTTGAGCAGGTTTTCGAACGCCGCCGCGCCGCGCGAGCGGACGAGATCGTCGGGATCCTGCCCCTCGGGCATCGTCACGAAGCTCAGGCTGCGGCCGGGCGCAAGGCCGGGCAGGGCGCGCAACGCGGCGCGGATCGCGGCCTTCTGCCCCGCCGAATCGCCATCGAAGCAGAGGATCGGCACGTCGACCAGCCGCCACAGTCGTTCGAGCTGCGCTTCGGTCAGCGCGGTGCCGAGCGGCGCGACCGCCTCACCGAACCCGGCCTGCGCCAGCGCGATCACGTCCATATAGCCCTCGACCACGATCACGCGGCCCGATTTGCGGCTGGCGGGCGCGGCGCGGTCGAGATTGTAGAGCGTGCGGCCCTTGTCGAAGAGCGGCGTGTCGGGCGAGTTGAGGTATTTCGGCTCGCCCTCGCCGATCACGCGGCCGCCGAACGCGATCACCCGCCCGCGCGGATCGCGGATCGGGATCATCAGGCGGCCACGGAAGCGATCGTACGGCTCCTTGCCCTCGACGCTGATCAGCATGCCCGATTCGATCAGCATCGGGTCGCCATAGCTCTTGAGCGCCTCACGCAGTCGGCCGCGCGTGTCGGGGGAATAGCCGAGGCCGAAGGTCTTCGCGGTGTCCGCTGTCACGCCGCGCTTCTCCAGCACCGCGCGCGCCTCTGCACCGGCGATGCCGTTCAATTGCTCGGTGAAGAAGGTCGCGGCGTCGGCCATCGCTTCGTGATGCCCCTTGGCGCGTTCGGCGCGCTCGATCGACTGGCGATCCTGCGCGGGCATTTCCATCCCGGCGGCCTGCACCAGCTCCTTCACCGCATCGATGAAGGGCAGCCCCTGCTGCTCGGTCATCCAGCGAATCGCGTCGCCATGCGCCGAACAGCCGAAGCAGTGGTAAAAGCCCTTGTCATCGTTGACGTAGAACGACGGCGTCTTCTCGTTGTGGAACGGGCAGCAGCCCTTGAATTCGCGCCCGGCCTTGGTCAGCTTGACGGTCTTGCCGACGAGCGTCGACAGCAACGTCCGCGCGCGGAGTTCGTCGAGAAAGGCGGGGGTGAGGGTCATGGGATGGGATTAGCGGGGCCATTGGGCGCGCCGCTGTCCCCCTCCCGCTTGCGGGAGGGGTTAGGGGAGGGCATGTCGCCAAGCACGCGCTCGATCTGCACCACCACGCCGTCCATATTCCCCATCACATCGTTGTTCCAGAATCGAATCACGCGATAGCCCCGCGCTTCCATGTAGCGCGATCGGGCGGCATCGGCGCGTTCCTTCAGGCCATGATCGCCCCCATCGACTTCGATCACCAGCTTCGCGCCGCGTGAGACGAAGTCGCCGACATAGGGGCCGATCGGAAACTGGGTGTTGAACCTAACTCCAGCGACTTTTCGGGCGCTCAAGCAGCCCCACAATTTGCGTTCCGCGGGAGTCATGTTGGCGCGCAAGTCTCGCGAGCGCGCAGTGGGTCGCTTGTATCCCTTGTCGCTTTTGTCCGACATGCCCTCCCCCAACCCCTCCCGCAAGCGGGAGGGGAGTTCTGTTGCACCAAGCCGGAACGTTAGCATTCCTCTCCCGCTTAGGGGAGGGCCTGTAGCGCTACGACAACGCCGCCTTCACCAGCCCGCTGGCCTTGCTCATGTCGAGCTCGCTGGCGTGCCGCGCCTTCAGTTCGGCCATCACGCGGCCCATGTCCTTCATGCCCGACGCGCCCAGTTCGGCCTTGATCGCCTCGATTGCCGCCGACGTTTCCGCCTCGCTCAGCTGCTTGGGCAAGAACTTCTCGATCACCGCGATCTCGTTCGCCTCGGCGTCGGCCAGCTCCTGCCGCCCGCCCTTGACGAACATCTCGACCGATTCGCGGCGCTGCTTGACCATTTTCTGGAGCACTTCGACGACCAAAGCGTCGTCCTCGGTCGGTTGCGCCTTGGTGCGTTCCTCGATGTCGCGATTCTTGATCGCCGACAGCATCAGGCTGATCGCGTTGCGGGAGTCCTTGTCGCCGGCTTTCATGGCGGCGATCTGGGCGGCTTTGATTTCGTCTCTGATCATGGAGGGCCACATAGTCGGTTCCACCTCTATCGTCACCCCGGGCTCGACCCGGGGTCCCGCTTTTTGCCGC
>JAZJYW010000003.1:208503-383324 GCA_040390165.1 Pseudomonadota bacterium | reverse complement strand
GCCCGGGGTGACGACGGAAAAGGCGGGTTCTTCGGTTGACGGCAACGGGTCGGCCCTTTAGCGACCGCCGCTTAGCGACATCGTTGCAAACCCTAACGGAGTGCCCGCCCGAAATGGCCGACGCGAAGCCTGTTTCTGCGCCTGAAGGAGCCACTGGCTGCCTCGTCCTGTCGACCGGCGAGGTCGTCTGGGGCAGGGGCTTCGGCGCCGAAGGGCAAGCGGTGGGCGAGGTGTGTTTCCACACCGCGATGACCGGTTATCAGGAAATCATGACCGATCCGAGTTTCGCGGGTCAGATCATCACCTTCACCTTTCCGCATATCGGCAATGTCGGCGCCAATGCCGACGATGTGGAGGCGGATTTGCCCCACGCGCTTGGCATGATCGTGCGCGAGGACGTGACCGCGCCGTCGAGCTTCCGCAGCACCGAGCGGCTCGACGATTGGATGAAGCGCCACGCGCGGATCGGCCTCGCGGGGATCGACACGCGCGCGCTGACCCGGCGGATTCGGGCAGGGGGTGCGCCCAACGGGGTGATCGCGCATTCGGCCGACGGGCAGTTCGACATTCCGCTGCTGCTCGACATAGCGAAGGCCTGGCCGGGGCTGGAGGGCATGGACCTCGCCATCGCGGTGACGACCGAGGCCGATTACGGCTGGGAAGGCGGCGTCTGGCGGCTGGGGTGGGGATACGAAACTTCTTCTCCCCTCCCGCTTGCGGGAGGGGCCGGGGGAGGGCCTGTCACCGCATCCGCGTCGCTTTCGGACATGCCCTCCCCTAACCCCTCCCGCAAGCGGGAGGGGAATGAGCGCCCGCACGTCGTGGCGATCGATTACGGCGCCAAGCGCAACATCTACCGCAATCTGGTGCAGGCCGGCGCGAAGGTCAGCGTCGTCCCCGCGACCGCGAGCTTCGAGCAAGTCATGGCGCTCGAGCCCGACGGCATCTTCCTGTCGAACGGCCCGGGCGATCCCGCCGCGACCGGCGAATACGCGGTGCCGGTGATTCAGAAGCTGCTCGAGACCAACATCCCGCTGTTTGGCATTTGCCTCGGCCACCAATTGCTCGGGCTCGCGGTCGGCGCGACCACGACCAAGATGTTTCAGGGCCATCGCGGCGCCAACCATCCGGTCAAGCGCCTCTCCGACGGCGCGGTAGAGATCACCAGCATGAACCACGGCTTCGCGGTCGAACGCGACAGCCTGCCCGCCAACGCCCGCGAGACTCACGTATCGCTGTTCGACGGCTCGAACGCCGGGCTCGAACTGACCGACAAGCCCGCGTTCAGCGTGCAATACCACCCCGAGGCAAGCCCGGGCCCGCAGGACAGCTTCTATCTGTTCGAGCGGTTTGTGGGGTCTTTGCGGTGAATTCGTCTGACGTCGATATGGAGCGTATGCTTCTAAGGTATTTCGCGAATGACGAATGGGCTGCTCGGGGACTTCAATCTCTGAGTTCAATTTTTGAACAGGTTGGTCGGCCTTCCGCTTGGCGCAATTCGTTCTTCGATCAATTAACCACGCCGGAAGAGAAGGGCGCGCTGTCCGCCATACTCGAACGGATGGTTGGCGATGGATTGCTAGTGAGCCAGCAGTCGAGCGACAGCCGCGAACCGTTCTATGGTATCTCTGAAAATGCCTTGCAGACGGAGCGCTATCAGCAACTTTTTCCGCCGAACGATGCAATTGTCACGGAAACGGGGGAGCCATTGGTCACTGAAGATGGCAATTTCATCGTTGCAGAATCTCGGCCTGAAGAGCCGATTGCCGTAGACAGTGCGTCTTGGACTGGCAGAACTCTATCGACGTCCGATACAGCTGAACTAGTTCAAAATATTGACCAGGCTCTAAGCAAGATCGACGCGATAAACCTCACGCAAGAGAAGCGGGCGCAGGCGCGCGCGTTTCTTCGCGCGGTGCGAGAGCTTGCAGAAGCACCGGAACCACCATTCGATTTGATAGAGTATATGTTGAAGAACGTGGATCGCATGATCGGATTAGCTGGGCTGTTTGTCGGCATTGCTGGCTTCATGGTGGCGTTATAATGCCCAAACGCACCGACATTTCCTCGATCCTCGTCATCGGCGCCGGCCCGATCGTCATAGGCCAGGCGTGCGAGTTCGACTATTCCGGCACGCAGGCGATCAAGGCGCTCAAGGAAGAGGGCTATCGCATCGTCCTGGTCAATTCGAACCCGGCGACGATCATGACCGATCCCGAACTGGCCGACGCGACCTATATCGAGCCGATCACCCCCGCCGTCGTCGCCAAGATCATCGCCAAGGAGCGGCCCGACGCCGTCCTGCCGACGATGGGTGGACAGACCGCGCTCAACACCGCGCTGGCGCTGTTCAATGACGGCACGCTCGAGAAATACGGCTGCATCATGATCGGTGCCGATGCCGAGGCGATCGACAAGGCCGAGGACCGGTTGAAGTTCAAGGACGCGATGACCAAAATCGGGCTCGAAAGCGCCCGCTCGGCCATCGCCCACACGATGGACGAGGCGCTGGCGGGGCTGGAGCGGACCGGGCTGCCGTCGATCATCCGGCCTAGCTTCACGATGGGCGGCACGGGGGGCGGGATTGCCTATAACCGCGAGGAATTCATCGAGATCGTGCGCAAGGGGCTCGACGCCTCGCCGACCAGCGAAGTGCTGATCGAGGAATCGCTGCTCGGGTGGAAAGAATACGAGATGGAGGTCGTGCGCGACCGCCACGACAATTGCATCATCATTTGCTCGATCGAGAATGTCGATCCGATGGGGGTGCACACCGGTGACTCGATCACCGTCGCGCCGGCGCTGACGCTGACCGACAAGGAATATCAGATCATGCGCAACGCGAGTATCGCGGTACTGCGTGAAATCGGTGTTGAAACAGGCGGTTCCAACGTTCAGTTCGCAGTCAATCCGAAGGATGGCCGGCTGATCGTCATCGAGATGAACCCGCGCGTGTCGCGGTCTTCGGCGCTCGCGTCGAAGGCGACCGGCTTCCCGATCGCCAAGGTCGCAGCGAAGCTGGCGGTGGGGTACACGCTCGACGAGATTACCAACGACATCACCGGGGCGACCCCGGCGGCGTTCGAGCCGACGATCGATTACGTCGTCACCAAAATCCCGCGCTTCGCGTTCGAGAAGTTCAAGGGCGCCGAACCGCTGCTCGGCACCGCGATGAAGTCGGTCGGCGAAGTGATGGCGATCGGGCGCAACATCCACGAATCGATGCAGAAGGCGTTGCGCGGGCTGGAGACCGGCCTGTCCGGCTTCAACATCGTCGATGCCTTGGTCGGCGCACCGCGCGATGAGATCGAGGCGGCGCTGGCATTGCCCACGCCCGACCGGCTGCTGGTCGCGGCGCAGGCATTGCGCGAAGGATTCACCGTCGCCGAGGTCAACGCGATCGCCAAATATGATCCGTGGTTCCTCGAACGGATCGCCGAAATCATCGCGGCCGAAAACGAGGTCCTCGAAGGCGGGCTGCCGCAGGACGCGCCGGGCATGCGCCGGCTCAAGTCGATGGGCTTTTCGGACAAGCGCCTCGCCTATCTCGCGCTGACCTCGGCGGGGCTGCGCGACCGTTATCAGGCGCGCTCGGGGCTGATCCACGAAGCGGTCAAGGCGATGACCGGCGGCACCAACGAAGACGAAGTGCGCGCGCTGCGCCACAAACTCGGCGTGCGCCCGGTGTTCAAGCGGATCGACACCTGCGCCGCCGAATTCGACGCGAAGACGCCGTATATGTATTCGACCTATGAAGCCCCGAGCTTCGGCGAGCCCGAATGCGAGAGCCAGCCGAGCACGCGGCGCAAGATCGTCATCCTCGGCGGCGGGCCGAACCGGATCGGGCAGGGGATCGAGTTCGACTATTGCTGCTGCCACGCCTGCTTCGCGCTGGCCGATGCGGGCTACGAGACGATCATGATCAACTGCAACCCGGAAACGGTGTCGACCGATTACGATACGTCGGACCGGCTGTATTTCGAGCCGTTGACCGCCGAGGATGTGCTCGAAATCCTCCACGTCGAGCAACAGGCGGGCGAGCTGGTCGGGGTGATCGTGCAGTTCGGCGGGCAGACCCCGCTCAACCTTGCGCGGGCGCTGGAGAAGGCGGGAATTCCGATCCTCGGCACCAGCCCCGATGCGATCGACCTGGCCGAGGATCGCGAACGGTTTGCGGCTTTGGTCAACAAGCTCGGGCTGCTCCAGCCCGCCAACGGCCTCGCGCGCAGCCGCGAAGAGGCGATCGTCGCGGCCGAACGGATCGGCTATCCGGTGCTGATGCGCCCCAGCTACGTGCTGGGCGGACGCGCGATGGAAATCGTCGACGGGCGCCCGCAGCTCGAGGAATATATCGCGACCGCGGTGCAGGTGTCGGGCGACAGTCCGGTGCTGATCGACCAGTATCTGCGCGATGCGATCGAAGTCGATGTCGACGCGATCTGCGATGGCACCGACGTCGTGGTCGCGGGCATCCTCCAGCATATCGAGGAAGCCGGGGTCCATTCGGGCGACAGCGCCTGCTCGATCCCGCCTTATTCGCTCAGCCAGGCGATCATCGCCGAAATCGAGCGCCAGACCGTCGCGCTGGCGCACGCGCTGAGCGTGGTCGGCCTCATGAACATCCAGTTCGCGGTGAAGGATAACTGCGTCTATCTGATCGAGGTCAATCCGCGCGCCAGCCGGACCGTGCCGTTCGTCGCCAAGGCGATCGGATCGCCGATCGCCAAGATCGCCAGCCGCGTGATGGCGGGCGAGAAACTGAAGGATTTGCCGGTCATCGACCGCAACATTTCGTATTTCGCGGTCAAGGAAGCGGTGTTCCCGTTCAATCGCTTCCCCGGAATCGACCCCGTTTTGTCACCCGAAATGAAATCGACCGGCGAAGTGATGGGGATCGACCAGGATTTCACCGCCGCGTTCGGCAAGGCCGAGCTCGGCGCGGGGACGGTGTTCCCCGAATCGGGTAGCTTGTTCGTTAGCGTCAAGGACAGCGACAAGCCCGTCGTGCTGCCCGGCGTGCGCGCGCTCGCCGATTTCGGGTTCACCATCGTCGCCACCAGCGGGACCGCCGATTATCTCGAAGCGCACGGCGTCCCGGTCGAGCGCGTCAACAAGGTCGCGCAGGGCCGTCCGCACATCGTCGACCGGATCAAGGACGGTCAGATCGCGATGATCTTCAACACCACCGAAGGCTGGCAGTCATTGAAGGATTCGCAACCGATCCGGATGGCAGCGCTCAATCAGAAGATTCCGTACTTCACAACCGCGCCTGCAAGTGTTGAAGTTGCCAAGGCCATTGTCGCGCTTGCCACGCGCTCTCTTGAAGTTCGGCCGCTCCAGTCTTATCATTCGCACTCGCACAATTGATCCCCAATCAGAGAAACAAGGTGCGGGCGGACCACACGGTTCGCTTGGGGACGACTAATTGACGAGGGAATCAGGGGTTATGGCGACCGTCGACAAGATGCCGATGCTGCAAGAGGGTTACGAAACGCTCCTGGCAGATCTGCGTCGGCTCAAAGCGGAACGGCCCCTGATCGTGGATGCGATCGAGGAAGCGCGCGCGCATGGCGATCTGTCGGAAAATGCCGAATATCACGCCGCCAAGGAGCAGCAGGGCCAGAACGAAGCCACGATTTCGGATATCGAGGACAAGCTCAGCCGCGCGCAGATCATCGATCCCAAGGAATTGTCGGGCGACAAGGTCGTGTTCGGCGCGACGGTGACGTTGCTCGACGATGCCGATAAGCCGGTGACGTACCAGATCGTGGGTCAGACCGAGGCCAACGCCAAGGGCGGGCGGATCAGCTACAATTCGCCGCTGGGCCGCGCGCTGATCGGTCGCAAGGTCGATGAAGAAGTCGAAGTGTCGGTGCCCGCGGGCGACCGGTATTACGTCGTCAGCAAGATCGAGTTTATCTGATTTCACCTAAGCCCCTCCCCTTCAGGGGAGGGGTAAGGGGTGGGGGATATCTCGCAGAGCGGGGCGCTTTTGACTGCCCCACCCCAACCCCTCCCCTGAAGGGGAGGGGCTAACGTCCCATCACACCGCTGGCGTCTGCAGGTCCGGATCGGGCTCGAGCAGGCGGTGCAGATGCACCACCACGAATTTCATCTCGGCGTCGTCGACCGTGCGCTGCGCGGCGGCGCGCCATTCCTTTTCGGCGGTCTTGTAATCGGGGAAGATGCCGACGACCTCGATCGTGTTTTCGTCGAAATCGAGCGTCTGGGGGTCCTTCACGCGGCCGCCAAAGACGAGATGGAGCTTGCTCATGCCTCGTCCTTAGCGTGCTGCGGTGCGGCGTAGAAGGGTTATTTGGCCTTTTTAGCGGTCTTCTTCGGCGCGGTCGGGACGTCATCGGCCGCCTTGAGCGCGGCTTCCCCCGCGCTGGAGATCGCACGGGCGACCTGATCGATCACCTTCGAAACCTGCTCGCGCGCCGCCGACTTGGTCAGCGGCAGCGTGGCGAGCTCGGCCTTGGCCGCATCGCGCGCGGCTTCCGCTGCGCCCGCCGCCACGTCGTTGATGCGCTTGCCCACGCCGCCCAGCAATTCGGTTTCGCGCTTCGATTTGGGGATCAGCGCGCCCGCGATGAGTCCGAACGCGATCCCGCCCGCGACCACCGCCAGCGGGTTCGCTTCCATCGCCTTGCCGGCGCGCTGCGCGGCGTGGCGCGTTTCGAGCAGCGCGTCGCCACCGGCATTGCGCGCGGTCGTCAGCGCGGTTTCCATCCGGCCTGCGGACTTGGCTTCGGTCGATTTGGTCATGCTACAAAATCCTCTTTGAAGGGATCGAACGCTTTATGTGTCGGTCGGATGCCGGTTGAACAGGCGGTTGAGCGGCTTTCGCGCGAAAAATGCGGTCAGTGCTGCGATAACGCCGATCGTCGGCACGGGGTTGCGCTTCACGGTTTCGATACCCGTTTCCGCCAGCTCGGACCCGGCTTCCTTCAGCCCGTTGATCGCGTGACGCGCCAGCGCACGCGGCCGGAGGCGCGATTGCAGCGCGGCCACCGTCCCGGCGAGATGCCGGCGCGCTTCGGCCGAATTGCTTTCGGCCTTGGCGAGTTCATCGTCGATCAGGTTCATGGACGCTCATCCTTGTCCTTGATCTCGGTCGCCCGCACGATCAGCCGCCACGCCAGCCATCCCATCACCCCCGCGACCGCAAGACCCAGAACAATGACGATCAGCACCGCCAGCGGCGTGCCGACCAGCGGTAACAATGCCAGCAGCAACCCGACCAACGCCGCGACGAGCACGGCTTGGGTCAGCGCGATCGCGCCGACGCCAAGGATGATCGCGCTGCGGACTTCGTTCAACCGCGCGAACAGCCGCGCGCGGTAGAGTTTGAGCTCCGCCCGGATGAATTGCTCGCCATCGTCGACCAAGCGACCGACCAGTGACGGCAGGCTCTCCTCCGGTGGTGTCTCCCCCGCCACGCGCGCTTGCCCGATCAGGCTTTTTTGTCGTTCGACGGCTTATCGGGCTGGGCGTCGAGCCCTGCCTTGACCAGCCGCGCCAGCACGAAACCGATCGCGGCGGCGGTGCCGATCGCGACCGCCGGGCTCTTCTTCACGAACTCGCGCGCGTCGTCGATCATGTCGTCGACCTGTTTGGCCTTGAGCGATTCGGAGAAGCTGGCGACGGCGTCGGCGGCCGAACGGGCATATTGGCCGTATTGCTCGCCGACCTTTTCATCGACGGTGCCGGCCGCGTCGGTCAGCATCTTCGCCAGCTCGTCGAGCGCGCCGCCCGCGCGGCTCTTGCCGTCCTCGGCATAGCCCTTTGCCTTTTCGCCGGCGTCGCTGGCAAACTTGATGACATTGTCCTTCAACGCCTGCGTGGCGTTGCCGGTGTCGGCGGTGCCCGTCGATTTGGGCGTTTCGTTCGGTGCGGTGTCGGCCATAATGATGTTCCTTACTCTATCCGTGTCGACAACCAAGGCGGCCCTGTACCGGTTCCGTCACGAAGCGAATTGCCGCCGTTGCGCGAACCCGATAAGCGCCGCCGCGACGCCCCTCATGGCTACCAATCTAGGAAGACCGTTCCATGACCGCAATCATCGACATTCACGCCCGCCAAATCCTCGACAGCCGGGGTAACCCGACGGTTGAGGTCGAACTGATGCTGGAGGACGGATCGTTCGGCCGCGCCGCGGTGCCGTCGGGCGCGTCGACCGGCGCGCACGAAGCGGTCGAGCTGCGCGACGGCGACAAGAGCCGCTGGGGCGGCAAGGGTGTCACCAAGGCCGTCAATGCCGTGAATGGCGAGATTACCGACGCGCTGCTCGGGATCGACGCCGAGGATCAGGCCGATGTCGACAAGATCATGATCGAGCTCGACGGCACGCCCAACAAGAGCCGGCTGGGCGCGAATGCGATCCTGGGGGTTAGCCTGGCGGCGGCAAAGGCGGCGGCGGATGCGCGCGGGTTGCCGCTCTATCGCTATGTCGGCGGGGTCAACGCGCACGTCCTGCCGGTGCCGATGATGAACATCATCAACGGCGGCGAACATGCCGACAACCCGATCGATTTTCAGGAATTCATGATTGTGCCGGTCGGCGCGTCGAGCCTGTTCGAAGCCGTGCGCTGCGGGTCGGAGATCTTCCACACGCTCAAGAAAATGCTCCACGACAAGGGGCTGTCGACCGGAGTGGGTGACGAAGGCGGGTTCGCGCCGGACATCGCCAACACCACCGACGCGCTCGACTTCATCATGCGCGCGATCGAGGGGGCAGGGTACACGCCCGGCGACGACGTGATGCTCGCGCTCGACCCCGCCTCGACCGAGTTCTTCAAGGACGGCAAGTACAATATTTCCGCCGAAAACAAGATTTTGAGCCCCGCCGAGATGGCCGGCTATTACGCCGATCTCGTCGCGCGCTACCCGATCTTCTCGATCGAGGACGGCATGGCCGAAGACGACTTCGAGGGCTGGAAGGCGCTGACCGAGCTGGTCGGCGACAAGGTTCAGCTGGTCGGCGACGATCTGTTCGTGACCAACCCGGCGCGACTGGCCGACGGGATCGAGCGCGGCCTCGCCAATTCGATTCTGATCAAGGTCAACCAGATCGGTACGCTGACCGAAACGCTGGCGGCGGTGAGCATGGCGCAGCGCCATTCGTACACCGCGGTGATGAGCCACCGTTCGGGCGAAACCGAGGATTCGACGATCGCCGACCTCGCGGTCGCGACCAATTGCGGACAGATCAAGACCGGCAGCCTTGCGCGCTCGGACCGGTTGGCCAAGTACAACCAGCTGATCCGGATCGAGGAAGAACTCGGCGACATCGCGGTTTACGCGGGGCGGAGCGTGTTGCGGGCTTAATTCCCCTCCCGCTTGCGGGAGGGGCTAGGGGAGGGCATGTCCGCCACGTCCCCACACGCCCTCCCCCGACCCCTCCCGCAAGCGGGAGGGGAGATTCCGACTCGCTTCACCGCCCGTCCGATTCGCTTCGTCGGATTATGGTTAAATACCAGCTTGATCCGCGACTTGCCTTGCGCGACAAGCTTCTCCCAAGATGTCGCGTCGTAACAACACCTTCCGGTCCGTTTTTCGCAAAGCCGCTTTCCCCGCGCTGGCGCTCGGGATCATGGCGTTCTTCGGCACCTATGCGGTGATCGGCAGCAACGGCGCGCTGGCCTATGGCGATTATCAACGGTTGCTCGCGCAGCGCCAGACCCAGCTCGCGGCGCTCAAGCAGAAGCAGAGCGTGATCGCCAACCGGGTGCAACTGCTCGACCCCAACAAGGTCGATCCCGACATCGCCGACGAACTGACGCGCAAGCAGCTCAACGTCGTCAATCCCAACGAAGTCGTCGTTCCGCTCAAGTAAGCGGGCTGGCGCAAGGTCTTGCGATCTGGCAGCACTTGGCGCGTGGAATTCGCGGAGAGTGTGATGAAGGTTAAGCTGTTGAGCGCGGTCGCCGGCCTGGCGCTGGCATCGTGCAACGTGTCGACCGCCACGAGCAACAACACCGTCATCCCCGACAACGTATCGGCAGAGGCCGGACCCGCCACGCCCTGGCCCAAATTCCGCGACGCGTTCATCGAGGGCTGGTTCAGGATCGACCCGGCGAATGCGGTCTATCAGGGACGGCACGATTTCGACGGCGGCATCCCCGACTGGAGCCCCGCGGGCTTAAGGGTGCAAAGCCTGTTCCTGCACAAGGCGATCGACGACGCCAAGGCGTACGACCCGGCCAAATTGTCGAAGGAGGATGCGTTCGAGCGCGACTATCTGATCCAGGTCGCGCGCGGCAAACTGTTCTGGCTCGAGGATGCCGACCAGCCGCACACCAACCCGGCTTATTATGTCGGCGGCGGGCTCGATCCCAACACATACATCGCGCGGCCCTATGCCGATGCGCCGACGCGGATGAAGGCGATCATCAAATTCTTCCGTCAGATTCCTTCGGCCGCGGCCAACATCCGCACCAACCTCAAAGGGCCGTTGCCGCTGAGCTACGTCAATTACGGCGTGGCGGGGTTCTCGGGCTTTGCCGATTACTATGTCGGCGACGCGAAGAAAGCGTTCGCCGGGGTGCGTGACAAGCAGCTCCAGAAGGATTTCGCCGACTCCTCGCTGGCCGCGTCGAAGGCGATGGCGGACCTCGCCAAATGGCTCGCGAGCACGAAAAAGAACGCCACGCAGAATTTCGCGCTGGGGCCGGAGAAGTTCCAGCGCATGCTGCTCGAGACCGAGGGCGTCGACACCCCGCTCGATCAGCTCGAGGCGGCGGGGAAGGCCGATCTGGAGAAGAATCAGGCGGCGTTGAAGGACGCCTGCGCCAAATATGCGCCGGGCAAGACGCTACAGGCATGCATGGACAAGATGGGCGCGAACAAGCCCGCCGGGAACGATCCGGTCGCCGAAGCGCGGCGCCAGATCCCGACGCTGAAGGCGTTCGTGCTGGCCAACGACATCGTCTCGATCCCCGGCACCGAAGCGGCGCTGGTCGAGGAAAGCCCGCCGTATAACCGGCAGAATTCGGCCTATATCGATCCGCCCGGACCGTTCGATAAGGGCATCCCGTCGGTCTATTACATCTCCCCGCCCGACCCGAGCTGGTCGAAGGCGAAGCGCGACGGCTTCGTGCCGGGCAAGATGGATCTGCTGTTCACCTCGGTCCACGAAGTGATGCCCGGGCATTTCGTCCAGTTTCTCCACGCCAACCGCTCGAAGTCGCTCTTCGGGCAATTGTTCGTCGGCTATGCCTATGCCGAGGGCTGGGCGCATTATGCCGAGGAAATGATGTGGGATGCGGGCCTGAACGCCGGCGATCAGGAAACGCATATCGGCGAGCTGAGCAACGCGCTGCTGCGCGACTGCCGCTTCCTGTCGGCGATCGGAATGCATGCCAAGGGCATGAGCCAGGCCGAGTCCAACAAGATGTTCCGCGAGCAATGCTATCAGGACGAAGGCAATTCGGACCAGCAATCGGCGCGCGGCACGTACGATCCGGCGTATCTGAACTACACGATGGGCAAGCTCATGATCCGCAAGCTGCGCGACGATTGGATCGCGACGCGCGGGGGCAGGAAGGCGTGGAAGGCGTTCCACGACGAATTCCTGTCGTTCGGAGGACCGCCGATCCCGCTGGTGCGCAAGGCGATGATGGGGGGCGACGGGAAGGCGGTGTTTTAGGGCGGAGCGAGGCGAATAGCTGAAGCTATTCGCCGCTCGCGCAGCGACGCGAACGCCCGGCCGGCGGGTCGGCGCAGCCGAACCCGTCCGACGACGCGGGATTTAGTCCCGCGTCGTGGGTAACGTATTTGAGCAGTAGCGAGGCGAACATGAGCTGTGAGTTGCGGCGATCGACCATCATTCTTTGTGCCGCCGTTACGCTCGCCTTAGCGGTCATTACGCTCGTTGCGATGGTGATCGCTCCGTACTGCACAGGTATTCCCCAGAAAGCACAGGCCTACAAGATCGCAAGTCTATGCGTTTTCCTACCCGCCTTTTATCTGTTCGCATGGCGTCAAAAGTCGGTGATCGTCGCGATCCTTATCCCGGGTTTTCAACTCGGCGCAGGGATACTCTTTATGAACTATATCAACACGTTGCCCATTGGCTGTCCGGGATGAACTTTGGCCGGGCCGCAACATAACCTAAACGTCACCCCGGCCTTGTTCCGGGGTCTGCCTTTCCACCACGGCGATCCGCCGTTGCTGCGCGGCAGACCCCGGCACTTCGGCCGGGGTGACGGGGGTCTGCGGGTGTCGACTGCGGCCCGCCTGTCGCGCTTGCAATGTTGGATTTCGCTTGAGAGAATCTGCGGGTTCTTTGGTATCGTTGAATCCCGAGACGCGCTGCGAGCGAACGCTTCCCCGGCGAAGGCCCGGGCCCAGTATCGGTGCGCTAATTTGTCGAGCGTTTCCGTGCCCTCGAAACGCCCTCGCAACTGGGCCCCGGCCTCCGCCGGGGAAGCGTGAGGGGCGAGGAGACGCCAGCTTTCAGAATTCTGTGTTGCACGGCACCTTCGCCACTTTCGCGGGCATCGGACGCACCCGCCCCCGTGAACTTTCGTGAACTTTGGCCCGGACCAGCAGGTTCGCTCCCTTCCCCCTTGTGGGAGGAGCAGGGGGAGGGCGTGTCATTCCCAGCCGCCGCGACACGCCCTCCCCTAACCCTTCCCGCAAGCGGGAGGGGAGGCCTTATCTCGACGTCTTCAGCGTAATCACTTCGTCCTGCACCTCGGCGCTCGGTGGATTGCGGATCGACGGCCGCAGCCGCGCAACGCTGCACAGTCCGGCAACCAGCGCCAGTCCCGCCGCGACGAACGCCGGGACATTGCCCGACCCCACGCCCAGCGCGAGCAGCATCGCCGCGACCGTCGCACCGGTCGTCTGCCCGGTCAGCCGCACGGTCGAGATCAGCCCGCCCGCTGCCGCGGCGCGCTCGCGCGGCGCGCTGCCGATGATCAGCCGCGCGTTGGGGGGCAGGAAGGTGCCGAACCCCGATCCGCACAGCGCCATTCGCCACGCAATGTCGAAATAGCTGGGATGCGCGGGCAGGAACGCGATCAGCAGCAACGCGGTAACGCTGATCGTCATCCCGATCCCGCCGAGCAGCCCCGCCGGGATGCGGTCGGACAGCCACCCGGCCAGCGGCGCAACGATCATGTTGGTCAGTGGCCACGGCGCGATGCACGCGCCCACCGCCGCCGCGGTAAAGCCGAATTCGTGGGTCAGCCGGAACGGGGTCGAGATCAGCAACGTCATCGACGCGATGAACGCGGTATAGGCGCCGATCGCCGACAGCGCGAGCACCGGCTGCGAGAGCAGATCGAGCGGCAGGATCGGGTGGGGCTCGCCGCGTTCGCGCCGGACGAAATGCCAGCCGACCAGCGCGCCGGTCAGCACGATCGCCGCCGACACCACCGGGCTGTTGCCGTGCACCGCGCTTTCCGCGCCGCCGATCACCAGCCCGAACATCGCCGCGCACATCACCGCGCCGACGACGTCGAAATGCTGATCGCGAGCTGGCGGGTCCGGGAGCGATCGCCCCAGCGCCAGACTGAGCAGCGCGAACGGAATGGCGCAGGCGAACACCCACGGCCAGGGCGCAATCCCGAGCACCAGCCCGCCGATCGTCGGCGCTGCCGCGGCCGAGCTCGATACGATCACCGAATTGATTCCCAACCCGCGCCCCAATTGCTTCGACGGATAGGTTATGCGGATCAGCGCCGACGACACGCTGAGCGCGCCCGCCGCGCCGATCGCCTGCGCGGCGCGGACGATCAGCAGGAAGGGCAAGCTCTTGGCGAAGAAGCACAGCAAAGTCGCGACGGTGAAGATCAGCTGGCCATATTGGTACATCCGCTTGAGCCCGATCCGCTCGCCCAGGCCGGAAAAGGGCAGGAGCAGCATCACCAGCATCAGCTGATAGACCGTGACGATCGCGACGACCGAACTGGGCTCGACGCCCAAATCCTTGGCGATGCTGGGCAGCGCGACATTCGCGATGCCGCCGTCGATGATCACCAGCGCGGTGCCCGCACACAGCGCGCTGATCGCCAGATAACGGCGGGGAAGGGGGAGGCCGTCGTTCATGCCGGACTCCATCCGGGCGGGGCCAGCTCGAACCCGGCGAAATCGAAGCCGGGCGTGACCACGCAGCTGACCAACGCCCAACCGTCGCGTGGTTCCGCCGCTTGCCATGCATGTGGAGGAACCAGAACTTGGGGGTTCGCCGGGCCGAGCAGATGCTCGACGACCGTGCCGTCCTGCTCGATCAGGATCGTCAGCGGATGGCCGTCGTTCCAGATCCATAGTTCGGCGGCGTCGACGCGGTGCCAGTGCGATCGCTCGCCGGAATCGAGCAGAAACAGGATCGCCGTCGCCAGATCGCGCCCGCCCGCCGGATCGGGCTGGCGGAACGTCTCGCGAAACCAGCCGCCTTCGGGATGCGGGGCAAGGGTCAGCGCGGCGACGAGCGGGTGCGGCATGGGACTGCCCATGCTCTCGCGGTGCGGGAAAAGGCAAGCGGCAGGGACGAATTCCCCTCCCGCTTGCCGGAGGGGAGACACTGCGCGCGAATGCAGCCTAACCCAGATCAGCCCGATTTTGGCGGAACGCTCGCGCCGCCGGTTGGTTGTGTCGTCACCGAAACGAGAGGAAAGGATTTTGCCATGGGTAAGGGTCTTCTGCTTTGGCTGATCGGCATTCCGATCCCGATCATTCTGCTGCTCTATCTCTTCGTCTTCCGTTGATATGACGCGCCGGCCGCCTTGGCGTAAGGCGGCCGGCGTGCTTTGATGCGGGGATGCTGATCCCCGCCTTGCGCCGCTTGCCCGCCGTCCTTGCCGGACTGGGGCTGATCCTCTCGCCGATCGCGCACGCCGCGCCGCTCACGCCGCTCAAGGCCGCCGATCCCTTCATCGGCACCGGCGGAGAGGGGCACACCTTTCCCGGTGCCGTCGCGCCGTTCGGGATGGTGCAATTATCGCCCGATACCGATGTCGAATGCGCGATCCGCAAATGCTACGGCCATGCCTCGGGCTATCGCTACGACGACCCCACGATCCAGGGCTTCAGCCACACCCATTTCTCGGGCTCGGGCCATTCCGATCTGGGCGACTTTCTGGTGATGCCGGTATCCGGGGACACCGTGCCGCTTGAACCCGGCGACCCCGCCAGGCCCGGCAGCGGCTATCGCTCGCGCTTCGCCAAGAGCAGCGAGATCGCCAGCCCGGGCTACTACGCCGTCACGTTGAGCGATGCCGCGGTCCGTGCGGAGATGACAGCCGGCACGCGCATCGGCGTGCATCGCTATACGTTCGGCAAGGACAAAGCGGCGCATCTGGTGTTCGACCTGCGCACCAGCATCTATAATTATCCCGGCAAGACATCGTGGTCCTCGATCCGCCTGCGCGCCGATGGAACGGTGACCGGCGGGCGAGAAACGCGGGGCTGGGCGCCGGGGCGCAAGCTGTTCTTCGCGATGCGCTTTTCCAAGCCGCTGACCGGCCAAAGCTTCGAAAATCGCGAGACCGACGTGCCGTACAAGGGCTTCAAGGGACCGGGCCGGTCGGGCAGCGACATCGCCGAACTCAAGGGCAGGGCGATCGTCGCCCGGCTCGATTTCGCGCGGCTCGACGCGCCGCTCGAGGTCAGGGTCGCGATCTCCAGCGTCGACGAGGATGGCGCGATCCGCAACCTCGACAGCGAGCCCGGCGGGTTCGACGCGATCCGCGCGAAGACCGAAGCTGCCTGGTCCAAAGCGCTGGGCGCGGTCGACATTCAGGCGAACCCGGCAACCACGAAGTCCGTCTATACCGCGCTCTATCACACGATGATGGCGCCGAGCGTGCTGAGCGACGCCGACGGTCGCTATCGAGGACCCGACGATCAGGTCCACAAGGCGGTCGGCTTCACCTTTCGCTCGACTTTTTCGTTATGGGATACGTTCCGCGCCGAGCATCCGTTGCTGACGCTGATCCAGCCCGCGTCGACCAGCAGCGACGTGGTCAATTCGCTGCTCGCGAGCCAGTCGCAGAGCCCGTACGGGATCCTGCCGGTGTGGCAGTTCGGCGGGCAGGAAACATGGTGCATGATCGGCTATCACGCCGTGCCCGTGATCGCCGACGCTTACATGAAAGGGATCGGCGGGTTCGACGCCAACAAGGCGCTCGATGCGATGGTCGCAAGCGCGACCTACGCGCCCTATGGGGGCTTGGGCGACTATATGAGGCTCGGCTACGTCCCGATCGACCGCGAGCCCGAAGCCGCGTCGAAGACGGTCGAATATGCCTATGACGACTGGACGATCGCCCGCATGGCGCGAAAATTGGGTCGGCTGGACGTCGCGGCGACCTTCGACAAGCGCGCCGCGTATTGGCGCAACAGTTTCGACGCGAAGACCGGCTGGCTGCGCGCGCGCAAGGCCGACGGCAGCTACCGCACGCCGTTCGATCCGACCGCGATCAACTATGGGTCGGATTATACCGAGGGCAACGCCTGGCAATATTCGTGGTTCATGCCGCACGACCAGGGCGGGCTGATCAAGCTGCTCGGCGGCGACCAAGCGACGGTGAAGAAGCTCGACGCGATGTTCGATTTCGACACTTCGAAGCTCGATTACAGCCATGCCGAGGATATCGCCGGGCTGATCGGTCAGTATATCCATGGGAACGAACCGAGCCACCACGTGGCGTATCTCTATGCCTATGCGGGCGCGCCGTGGCGGACGCAGGCGCGGCTCAAGCAGATCGTCGACAGCCAGTATAAGGCTACCCCGGATGGACTGTCGGGAAATGACGATCTGGGGCAGATGTCGGCGTGGCTGGTCTTCACCAGCCTGGGATTCTACCCCGTCGCACCGGGAAGCGGGCAATATGTCGTCGGTCGTCCGTTCGTCGACCGCGCGACGATCATGCTTCCCGCAGGCAAGCGCTTCACGATCATCGCCAAGGGGTTGAGTGACGCCAACCGCTATGTCGGCTCGGTCAGCCTGAACGGCCAGCCGCTCACGCGCGTCTATATCACGCATGGCGAGATCATCCGCGGCGGGACGCTCAAATTTGTCATGGCGGCGACGCCAAACAAGGCATGGGGGGCGAGCATCGCCAGCCGACCGTATTCGATGAGCGGTTATTGAAGCGCGACTATCGACTTTTCTTGCTGCATTGCAGCAAACAGGCTATGTCGGCGTGATGTACCTGACCGAAAAGACCGAAACCGCCCCCGCCGGCACAGCGCCGATCGTATTCGAAGCGATCGTGCGCAAGCAATGCATCGCGGCGACGTACAACCGTCAATCGCTGGTGCTCGCGCCGCATGTGATCTTCACCAAGCATGATGCGATCTATGTCGGCGCAGTGACGGTATCGCGCGATTTGATGGTGCCGCGCGAAGTCAAAATGGGGGTGTTCAAGCTCGATGGGCTAGCCGGGCTTCGCCTGACCGAGCGCGCGTTCGAGACCAGCGCGCTCTACTCCCCGCATGACGAACGGTTCAGCGACAACGCGCTGATGGCGGTCGAGGGCTGAACCGCCGACCCTGTCCGATTATTACAAGGCGATTTCCGGCTCCCCCCATATCGATAGCCTGCGTCATGCGGCGCGGCGGGGGCATCGAGTGACGCAGAACCAGACTGACCGGACCGGCGGGTGGTGACGACGCTCGCGTCGGCGTCGGCGGGGCTTTGCCCCAAATGTGGATTTGCGCTGGATGGCATCGCGCCGGGATCGGTAGCGTGTCCGACCTGCGGCGAGCATGTCCATGGCAGCTATTGCGGGCATTGCGGGACGGAGATCGAATCCGGTCGGGCGTTCAGGGCGGCGCCGGTTGAGGGCAGGGGCGCGACGATGCGCGCGCTCCGGGTCGCGTCCGGCCCGTTGGCCGAATATATCGAAAGCGCGCACGCGATCATCTTTCCGCAGCAGCTGATTCGCGAAATCCGGGAACGGTATTTCACCGCGATCGAGTTGCTCGGCTTCTGGGTGGCGGCGGCGGCAATCACCGCGCTGATCGGCGCGCTCCTGCCCAGCCCGATGCACCGGATGGAAATACCGGTGCTGGCCGAAATACTCGAAGCGTTGCTGATGATCGCGATCACGGTGGTGGTCTACTCGCCGCTACATCTGCTGCTGCGGCGGCACCGTCGCGATGTGACGTTCCGAGAATTCCTGATCACCACGCTGGCGATCGGCGCGCTGCTCTACCCGTGGATCGGGCTGTCCTACGGTCTGCAGGTGTTGTTCGGTGTGCCGATCAATGTCGCCAACAATATCAACACCGTGGTGTCGTCGGCATTTTACATTTTCGCGTATGCCAACCTTTACCACCGCTCGCTTCTGGTGACGCTGGCGATGTGGATCGCGTATATCGTGATGATGGTGGTCGTGGTTTTGGCGCTGGTCGTCGCGGTCGCGCTGATCGGGAAATCACTGGGCTATCTTCCCGACGCCAAGCGCGCACCGGCGGCCGCTTCAGCCGAACCCAAGGGCGAGTAGCGCCCCGCAGCGGAGGCGGCGCACGGCGCCGCCTCCTTGCGCGATCAGCGGCGGGTGCAGACGCGCACCCAGCGATGATGACGGCGTACGTTGGTGCAGCGCACTTTCGAACTCCAACGGCGCTGGTTGCGGACATAGCGGCGATTGTCGGTACGGTTGTTCCAGCCGGGACGCCGATCGGTCTGCGTGGTGCGCGTCGTTGTCGTTGTGACTCGACGATCGCGGTCGGAGCGCATTTCCTGGCCCGGCTGGGGCGCGGCGACGGCGGCGGCAGGGGATACCGGAGCGGCCATCGACGGAGCCGCGCCGAACATGGCGGCCATCATGCCAGCGGCGATCAATAAGCGTTTCATACATATCCTCTCGTTGCCCGAAATAGGGCTGCGGGGACGATACGGTTGGCGACCGACTTGGTTCCTGCCCTATAGCTGGATGCCGATCCGCGGGGCGAGCGCGGTCATGCCGAGATAGAGGATCACCGTCAGCGTGCAGCCCAGCGCCAGCGCCAGCCAGAACGGCGTGCCCGCGCGCAGCAGTGCCGGTATCACCAGGAACATCGGCAGCGAAGGCAGCACGTACCAGAAGGTCGCCGAGGCGTGCGCCGCCATATTATCGGCGTCGGGCTTTTCGCTCCACAGCCACATCATCCCCAGCACCGAGACGAGCGGGAGCGAGGCGATCAGCGCGCCGAAGCCGGGATAGCGTTTCGCGATCGTGGAGGCGGCGGCGATCAGAATGCCGGAAACAAGGGCTTTGATGGCGAGTTGAAGCATGATTGTCTTATCCAGTAGCCGTGCGCGCGATGCGAGCGTTAAAGTGAGGTCATGACCGAACCTGTCTCTTCCGCTCCACCGCCACCGCAAAGCAACGGGGTGCCATGGGTGTGGCCCGCAGTGGCGCTGTTCGCGCTGTCGCTGCTCGGGCTCGGCGCGCATCTGGGGGATGAGCTGATCGAGGGCGAACATTTCTCCTCCGATACCGCGATCCTGCTCGCGCTTCGGGTCCCCGGGCATCCGCAAACCCCGGTCGGGCCCGCATGGCTGCTCCAGTCGGCAGTCGATATCAGCGCGCTGGGCGGGTACACCTTGCTGTGGTTGTTCGGCATCGCCGGGCTGTCCTACCTGCTCTACGCCGGCAAGCGCGCCGAGGCGGGGTGGATCGCCGCTTCGCTGATCGGCAGCTCGGTGATCGACGGGCTGCTCAAAAGCTGGATCGCGCGGCCACGGCCCGAACTGGTCCCGCATCTGGTGCAGGTCGCCCATCCCAGCTTCCCCAGCGGCCATGCGATGATCTCGGCCGCGGTGTACCTGACGCTGGCCTTGATGCTCGCCGAGGCGGAGCCGGGTCGCGGGGCGAAGATCGCGCTGGTCGGGTTCTTCAGCGTGCTGGTCGTGCTGATCGGCTGCAGCCGGGTGTATCTGGGGGTGCACTGGCCGAGCGACGTGCTGGCCGGGTGGTGCTTCGGGACGGTGTGGGCGTTGCTCGTCTGGGCGGCGGACCGCTGGATGCGCAGCAAGCGGGAATCGCGATAACCTGGATTAACCTCGCCCGAATCGCGGGAACGAACGACCGCGCGACGACTTTTTCTCTCGGTATTCACGCAGGGAGAAACGTCATGGCAGACACGAAGACGCAGGACGCCGTCGCGCTCCTGAAGGCCGATCACCGCAAGGTCGAGGAGCTGTTCGAACAGTTCGAAGGCGCCAAGGGCGATGGCAGGAAAGAGAAGATCGCGCTGGAAATCTGCATGGAGCTGACCGTCCACGCCACGATCGAGGAAGAGATCTTTTACCCCGCTTGCGAGGGCAAGATCGAGGACGACCTGCTGAAAGAAGCCTATGTCGAGCATGACGGCGCCAAGGTGCTGATCGCCGAGATCGAAGCGGGCGGGCCGGACGATGAATATTACGAGGCCAAGGTGAAGGTGCTGTCCGAACAGATCGAGCATCATGTCGAGGAAGAGGAAAAGCGGATGGAGGGCATGTTCGCGCAGGCCCGCCATGCCGGGCTCGATATGGATGCGCTGGGCGAGCAGCTTCGCACTCGCAAGGAAGAACTGATCGCCCAATACAAAGCGGGCGGACTGCCCCGGCCGGAGACGACGACGTTCGTCGAAGCGACCGTCTGACCTCCCCCCTTAACGCTGACCGATGAAATCGGGGGCGACCGTCAGGCCGCCCCCTTTTTCATGCCTACCAGCGGCGCGAGCAGACGCGCACCCAGCGGTGGTGGCGGCGCACGTTCTGGCAACGCGGACCGTTCCAGCCGTAGCGGCGGCCGTTATTGCCGTTCCAGCCATTCCCGCGGCGATCGCCCCGATCGTCCCAGCGGCGGTCGCCCCGGCGATCGTCGCGACGGTCTGCACGGCGATCGTCGCGACGGTCATCGCGGCGGTCGTAGCGCGAATCCTGCGGCGCGGCGGCGATGCCGGTGCCAGAAACCGGAGCCGCCATCGCCGGCGCCCCCATCAACAGCGACGCCGCCAGACCGGCGGCGATCAGCAATTTCTTCATGGTCATCCTCTTCTTTCTCGCCCGGAAATGGGGCTGCCCTGACGATACGATCCGGCGGCCACACGGTTCCTGAATGCGATGGTCGGCTTAGGTACAGGTGCATCGCGGGTGGGGGGCGGCCGCGCAAGGTGCGCGAGATGCGTTTCATTTTTCGCCTTTCGCCGGCGCGCGTGCGTGGCTGGCGCGGATCGTGGCGATCATCATTTTCAGGTCGTAGCGATGCTCCATCCGGACGAACTTGCCGCGATAGAAACGCGGCGTTTGATAACCGTCCACCGATCGCGCGTACGCCACGTCGAACGCGAGGCAGCGGGCGTCGCTCAACGCCTGGTCCCATGCGGCGGCGAACCCTTCGGCGCCAGCGCGGTTGCGCAAGCGATAGGCCGACTGATGCGTTTTCCCCACCGACTTCGCCGCGACCGAAATCATCCCGCACTCGCGCAGCGCGAGCAGGAACCCGCGCTGCCGCGCGGGCGTCCAGCCGGCGGTTCGGGCGCGGGTAGGGGCGGGGACGAAGGCGTCGAGATAGTCGGGCGCGCCGCCATCGGCGGAATCGGGGGCGGGGTCGAAATCGGTCAGCGGGTCGCTCATCGACGATTCTATGTCAGGCGGAATCCAACATTGAAAGGGTTAGATTGCGGCGTCATCCTGCCTCGTTTGTTAGCGCATATTCACGGACCAGCAGCCGTTCGGGGACGTGCCATTCGCGCGCGATGCTGCGGATCATCGGCAACGTGAGCGCGCGCCGCCGCCGCAGGATTTCGGATGCGCGCGATTTGCTGCCGATCAGCGCGGCGAGATCGGCGCGGGTATGGCCGTCATGCGCCATCGCCGCTTCGATCGCCTCGACCGGATCGAGCTCAGCGACGGGCCAGCGTTTGTCCTCATAGGCGTCTACCAACGTCGCCAGCACATCGAGCCGGTCGCCCTCGGGCGTGCCGTCGGCGGCGCCCCACAACGCCTCGATCTCGCGCAGCGCAGCCTCATGATCGGCATCGGTTCGGATCGGGATGATCTGCATCGTCATAGTCCTCAAAACAGATTGACCGTCAGCGCGTCGACCCGGTCGTAATCGGCGTGCGTGCCGACGAACTTCACAAAGGCGATCCCGCGCCGGAAATCGAACGCGGCGATCAATCGATAATCGCCGCCCGCCGCGTTACAGGGTTCGCATGCCGGAAACGAAAAGTTTTCCGGCCATTGCCGGTCTCGAAAGAAAACTCGGCCCGGCTGATGATCCTCCGTGGTTGCCGCGACTTCGCCGCCGCAAAAGCAACAGCGTGGGTGTTTTTCCAAAAACCGCTTTAGCCGTTGTTTCGCTTCCCCCATCTTTAGTCGCTCACCCAACTATCACAAAGCTATCCGACATCCGCTACAGCCCAGCCTGCTCGAATTCGATCTCGAGCTTGTTGCCGTCGAGCTCGGCGATCGTGCCGTAACCGAATTTCTGGTGGAGCACCTGCATCCCACCGGCAGTTTCCGCTCTACGCCGCCTTCAAGTCCCCAAACGGCAACGCACTCGTTTCCAGCGTAGCGAGGTCGAGCTTCCCCGACGCCTGATCGATGTCGATCCCGACGATATTGCCCTCGCCATCCAGATCGAGGTTCACCCCGTTCGCCACTTCGCGCGTCTCGGCGCCCGGCGCGTCGCGCAATTCGATATAGAGGCTATCGGTCTCGGGGTAATAATGCAGCTTCATGGCGCGGCCTCGCGATAGTTGCGGTCGAAGAACGCATTGTGCACGGTTTCGCCGTCGTCGAGCGTCACGACGCGCAGGATATAGGATTTGTCGCCGTCCGCCAAATCGACGCGGCCCCAGAAGCGGCAGCGCCCATCGGACTGGACTTCGCCGGAGAGTGGGGCGGCGAGGACCGCTTCGATCCATTCGACGCGCAGATAGGGGCGCTTGCGCGAGACTTGCTCGTCGAAATAGCGCGTCGTTTTCACGTCGCGGCGTCGCCCACCGTCACAAAACTATCCATCACCCGCTTCCGCCCGGCCTGTTCGAACTCGATCTCGAGCTTATTCCCCTCGATCTCGGCAATCGTGCCGTACCCGAACTTCTGGTGGAACACGCGCATTCCAAGGATCAGATCGGACCGACCCTTATTCCCCAGACTGATCGCGCTCGCCCGCGCTTCCACGACCCGCGACGGCTCGCGGCTGAACGTGCGGCTCGTCCAGTCGCCGCCGGGCTTCTTCGGGTCGACCCCGAGCACGCCCGCCGCGCGCTGCCACCCCGGCCCGCGCCCCGTTCCGCGCGCGACGTCGGCGAATGGGTCCGCCCGCTCGCTCCAATTGGCGCGCCACAGGCTTTCGCCGCCCGACATGCTCGTTTCGCTGTCGATATGCGCGTCGGGGAGTTCGCCGACGAAGCGGCTGGGGATGGAGCTGGTCCACTGGCCGTAGATGCGGCGGTTGGCGGCGTGGATGATCACCGCCTTGCGCCGCGCGCGCGTGATCGCGACATAGGCAAGGCGGCGTTCCTCTTCGAGTGAGGCGAGCCCGCCTTCGTCGAGCGAGCGTTGCGACGGGAACAGTCCTTCCTCCCACCCGACGAGGAACACGGTGTCGTATTCCAATCCCTTGGCGGCGTGGATCGTCATGATCGTTACCTTGGGGTCGTCGGCCTGCGCTTCATTGTCCATCACGAGGGAGACGTGTTCGAGGAACGCGGTCAGGCTGTCATATTCCTCCATCGCGCGGACGAGTTCGGTGAGGTTTTCGAGGCGGCCGGCGGCTTCGGCCGATTTCTCGGCCTGATACATGCCGGTGTAACCCGACTCGTCGAGGATCAGCCGGGCGAGGTCGGCGTGGGGGACTGCCCCTCCACCAGTTAGCTCCGCTAACTGGTCCCCCTCCCCGAGCGAGCTCGGGGAGGAATTGAGCAGGGACCGCCAGCGGGCGATGTCGCCGACGAAATTGCCCAAGGATCGGCGCGCCTGCGGGGTGAGTTCGTCGGTGTCGAGAATGCGGGCGGCGGCGGTCGACAGCGGCACGCCCTCGGCGCGCGCGAGCTGGTGGACTTTGGCCAGCGCCTTGTCGCCCAGCCCGCGCTTCGGGGTGTTGACGATGCGTTCGAAGGCGAGGTCGTCGGCGGGCTGCGCCACGATGCGCAGATAGGCCAGCGCGTCGCGGATTTCGGCGCGTTCGTAGAAGCGGAAACCGCCGACGATGCGGTACGGCATGCCGATCGAGATGAAGCGGTCTTCGAATTCGCGCGTCTGGTGCTGTGCGCGGACGAGGATCGCGACCTCGTCGAGGCTCTTGCCGTTACGTTGCGCCGCCTCGATTTCCTCGCCGACGCGGCGCGCTTCCTCGGGGCCGTCCCACACGCCGAGCACTTTGACCTTCTCGCCCTCGGCTTCCTCGGTCCAGAGGTCCTTGCCCAGCCGCCCGCTGTTGTTGGCGATCACGCCGCTGGCGGCCGCCAGGATGTGCGGGGTGGAGCGGTAATTCTGTTCGAGCCGGATCACCTTCGCGCCGGGGAAATCCTTTTCGAACTTCAGGATATTCTCGACCTGCGCGCCGCGCCACGAATAGATCGACTGATCGTCGTCGCCGACGCAGCACAAGTTTTTACGTTCCTGAGCAAGGAGTCGCAGCCAGAGATACTGGACGCTGTTGGTGTCCTGATATTCGTCGACCATGATGTAGCGGAAGCGCTGCTGGTACTGTTCGAGCACCTCGCGGTGGCTCTTCAGGATCGTCAGCATGTGCAGCAGCAGGTCGCCGAAATCGCATGCGTTGAGCGCCTTCAGCCGTTCCTGATATTGCTGGTACAGCTCGCCGCCGCGGCCGTTGGCGTAGCGTTCGCTCTCGCCCGCCTGGATGTCGGCGGGGACCAGCCCCTTGTTCTTCCATTCGTCGATCAGCCCGGCAAGGCTGCGCGCCGGCCAGCGTTTTTCGTCGAGGTCGGCGGCGACGATCAATTGCTTGATCAGCCGCAGCTGGTCGTCGGTGTCGAGGATCGTGAAATTGGGGTGCAGCCCGACCAGCTCGGCGTGGCGCCGCAGCATCTTCGCGCCGATCGCGTGGAACGTGCCGAGCCACGGCATCCCCTCGACCACGTCGCCGACCAGTTTCCCCACGCGCAGCCGCATTTCGCGCGCGGCCTTGTTGGTGAAGGTGACGCTCAGGATTTCGCTCGGGTACGCCTTGCGCGTGTAGAGCAGGTGCGCGAGCCGCGCGGTCAGCGCCGCGGTCTTGCCCGTGCCCGCGCCGGCGAGGACGAGGACGGGCCCCTCGGTGGTGAGCACGGCCTCGCGCTGCGGCCCGTTGAGGCCGCGCAGATAGGGGGCATCCTGATCGCTGGGTTGGGGAAGACTCATCCGCGAACACTTAGGGAACGTGGCTTGCCCGGGCAACCATGATGGCGCATCGTCCTGCCGGGGTGAACGAGCAGGGGGCGAGCATGATCCGGCGACTGATTCCGATGAGCGCGTTGTTGCTGGGCGCGGCGGCGGGTCCCGCGAAGATCGACATGGCCGCCGCGATCCTCCCGCCCCCCGCCGCGCCGGGCAAAGCGGTGCTGCCGTATGTCAGCGTTGGCGAAAGCAAGGTCGCGCTGGTCCATGTGCGCGTGATCGACGGCACCGGCGCCGCGCCGCTGGAGGACCGCACGCTGCTGATCGATGACGGCAGGATCGCCGGGGTCCGGCCCGGCGGCGATGCGCTGCCCTCGGGCTATCGCGCGATCGACGCGACCGGGGACAGCGTGATGCCGGGCATCGTCGGGATGCACGACCACCAATATTATATCGCGCGGCCCAACCTGACATCCGACGGCAAGAGCGACGAGCCGCTGATGGTGCCGCAAATGACCTTCTCCTCGCCGCGGCTGTACCTGGCGAACGGCGTCACCACGCTGCGCACGACGGGCAGTGTCGAGCCCTATACCGACCTCAACATGAAGCGGCTGATCGACACGGGCACGCTGCCCGGGCCGCATATGGACGTGACCGGGCCATATCTGGAGGGCGAGGGGTCGCCGTTCATGCAGATGCACCCGCTGAAGGATGCCGCCGACGCGACGCGGACGGTTAATTTCTGGGCGGATCAGGGCGCGACCAGCTTCAAGGCGTATATGAACATCACCCGCGCCGAACTGAAGGCGGCGATCGACGCGGCGCATGCGCGCGGGCTGAAGGTGACGGGGCACCTTTGTTCGGTGACCTATCCCGAAGCCGCGGCGCTGGGAATCGATGATCTGGAGCATGGGTTCTGGGTCAACACCCAGCTCGATCCCGGCAAGAGGCCCGACAGCTGCTCGGCCGGGAGCGGCGGGCCGACACTGACCGCGATGACGGCGGACAGCGCCGCCGCAAGGGCGCTGATCGCGCTGCTGGTCGAGCGGCACGTCGCCGTGACCTCGACGCTGCCGGTGTTCGAAGGGTCGTCACCGGACTATCGGACGCTGCCGCAGCGCCAGCTCGACCTGATGAGCGTCGAAGCGCGGACCGACTATTTCATGGTGCGCAGCCTGACCGCGCAGCGATCGCCGCAGCGCACTGCCGCCGCCGCGATCCAATGGGCCAACGAACTCGCGCTCGAGCGCGCGTTCGTCGCGGCGGGCGGGTTGCTGATCGCCGGGCCGGATCCGACCGGAGGCGGGCAGGTGCTCCCCGGTTTCGGCGACCAGCGCGCGATCGAATTGCTCGTCGTGGCGGGCTTCACCCCGCTCGAAGCGATCCGCATCGGCACGCTGAACGGCGCGACCTATCTCGGGCTCACCGGCCGGATCGGATCGATCGCGGCGGGTAAGGATGCCGACCTGATCCTTGTCCGCGGCGATCCGTCGAAGCGCATCGCCGACATCGAAAATGTCGTAACCGTGTTCAAGGACGGGGTCGGTTACGATCCGGCGCCGCTGCTGGCGTCGGTGCGCGGGCGGTACGGGGAATATTGAGCGCTGCCCCTCTTACGCATGCGATCAGCGGGCGGGCGGGAGCAATTCGGGGCGATATTCGAAGTGCATCGTGTCGAAATGGCTCCATTTGCCGCCCCAGATGAATCCGTGGCGTTCGAAGATCGCGACGATCTCCCATGGGATTCGGTTGCGATAACCGCGCTTGCCCGCCCAGCGCCAATAATCGGACTCGCCGGTGGCGATGTCGATCGCCGCGCCGAAGGCGTGCATGCTGAGCTGCTCGGTCCCGGCAATCCGGCGGCAATTATAGGTGCCCCCTGCGGGCACTAGGTAGCGCGTCAACGACGGCGGCAAGCGGCGAAGCTCGGCGATGACCTGCTCCAGCCGGTCCGCGACGCCGTTGACCGTCGTCACCATCAGCGATCCGCGCCCGATCCACGCGACGCTGCGCATCTTCGGCGCGACCTGACCTTTGGTGCAATCGCCGTACATCGCGACGAACAGCGGTTGATAGCGCACGCGCCCGGGATCGTCGTCGGTCGCGGGCGGTGCGGTCGGGGGGCCGGGGCGATAGGGCTGCGCGAACATGTCGCCGATATCGGGCGAGGTCAGGCGCTCAGCCGGGGTCTTGCCGCCGCGCCCGTCGGACAGCGACAGACGCGTGCCGTCGGCCAGCGTGATCGCACTGGCGTCGATGCTCCGAAACATGCCGGGATAAGCGGTGATCAAGTCGGCGGGGCCGCGCGTCTCGGTGGGCTTCGACTGCGCCTGTCCGCACGCCGCCAGCGCGGCGCATAAATGGCAGATCGACACCGATCGGATCACTGCGTTTCTCCCCTCATTCGGTCATCGACGTTGAACAGCAATGGGCGGCGACCGCAAGCCCGGCCGCCATTCGACTTGCCAGCGCCGCCGGGCGAAAAAAAACGGGGCGGCTCCGGGAAAGAACCGCCCCGCAGTTCGGGGGACCGGGCACAAGGGGAACGCGCCGGTCGCTTGTCGCGCAAGCAAGGGGAAACTCCCGCGACCCAGCCTATGTAGGGAGGAATTGTCGCGTGTAAATGTCAGCATTGTTGCAAATTGTCGCAAGACACCTGCATTGGGCACATGCACCCCGTCATTGCCAACCGCCGCATCCTCCTCGCCGCGCTCGTCGGCACGTCGGTGGAATTCTACGATTTCTATATCTACGCGACCGCTGCCTCGCTGGTGTTCGGGTCGCTGTTTTTCTCACCCGACCTCAATGCGACGCAGCAATTGCTGCTGTCCTACGCGACGTTCGGGCTCGCGTTCGTCGCGCGGCCGGTCGGCGCAGCGGTGTTCGGGCATTTCGGCGATCGGATCGGGCGCAAATCGACATTGGTTGCGTCGCTGATGCTGATGGGCGCGTCGACGCTGCTGATCGCGTTCCTGCCGAGCTATGCGCAGATCGGGGTGTGGGCGCCGGTGTTGCTGTGCGTGTTGCGTTTCGGGCAAGGCTTTGGCCTCGGTGGCGAATGGGGCGGGGCCGCCTTGCTCGCGGTCGAAAATGCCCCGCCGGGCTGGCGTGCGCGGTTCGGGACTGCGCCGCAAATGGGCGCGCCGATCGGGTTCATTGCGGCCAACGGGCTGTTCCTGATCCTGGGCATGGCACTGACCCCGCAGCAATTCGCCGACTGGGGCTGGCGCCTGCCGTTCCTGCTCAGCGCGATCCTTGTGGGTCTGGGCCTGTGGGTGCGGCTCAGGATCAGCGAAACGCCGGCCTTTCAACGTGTACTCGAGGAGGGGCCTCCGCCCAGCGTACCGCTGGCCGAGATGGCGCGGATGCACGGCGGCGCGGTCGTGCGGGGCACGCTGGCGGTGGTGGCGTGCTTCGCGATCTTTTACATCTCGACCGCCTTCGCGCTCGGCTACGGCACGACCGCGCTGCATCATTCGAAACAGGCTTTTCTGGGGATCCAGCTGGTCGCGATCCTGTTCATGGCGGCGGGGATCCTGTTGTCGGGGTGGTGGAGCGACCGAAGCAGTCCGCGCGCCGTGCTGATCGGGGGATGCCTGGGCGTCGTGTTTACGGGCGCGGTGCTCGCGCCGTTGCTATCGGGGCCGCTGTTGCTGGCGGGGGTGTTCCTGTGTCTCGCGCTGTTCGTGATGGGGTTCGTTTACGGGCCGGTCGGCGCGTGGCTGCCCGACCAGTTTCCGGCGCGCGTGCGCTATACCGGCGCATCGATCGCGTTCAACGTCGGTGGGGTGATCGGCGGCGCGTTGACACCGTTTGCCGCGCAGGCGCTGTCGGCGAAGGGATTGGTGTGGGTCGGGCTCTATCTGGCAGCGGCGGGGGGTCTGAGCGCGATCGGGCTGCTGCTGTCGCGGCCTACCACGAATTGATCGTCGTGACGGTGACGTCGTCCGGCTGGTCGATCGTCGCGCCGGCGTGCGGTCGCATTGCGCGCCGCGGTGACGCGGCGGCCGATTGAACCGATCGAGGGGCGGGAGCGACAGGCATAGCGGCAGATGCGGGTCGCTCAGCGGTTGTCGGACGTGGCGCCGGTGCGTCGAGGGTTACCGTAGTGCCCACGGGCTTGCGATCACCATTGGCCGTCGCCAGGCGAATCTGGGGCACGATGAGCAGGCCCAGCGCGACTGCCGCGGCAATCGCGACAACCGCGATCCCGGCGCGGAGCTGTGTTCGGTTCATCGGCACCCTTATTCGCCGACCGCCCCGCCGGTGCAACCCGCCGCACTGTGGTCAGGTCGTGCCCCTTTTGCAGCGGAGTCTATTGTACGGCTTCGGCTGTATCGGGGGCCAACGCCGCCGGGGGTCCGGGAGGATCCACCGCGGGCGGCTTGTTCGGGTCGTATGGCGGCAATTCGGGTGCCGGATTGGCCGATGGCGGCGCGCCGTCGCGCGGCAAGGGTGAAGGATCGGTGGCAGCCCGATCATCGGTACGCACATCCGATCCGGGTTGAGACGAATCACCGGAGGATGCCGACGTCCGGGCATTGCCGCCGGTGGCGGTCGTGCTGGCGTTTCCGACGGCGCCGGTTTTGGCGCTGCCCAGGTTAAACGCGACCATGCCCAGCACCAGCCCGGCCGCGACAACCAGCGCCAGCATTGCAATGAAAGATTTCTGCTCGCTCATCCCGTTCCTCGTCGATCCACCGGCGACTCGGATTCTGCCTAACCGCAGACAATGAAAAAATCGGCAATGCCGCGCGCGGCGCTTGTAACAAGCCTGTCACACGATCCGTGCAGGTCGGCGCCATGGCTAGCACTGCAACGGTCGATTCAGGCCCGCTTCCGCTCGACGATGGTCCAAATCCGGATCAGGGAGGGCGACGACTCGACCAACCCAACCACCCGGTTGCGAAGCTGGTTTTCGTTCTGCTGCTGGTCGGCGCGCTCGGCTATGCCGGGTTCAGTATCCTGCTCGACACGCATCAGGTCGGCGAGCAGATGGCGGTCAGCGTCTTTGCGTTCCTGATCGTCGCACTGGTGATCGCGCTCGGCTTCGAATTCGTGAACGGATTTCACGATACCGCCAACGCGGTCGCAACGGTGATTTACACCAATTCGATGTCCGCGCCGCTGGCGGTGGTATGGTCGGGAGCATTCAATTTTCTCGGCGTTTTGCTGTCGTCGGGGGCGGTCGCTTATACGATTGTGACGCTGCTGCCGGTGGATCTGATCCTGCATGTCGGGTCGAACGCCGGCTATGCGATGATCTTCGCGCTGTTGCTCGCCGCGGTGCTGTGGAACCTGGCGACCTGGTATGTCGGGCTGCCCAATTCGTCGAGCCATACGCTGATCGGGTCCGTGCTGGGGGTCGGCGTTGCCAATCAGCTGATCTCCGCCGGGTCGAAGGGCGGCACCGCGGGCGTCGACTGGGCGCAGGCCTATACCGTGCTGTCGGGGCTGTTCTGGAGCCCGCTGATCGGCTTCGTCGCGGCGTTCATCCTGCTCAGCCTGATGAAAGTGGTGATTCGCGTCCCCGCGCTGTACCAGGCGCCCGAGGGCGATAAGCCCCCGCCGGGGCCGATCCGCGCGCTGTTGATCCTGACCTGCACGCTCGTCAGCTTCTTTCACGGGAGTAATGACGGGCAAAAGGGCATGGGGCTGATCATGCTGATCCTGATCGGCTGCGCGCCGACCGCCTATGCGCTCAACCGCACCATGCCGGCCAGCGCGACGGCGGGTTTTGTCGAAACCGCCAGAGTGGCCGTGGTGCCGTTCGCGGCAAGAGCCGGAATCGTCGATCCCGATCCTGTTCACGCCCGCGCGGTGCTGGTCGATGCGCTGCAGCAGCGCAAGGCCGACGCGCCGCCGGTGTTCGGTGCGATTGCGACTCTGTCCGCCGACATCAGCCAGCGTATTGCCGGCTATGGCGCGATCGCCAAAATACCGGCAGCGGCGACGGGAAATTTGCGCAACGACATGTACCTGGTCCTCGACAGCAGCAAGCTGATCACCAAATCGAAAGAAACGAGTGCCCGTTTCTCTTCCGCCGACCTGAAGGCGATCGGCGCGTATCAGAAGAATCTCGAGGATGGCACGCGCTACATCCCGCTGTGGGTGAAACTGGCGGTGGCGATTGCGCTGGGGCTGGGGACGATGATCGGGTGGCGCCGGATCGTGAAGACCGTCGGCGAACGGATCGGCAAGTCGCACCTGACCTATGCCATGGGCGCGGCGGCGGAACTCGTCGCGGCGACGACGATCGCCTTTGCCGACCGCTTCGCAGTACCGGTGTCGACCACGCACATCCTGACCTCGGGCGTGGCGGGGGCCAGCCTTGCCAATCGCGCTGGACTACAATTGCGGACGATCCGCAACATGGTGCTGGCCTGGGTGCTGACGCTGCCGATGGCGATGGCGCTGTCGGGCGGGTTGTATTGGCTGTTGCTGAAATTTTCGGGCTAAGCCGCGGAGCGACGATTTCGTCCGGAACCGACTCAATCACCCATGATCAGGAAGTTCTTACTTCCGATTCGAATTGGTTAACAAATGGTTAATTTCTAACGGTTTTGTCCGTCGCAGCGCGCGGATTCAGGGTGATCTGCGCCGGACAAAAAACGGCCCACCTTCCACCGGCATCTCGTTGATTCAACGAAATAAACCAGCAGGCGGCGGGCCGTCTAAATCGCTTACCAGGGGCGAATGGTGTCGCCGTGGAAAAGCTCAATGAGAAACTCGATCATTGATTTACTCCTAGTTGCGCCCACCCCGGGCACAGAGGATTTATTAAGTGAAATTTAACCAAAAAGCAATTGTGAATCCCGTGTCTTAGGCCGACAGTTCTGTTCAGATCGGACGATTTTAAGAGTTCCTTCAGCCCGCGGGTCTATCGCCTGGCGAATGGCGCGTGCACGCACTCCACAGGACCCGACAACTGATCGGATAACCCGGCCCCGCCGGTCGATCGCGTCGCGCACCCCCACGCGGCGAGGGACGACGCCGACCACGGTGTCGGCCGCCAAGCCCTGGGCGGTGCAGGCGCTGTTGCAATTGACCAATCAGGGGACGCTGCGCCGCCACCTCGGCGTCGCACGGTCCAACGATATCGCGTTCGACGTTGCCGACCGGGTCGCCCTCCGGATGCCGGACGTCGCGGTTGCGGTCATCGGGCGCTGGACGGTCGAGGTTGAAACCTGCGTCGGCGAAGGCGCCGAACTGCAGGATTTCGCCGACGCGCTGGCCGCTATGTTTGGCGGTCCGCTCGATCTCGACGGCGAGCCGCATCATGTCGAACTGGCGATCGGCGTTGCCGCCGGCCCACCCGAAACGATCGACGAAGTCCGGCTGGCGGAAGAAGCCGAAGATGCGCTGGTTCAGGCGCGCGCGGAAAATGCGTTGATCGTTCGCGACTTGTCGCGGATCGACCCGATGCTCGACACCATGGCGCTCAAGAGCGACTTGCGGGGCGCAGCCGACCGGGGCGAGATGTTCCTGCAATATCAGCCCAAAGTTCACGTGCGGCGGCAGGAAGTGGCGAGCGCCGAAGCGCTGGTCCGCTGGCGCCACCCGTCGCGCGGCCTGGTCCTGCCCAGCGACTTCATCCCGCTGGCGGAAAGCACGCGCGAAATCGACCGGCTGACGCTGTGGACGATCGAGCAGGTTATCGCCGACCAGCGCATCCTGCGCAGCGACGGCGAGAACATCACGATCTTCGTCAACATTTCCGGCCAGTTGCTGAGCGATGCCAAGTTCGTGAAGCGCGCGTGCGAAATCGTCAGTTCGACCGACGTCCTGCTCGGTTTCGAAATCACCGAAACCTCGGTCATCCGCGATCCGGTCAGCGCGATCGCCAATCTCAACATCTTCGCCGAACACGGCATCGCGATCGCCATCGACGATTATGGCGCCGGACTTTCGAGCCTGGCCTATCTGAAACAGCTCCCCGCACGCGAGCTCAAGATCGACAAGATGTTCGTGCTGCAATTGACCAGCAGCAACCGTGACCCCCTGATCGTGCGCTCCACCATCGACCTGGCGCACGCGCTGGAGATGGAAGTCACTGCCGAGGGCGTTGAGACCCCCGCGGCACTGGCGCTGCTGAGCGTGATGGGGTGCGACATGATTCAAGGCTATCTGATCAGCCGCCCGGTCGAAATCGACGCGTTCCGCCAGTTCCTGCGTGACCATAAGGACGCTGCGCTGGTCGATTCGGCGCGCGCGACATTCCGCGCCGCCGCTTTTCGCCGCGCCGGCTGACATCGCGCTTAAACGCGCCTTAACACGCCTGTGCCAATGAAGACTCGATGAAGCTTTCGCCGATCCTCTCTGCGCTATGCGCCTTGGTGCTCCTGACAGCGCTGCCGCAGCAGGTGAGCGCCGCTCCGTCTCCGGCGCAGGCGAGGGTTGAGGCAGCCATTGCAGAGGCGCGTGCGGCGATGCTGACCGATCCGCGCAAGGCGATCGCCGGGGCGGCGGCAGCACGCGACGCGGCGAAGGATCTGCCCGGAACCGAAGGCGAGATTGCTCGGGCCACCGCAACCTGGCTGATGGGTGAAGCCTATGTCCGTGACAATCAGACAGCAAAGGGCGGTGCGCTGATCGACGAAGCACTCGCTGTCATCGCGCGCGCATCACCCAATACCAAGCTTCATGCCGACGCGTTGCTGTCCCGCGGCAATTTCCTCGCGCTCAATGCCGATGTGGCTGGCGCGTTGAAAGATATTCAGGCGGCGCACGAAATCTATCGCAAAATCGGTGAAACGCGCAGCCAGGCGATCGCGCTGCTGACGATTTCGGCTTTGTACCTTGACGCGAACGACTTTGCGGGTGCGCTGAAGTACGTCGATCAGGCGCTCGACGTGTATCACGGCGACCCGCTGATGCTGGTGTCGATGCACAATAATCGCGGCGATATGTTGCGCGAATTGGGCCGTTATGGCGAGGCGGAGATCGAATTCGAAAAGGCGCTGGAGCTGGCGCGCGGCATGAAAAGCAACGCCCTTTTGCTTCCCATATTGCGCAATGTGGCACGAAATGACCTCGCCGCCGGGCGGCTCGACGCGGCGGATGCAGCGCTGGCCGAAGCTTTTCGATTGTTGCAGTCGGCCAATGCGCCCGAGGAGCGCGCCAAGGTGCTGGCTGTGTCGGCGCAGGCGCGCTTGCAGCATAAGGATTTGATCGGGGCCAAGCGGCAGATCGAACAGGCATTCAGCGGCTTGGGCTCGGCCAATGACACGCAATTCTGGCAGGCGCGCAAGACCGCATATGAAATCTACACCGCGCTGGGCGATAAGCCCAACGCGCTGGCGCAGCTTGAACAACTCAAGAAGCTCGACGACAAAATCGCCAAACTTGCTGCATCGACGAACACCGCGCTGCTGGCGGTTCAATTCGACACGGCGAACAAAGACCTGAAGATCACCAAACTAAAAGCCGACGAACTGACGCGTCAGCGCGACATGGAACGCGCCAAAGCTCGCACGCAATTCTGGATCTTCGTCGCGTCAGGCATCACCGCGATCGTCATCGTCGGTATGCTCGGCTTCGGCCTGATCACGATCCGGCGGAGCCGCAACGAAGTCCGCGCCGCGAACATCGACCTTGAGTCGACCAATGCCGCATTGGGCAAGGCGCTCGCCGCCAAGACCGAATTCCTTGCCACCACCAGCCACGAAATCCGCACCCCGCTCAACGGCATTCTGGGCATGACTCAGGTGATGCTGGCGGATCAGCGGCTCGACCCGACGATGCGCGATCGGATCGGTGTGGTCCACGGCGCCGGGGTGTCGATGCGGGCGCTGGTCGACGATATTCTCGACGTCGCCAAGATGGAAACGGGCAATCTGACGATCGAACGCGCACCGGTCGATCTGCCCGCGATGCTGAAAGATGTGTCGCGCATGTGGCAGGATCAGGCCGCCGCCAAGGGCGTCGGGTTCGAGCTCGATCTGAGCGATGCACCGCCCCGTATCGAAAGCGATCCCGCGCGATTGCGTCAGGTCGTGTTCAATCTGCTTTCCAACGCGCTAAAATTCACCCAGAATGGATCTATTCGCGTTAGTTCAGGGGTGATCCGGGATGCAGGGGGCGAACACGTGACGATCGTCATTCGCGATACCGGCATCGGGATTCCAGCCGAAAAGCTCGACCTCATCTTCGAATCGTTCCGCCAGGCGGACGCCGGGACGACGCGCCAATTCGGGGGCACCGGGCTGGGCCTTGCCATCTGCCGCAATATTGCGCGCGCAATGGGTGGCGACGTCACGGTTGCCAGTGCGCACGGCGAGGGGTCGACCTTCACGCTCACGGTGCCATTGATCCGGGTCGCCGAAGAGCCGCCGGTTGCCGCCGCCGAACACGGTGAGGCGGCGTTGCTGATCGTCGACAAGAACCCGATCAGCCGCTCGATGCTCAAAACGTTGTTCGCGCCGCGCGTGCCGGCGGTAAAGGTCGCCGGGTCGATCGACGAAGCCGCGGCGATGATTGCCGCGGGCGGAATCGGTCGCGTGCTGATCGACGAAACGACTGCGGCGATGAACGGCGATGTCGACCAGGGGATCGGCGCGCTGTCGGGCGTGCCGGTATCGCTGCTGTGGACCAGTCCCGGCGACGCCGAGCAGGCACGGTTTGCCGCCGCCGGGGTGGCGCAACTGATCGCTAAACCGATTGCCGGCGCCGCGCTGGTTCAGGCGATCATTGCCGAGTCGCCTCCGCATAACGACCATATTGATAGCCAGGCTGCATAGGCTGATACGGGAACCTGTCATGTTATCCGATACTCTTCACTGTGCCGCCCTCGACGGTTACCGCCGATGAAGGTGATCTTCATCGAAGACGATCCGATGAATCGGCGCGTCGTCGCCGATATGCTCGACGTCGCGGGCGCAACGATGACCGAAGCCGAAAGCGGTGAGATCGGGCTCAAGCTGATCGCCGAACAGGATTTCGACATGGCGCTGGTCGATCTGCGCATGCCCGGCATGGACGGGATTACCGCGATCCGCGAAATCCGCGCACGCAACGACAGCAAAGCGAAACTGCCGATCATCGTGGTCACCGCTGATACCGCCGTCGACCTGCGCGAGCGCTGTATTGCAGCCGGCGCCGACGATGTGTTGTTCAAGCCGGTCGCGATGGACGCGTTGTTCGAAGCGATGGGCCGCATCCTGGCGGGCGGCGAAGACGGGATGATACTTTAGAGCCGGGGTATCAATCGCCGCGTTGTGTCCCTACATCGGTTTAATCGTCGACAATCGCTGTGTAGGCGTCGGCGGCTGAGAGACCCGTGCTCCCGCTTACGGACACGGGAGCTTCGACCTTGATCCCCCACAACCCTGCTATTTATCCCCGCGTGTGCCTGTGCGCCTGAGCCGCGGCGGCCACGCCAATGATCGGCCGAGCAAATCGCCCGACGACGCGCCCGTCGCGCGCCACGCTCCGGTCGAGGCTGCGGCCGAGCCGCGGATCGAAGTCCGCCCGTTCCGCCGACGTTTCGTCGAACCCCGGCTGACGCCGCAGGAAGTCGCGCGTCAGGGGCAGGTCGTGCGGATGGCGATCAATTCGTTGAGCGCCCCCGGTGCGGCGACGGCGTTTCTCAACACGCTCGATCCCGTTCTGGGCGGCAGACCGCTCGATCTTGCGATCGCCAGCGATGAAGGGTTGCGTGCCGTCGAAGCAACATTGGCCGGTAAATCCACTTCAACCGGCTGATTGCGGCGCACGCCGACGGATGCTGGAGGCCCGAGTGGGATTCGAACCCACGGTTGTAGGGATTTGCAGTCCCTTGCGATTGACCACTCCGCCATCGAGCCCCGATGCGTTGCGAGGCGCGGGGCATTGCAAGCGCGTCGCTCCCAAGTCAACCGCCGCTTCGTCGCTCGATCGCAATTTAGCAGTGTCAGGCGCTTGGCGTGGGCATTTACGCACCATATAGGTGCAGCGCGGCATGAAGTGTGTTGCATATGTAAAACAGTTATGCGAATGGGCGGGAAATGAGCGATCCGGCGGCCGATATCACCAGCTTCGAGGCGATGCGTCATGCGATGGTGCAGAGTCAGTTGCGCACGAACGCGGTCAGCGATCCGCGCGTCGTGACCGCGATGGCCCGCGTCGCGCGGGAGAAGTTCGTGCCCGAAGCGGCGCGCAGCCTGGCGTATCGCGACACCGCGGTGGCGATCGGCAACGGGCGCTATCTCAACGTTCCGATTGCTACCGGCAAATTGCTGACCGAGGCGTATCTGTTGCCCGGCGACAAGGTGCTGCTGATCGGCGCGGCGGGCGGGTACACCGCCGCCGTGCTGGCCGAGCTGGTGGCGTCGGTGGTCGCGGTCGAAAGCGATCCCGATCTGGCCGCGCATGCGCGGGAGGCGCTCAAAGGCCTGTCGAAGGTCCAGCTGGTCGAAGGGCCGCTGGAAAAGGGCTATGCCAAGGGCGCGCCGTACGACGTGCTGATCGTCGACGGCGCGATCGAGGCGATGAGCGAGACGCTCGCCAGCCAGATCGCGCCGGGCGGACGGATCGTCTCGGGACTGAACGAGCGTGGCGTGAGCCGGCTGGCGTCGGGGCGTTCGATCAAAGGCAGTTTCGGGCTCCGCGCCTTTGCCGATATCGATTGCGTCGCGCTGCCCGGCTTTGCCCGGCCGCGCGGCTTTGCCTTCTGAACGAAGTGGATTTTTGATGCGCTTTTCTTCCTTGCTTGCCGGTGTCGCGCTGGTCGCGATGGTCGCAGGGCCCGCCGGGGCCGACACGCTGCGCGAGGCGCTGGTGAAGGCATACAATACCAACCCAAGCCTTGCGGCGGACCGCGCCGGCGTGCGCGCGACCGACGAGAATGTGCCGATCGCCAAGGCGGCCGGGCGTCCGTCGGTGACGCTCAACGGCGGCTATACCGAAAATGCGCTCAACAGCTCGAACTCGCTGCTGTCGCCCGATCGCGAGTTGCAGGGCAACACCCAGCTGACCGTGCCGATCTTTCGCGGCGGTCGCGTGGCGGGATCGATCAAGGCCGCGGAAACGCGCAGCGACGCCAGCCGACTACAGCTTCGCGGCAACGAATCGGACCTCTTTGTCGGTGTGGTTGGCGCGTATATGGACGTGATCCGCGACGAAGCGATCGTCGGGCTCAACAAGGAAAACGTGAAGGTCCTCGACGTCAACCTTCAGGCCGCGCGCGACCGGTTTCAGGTCGGCGACCTGACCCGTACCGATGTGGCCCAATCCGATGCCCGTCTCGCTTTGGCGCGCAGCCAGCTGGAAACCGCGCAGGCGCGGCTGATCTCGAGCAAGGAAAGCTATATCCGGCTGGTCGGTAACCCGCCCGGCACGCTCGAAGATCCACCCGCGCTGCCGAATCTGCCGACATCGCCCGACGACGCGGTCGAGGTGGCGCTCAAGAGCAATCCGACCCTGCTCGCGGCGAAGCGGCAGGGCGATGCGTCGCGCTACGACGTCGATGTCGCCAAGGCGTCGCGCCTGCCGACGCTGTCGGGCGTGGTGGGTGGCAATTATTTCAACTATCTGGGCTCGTTCGGCAGCGGCACCAATCCCAAGCCCGGCCAGACCGGGTCGGCGGGCACGGTCGGGCTGCAATTCACGATGCCGCTGTATCAGGGCGGCGCCCCCGCCGCCGGGCTGCGCCAGGCGCAGGAACGCCGCAACCAGGCGATCGAGACGGTGACCGACGTCGAACGCGCGGTGATCGCGCAGACTCGCTCGGCCTATGCGATCTGGCGATCGTCGCTCGAAGTGATCGCGTCCGCCGAACGCGCCGTTTCGGCCAACAAACTGAGCCTTGAGGGCGTCCGCGCCGAAAACAGCGTGGGCAACCGCTCGATCCTCGATATTCTTAACGCCGAGCAGGAATTGCTCAACAGCCAGGTGACGCTCGTGACCGCGCAGCGCGATGCCTATGTTGCGGGTTTCGCGCTGCTGTCGGCGATGGGGCAGGCCGAAGCGCGTGACCTCGGGCTCGACGGCGGCGCGCTCTACGATCCGCTGACCAACTACAACAAGGTCAAGGGCAGCTGGAGCGATTGGGGCAGCAAGCCCGCTTATACGCCAACCGGCACCAGCACGCGCAGCACGCCGCCGCAGGACTCTTCGCAGGGGCGTCCGCTCGACCCCTTGTTGAATCCCACGGTTGACACGGCCCCCGGAACTCCGACAAACGTCTCCAAATAGCTCTGTCTCGGACAGGGATTTCAGGGTCGTCAGGGAAAGCAGGCTGCATATGGGGGATGTAAGCGCCGAACCGTCGATGGAAGACATTCTGGCTTCCATCAAACGGATCATCGCCGAGGATGTCGAAAGCGGCACGCCGGCGCGCGCGCGTCGCCGTCCCGCGCCGCCGCCACCGGTGGTCGAGGATTATGTCGACGAAGACGACGTTCTCGAGCTGAGCCAGCCCGCGCCCGAACCCGCGCCGATGCCGATGTCCGCGCCTGTTGCAGCGGTGCCGGTGGAGCGCATCCTGTCCGATTCGGCCGCGGAAGCGAGCCGCGTGCCGCTCGACACGCTGTCGAAGCTTGTCGAAAAGCCCGAAATATCGGGAAGCGATACGCTCGAAGGGCTGGTGCGTCAGATGCTGGCGCCGATGCTCAGCGCCTGGCTCGACAAGAATTTGCCCGAACTGGTCGAATCGATGGTCGCGAAGGAAATCGCGCGGATCACCGGGCAGAAATAGGCCGGTTCGTCACCCCGGCCGTTTTCGTCAAGCGGCCAGTTGCTCGCGTACCCATTTGCGCTATCGTCGGCAGATGAAAAAGCTCCTGCTCGCGAGCGCCGCGCTCGTTTCGCTCGCCATCCCCGCCATCGCCCGCCAGCTGACGATCGAGGACGTCACGATGCTCAGCCGCGTCGGCGCGCCGGTCGTGTCGCCCGACGGACATTGGCTGGTCTATCAACAGCGCGAAACCGACCTGGCGGGGAATAAGGGGCGCTACGATCTGTGGCGGCTCGACCTGAACAAACCCGGCGCGAAACCCGAAAAGCTGATCGCCGAGGCGACCGTCAACGAAACCGCGCCGCAATTTTCCGCCGACAGCAAGACCGTCTGGTTCCAGTCGGACAAGGGCGATGAGGATAATGTCTGGTCGATCGACGTCACCGGCGGCGTGCCGGTCCGCGTCACCGACCTGAAGGGCGGTCTGGGCGGGTTCAAGGTCGCGCCAACCGGCGACAAATTGCTGATCTGGGCCGATCGCATGCCCGGCGCGCCGTCGAGCGAACCGGCGATGGTCAAGAAGCGCGACGATGCTGGCAATGGCAAGACTTTCGACCGGATGTTCGTCCGCCACTGGGCGAGTTGGGCCGACGGCACGCGCTCGCAATTGTTCGTGCTCCCGATGGCGGGCGGCAAGGCGAGCGGATACGGCAAGGCGATCGAAGGCGGACTGGTCGGCGACGCGCCGTCCAAACCGTTCGGCGGCGGCGAGGAAGTGTCGTGGTCGGCCGACGGCAAGACCGTATTCTTCGCGCTGCGCGAGGCGGGGCGGATCGAGCCGCTGTCGACCAACCTCGATATCTTCGCCGCGCCCGCCGACGGATCGTCCGCGCCGGTCAACCTGACCGACGCCAATGACGGGATGGACAACCTTCCGACGGCATCGCCCGATGGCAAATACCTCGCTTACTTTGCGATGAAGCGCCCGGGCTACGAAGCCGACCGGCAAGTGCTCATGCTCCGCGATCTCGCGACCGGGCAGGTGCGCGCGCTGACCGACGCATGGGATCGCTCGGTCGGATCGATCGCGTGGTCGCCCGACGGCAAGACCTTGTACGTCACCGCCGAGGACACGCAGGAAAATCCGGTCTGGACGATCGATCTCAAGACCGGAAAGCCGACGCGGCTGACGCCGGAGGGCAATGTTTCCGCCGTCGTGCCGACTGCCAAGGGGCTGGTCTATTCGATGAACAGCCTGCTCGCGCCCGACGATTTCTTCCTCCTCGCGGGCAAGAAGACGACGCGACTGACCAGCGTCAATGCCGGGAAACTGGCGGGCGTCGATCTGCCGACGGTGACGCGGTTCAATTTCAAGGGCGCGAATAACGATACCGTCTGGGGATATGCCGTCAAGCCGGCGGGCACGCCGGAGGGCGCCAAGGTGCCGATCGCGTTCATGGTGCATGGCGGGCCGCAGGGATCGAGCAACAACAGCTGGTCGTACCGCTGGAACCCGATGCTGTTCGCGGGCGCCGGCTATGGCCTGGTCGCGGTCGATTTCCACGGATCTACCGGCTACGGCCAGAAGTTCAGCGACGACATCCGCAACAATTGGGGCGGCTGGCCGCTTGAGGACCTGAAAAAGGGGCTCGACGCCGCGACCACGAAGTTCGCCTGGCTCGACGGCGATAACGCCTGCGCGCTGGGCGCCTCGTACGGCGGCTATATGATGAACTGGATCGAAGGGCAGTGGCCCGACCGCTTCAAATGCATCGTCCAGCATGACGGCGTGTTCGACGCGCGCGCGATGGCGTACGAAACCGAAGAACTCTGGTTCGACGAATGGGAACATGGCGGAAAGGCCTATTTCGAAGACCCCAAGGCGTTCGAGAAATGGAACCCGGTCAATTACGTCGACAAGTGGAAGACGCCGCAGCTGGTGATCACCAGCGAGGGCGATTACCGCATCCCCTACACGCAGGGCATCGCCGCGTTCACCGCGCTGCAACGGAGGGATATCCCGTCGCGGCTGGTGGTGTTCCCCGGGGGCAGCCATTGGGTGCAGAGCCCGAAGGAAAGCCGGCAATGGTATCGCGAAGTGCTGGGGTGGATGGGCAAGTATACGGGGAAGGCTGAGAAATAGGTCGTGTTCCTGCGAAAGCAGGAACCCAGGGCCGCAAGGGATATCGCATGGTTACTCTGGGCTCCTGCTTTCGCAGGAGCACGGGGTGACGTGCGAAGGGTTTCTTGTCTAAAGGCTCGGCATGACCGAGCTCCCCAAGACCTTCGACCCCGCCGAAATCGAATCGCGCTGGTACGCGCATTGGGAGGAGAGCGGCCAGTTTCGCCCCGATCGCCCGGGCGCGGAGCCGTGGACGATCGTCAATCCCCCGCCCAACGTCACCGGCTCGCTGCATATCGGGCACGCGCTCGACAATACGTTGCAGGACATTCTGGTCCGCCATGCCCGGCTGAAGGGCAAGGACGCGTTGTGGGTGGTCGGGACCGACCATGCCGGGATCGCCACGCAGATGGTGGTCGAGCGCCAGCTGAACGAGCGGCAGGACAAGCGCACCAATTACACGCGCGAGCAATTCGTCGAGAAGGTGTGGCAGTGGAAGGAAGAGAGCGGCGGGGAAATCACCCAGCAGCTTCGCCGCCTCGGCTGCTCGATGGACTGGAAGAACGAGCGCTTCACGATGGACCCGGGCTTTTCGAAGGCCGTCCTGAAGGTGTTTGTCGACCTGTACAATGAGGGTCTGCTGTACCGCGACAAGCGGCTGGTGAACTGGGACCCGGGTCTGGGCACCGCGATTTCTGACCTCGAGGTCGAGACCAAGGAGGTCAAGGGCAGCTTTTGGCACATCCGCTATCCGCTCGCCGACGGGTCGGGATCGATCACCGTCGCGACGACGCGGCCCGAGACGATGCTCGCCGACATGGCGGTCGCGGTGCATCCCGAGGATGAGCGCTACAAGGCGATGATTGGCAAGCAGATCAAGCTGCCGATCACCGGCCGACTGATCCCGATCATCGGCGACGAACATGCCGACCCGGCGCTTGGCACCGGCGCGGTCAAGATCACGCCCGGCCACGATTTCAACGATTTCGAAGTGGGCAAGCGCGCCGGGATCGAAGCGCGCGACATGCTCAACATGCTCGACGCTAAAGCGCAGGTGACGCAGACTGCCGACGGGCTGATCCCCGCCGATCTGCTCGGCCTGAGCACCGCCGACGCGCGCAAGCTGGTGGTGCAGCGACTGAAGGATGAGGGCTTCCTCGTGCCGCATGTCGACAAGGACGGCGAGGAACACGATTCCGAACCGCGCACAATCCAGACGCCGTTCGGCGATCGCTCGGGCGTGGTGATCGAGCCGTGGCTGACCGACCAATGGTATGTCGACGCCGCGACGCTGGCGAAACCGGCGATCGAGGCGGTGAAATCGGGCGCGATCAAGATCGTGCCGAAGAGCTGGGAAAAGACGTATTTCAACTGGATGGAGAATATCCAGCCGTGGTGCGTCAGCCGGCAATTGTGGTGGGGGCACCGGATTCCGGCTTGGTTTGGCTTCTCGAAAGAATTTTTGGAGCAAAACCAGGGTCGCTCTTATGCTGACGTCGGCGGAGACGTTTACAAAGGCACGGCACCTGGCGAGGTAATCTTCGTCGCTGAAACTGAAGCCGAGGCCGTAGAACAGGCCGAGCGGTATTATGGCCCGGATTATCAAATCTTCGCTAGCCAGAGCGACACCGATTTTCCCGCGACAATTGGTGAAAAGCCAATTGCATCCATTAGCCGCGATTCAGACGTCCTCGACACATGGTTCTCCTCCGCGCTCTGGCCCTTCGCGACGATGGGCTGGCCCGATGAGGGCGAGTGGTCGAACCGCTACCCCAATGACGTGCTGATTTCGGGCTTCGACATCCTGTTCTTCTGGGACGCGCGGATGATGATGCAGGGGATGCATTTCCTGAAGGATGTGCCGTTCCGCACGCTCTATCTGCACGGGCTGGTGCGCGCCGCCGACGGGCAGAAAATGTCCAAGTCGAAGGGCAATGTCGTCAATCCGCTCGGGCTGATCGATCAGTACGGCGCGGACGCGCTGCGCTTCTTCATGGCGGCGATGGAAAGCCAAGGCCGCGATATCAAGATGGATGAGAAGCGCGTCGAGGGCTATCGCAACTTCGCGACCAAGCTGTGGAACGCGGCGCGTTTCTGCCAGTCGAACGGGATCGGCGCGAGTACGACTCTGGAGGCGCCCGCGGCCACGCTGGCGGTCAATAAATGGATCATCGGCGAGACGATCCAGACGGTGCAGGCGGTCGATCTGGCGCTGGCGGATTACCGGTTCGACGGCGCGGCGAACGCGATCTATCAGTTCGGCTGGAGCCGCTTCTGCGACTGGTATCTTGAACTGATTAAGCCAACACTAGGAGAGGACGCCTCTGTTTATCCCGCGCATGCCGACGAGACTCGGTTGGTGGCGGGCTGGGTGCTCGATCAGATACTCGTAATGCTTCACCCTTTTATGCCGTTCGTAACGGAGGAACTTTGGGGCGCGATGGGCGCGCGAGAGCGCGACCTGATCATCTCGGACTGGCCCATGGTTGACGCAACGGCAATCGATCAAGCAGCGATCGCTGACATTGATTGGCGCATTCGGCTCATAAGTGAGGTTCGCGCCGCGAAGAATGAGCTTGGGATCTCACCGGGGACAATGCTCACCGCGTTTGTCCGTGACGCAAGCCAGACCACGCGGGACAGGGTCAACACCGGCTACACCGCTCTTCGTAAGCTCGCGCGCTTACAGGATGTAAGTGAGGAGCAGCCTCCCGAGGGCGCATCGATCCAACTTGTCATTGATGAGGCTACCTTCGTGATACCGCTAGAAGGCGTGATCGACCTTGACGCCGAACGCGCGCGGCTGACCAAGGCGATCGAAGCGGCGGCGAAGGAACGCGATTCGCTCGCCGGTCGCCTCAACAATCCCAGCTTTGTCGAACGCGCCAAGCCCGAAGCGGTAGAGAAGGCCCGCGCCGATCACGCCGAGAAAGCCGCCGAAGCCGAACGCCTGTCGGCGGCGCTGGCGCGGTTGGGCTGAGCCATTCCCCTCCCGCTTGCGGGAGGGGTTAGGGGAGGGCGTGTCAGCGCGCGCTTACCCATCGATCGACAGGCCCTCCCCCGACCCCTCCCGCAAGCGGGAGGGGAGAAGCGGTCCGGCATGACGATTAGAGGGTTGGTTGCCCGTGCGGCGTCAGAGCCGACAACCCTTCCGACCATTCTCGGACGCCGCGAGGATCACCGTCAGCGTCTGGCGCAATGCCGCGGCGGCGTTGACGACTTCTGGCGGGGTGCCCGGACTGGACGCATCGTCCAGATCCTTCAGGCCCTTCTTGAACATGTCGCACGGCTTTTTCGAGCCGCCGAACTTCCCGGCATAACCATCGAACCCCGAACAGACTTCCAGCTGCACGCCCAATGCCCAGCGCGGTTCCTTGCCATATTCGTGCTTCATCTGTTCGCCGGTCAGCCCGTCGCACGCCACCGCAAAGCTTTGCTTGGTCAGCGTGCCGGCCGCGGCGTCGTCATAAACTTTCGCCATCAACAGCGTGCGCGCCGACCAGGTCGCCGCCGCGTCGGGGGTAAAGGCCGTGTCGCCCGCCAGTGCGGTGCCGGAAACGGTGACCATGGCCAGCATGCCAGCCAGATGAAGTTTCTTCATGATGTTTCCCTTCGAGTCCTGTGCGCCGGAGCTAACATCCGCGGCGGAGGCGCCATAGGACGGACCGGACTCACAACAATTCTCGCTCGGGGCTAGGCGAAGCGTCCCTGCTTCCCTATCGAAACGCGCTCGCAGACAAGGGGACAATCATGGCGCAGCCGCCGCACGGAAGGCCGGGGGGCCGCGACCTGACCGTCGGAGCGATCGGGCCGACGCTGCTCGCGTTCGCGCTACCGACGCTTGCCTCCAATATCCTCCAGTCGCTCAACGGGTCGATCAATGCGATCTGGGTCGGGCGGTTCCTCGGCGAAAGCGCGCTGGCGGCGACCAACAACGCCAACATCATCATGTTCCTGATGTTCAGCGCGGTGTTCGGGTTCGGCATGGCCGCGACGATCCTGATCGGCCAGTCGGTCGGGCGGCACGATATCGAGGCGGCGCGGCGCGCGTTCGGGTCGGCGATCGGGCTGGTCATCGGCGGGGCGGTGGTGATCGCGGTGCTCGGCGGGCTGTTTTCGCCGCAGATCCTGCGATTGCTCGCGACGCCGGGCGAAGCGCAGAACATGGCGCGCGACTATCTGCGCGTGATCTTCCTCGGGCTGCCCTTTTCGATGCTCGGCGTGCTGATCCAGATGAGCTTGCGCGGCACGGGCGATTCGCTGACGCCTTTGTGGTTCATGGGGCTGAGCGTCGCGATCGACAGCGCGCTCAACCCGCTGCTGATCGACGGGATCGGACCGTTCCCGAAGATGGGGATTGCGGGGTCGGCGACGGCCACGCTGATCGCGGGGATTACCTCGTCGGCGGGTCTGTTGATCTACGTCTATTGGCGAGACTTGCCGATCCGATTGCGCGGAAGCGAGTTGCGGTATTTGATCCCCGAACGCGCGCTGGTGAAGACGATCGTTGCCAAGGGGCTGCCGATGGGCGCGCAGATGCTGGTGATGTCGACCGCCGGGCTGACGATGAACGGGCTGGTCAACCGGCTCGGCATCGACACCGCGGCGGCGTACGCCGTTTCGCAGCAATTGTGGACCTATATTCAGATGCCGGCGATGGCGATCGGCGTCGCGGTCAGCAGCATGGCGGCGCAGAATATCGGCGCCGGGCGGTGGGACCGGGTCAATGCGATCACGCGGTCGGGGATTCTCTACAATACGATCATCACGCTGAGCGTGATCGGCGCAATCATCCTGTTCGATCGCCCGGTGATGGCGCTGTTCGTCGGCAGCGACAGCCCGGCGATCCCGATCGCGCGGCACATCCAGTTGCTCGCCAGCTGGACCTTCCTGATGTTCGGCGCGACGATGGTGCTGTTCTCGACCGTCCGCGCGAACGGCGCGACGGTGCCGCCACTGGTGATCCTGGCGATCGCGCTGTTCCCGGTCCGCTTCGGGTTTGCCCTGGTGGCCAAGCCCTTGCTCGGGCCGGATGCGCTGTGGATCGCGTTCCCGATCGGATCGGTCGTCTCGCTGTCGATGGCGTTGTGGTATTACCGCTACGGCCATTGGCGCGAGCAAGTGCTGGTGGTCCCGCCTGAACACCCCAGCTCGGCCGAGGAGCAGACGCACGCCGACGGCGAGCCGGCCGGGCGGTTGCATCCGACGGGCTGAGGGAGCATCTGGCGCGCCATGAGTCACTATCCCGCGCTTCGCCTTCGCCGCACGCGTTCATCGCCATGGAGCCGCCGCCTGCACGGCGAGACCGTGCTGACCGCCGCCGACCTGATCTGGCCGCTGTTCGTGTGCGACGGCGAGGGGGTCGAACAGCCGATCGCCAGCCTGCCCGGTGTGTCGCGCTGGTCGGTCGACGGGATCGTCGCTCGGGCGAAGGAAGCGCGCGAGTCGGGAATCCCGTGCGTCGCACTGTTTCCCTATACGCCGGTCGAATTGCGCACCGATGATGGCCGGGAAGCGCTCAACCCCGACAATCTGATGTGCCGCGCGATCCGTGCGCTCAAGGCCGAAGTCCCCGAGATCGGCGTGCTGACCGATGTTGCGCTCGATCCGTACACCAGTCACGGGCATGACGGGCTGCTCGACGAGGCGGGCTATGTCCTCAACGACGCCACCGCCGAGGTTCTGGTCGGGCAGGCGCTCAATCAGGCTGCGGCGGGCGCCGATATCATCGCGCCGAGCGATATGATGGACGGTCGCGTCGGGCTGATCCGCGACGCGCTGGAGGCGGCGGGGCACGTCAACGTCCAGATCATGGCCTACTCGGCCAAATATGCCAGCGGGTTTTACGGGCCGTTCCGCGATGCGGTGGGGTCGCGCGGCCTGCTCAAGGGCGACAAGAAGACGTATCAGATGGACTCGGCCAATGCCGAGGAAGCGCTGCGCGAAGTCGCGCTCGATCTGGCCGAAGGCGCCGACAGCGTGATGGTCAAGCCGGGTTTGCCGTATCTCGACATCATTTTGCGCGTGAAGGATCGCTTCGAAGTGCCTGTCTTCGCGTACCAAGTGTCGGGCGAATATGCGATGATCGAGGCGGCGGTCGCGGCCGGCGCGGCGGAGCGCGACGCCGTCGTGCTGGAAACGCTGATGGCGTTCAAACGTGCGGGCTGTTCGGGCGTGCTCACCTATCATGCGCTCCACGCGGCGCGCCTTCTGGCAAAATGATCGAAACGGCTCGCTTGATTCTTCGCCCATGGCGCGAGGAGGATAAGCCGGCGTTCGTCGACATCATCAACACGCCCGCGATGATGCTTCATTTCGGCGGCGTACGTCCGCGCGCTCAGATCGAAGCGCTGATCGATCGCCAGATCGAGAAGCAGGCCGCCGACGGGCATTGCATGTGGGCGGTCGAGACCAAGGGCGACGGCCAGCTTGCCGGGATTTGCGGGCTCAGGCTGGGCGGTCATGCGGTAACGCCGGTGCACGACGTCTACGAACTCGGCTGGCGCATTGCGGAAAAGCATTGGGGGCAGGGGATCGCGCGCGAGGCGGCCGAGGCGAGCCGCGACTGGGGCTGGGCGAAAACGCCGGCAGACCGCATTTTCGCCTGGACCAACGCGGCCAACGCGCCGTCATGGGGGCTGATGCTGCGGATCGGCATGACGCGCCGCGCCGATCTCGATTTCCGCCACCCGCTCTGGCTCGATAATGAGGATCCGCTCGGCGACATGATCGTCTATGCGGTGGACCGGCCATGATCGAGACCGACCGTCTGATCCTGCGCGAATGGCGCGCCGGGGAGGTCGTGCCGTTCCATACGATGTGCAACGATCCGGAAGTGATGCGCTACCTCGGTCCGCCGATCGGTCTGGCCGATGCGGAAGCCGCGCGCGATCGGATGAACGGCTATATCGCCAGCCACGGCTATTGTTTCTGGGCGGTCGAGCGAAAAAGCGACGCCGCGTTTCTGGGATTTTGCGGGATGAAGCCGGGGCCCGAGGGCACGCCGATCCATGACGCGATGGAAATCGGCTGGCGGCTGGCGCGCGCCTATTGGGGCCAGGGCTATGCCCGCGAAGCTGCGGCGGCGAGCATCGCGTGGGGCTGGGCGCATACCGATACGCCGGAGATTGCCGCGATGACCGTTATCGCCAACAGCAACAGCTGGGGCCTGATGGAGCGGTTGGGGATGGTCCGCGACTATGATGCCGATTTCGACCATCCGGCCGTTCCTGACGACAGCCCATTGAAGCGGCACATCCTCTACCGCATCGTGCGGCCGGCCTGACCCGTCACTTTTCGCCGAGCAGCGCCTTGATCGCAGCGATCTTCGCCAGTTCGAGGTCGAGCTGCGCCTGCGCCCGGACGCGCGCCGCATCGAGCGCGGGGTAGGGCGCCACCCCCGCCTCGCCGCGATCGGTCGCGAGTTTCTCCAGATCGGTCAGCGTTCCCAGCATGTCGCCGCGCAGCGATTCGAGGTCGGCCAGCCCCGCCTGCGCGCCGACCCACGAATCGCTCCCGACCGCCTGCGCGCCGGGGGCCTTGGCGGCGGTATCGGCGCGGGCCGCGGCGGTGGCGAAGTCGCCGGCATTCTTGCCGATCGCTGCATCAAAGGCGGCGACCTTGGCATCGAGTGCTGCATCGGGGGCGGGTGCCGCAGCTGGCGCGGGCGCCGGCTCGGCGTCCGATCGCGTTTCGATCGGTCGCTGCGCCAGCGACGGATATTTATCGGTCGCCTCCAGACAGCCGGTACTGAAGAAGGCGAGGAGGAGCACGATGGAGCGGTTCATGCCAGCGCGTCTACGCGGCGATAAACCCGCACGCAACGCTTGCGCTCTCCGAAACGCGCCATTAAGGGGACGCCTCTTCTGTGCGCCCGTAGCTCAGCTGGATAGAGCATCAGACTACGAATCTGAGGGTCGGACGTTCGAATCGTTCCGGGCGCACCAATGAAAACCCCGCCAGCCATTCCGGCCGGCGGGGTTTTTGTTTGTCGGGCCTTATCCGTCCGGCCGATCACGCAGCAAAGCGACGATCGACGCGGTATCGGTCACGCTGGCGAATTCGTGGCGCAACGTCGCGAGGTGGACCCGGTGGACCTCTTCGGCGGGGATCGTCCCGCCTGCGCCGTCGCTCAGGTCGAAACAGTCGCACGCGTCGCCGACCACGATCATGCGGTAGCCGAGATTGGCGCCGACGCGGGTCGAGGTCGATACGCACATATCGGTCGAAATCCCGAACGTGACCACGGTATCGATTCCGGCACGCCGCAGCCGCAGGTCGAGATCGGTCCCGATAAACGCGGCGTTGACGATCTTGGTCACCAGCGGCTCGCCGCCGCGCGGCGCGAACCCGGGGCGCAGTTCGTTGCCCGGCAGACCGAACGTCAGTGTCGATCCCGGTTCGACCGAATCATGACGGACATGGACGATCGGTAGGCCCGCCGCGCGCCATGCGTCGAGCAACATCAGGCCATTGGCGTCGATCTCGGCATTCCACCGGCGCGGCCAGGGCGGCCCGTCGAACGCGCGTTGCATGTCGATCGGCAGCAACACCGCGCGCACACTATCGAACGTCACCATCGTTGCCGTCTCCCCTCAGCGGGTGACGATATCGCCCGATACCGTGACCCGCTCAAGCTGGCGGTCTGCCGGCCAGTAATCGCCCACCGCATAATGCTGCGTCGAACGGTTGTCCCAAATGCCCATCGCGTTCGCCGTCGGTCGCCATCGGGCTTTCTCCTGTTTGTCGGCACGCTAAGCCCGGGCACACGCACGGCCAACCAAATCCTGTTTTCGACGAGCCGTGTATTTTTTCCTATCAAACTGGGGGAGATTGAGGCATAGGCACTCGCGGACTAGCCGGAAGCTGCGCGAGGCAAGGTGCTGAGCGGGGGCAGCTTCCGAATTCAATACGGAGATCGTCCATGAAGAAGTTTGTTGCTCTTTCGCTGATCGCGCCTGCGTTTCTCGGTCTTGCCGCTTGCGGTGGCACCCCGGCGACCAACAACACGTCGGAAGATGTGACCACGAACGTGGACGACGCCAACCTGGCGGTCGATGGCAACATCGAAGTTGCGAACGATACGGCTCCCGCCAACGCGATGTAATTGGTCGCGCTTCGGCGCGGCTAATCGGACAGGGCCGCGTCACCATATCGGTGGCGCGGCCCTTTTCGTTGTCGGCAGGGCCGCGTTTCGCGCTAGACCGGCGTCATGATCGATGACGACAAACGCGCGGCTGCCGAAGCCGCAGTCTCAGAGATACGCGATGGCATGCTGGTCGGGATCGGCAGCGGATCGACCGTCGCGTTTGCCATCGAAGCGATCGGGCGCCGACGGGCGGCGGAGTGGCCCACTGCCCTCTTCTTCGCGACCTCTCAGGCGACATGGCGGGCGGCGTCGGCGGCGGATATCCCGATCGGGCGATTTTCCGCGGTCGCCCGGCTCGATCTGACGATCGACGGGGTCGATGAAATCGATCCGCAGTTTCGCGCGATCAAGGGCGGGGGCGGGGCGCTGTTGCGCGAAAAGATCGTTGCGGAGGCGTCCGTCCGGATGGTGGCGATTGCGGATTCGTCGAAGCCGGTGAAACAACTGGGCAACGCGCCGGTCCCGGTCGAAATCCTGCCGTTCGCGCAAGCCTTTGCCGAAGCCCGGCTGGCAGCGCTGGATTCGCACCCCGTGCTGCGGATGACCGCAGCGGGGAAAGCCTACCGCACCAATCAGGGCAATCTGGTGCTCGATTGCAAATTCGCCGCGATCACCAATCCCGAAGATCTGGCGCGCGAGATCGAGCAGATTCCCGGCGCGCTCGCCCATGGCCTGTTCCTGCGTGAAATCGACGCTGCGTATGTCGCCGATGCCGGGATCGTTACGAAAATGGAACGCCAACCGCTCTGATGGCTGGCAAGCTTGGCGTGGTCGCCATATAGGGCAGGCAAAGCGCGCAACCTCTGCGCTGCGCCATGCGTTCCAACCCCGAGCGGGAGCCAAGAATGTCCGATACCGAAGCCACCGTCCGGGATATCGATCAGCTGCACGGGGACGGGTCGATCGCCTCCGTCCGCGAAGACGGTTCTATCGAACGCCTGACGATCGATACGATCCGCACGCTAACGATGGACGCGGTGCAGAAGGCCAATTCGGGCCATCCCGGCACGCCGATGGCGATGGCGCCGGTCGGCTATACCTTGTGGTCGCAATTCCTGCGCTACGATCCCGCCACGCCGACCTGGCCCAATCGCGATCGCTTCGTGCTGTCGGTCGGGCATGCGTCGATGCTGCTTTATTCGCTGCTGCATCTCGCCGGGGTCGAAGAGGTCGATGGCAAGGGCAACAAGACCGGGAATGAAGCGGTCAGCCTGAACGACATCGAGAATTTCCGGCAGATCGGCTCGAAGACCCCGGGCCATCCCGAATATCGCCACACGACGGGGGTCGAGACCACCACCGGCCCGCTGGGGCAGGGTTGCGGCAATTCGGTCGGTATGGCGATCGCCGAGCGCTGGCTCGCGGCGCGCTATAACAAGCCCGATTTCACGCTGTTCGATCACGACGTCTATGCGCTGGCCGGCGACGGCGACATCATGGAGGGCGTGAGCCAGGAAGCGGCGAGCCTCGCCGGCCATTTGCGATTGAGCAACCTGTGCTGGATCTACGACAGCAACCACATCACGATTGAGGGCAAGACCAGCCTGACCTTCGACGAAGATGTCGGCAAGCGCTTCGACGGTTATGGCTGGAACGTCATCCATGTCGAGGACGCCAACGATTGCGCCGCGCTGGCGCAGGCCTTCGCCGCGTTCCGCAAGACCGACGACAAGCCGACATTGATCATCGTCCATTCGATCATCGGCTATGGCAGCCCGATCGCGGGCACGTCCAAGGCGCATAGCGACGCGATGGGCGAGGCGGTGATCGCCGAGACCAAGCGCGCTTATGGCTGGCCCGAGGACAAGATATTCTATGTGCCCGACGGCGTGGTCGAGCATTTCAACGGTGCGATCGCGGATCGCGGCCGCCCGGCGCGCGAGGAATGGGAGGCAACGCTCGCAAAATATCGCACTGCCGAGCCCGCGCTCGCCGCCGAGCTCGACGCGATGCTATCGGATACGCTGCCCGACGGGTGGGACGCCGATATTCCCGTGTTCGAAGCCGACGCCAAGGGCCTCGCCAGCCGCGACGCCGCGGGCAAGGTGCTCAACGCGATCGTGCCCAGGGTGCCGTGGCTGATCGGTGGCTCGGCCGATCTCGCGCCCTCGACCAAGACCGACATCAAGGGCGCCAAATCGTTCGAGCCGGGCAGTTACGACGGCGTGAACTTTCATTTCGGCGTGCGCGAACACGGCATGGGCGCGGTGGTCAACGGCATGACGCTGTCGCATCTGCGCGGCTATGGCTCGACCTTCTTCGTGTTCCTCGATTACATGCGCCCGCCGGTCCGCCTGTCGGCGTTGATGGAAATCGGCGCGGTGTGGGTGTTCACGCACGATTCGATCGGCGTGGGCGAGGATGGCCCGACGCACCAGCCGATCGAGCAGCTGGCGATGCTGCGCGCCACCCCGGGAATGGACACGATCCGCCCCGGTGACGCGAACGAAGCGGCGGCAGCGTGGAAGGCGATCATGAAGGATAGTGGGCATCCGCATGCGCTGGTGCTGTCGCGCCAGGCGCTGCCGACGCTCGACCGGACCAAATATGCCAGTGCCGACGGGTTGGAAAAGGGCGCCTATGTGCTGGCGGACTGCGACAATCCCGAACTGATCCTGATCGCGACGGGCTCCGAGGTCGGACTCGCGATTGCCGCGTACGAGCGGCTCAAAAGCGAAGGCGTCGCGGTCCGTGTGGTCTCGATGCCGAGCTGGTTCCGCTATGAGAAACAGAGCGACGCCTACAAGGAATCGGTGCTGCCCAAGGCGGTCAAGGCGCGCGTGTCGATCGAAATGGCCAGCGAGATCGGCTGGGACCGCTATATCGGGCTCGACGGCAAGGCGATCAGCATGGCGACCTTCGGCGCCTCGGCGCCGATCGCCAAATTGCAGGACAAATTCGGCTTCACGATCGACAATGTCGTGAAGGTTGCCAAGTCGGTGATGGAGACGAAGTAATGGGACGCCTCAACGATCTCGCCGCGCTGGGTCAGGCACTGTGGCTCGATTTCATCGACCGTCCCTTGCTCGAACAGGGGGGGCTCAGGAAGCTGGTCGAGGAGGATGCGATCACCGGCGTCACCTCCAACCCGTCGATCTTCGAGAAAGCGATGGGGCATGGCGACGCCTATGACGCCGAGCTGGCGGCCTATGACAAGGCGCATCCCGACGCGCCGACGATCGACCGCTACGAACATCTCGCGATCCTCGATATCCAGGCCGCCGCCGACGCGCTGCGCCCGGTCTATGACCGGCTCAACGGCAAGGACGGCTATGTCAGCCTCGAAGTCTCGCCGTATCTCGCCAACGATACCGACGGCACGATCGCCGAAGCGGCGCGGTTGTGGGCCGCGGTCGACCGGCCCAACCTGATGATCAAAATCCCCGGCACGCCCGCCGGCGTTCCCGCGATCGCCGCGACGATCGCCGCGGGGATCAACGTCAACGTCACCTTGCTGTTCTCGATCGACGCGTACCAGTCGGTCGCCAGGGCGTTCGTCGAGGGACTCGAACTGCGCGCCGCACGGGGCCTGGCGGTCGATCGCATCGCCAGCGTCGCGAGCTTCTTCGTCAGCCGGATCGACAGCAAGATCGACGACAAGATCGACGCCGGCACCGGCGGTGAAGAGGCGAAGGCGATCAAGGGCAAGGTCGCCATCGCCAACGCCAAGCTGGCCTATGCGTGGTACCAGCAGGCGATCGGGAACGAGCGCTGGACCGCGCTCGCCGCCAAGGGCGCAATGCCGCAGCGACTGCTCTGGGCCTCGACCGGGACCAAGAACCCCGATTATCCCGATACGCTCTACCTCGACACGCTGATCGGCCCCAACACCGTCAACACCGTGCCGCCCAAGACGCTCGACGCGTTCCGCGAGCGCGGCACCGCCGCCGAGACGCTGACGCAGGACGTCGAGGGCGCGCGCCACGTGCTGGCCGAGGCCGACCGGCTCGGGCTCGATTTGCCGGGCGTGACGGATACTCTGGTCGAGGAAGGCGTTGGCTCCTTCTCGAAGGCGTTCGACGATCTTCTCGGGTCGATTGCCGCCAAGCATCCCGCTACCGCCTGACTTTCCCGGAGACGTACATGAAGATCGGAATCATCGGCCTCGGCCGGATGGGTGGCAATATCGCGCGGCGGCTGATGCAGGGCGGGCACCAGACGGTGGTGTACGACCGCGCGCCCGAAGCGGTGAAGGACATCGCGGCCTTTGGCGCGACCGCGGCGGCGTCGCTCGACGACCTTCATGCCAAGCTCGACAGCCCCAAGATCGTCTGGGTGATGCTCCCGGCCGGCGGACCGACCGAAAGCACGATCGAAGCGCTGGCGGGGATGTGCGCTGCCGGCGACATCATCATCGATGGCGGCAACACCTTCTACAAGGACGACATCCGCCGCGCCAAGGCGCTGGCGGAAAAGGGCATCAAGTATGTCGATGTCGGCACGTCGGGCGGGGTGTGGGGGCTCGAACGCGGGTATTGCATGATGATCGGCGGCGACGTGGACAGCATGACCTATCTCGACCCGATCTTCGACACGCTCGCGCCCGGGCTGGGCACGATCGCACGCACGCCGAACCGGATGGAGCAGGAAGGCGAGGATTCGCGCGCGGAGAAGGGCTATATCCATGCCGGGCCGGCGGGCGCGGGGCATTTCGTCAAGATGGTGCATAACGGGATCGAATACGGCCTGATGCAAGCCTATGCCGAGGGGTTCGACGTGCTCCAGAGCAAGAATTCCGAGGCGCTGCCCGAGGACGAACGCTACACCCTCAACCTGACCGATATCGCCGAAGTGTGGCGGCGCGGATCGGTGATTTCGTCGTGGCTGCTCGATCTGTGCGCGCAGCAACTCGCCAAGGATATGGAACTGTCGCAGTTCACCGGCCGCGTCGCGGATTCGGGTGAGGGGCGCTGGACGATCGACGCCGCGATGGAGCAATCGGTCCCCGCCTATGTCCTGACCGCCGCACTTTACGCGCGCTATCGCAGCCGGGTCGAACATACCTATGGCGATAAATTGCTCTCGGCGATGCGCTTCGGCTTTGGCGGGCACGTCGAGATGCCGCAATGACGATCCGGCTGGTCGTGTCGGATGTTGACGGCACGCTGGTCCGCAAGGACAAATCGCTCAGCCAACAGGTGATCGCCGCGGTTCACCGGCTGCGCGCGGCCGAGATTCCCTTCACGCTGATCAGCGCGCGTCCCGTGTCGGGCGTGCTCCCGCTGATCGCGCCGCTGGGCATCGACATCCCGCTGGCGGCGTTCAACGGCGGGATCGTGTTTCGTCCCGATGGCAGCGTCATCGAACAGCATGCGGTCGACGAAGCCGTGGTGCGGGGCATGTTCGCGCTCGCCGCCGATCTCGACGTCGGACGCTGGGTGTTCGCCGACAACAAATGGTTTTCGAGCACCGGCGAGGGGCTGCGCGTCGAGCGCGAACGTCTCGCGTCGAACCAGTCGCCGATCCTGCGCAGCGATTTTAGCGATTTGTACGGCCGCGCCGACAAGGTGACTTTTGTCAGCGAGGATCGCGCTCTGCTTGCCGGGCTGGCGGAAAAGGCGGGCGCATTGTTCGGCGACCGCGCGACGATCGGGCAGAGCCAGACCTATTACCTCGATGTGACCGACACGCTCGCGAACAAAGGCGACGGCGTCGCCGCGCTGGCGAGCGAGCTGGGCATCGACCTCGCCGATGTCGTGGTGCTCGGCGACATGGACAATGATGTCGCGATGTTCCGGCGCGCCGGACTGTCGATCGCGATGGGGCAGGCCCCCGACAGCGTCAAAGGCGCCGCCGATCTCGTTTCCTCTTCCAACGACGCGGACGGCGTCGCGCACGCGATCGACGCATTCATTTTGCCGAGGCTGACCCCATGAAAAAACTGATTGCGTTCGACCTCGACGGCACGCTGGCGCTGAGCAAGCAGCCGCTTGATGGAGCGATGGCGGAGGCGCTGGCCGACCTGCTCGACGTGGCGAAGGTCGACATCATCTCCGGCGGCGACTGGCCGCAATTCGAGAAACAGGTGATCTCGCGCATGCCCGCGCGCGCCAACCTCGGCAATTTCTTCATCCAGCCGACCACGGGCACCAAGCTCTACCGCTATGTCGATGGCGCGTGGAAAGCGATCTACGCCGAATTGTTCAGCGCGGACGAAGGCAAGGCGATCGTCGATGCCTTCAACACCGCGATGCGCGAAGAGGGGCTCGATCAGGGCGAAACCTGGGGCGAGCGGGTCGAGGATCGCGGCAGCCAGGTGACCTTCTCCGCACTCGGCCAGCAAGCCCCGCTCGAGGCGAAGGATCGCTGGGACCCCGATCACGCCAAGCGCAAGATCCTGCAGGCGCGGCTGCAGCGGATGCTGCCCGATCTGTCGATCAATATCGGCGGGTCGACCTCGATCGACGTCACGCGCAAGGGCGTCGACAAGGCCTATGGGTTGCGGAAGCTGTTCCCCGAAGCCGGGGTCAGCGCGGACGAAGTGCTGTTTCTGGGCGACGCGATCTTTCCCGGCGGGAACGACTATCCGGCGAAGGAGATGGGGCTCGACACGATCCGTGTGGCGTCGGTCGAGGACACGCGGCGCGTGATCGAGACGATCGTGCTGGTGCTGAAGGACTGACAGCTCGTCACCCCGGCCGAAGTGCCGGGGTCTGCCGCTCAACAATGCTGTGCGAAATTGATGGAGATGCAGACCCCGGCACTTCCGCCGGGGTGACGATGTTAGTTGATCAGCGCCGCCTCCACGGCATCATGGAACACCTTGATCCCGCCCTCGAGCCCACCCAGCGTGAGCCGCTCGATCGCCCCGGACATCAACCCTTCCTGCCCCAGCGCCGCCGCGCGGAAATCCTCCGCGCCGAACACGCCGCCGTCGAGCAGGTCCCAGCTGCGCTGCCAGTGATCCAGTGCCTTCTCGCTCTTGGGTGGCTCCGGAATCAGCATGAAATCCTCGACCAGCACGCGGTCGACCCCGCGCGGCATCAGCGTCATCAGGTTCATGTAATCGGGGCTGACGATCAGGATCGTCGCGGGGAACATCTGATAGGTATAGGTGATCGCGCGCCTGAGCGTCGGCCAGTCCTCCGCTTCGCACTGCGTCAGCGCCGCCTCGCGCCCCACTGCGGATCGCTGGTGCGATCCGATCAGGTCGCCCGACGCCACGCCGTCCTTGAAGAACGGGCCGATCGTCGCCGCGTGCAGCCGCTGGACGTGATAGCTTTCGAGGAAGGCGTCCATGATCAGCTTCCAGTTCGCCGCGACATCGTGCGTGCGGCGCTGGAACAGATGCTGGCCGGAGAGATCGAACGCGTCGAAATCGTGCCCCAGCGTGTCGGGTTCGGAAAAGTCGGCGCTGTCGTCGAACGCGAACCAGATCAGTCCGCCCGCTTCGCGCGTCGGCAAGCTCTTCAACCCGAACTCGCTTTTGTCGAGACCCGGAAAGGCATCGGTACGGGGGAGGGCGAGCAATGCGCCGTCGAGCCCGTAGGTCCAGGCATGATACGGGCACACCAGCCGCGCCGCGCAGACCGCTTCGGCACCCTCGACCAGCCGCGTCCCGCGATGCTGGCAGACGTTGAGGAACACATGCGCCACCCCGTCGCGATCGCGCGTGATCAGCAACGGCTTGCCATAACCGTCGTGCGGGATCGCCATTCCCGGTTCGGGTAGCAATGCGGAGGGTGCGATCACCAGCGGCCTTTTGCTGAAAATCCGCGACCACTCGGCGTCGAACCGCACGGGATCGGTATAGCTGCTCGCCGCGATCTGCGTGATCGCGCTCGGCCGGCGCTCGCCGCCATCGGCCAGCTTTTTCGCCAGCGCGAGCTGCCCCGCGGTCGGGGCGATTTGGGTGGCCACGTTCATGGGCTTCCTCTCTCGATTTTTGCGACTAGTGTCTGCCTCAACACCGAGGGGAGCAAGCGTTAATGATCGAGGCTGAACAGCCCCATAGCTGGACCGACAGCGTCAAGCCGTATTTCGAAAAGGCGCCGCTGGCCGCGTTGGCGCTTGGCGTCTCCTCGGGCTTTCCCTTCGCGATGATCGCGGCAACGTTGACGACGCGGCTGAAGCAGGACGGCATCACCAAGGCTACGGTGACGGCGTTCAGCCTGGCGATCCTGGTCTACAACCTCAAATGGCTGTGGTCGTGGATGGTCGATGGCGTCCGATTACCGCTACTCGGGCGGATGGGGCAGCGCGTGTCGTGGATGCTCTTTGCCGGGGTGCTGGTGATTGCCGCCGTCGCAAATCTGGCACTGGCAGACCCGAAGGCGAGCATCGGCGCGATGGCGATGGCGGCGATCCTGGTCGGGCTGGCGGGCGCGACCTTCGACACGGTGATCGACGCGTACCGTATCGAATTGCTCGAACCGCGTCAGCTCGGCGTCGGGTCGGGCATGGCACAATATGGCTATCGCATCGGCAATGTCGGTGCGGCCTCGCTGGCGCTGCTTGTCGCGGGTGCATCGAACTGGACCATCGCCTATCTCACCTGCTGCGTCCTCGCGCTACCGGCGATGCTGACGGCTGTCGCGATCGGGGAGCCCGAGCGACACCGTGCACCGAGCGAAAGACGGAGCGTCGCCACGGTGCTGACCTCGATCTGGGGACCGTTCGCCGAATTCTTCCAGCGGCGCGGCGCGCTGATCGTGCTGATCTTCATCCTCGTCCACAAAGTGGGTGATACGCTCGCCAATCTGACCTTCCGCTTGCTCTTCGACGACCTGAAATTCACCAATGCGGAGATTGCCGGTTACGACGTCTTTCTGGGTTTCTGGGCGTACATGATCGGCATCTTCATCGGCGGCATTCTCTATGCCAAACTGGGGATGAAGCGGTCGGTGATGATTGCGCTGGTATTGATGGCGGTGTCCAACCTGAGCTTCGCGGCGCTGGCGGCGGCGGGGCATTCGAATATCGGCATGGCGGGCGCGATCGGGTTCGAGAATATCGCCAGCGGTTTCGGCGGTGTGGTCGTGACCGCCTATTTCTCGGCGCTGACTGACCTGCGCTTCACCGCCGCGCAATATGCGTTGATCTCGGCGGCGGCGAGTATCGTCGGGCGGTTGCTCACCGGGACCACCGCAGGGGCGCTGATTGACAGCATCGGTTATGTCGATTTCTATGTCCTGACGACGATTGTTGCGCTGCCCGGCGTGCTGATCTTCTGGTGGATGATGCGCAGCGGGCTGGTCGACGAAGCCATCGGCACCGCCGGAACGGAAGCGAGCGAATCAGAGGCGAAACCCGCCTGATGCCCTACCTCTGGATCTCGATCGCCTGTCAGGTCGCGTGCGTGGTGCATGCCGTCCGGCATGGACGCAACACCGTGTGGATCATGCTGATCATCTTCGTGCCGCTGATCGGGTGCATCGCCTATTTCATCGTCGAAGTGCTGCCCGGCATGCAGGGTAACCGGCACGTCCGCACGGTGCGCGCGAAGGCGGTGCAGGCGATCGACCCGGAGCGTGAGGTCCGCGCCGCGCGCGATGCGCTGGGGCTGGCGGACACGATCGCCAACCGCATCGCGCTGGCCGACGCGCTGGCCGGGGTGGGGCGGCCGGGAGAGGCGATCCCGCTCTATCGCGAGGCGATCGCCGCGCAGCCGCTGCCCGACGCGCGGACCGAAACCAAGCTGGCCAACGCCTTGTTCGAAAATGGCGATATCGACCAGTCGCTCGAAACAGTGGAAGCGCTGGCCCGGCCGACCGGGCAAAGCGACCGCGACAAGGTCGATCTGCTGCGCGCACGGCTTTACGACCATGTCGGGCGGAAAGACGAAGCACTCGGGATCTACAAAGATATCGTCACGCGCATGGCGGGCGAGGAAGCGCGCTGCCGCTATGCCGCATTGCTGATCGAACTGGGGCGCAAGCGCGAGGCGCTCGGCGTGCTAGAGGAAGTCGAGGACCGGATGAAGCGGCTCGACCGCCATCAGCGGCGTTACGACGCCGACATGTATCGGTGGGCGATGGATACGCTGAAGGAGTTGCGGGCGACCTCTTGATTCCCCTCCCTTTCAGGGAGGGGCTAGGGGTGGGTGGCGTGACCGCGATACGGACGGAGCGGGCGTGACCCAACCGTATCGCCAAGACGCTACCCGCCCCCGACCCCTCCCTACAAGGGAGGGAGATCATGTGCTGATCGGCATTCCCGCATCCGCGAACGCGGCGGAAAGCGCGGCGGCACTCGCCAGAATCGAATCCGACCGGCGTTCCGCCATCACATCGGCGAGCAGCAATCGCGCGGTTTCGGGGCGGCGCTCGGCATGCCCGATCGCGGTGACCAGCGCACCCTCCGCCCGGGTCATGCGCGCGCAGCAGCATGGCGCAACGGCGATCGTCGCGGTCGCGGTGGCGGCAAGCTCCGCCATGAACGAGCGGGCCAGCACCAGCGGCCTTCGGAAACCGCTGCCGAACGCGGTGACAAACGTGTTCGCCGCGACCGCGTCGTTCAGCCCGTGCGCGCCCATCCGTCGGATCGCGAGCAACAACAGGCGCGCGCCGTCGGAGTCGGGGAGCGCGTGGGGCAGCGACTCTGCGACGGTCGGGCTGGGGATACTGCTGGTCATGAAGCGACTCCGTCGTTGGACGGGCATCTTCGTGAACTCGCTATTGCAAGTCAATCGCAATAATGGATCAGTCCGGCGCTTCGTCGTTAGCAGCGAGCACTTCACCGGCGAGATAGAGCGAGCCGAGGATCAGGATGGGGGAAGAGCCGGTCGCGGCGCGCAGGGCGGTGGGGATGTCGGGCGCGGTCGAGGCGGGGACGCCGAGCGATCGAGCGACCTGTGCAATGTGATCGGGCGCGTGATGCTCGTGGCCGGAGACGGGAACGGCGATGAGCGACGCGATGTGCGGGGCGATCGGGGTCAGGAGGCCCGCGACGTCCTTGTTCGAGAGCATACCGAGAACAACCGACACGTTCCCCCCCGAAGGCGGGGGTCCCGTCCCGACCGTGAAATCCGGACCCCCGCCTGCGCTGGGGAACAGCAACGGTATCGCCGCCGCAATCGCTTGCCCGGCAGCTGGATTATGCCCACCGTCCAGCCAAACTTCGCTCTCTTCCGGCAAACCCTGAGTCAGCGGCCCAACCCCCAACCGCTGCATCCGCGCCGGCCAGGTTGCGTTCTCGGCCGCAGCGACGAACGCGTCAGGCGGGATCGTCAGCGCCGTCTGGTGGTGCAGCATCGCAATCGCCAGCGCGAGGTTGCCCGGCTGGTGCGGCCCGGCGAGGCGCGGGAGCGGCGTCTGAACCTTTCCGGCCGCGTCGCGATAGGTGAGATGACCGTCCTCAGCCGACCAGAACCAGTGCCCGCCTTCGGGTGCGACTGGTGCACCAACGGAACGCGCAGCAAGCTGGATTCGCGCAGCGACCGGCGGCGGATACCGCATTGTCACGAGCGCGACCTGCGCCTTGGCGATCCCTGCCTTTTCCGCCGCGATGCCTTCGATCGTGTCGCCGAGGAAGCGTTCGTGGTCGATCCCTAACTGTGCGATCCCGGTGACAATCGGGTGCGCGATGACGTTGGTTGCGTCGAGCCGACCGCCGAGCCCCACCTCGACGATGCAGGCGTCGGCGGGGGTACGCGAAAACGCCAGAAACGCCGCCGCCGTCGTCACCTCGAAAAAGCTCGCCCCGATATCGCCCCCGGCGTCGAGCACTTCTTCGAGCAACGGCGCGAGGGCAGCGTCGTCGATCAGCGTGCCGGCAAGGCGGATGCGTTCGTTGAAACGGACGAGGTGCGGGCTGGAATAGACGTGCGTGGCGTACCCCGCCGCTTCGATCGCCGCGCGCAGGAACGCGCAGGTCGATCCCTTGCCGTTGGTGCCCGCGACGTGGAGCACGGGGGGCAGGCGTTCGTGCGGGTTGCCGATGCGGGTGAGCAGCTGCGTGATCCGCTCGAGCCCGAGGATGTCCTCGCCCGGCGACAGCGCCCACAGCCGGTCGAGCTGCGTCTGAACGGCGGGGTCGGTGGAGGTGGCGTGGTCGGGCATCAGCAATTCCCCTCCCGCTTGCGGGAGGGGTTAGGGGAGGGCATGTCACGAACGTCGGCGAAGGACAGACGAGCCCTCCCCCGACCCCTCCCGTAAACGGGAGGGGGGGACATCACGCCGCCTTCCGCTGCTCGCACAGGTACGCGACCACGCGTGCCAGCGTCGCTTTCAGCTCGGCGCGCGGCACGACCATGTCGAGCATGCCGTGGTCGAGCAGATATTCGGCGCGCTGGAACCCCTCGGGGAGCTTCTCGCGGATCGTCTGTTCGATCACGCGCTGTCCGGCGAACCCGATCAGCGCGCCGGGCTCCGAAATCTGGATATCGCCGAGCATCGCATAGCTGGCGGTGACGCCGCCGGTGGTCGGGTCGGTCAGCACGACGATATAGGGCAGCCCGGCATCGTGGAGCATCTGGATCGCCACGGTCGCGCGCGGCATCTGCATCAGGCTGAGAATACCCTCCTGCATCCGTGCGCCGCCGGCGGCGGTGAAGATGATGTACGGTGCCTTCTCGCCGATCGCCGCCTCGACCCCGCGCACGAACGCTTCGCCCACCGCGAGCCCCATCGACCCGCCCATGAACGCGAAATCCTGCACGCCGACCACCGCTTTGCGGCCGTCGATCGTCCCGACCGAGTTGATCAGCGCATCGTTCTCGCCCGTGGCGAGACGCGCCGCCTTGATCCGGTCGGTATATTTCTTCTGGTCGCGGAAGCGCAAGGGATCGACGGGGACATTGGGCGCGGGAAGCTGGCTGTAGCTGCCCTCGTCGAAGATCTGCGCGAAGCGGATCGTCGGCCCGATCCGGTCATGGTGCGAACAATTGGGGCAGACATAGAGGTTGTCGGCCAGTTCCTTGACGAACACCATCTGCCCGCACCCCTTGCACTTGTGCCAGAGGTTGTCGGGGCCTTCCTTCTTGGGGATGACGTACGACAGTGCATTGCGGACGTTGGTCAGCCAGCTCATTGCCCAAATTCCATAACAACGCCCTTTCGCGCGGCGTGGATCGCCGCTGCCAGACTTTGGATATAGGCGCGCACCGGGCCGGGCGCATCCGCGCCGTGTTGCGCGACCAGCTCGACGATCGCCGACCCGACCACCACGCCGTCGGCGACGCGCGCGATCGCCGCGGCTTGTTCGGGCGTACGCACGCCGAACCCGACCGCGACGGGCAGGGTGGTCGCGGCCTTCAGATGCGCGACGGCGTCTTCGATCGACCCTTGCGCGGCCTGTTGAAGCCCGGTGATCCCGGCGACCGAGACGTAATAGAGAAACCCGCTCGCGCCATCGAGCACGGTCGGCAGCCGGTGCGCGTCGGTGGTCGGGGTGGCGAGGCGGATCAGATCGATCCCGCTCCCGCGCAGTGCCGGCCCGAGCGAATCGTCTTCCTCGGGCGGGATGTCGACGCAGATCACGCCGTCGACGCCGGCTTCCTTGCAGCGATCCGCGAACCAGTCCGCGCCGCGCCGGGTCATTGGGTTGGCATAGCCCATCAGCACCAGCGGTACGTGCGGGTGCCGCTCGCGAAACGCCATCGCGATCGCGAGGATGTCGGCGGTGGTCGTCCCCGCGGCGAGACTGCGCAGGTTCGCCGCCTGGATCGCCGGGCCATCGGCCATCGGATCGGTGAACGGCATGCCGAGTTCGATCACATCCGCACCGCCCTCGACGAGCGCGTCGAGGATCGGGACGGTGGCGAAGCGCCCGGGGTCGCCCGCGGTGACGAAGGCGACGAGGGCGGGTCGGCCCTTGGCGAAGGCGGCGGAAAGCCGAGTCATGCCAGCAAAGCCTCTGCCTCGATCGGTTCCGGAAGCTTCGTTCCACACCAAGGACAAAACTGAATAACGATCATCCCACCGCCGCCGTCATTGCGGATCATCAGTCCGTATTGATTCTGCTTTTCGCTAAAGTCGACGAGACAATCGGGGCAGTCGTATCTATCCGCATGCTGGTCGCAGACGCTTTCAACGTTGGTGCGCATCATCTCGCAACAATGCGCGGTCATATTCCCACCCCGAGCGCTTCCGCCACGGTGAAGATGTCCTTGTCGCCCCGCCCGCACAGGTTTGCGAGGATGATCGAATTATCGTCCATTTCCCGTGCCTTCTTCGCGACAGCTGCAATCGCGTGCGAAGGTTCGAGCGCGGGGATGATGCCTTCGGTGCGGCACAGCAGCTGGAACGCGTCGAGCGCTTCGGTGTCGGTCGCCGAGGTGTACTCAACCCGCCCGATTTCCTTGAGCCAGGCGTGTTCGGGCCCGATACCGGGGTAATCCAGCCCCGCCGAAATTGAGTGTGCCTCGGCGATTTGCCCGTCGTCATCCTGCAACAGGTAAGTCTTGTTGCCGTGCAGGATCCCCGGAAACCCGCCGGCAAGGCTCGCCGCGTGCTTGGCCTCGAGACCTTCGCCCGCCGCCTCGACCCCGAGCATCTTGACCTCGGGGTCGTCGAGGAACGGATGGAACAGCCCGATCGCGTTCGACCCTCCCCCGATCGCCGCGACAAGAAGGTCGGGCAAGCGGTTGATCCGGCTCAACATTTGCGCGCGCGCTTCGGTGCCGATCACGCTCTGAAAATCGCGGACCATTTCGGGGTAGGGATGCGGACCGGCGGCGGTGCCGATAATGTAGAAGGTGTCGTGGACGTTCGCGACCCAGTCTCTGAGCGCCTCGTTCATTGCGTCCTTGAGCGTGTTCGCGCCCGACGTGACCGGGATCACCTCGGCACCGAGCAGCTTCATGCGGAACACGTTGGGTGCCTGCCGCTCGACGTCCTTCGCGCCCATATAGATCACGCACGGCAGCCCGAAGCGCGCGCAGACGGTAGCGGTCGCGACGCCGTGTTGCCCCGCGCCGGTCTCGGCGATGATGCGGGTCTTGCCCATCCGCATCGCGAGCAGGATCTGCCCGATGCAATTGTTGATCTTGTGCGCGCCGGTATGATTGAGTTCGTCGCGCTTGAACCAGATCTGCGCGCCCTTGCCTCCGGTCGCACTCTCACGCAGCGCTTCGGTCAGCCGCTCGGCATAATAAAGCGGGCTGGGGCGGCCGACATAATGTTCGAGCAGATCGTCGAATTGCGCCTTGAACGCCGGGTCGGCCTTCGCCGCGCGATAGGCGGTTTCGAGTTCGAGGATCAGCGGCATCAGCGTTTCGGCGACGTAGCGCCCGCCAAAGTCACCAAAATGCCCTCGGTCGTCGGGCTGCGCGCGATAGGTGTTCGGAGCGGTCATGATGGGGTGCGTTTAGCAGGTGCACGCGCGCCGCCAACCCACTTGTTCTCCCGCGAAGGCGGCAGTCCAGGATAACAGGGAACAGCGCGGGGTGCTCTGGACCCCCGCCTGCGCGGGGGAACTAGTTGGCGATTGCGCGCAAGAATGCTGCGATCTTCGTGATATCCTTGACGCCCGGCTTGGACTCCACGCCCGAAGACACATCCACCAGCGTCGCGCCGGTCGCCCGCACCGCATCCGCGACATTGTTCGCATCGAGCCCGCCCGACAGCGCCCACGGCATCGGATGGCGAAAGCCGTCGAGCAGTTTCCAATCGAACCGCACGCCCATCCCACCGGGCAAAGCGTTATCCGGCGTCTTGGCGTCATACAGGATTTTGTCAGCCGCGTGCAGATAGTTACGCGCAACGTTCAGATCGGCGCGCGATTTGACCGCGACCGTCGCCCACACTTCCAGCCCGCGCGCTTTGATTGCCGATGCACGCGCCGGGGTCGTCTTGTGGAGTTGCACCGCATCGAGCGTGCCCGCGGCAATCGCGGCGTCGAGCAGATCGTCGTCGGGATCGACGAATACCCCGATCCTGCGCACATGCCCCGGTACGCGTGCCGCCAATTGTGCCGCGCGATCGAACGACAGATTGCGCGGCGAGGGCGCGAAAAACATCAGCCCGACATAACTCGCGCCGCCTTTGATCGCGGCATCGAGCGTCTCGGGCGTCGATAGGCCGCAAATCTTGGCGGTGACGGGCATCAGAGCGGCTTCTCCAGCACCGCCATGAACAAGGGCGGGTCGACCGGCACGGGGAAGTCGCGCCGCTCGGATGTGCGCACATAACCGCGCCGTTCGTAATAAGCGATCAGTTCGGCGCGCTTCTCGATCACCGTCATCTCGATCCGGCCGGCGCCGAAATCGGTTCGCGCGATGTCTTCCGCGGCGGCGATGATTTGCTTGCCGTACCCGCCCGCCTGCAACAGCGGATCGACGCATAACAGACCGAGATAGGCGAGCCCGTTGCCCAGATTGGCGGCCCGCACACATCCGATCATCGCGTCGCCATCGAACGCTACCAGCAATCGCTCGTCCGGATCGTCGATCAGCGCCGCAAGTTCGGCATGGCTGGTCCGTTCCCCGTCGAGCAAGTCCGCCTCATGCGTCCATCCTGCCCGGGCGCTGTCGCCGCGATAGGCGCGCTGGATCAGCGGCTGCAGCGTGGCGAGATCGTCGTGGGTTGCAATGCGAATAGCGGGAATGGGCATGTCGCGCGATGTAGCATCGCCCGACGGGTCGGCAAGCTACAGCGTCGCGCCAATCTCGCGTGCCGCGAGATCGGGGTCTTCTGCCGCAGTGATGGGTCGTCCCACAACAAGGATCGAAGCCCCGGCATCCAGTGCCGCGCGGGGGGTGACGACGCGCTTCTGATCGCCAATTGCGCCGTTCGCCGGGCGAACGCCCGGCACGACGAAGAATCCTTTCGGCCAGTGTTTATGCGCCGCCGCTACCTCGCCGCCCGAACACACGATTCCGTCGAGCCCGGCGTCCATCGCCAGATCGGTCAGGCGCAGCACCTGGTCGTGCGACGTGCCCTCTATGCCGGTTGCGCGTAGATCGTTTTCATCGAGGCTGGTGAGCATCGTGACCGCCACCACCTTCGTTCCCAGCGGCGCGGCCGCCTTGGCATCCTCCAGCATCGCCCGGCCGCCGGCGCCGTGCACGGTCAGCACCGCCGGATCGAGCCCGCGCAACGCCTGGATCGCCTTGCCCACGGTGTTGGGAATGTCGTGCAGCTTCAGGTCGAGAAAGATCGGCAGCCCCAGTTCGTGCATCTCCAGCACACCGTGGCGACCATTGGCCATGAAGAATTCGAGCCCCAGCTTGATCCCGCCGACATGGTGGCGGACGCGCGTCGCGATCGTCTTGGCTTTTTCGATGTCGGGCGTGTCGAGTGCGACATAGAGTTTGCTGGTCACAGCAGGGGCTCGATCGGGGGCTGTTTGAGCGATCTGGCGGCGGCGGGCGCGGGCGTGACCGCCGCGACGGGGCCGTCGGGCTGACCGCCCATCGGCTCGGGCACCGATTTCAGGTCGACGATCACGCGTTCCGCGGTGGTCAGCCGCTGCGCCAGTCGCCAGCGCATCGTGCGGTAATAGAGCCAGGTCGGGATCACCCCCAACAGGAAGGTGACGATCAGCATGAAGGGCAGGTTCACCTCGGCGATCAGCCCGCCCCACAGATTGACCGGCACCCAGGTCCAATTGCCATAGGTGAAAATCGCCGCGACGAAGCTGAGCAGGCACCACAGCAGGATCTTGAGAAATTGCATGGCGCAGAGGCTAGCGGGGTAGGGTGAGTTTGACCAGAGCGGGCAATTTCAGCGTCGCCCCTATACCCTGTTCCCCCGCTTTCGCGGGGGAAAGCTCACTAACTACCCCACCTCTTTGCGAATGGCGTCGATCAGCCCGGGCACCGCGTTCAGCCGACCCTCCTCCTCGTCCAATATCGCGTGAAACGCCTGCCGCTTGATCGCCGAGACACGCCCTGGCTTCATCCTCGCGCGCAGCGGCAGCGCCGACACCACGATGTCGATCATCCGCTCGGCGCCGTGCAAGCGCCCCCACAGATAATCGTTCTCGCGATAGGCGCGGCTGAAGAACGCGCCGAAGCTGTTGAACTGGATGCCTTTCAGCGAGGCTTCGGGCCCGCCGGCGCGGATCGAAGGGGCGTCTTCGGGGGAAATCCGATCGACCTTGATCGGATCGAATTCGTCGAGGCCTTCGCCTTGCAACAACGGTAGCGTCGCAACGTCGAAAAAGGGGAAGCCGAGATAGGTCAGCAGAAGCGGGCGTTTGACCTCGCGCGGCATGCCATCGAACGCGGCCGCCAGCTTGACGTCTGTCAGATCATCCAGCTTCTTGAGGTTGAGCGACCGCGCCAGCAGCTGAAGCAAGGGCGTCGCGTCGCTGCGCAGCGCCCGCACATCGCGCTTCAGGTGCGCGTGCGTATCGGTCCGTTTGGCCTCCAGATAGTCGGACAGCGCGTCGTAGATGGCCACCCGCGCGACGGTCAGGTCGCCCTCGGCCAGTTCCTCTTCGAGTTCGGCCAGCCGGCGTGCCACCATCCGCAAGCGGCGGATGCGAAACCCCAGATCGAAGGAGCGCAGGAACAGGATCGCGCTCGCGCTCGCCTTGCCGGCAAAGGTCAGGTCGCCGTTCATCGATTGAACCGAATTCGACACCGCCGTGCGGATCCGTGCCAGCCGCTCCGGGCTCATCTCACCCCCGACCGCATGGAGCAGATTGGAGATCAGATCGATCACTCCGGCGGACTTCATGTGGCCGTATGCGGCGTAGCTGTACCCGGCTTTGGCCGCGGCCGAGTTCTGCGCCTTCGACCGCCACGATGCGAGCCGCGATGCGGTCGGGGAATCGAGGAACAAGGTGTAGCCGAACAGCGATTCGATCTGCGCTTCCACTTCGGGCCGGATCGCGCCGGTGATCGCGCGCATCCGTTCGATCCGCGCGCTGCGGTCCTGAATCGCCTCCAGATTGTCGCGGATCGGCTGTTGTCGCGGCAGTTCGGAGATCGCGCCGATGATCGTCTGGAAGAATCCCGGGGATGCCGCCGCGGTTGCGCCGAATTGAAAACTCGGGCCGGGAAAGGGGTCGATATAGACGAAGCGCCGGTCGACCTCGCGCCGCGCCGGACGCTCCCGTAATGCATCGATCGCGGGGCGGAACGGGGCGTTGGCGAGTACCGACCCGTCGATCAGCACCGCGGTCTCGGCGGCGTTGGCGGCGTGCTGGCGTGGCAGGATCCGCGCGAGGAAGGCGTCGCGTGTGGGCCAGTGCGCCTGGCGATCGGTCAGCACGGTGTCGAGCTCACCGACCTTGAAGGGCGGGAACGCGCCGGGAAAGCTCGACGTCGCGCGCGCGGCGAAGGTCAGTTCGGCGGGATCGGCGAACCCGGCATTGCCGTGGTCGGTAAATGGGATGACGAGCCGGTGTTCGGTTTCCAGCACTTCGGGCGGCGAATTGAGCTGCAGCCGTTCGGGATGGCCGCGGAAATCGGTGACCGTGACGAACAGATCGAGCGGTTGTCCGTCGGGCAGCAATCGCCCGTCGGCCGCGGTCGCCGCCATCGCCTCGAGCGCGTCGAGGATCAGCCCGGTAAAGCGTTCTCCCCCGAACGGCGGCTCGAACCAGCGCGAGCGGACGAAATGCGACAATTTGGTGCGGACTTCGTCGCGCGCTTCGGCTTCGACCAGTTCGTCGACGCTGGCTTCGCCGCGGCGCTGCGCGACCCAGGCGATCGGCAGCGCCCAGACTTTCGACATGCGATTCTTCGGTGCCGATTTGGGGTCGATCAGCGCTTCGACATCGGCGGCGTCGAGCCATAATTGCGTCAGCGGTTCGAGGCTCTGCCCGGTGGCGATCGCCTGCGCGAGGAACACCCCGTTGATCCCGCCCGCGCTGGCACCCGCAATGATGTCGGGCAGCACGCGCAGCTTGAGGTCGGCTTCGTTCTCGATTTCGGTGAACAAGGCGGCATAGACTCGCTCGGTCGAAGCGAGTTCGGGCGCTTCGTCGCCGTGCGCATGGTACGCGCGCGAGGCGCGGGCGAGCCGCCAGATCTCCTTGGTGATGCCGTGCATGTACACCGCCAGGCTGATCCCGCCATAGCAGACCAGCGCCATGCGCAGTTCCTTCTCGCGCCTCATGCCGGCTCGACCTTGGCCCAGATCGGGAGATGATCGGACGCGGTGCGCGCGGCGTGGCTGCTATGGACGCCGCAATCGGCGATACGCAGATCGGGCGACGCCATGATCCTGTCGAGCCGCCCGACCGGCCGCCGCGCGTGAAAACTGGGGCCGGTCGCCGCAATCGTGAAGCGCGCGCCGAAATCCTTGAGACACCCCGAATTGCGCGTCCATTCGTTGAGGTCGCCCATCATCACCGTCGGCATCCGCGCCGTACTGGCATCCATATGCGCGATGATCGCATCGGCCTGACGCCGTCGCATCAGCCCCGACAGATCGAGGTGCATGCCCACGACGCGGATCGCTTCGCCGTTGATCCTCAGATCCGCCATCACCGCGCCGCGCGGCTCCAGCGTCGGCAGATGGATCGCCTCGCAATCCATCACCGTCGCGTCCTTGCGCACCAGCAGCACATTGCCGTGCCACCCGCTCGAATGCTGGCGCGTTCCCAGCGGGATGATTTTCCACGGGCTGTGATCGGCGAGGTGATTGGCGGTCAGGATCGCCGCGCGCCGCCCGAACCGACGATCGGCTTCCTGCAACGCGATCACGTCGGCGTCGATTTCATGCAGCACCGCCAGGATGCGCTCGGGGCTGCGGATCCGGTCGGTGCCGAGGCCTTTGCGGATATTGTAACTGGCGAGCTTGATCATTGTCGGTGCGTAACGCCTTTGGCGGGATGCCGGTTGCCTTGGCCTAGCCTAATCGCTCGGCTGATGTCATCCATCGCCGATGAGCGATGCCCCGAGCTACAATGCGATCGCCGATGTCGCGCGAGTCCGCGCGCTGCTGATCGCGGCGGCGAAAGCGGGGGAGTCGATCAGCTATTCGCTGCTGCTGGCCGAACTCGGGCATCGTTTCACCCGGCCGAAGATGCGCGCGGTGTGCAAGACGCTCGACGTCATCGACGAGGCCGCGATCGCGGCGGGGGAGCCGGAGCTGGCGGTGCTGGTGGTGCGGGAGTCGGACGGATTGCCGGGGCAAGGCTGGTGGGGCGCCGCGCGGAGTTTCGCGCTGGGCTATGACGGCCCGATGACCGGGCCCGTGGCGGCTACGCTGGTGCGGGAACAGCAGGAACTGGCGTTTGATTATTGGCGGGAGCGATAGCGCCGCGGCAAAGCCGCGTCGTCGGTCCTCGCTAGCGCGAGGCCGGCCGCACTTTCGCCGATCGCGATTTAGCGTGGCTACATCGCTGCGAAAGTGGTGGTGCCGGTTGCAGGAATCGAACCCGCGACATCCAGTTTACAAAACTGGCGCTCTACCAACTGAGCTAAACCGGCACACAAAAAATCCGCAGAAATCCGCGGATTTTTGATTATCCCAACGGGCCAGCGCAGCGTCAAGATAAATCACGGCCGATGCCGCCGTCGGCGGCATCGGAATGCTGCCTGACAACCTTATCAAAGATTACGCCTTCCGCGTATAACATATAAGATCATCCTTGATTAATCGGGGGGACGGGCAACGGGACCATTGGCTCTTCACAGAGCGCTTCGACGGTGTCGGGGCCGGCACCGGTAAGGAGAGCACGACGATTGACCGCCGCCCGTCATCCGACGCCCGGAGTAAGAGGTTGATTTGCATCAGGTTTGAATTAACGGCGTCGTATCCTTTTGCGATTAGCTTGCGCGAATGGTCAAGACGACTCCAGCAGTGTTGCGTAGCGGGTTTGCGATGTCGGTGCTGCTCGCGGGGGTCGCCCTGGCGATTGCGGTTGCTTATTACGTTGGTGGCTCCGCGGCGATCGTCATTTTTGCCGCCACTGCCCTCATTCTGCTGGAAAGGATCCGGCATTTTCAGCGCCGCAGCGTTTTGTCCCCCCGGCCATATTCCAGCGATTCGCCGTCCGAATCGGTGGGGTTGCCGAAGGATCTGAAGGGGGCCGGCGAGCGAGAGCGGTCGGATGCGGCGCTCGATCATCGTCGGCTCCTCACGCATCCGGTGAGCGGCCTGCCTCTGCGCGAGGCCTTGCTGGCACGGATGCAGGCGGACGGGCGCGGTTTGCTCGGCGCGATTGCCTTTGTCGATTTTGACCGGCTGACCGCGTTCGATCCCGCGCTGGGCGAGCGCGTGTTCGCCCAGCTGATCGCGCGACTTCGCAGCATGCTACCGGCGGATCGCTTTCTCGCGCAGGTCGATCGCGGGCATGTCGGCATGTGGTTTGACGGAGGAACGACGGAGGCTGCGGCGCGGGCCGAACTCGACGCGATCGATTACGCACTGGGCGATGCCGTGGAAGATGGAAACGGCCAGCGCATCGTGCCGCAAATCAAGCTTCGATTGGCGAGTTTTGACCTGAAAGAGGGGTTGGAAGCCCATGCGTTTCTCGCCCGCATGCTGGCATCCTTTGCCCTGGCCAGCGGCACCGCGATCAAAGAAGACCAGCCGGGTGCGGATTATGCCGAACATGCCCGGCAGCGATATATTATGGAGCAGGATCTTCGGCAGGCGATCGTGCGGCGGGAGCTCAGCATGGTCTACCAGCCGCTGATCGACGCGTCGCAACGACGAGTTTGCGGCGCGGAGGCGCTGATCCGCTGGAATCACGCCGCGCGGGGCGCGATCTCTCCTGCACGCTTCATCCCGATCGTCGAGGCGATGGGGCTGGCGAGCGAGATTGGGATGTGGGCGCTGAATGCCGCGGTGCGCGAGGCGCACGAATGGTCGGCTCAGGGTCTGCGCGATGTGCGCGTCGCGGTAAACGTGTCCGGACTTCAACTCGAACGCGACGATCTGCCCGTTTTGGTCAAGCGCACGTTGCAGCGCCACGATGTCAACCCGGCGGCGCTGGAGATCGAACTGACCGAAAGCGTCGCGACCAGCGATGCTGCGCATTGCCGCCGGATCTTCCAGGAACTGCGCGCGATGGGCGTCAAGCTGGCCGTAGACGATTTCGGTACGGGTTATTCCGGTTTCAGTTCGCTCAGGACGTTGGCGTTCGACAAGATAAAGATCGACCGCGAATTCGTCACCGATGTGGATCGACGGCGCGACAGCCAGGCAATCTGCCAGAGCATCATCGCGCTGGGCCGTGGATTGGGTATCCGGGTCCTTGCCGAGGGCGTCGAACGTCAGGCCGAATATGAATGGCTGCGTCGGCACGGTTGCGACCATTTCCAGGGATTCTATTTCGCGCGGCCGATGGAGAGCGGCGCCTTTGCCGCGTTCGCCGGCGACGCCGGACATTTAACGGATTTGCTACGGCTGGGGCTCGAGTCCGAACCCCTAATTGAGAGGTTGAGTGCGTGACGAAGACGATGAAAACGTCAGCAGTGATGCTGGTCGCGGCGGCGCTTGCGGGGTGTTCGGCCGGGACCCCCCGCGTCAAGGGCGCACCTCCAGCGCCCCGCGCGAGTGCCGCTACCAATGAGATCGACGTCGCGTTCGACCTGTTGATGAAGGGAGACGAAGCGGGTGCACGCAAACGGTTGAAAGCGGTCCTCAAACGCGATCCGATGAACGCGAACGCGCGGTTGTTGACCGAGTCGATCGCGGGCGATCCGAATGAATTGCTCGGCCCGCAAAACTATCCCTACGCCATTCGCGAAGGGGATACCGTCCCCGGTCTGGCGCAGCGCTTTCTCGGTAACCGGCTCAAGGCATATCAGTTGCTCAGATATAATGGCCTGAAAGCGCCGACCGTGCTGACGACCGGACAGATCTTCAAAATTCCGGGCGAGCCGCCGCGGGTCGAACCGGTTCGGCGACCGGACGCGGCACCGCCGCGACCGGCGCCGCAACCGCTAGCGCCCAAACCCAAAGTGGCGCCGCCCAAGCCCGCGGCGCCTGCGGCGCCCACGGCAAATCCGGCGGCCGCTCGTCAGTTGCGCGGCGCTGGATTGGCTGCGCTCAATCAGGGCAATGTCGACCGCGCGGTCGGATTGCTGCGCCGCGCCGCAACGCTCGATCCCGGAAATGCGGTGATCGCACGCGACCTCGCGCGCGCCGAGCGGATCGCGGCAACGGTCAAGGCAAGACGATGAACGATCCAGTCAAGCCTTTGGCAATATGGAAATTTGTCCGTAACCTTGGTGGATATATGCGATGACCATGTTGGGCCGCTATCGGGTCGACGATCGCCTGGGGGAAGGCGCGATGGCCGACGTCTATCGCGCGCACGATCCCGATATCGGGCGCACCGTGGCGATCAAGGTGCTCAAGCCCGAATACGCACGCGATCCCGACCTCGGCGCGCGGTTCGTGCGCGAAGCGCGCGCCGCGGGCGCGTTGAGCCACGCCAACATCGCCACGATTTACGATGTCGGCGAGACCGGGGGCGTTGCCTATATCGCGATGGAGCTGGTCGACGGATTGCCGCTCGACGTCGTGCTGCAAAACCAGGGCCGGATGCCCTATGAGCGTGTCCTCGAAATCGGTTGTCAGCTGGCGAGCGCGCTCGGCTATGCGCATCGCAACGGCGTGGTCCATCGCGATATCAAGCCGTCCAATATACTGCTCTCGGCCGACGGCAGGACGGCAAAATTGCTCGATTTCGGGGTTGCGCGCATCGGGGATCTCGATGCCGCCGAAACCGAACGGCAACTCGTCCGCACACATGTCGGCCAGCTGGTGGGCACGCCGCGCTACATGAGCCCCGAACAGGCGCTCGGCCTGCCCGTCGACCAGCGATCGGATCTCTTTTCGCTGGGCGTCGTGTTATACGAAATGATTACCGGAAAGGTCGCCTTTCCCGGCACCGCGCTGGCCACGCTCGCGATCCAGATCGCGCAGGAAAAGGTCGAGCCGATCGATTCCGCGGCGGGGGATTGCCCACCCGGACTGCGGTTCATCATCGATAAGTTGCTGGCGAAGAAGCCAGAACAACGGTTCGCCGACGGCGAAGCGCTCGAAGCCGCGCTGTCGCGCGAAATCAGCGCCCAGCAGGAGAAGCCCGCCGGACGGCGCGGGCTGTCGTTGCGGCTGAAATTGCCGCTCGCATTGGCGCTGGTCACCGCCATCGCGTTATTCGCCTGCGTCACCGCGACGCTGTCTCGCGAACGCCAGACGCTCGAGCATATGGCGATCACCTCGGGCAATTCGATCGCCGCCTTTGTCACCAATAATGCCGCGGTGCTCGCTGCCGATAATGCCGGGCTGAGCGGGGACCAGCAGGACTGGTCGGCGCTGCAGGCCTTTGCAATAACGGCCAGCCGCGATCCCGAAATCCGCGATTTCGTGGTGGCGGACACGGGTGGCATCATCCGCGCCGCAAGTGACCCGGCGTGGGTTGGGCAGCGCTATCGGAAACCGACCGGCGAAGCGCTGATCGATCCGGCCGGAAGCACGACGGTAACGGCGGCGGCGGATCGCGGCCGTGGCGCGGGCATCCGCTTCATCCACCCGATCCGCTATGCCGGCGCGGATTTTGGCTCGGTCGACCTGGTGGTCAAACGCAGCGGACTGGATGCGGCGCTGGGGACCGCGCAGACATCGCTCCTGATCCTTTCGGGCGTCGTCATGCTGGCGGTGCTGATTGTCGGCTACCTGAGCGGCGCGATGGTCGCGCGCCCACTCGGCCGGCTGCGCAAGGCGCTCGACGACGCCGCAAACGCGAACTTTGCACTGCGTATTTCGCATCGCCGCCGGGATGAATTCGGTGCCTCGTTCGACGCGTTCAATCGCGCGGCTGCCAGCGTTGAGCCGCGCTTGTCGGGCCTGGACAACGAAGCGCTCGAAGCTGCGATATGCGCCACACGCGTCGCGCCATCGCGCCGGGCCGCCTGAGGACGACAGACATGTACATGCTTCAACTCTTCGACCAAGCCGACGAGGTTCAGCCGATCGATGCGCGATTGATCCGCGACGGGATGATCCGCATCGGGCGCGACAGCGCTGCCGATTGGCCGATTGCCGACCCCGAGTGCGAATTGTCCCGTGCGCATTGCGAGCTGGCGGTGATCGACGATGGCCTGACCCTGACCGCGCTTGGCGCCAATGGGGTCTTCGACAATGTCACGGGGACGCGCTTTCCCGATGCGATCGCCGTGGGCGTACCGATTCCCTCGACGCTGCGGTTCGGGCGTTTTCGACTGAAGGCGAGCCTTGCGCCGCACGGCGACGCTCCGGTCGATGGCGCACGGACGATGGTACTCACCCCGCCGCTGGGCTCTTCGGCTGCGGTGCCGGACGATTGGAGCGACGCGACGGCGATGCTGCCGACGGGCAACGGGTCGCTGCTCGAAGCCTTTTGCGAGGGTGCAGGGCTCGACGTGTCATTGCTGTCGAGCGAGGAGCCTGCCGAGATCATGCGCCGCGCCGGGGCGGTATATCGCCAGATGGTGCTCGGCATTGGCGACCTGATGGCAGAGCGCGACCGCGCGCGGGGGCAGTATAAATTGTCGCGCACGACGATCGGCGGCGCGAACAACAACCCCTTCAAATGGGCTCCGACGCAGCGGCTCGCGCTCGACCTGTTGCTTGCCGGGTCGGGGAGTTTCTTGTCCGGTGCCGCCGCGCTGCAAGCGTCATTCCGCGATATCAAGCGCCACCTGATTGCGACATTTGCCGGGCTCCACGGCAGCCTTCACGCGGCGATCGATACGTTCGATCCGACCGCGATCGATGCCGCGATCGGCAAGCGTGGATCCTTGCTGACCAGCCGCGCAACGTTGCAATCGGGCGAGCTTGCCGCCCGCCACGACGACCTCACGCGTCAATTGCGCGATGGGGAGGGCGGCTCGCTCGAGCGCGCCTTCGTCGCCGCTTACGACGCATCCGAAGGCCAGACCGGGGGAGCCACTTCTTGACCGCTTCACCCGCTCGCCCGCCCGCGACCGATCTTCGCGAATTGCCGACGTGGCGCTCGGTATCGCGGAGCCATGTCGGATCGGTGCGCACGATCAACGAAGACCGCGTGTTCGATTGCCCGAAGCGACAAGTCTGGGCGGTGGCGGACGGCATGGGCGGACATCAGGGTGGGGACGTCGCCGCGCAGTCCGTTGTCGACGCCCTGCGAGAGACGAGCGGTCAGGTCGGGTCGATCGGGATCGGCGGCATTCTCTCGGCGCTGGCATCCGCAAATAATGCGATCCTTGCGCGTAATGACCGGTTGCACCTCGATTCGGGCGCCACGGTCGTGGCGGCGGTCATGGATGACACAAGCTTGCGGATCGCGTGGGCGGGCGACAGCCGGGCCTACCTCATCCGGGCAGGCCGCATGTCGCAACTGACGCACGATCACAGCGTGGTTCAGGAACTCGTCGATGCCGGATTGCTGACCGTCGAGGCCGCCGAGCGCCACCCCCAAGCCAACGTCGTGACGCGCGCGCTCGGCGTTCCCGATCTGTCGCGGCTTGATACGATCAGCGTCGATCCCGCATTGGGGGATCGCATATTGCTGTGTTCGGACGGCCTGTCGCGGTCGCTGCGCGCGGATGACCTGGCCGGTGCCCAGACCCTGGATTCCGCGGCGGACCGCTTGCTCGCCAATTCCCTCCAACGCGATGGATCCGACAACGCGTCGCTGATTATCCTCGAATATGGCGGTGACTAGCGACGCCGGTCGCTAACCCACGCGGGCGGCGAGCTCCAGTAATAGGGTACGAAAGCCGCCGCTGCTCACCGGCTTCGGCGGTGGAGTGGCTCTCGGGGTCACCTTCTTCATTTTCTGCGTCGCCGCCCACGTCTCCTTGCTGCCTTTCTGACCTTGGTCGGTGGAGCAACGCGACGAGCCTGCGCGACCAGATTCTCCGTCGATCGCCTCGTCCATGGCCTGCGGGCGCGATGATCGCGTGGTCGCCGCTCTCCGCGCAGGTTGGACCGTCCGCGCCAGCGCCCTCGAACGATCCGCAGGATTTCCTGACGGCCCCACGCAAGCCGGCAACGGTCAAGGGCTCGTTCACGCTCATGTCGATCGGCGACCTGCTCAATTCGCATCCGATGGCGGAGTATGCCGATCCCGCGTTCCAGAATGTCGTCGCGCTGATCCGGTCGGGGGACGTGACGATCGGCAATCGGGCAGGGGTATTGTTCGATCTCACGGGATTCAAGGCACTTGGGCTCGAACCAACGACCCGCTGATGAAGAGCGCGTTGTGATAGGAAGAAGGCGCGGGCCAATGCCGCATTGAGTCGCAATGACCGGAGTGGCACACATCGCACCATGGAGCGAAGAACAGATCGGACGCAGATTCCCGCCGAGAGTTCGGAATGGAACAGGGTTGACGCACTCGCCCACGAACTCGTCGCGGCGGGTGCGCGGGCAGGGTTGCCCTATGTCGCGGCACAGGCCGATCTGGGCGACGCTGCGCCGATGGCGGACAGGAGCGGTCGACCGTACGCCTCGATGTTTCCCTGGCTCGAAAACGGGCGCGACTATTGGCGAAATCGGCGGCTCGCACTGGAATCGACCTTTTTGCACGCGGCGCGCTTGCTGGCGGAGCCGATCTGGTTCGGGGCGGGAAGGCTGCACACCTGGCGACCGACGCATATTCTCGACCCGATCGATTGCGCGCGGGTTCAGGAACAGTTCGGAATTACCGGCGCGTTGATTGCGCCGGTTCACCTGCCGGCGGGGCAAGTCGGCGCGGTGGTGTGGGCAACGACCGACACGATCGACATGGCCGCGGTGTTCGAACGCCATGCCGAGCCGATGTTCGCGCTCGCGGTGCGTTTTCTCGCTGCGCATACCGAATTGGTCGACGCGCGCCATCGGGTGACACCCGCTCAACTGACGCGGCGCGAGGCGCAATGCGTGCGCTGGGCGGCCGCCGGCAAGACGACCGCTGAAATCGGCATCATCCTGTCGCTGTCGATATCGACCGTGCGTTTTCATCTGCGCAACGCAGGCGAGAAGTTCGGGGCCTCTACCCGCGCACGGCTGATCCAGATGGCGACCGGCCATGGTTTCCTGGGACCCGAAGCCTGACCCACCTGACCGAAACGGCAGGTGGATGCACCGCGCGACAGGAGCAATGATCGAAGCGTGGACATATTCTCGACCCCCGAAGCGCGCGCCTTTCGCGAGGAGGTGCGCGGTTTTCTTGCCGAACGGCTGACCCCCGCGCTCGCCCGAGCCGGACGGCGCGCGACCAGCGTGTTTACGCACCCTTCAATCTCGCTTGAATGGCAAGCGATCCTGCACGACCGCGGCTGGGTCGCGCCCGACTGGCCGGCCGCTTACGGTGGACCGGGCTGGGACGACGTACAGCGCTACATCTTCGTCGAAGAATGCGCCGCAGCGGGCGCACCGAATCTCGCGCCGATGGGTCTTAAGATGGTCGCACCCGTGATCATGCGGTACGGCACGCCCGCGCAGCAACGCGACCTGCTGCCGCGCATCCTGAGCGGCGAGGATTATTGGTGCCAGGGCTATTCGGAGCCCGGAGCCGGATCGGACCTCGCCGCGCTACAGATGCGGGCGGTGCGCGACAGCGACGACTATATACTCAACGGCTCCAAGATCTGGACCACGCACGCCCAGTTCGCCAACCGGATGTTCTGTCTCGTGCGGACCAGCAGCGAAGGACGCCCGCAGAGCGGAATCACGTTTCTGCTCCTCGACATGGGGCTACCCGGCATCACGGTGCGGCCGATCGTCACGTTGGCGGGCGATCACGATTTCAACCAGGTGTTCTTCGACGATGTGCGCGCGCCCGTCGCGGGCCGGCTGGGCGAGGAGAATGACGGCTGGACCGTGGCGAAGGACCTGCTCGGCTTCGAACGCGGCGGGCGCTACGCGCCGGGAATCGCCGCGCATCTGGCGACAGTACGCGCGGCGGCTGCGGAGACCGGGTGGCTCCGCCATCCCGGCAACGCCGAGCGGCTGGCGCGCGAGGAGATCGCGGTCGAAGCGTTGCGCGCGATCGAGATCGCCGCGTTCAACGGACGCGGCGCAGGCGATAGCGTTCGTCCCTCGATCCTGAAAGTGCTGGGAACCGAAGTATCGCAGCGGATCGATCAGCTGGCGCTCGAACTGGCGGCGGAGTGGGACGGCAATCTCGACAACGCGCCCGATGCGATCGCGATCGCGATGCCGCGATACCTGAACAATCGCGCGGGTAGTATCTATGCCGGCTCGAACGAAATCCAGCGCGAGCTGATCGCGCGCGTCGTCGTCGATCAGGCGGCGTAACTTCGCAAATGCCGGCGCGCGCCGCCATCGCGCAGCATCAGCGCACGCGAACGGCGGAAAAATCCCGCCAGCCGCAATTCATCGGTCAGGCCCATCGCGCCGTGGATCTGCACCGCGCCCTCGCCGATCGCGCGTGCTGCATCCTCGCAGATCACCCGCGCTGCGCTCACCGCGCGCATGCGCCGTTCACCCTCCTCGAATGTGTCGATTGCGACATCGGTGATCGCTCGCGCTTGTTCGAGCAGCATCGCCATGTCGGCCATGCGGTGACGCAGCGCCTGAAACTTGGCGATCGCGACGCCGAATTGCTTGCGATCGCGCATGAACAGGGCGGTGTCGCGCAACATCGTCTCGCATAGTCCGACCTGCTCGGCGCAGTGCAGTAGCGTTCGCGCATTCTCCGCAGCAGGTTCGGACTGCGGCGCGGCCCAATGCTCGGCCCAAGGCAATTCCGTATTGTCGCGTCCGAAGGCGGCCGCGACCACCGCCCCATCGCGAATGTCGGTACCGAGCCCGCCGTCGCTTTCGGGCACGCCGAGCAGATCGAGGCCATGCGCCACGACGACGCCATCCCAGCCGGTTGCTCCCTTGCCGAGTACGCCCGCCAACTGGTCCGCCAGCATCCGTTGTTCGTCGGTCCGCGCGAACGTCATCAATTCACCCGCCGCGCCTGACCGACCCAGAACGGCTCGCGCAGTTCGCGGCGCAGTATCTTGCCCGATGGGTTGCGCGGCAGCACAGGAACGAAGTCGACCGACTTGGGGCATTTGAACCCGGCGATGCGTTCACGCGCGAAGGCGATTATCCCCGCTTCGTCGGGCTCGGCCCCTGGTTTGAGCACGACGATCGCCTTGACCGCTTCGCCCCATTTGGGATCGGGCACGCCGATCACCGCGACATCGGCGACCGAAGAGTGCCCGAATACAGCGCTTTCGACCTCCGCCGGATAGACGTTCTCTGCACCGGTGATGATCATGTCCTTGATGCGGTCCTGCAGGAACAGATAGCCGTCCGCGTCGAGATACCCGGCGTCGCCGGTGCGCAGCCAGCCATCGCCGATCAGCGTCTTCGCCGTTTCCTCGGGCCGGTTCCAATAGCCGGCCGTGTTGTTGGGGCTGCGGATCGCCACTTCGCCGGTCGTGCCGGGCGGGAGCGGGTTGCCGTCATCGTCGATGACCTTCAGCTCGACGCCGGGCATCGCCTTGCCCGCCGCGGCCATCATGTGCTCGCGCCCGGGCAGATGATCCTCGGGCGGCAGCGCCACGACCGAACCCCAGGTCTCGGTCATCCCGTAAACCTGGACGAAGCTGCACCCCATCCGCGCCACCGCCGCCTGGAGCAGCGGCAACGGGATCGGCGACGCGCCGTAGGACATCGACTCGATCGATGAGAAATCGGCATCCGCCGCCTTTGGGTGCTGAAGCATCAGCCCGATCGCGGCGGGGACGAGAAACAGCCTGCGTACCCGGTGCCGGGCAACCGCGTCGATCACCGCGCCGGGATCGAATTCGGCGTGGACGATCAATTCCTGGCCGCTGTTGATTCCGAGCAGCGCGATGCCGACGCCGGCGATATGGCCGTAGGGCATGGCGACGATCGACGTGTCACCCGGGTCCGCCAGCAACCAGTCGACGCCGGCGGCGATCTGGTTGGCGCGCTGGCGGATCCCATTGGCGTGGCTGAGCAGCACGCCTTTGGGTTTGCCCGTTGTGCCCGAAGTGTAGAGCTGGAGGACGGGGTCGTGCTCGTCGACCGTCGCCATGACGGGCGCTGCCGTCGCGCGGTCGCGCCACGCGGCAAACGCCAGCCCGTCTGTCGTCGGCGGCTCGCCCATCCACACCACGGCCAGCCCACGCTCGGCCGCCGCCTTGCCCGTCGCGGCGAAGGCTGGCTCGACGAACAACGCGGCCGCGCCGCTATCCTCGAGGATTTGCTCGACCTCCAGCGGCGCCAGCCTCCAGATGATGGGCACGAACACCATCCCGGCGCGCGCGGCGCCTAATGTGAGGGCGATCGCATCGTCGCTGTTCTTGCCGACATAGGCGACACGGTCGCCCTTGCGCAGGCCGAGCCCCAGCAAGGCGCTGGCGACGCGATCGACCTGCTCGTCGAGCGCGCCGTAGGTCGTGACACGATCCGCGAACCGCAAGGCCACCGCGTCGGGCCGCGCCACCGCCTGCGCGCGCAACGCGTCGCCGAACGTGACGGGGAGCGTTTCAAGCGCGGCGGCCGGCTCGACGAAAGATGCCACAGACGCCTGCTCCTTTAGAAATGGAAGGCAGCCGTCGCGCCGAACGTGCGGGTCTGGCCGGGAAAACGCACGACGATGTTGGCATTGCTCGCGACCGCATTCCAGTAATATTGGTTGAACAGGTTACGCGCCCAGATCGACAGCGACCAGCCGCTGCTCGCCTTGATCCCGATCCCCGCGTTGACGGTCGTATACGGCTTGATGTCGTAGAGCGAGTTGATCTCGAACACCGTGGTCTGACGCGACTGGTAGCGGACATTGACGTTGCCCGTGAAGTTGAGCGTGCTGCTCACCGGCTGGTCGAGCAGCGCGGTGCCGGACAAGGTCAATTCGGGGCTGTAAATGAAGCGCGCGCCATCGAAATTCTGCGGCTGCCCTGCGGCGTTGGTGCCGAGATAATTGTCGACGCGAGTCTTGAGCCACAGCGCGTTGGCGAGAAATGTAAGGGTCCGCGTTGGCCTCACGGTCAACTCGCCCTCGACCCCGTACGCCTTGGATTTGGGGACGTTGTCGAGCCGCGCCAGTGCGGTGTAGATCGGATCGGCGAAGTAGGTGCTGATCTGCTTGTCCTTGTAATCGTAGTAGAAGCCCGCGACGTTGAACTGCACCTTACGATCGAACAGGCCGAGCTTCGCACCGATTTCATAGGCAGTGAGTTGCTCCTGCTTCACCGACCCGTTTTGTCGCGCGATATTGGCGGCGTTGATCGGCGTGGTGCCGGATTTGTAGCCGCGCGATACCGACGCGTAGAATAATGTCGTCGGGCCCGGCGTGATGTCGATCGCGGCGCGCCAGGCGAAATTGTCCTCGTTGAGCGTCGACGAGACAAGCCCGAAGCTGTTGGTGGCCGGGTTGTAGGTGTTGCATTGATTGGCGCTGATCGGGGCCGCGAGCTGCCCATAGATCTGCAGGAACAGCGCGCGGTTGGTCAGATTGACGTTGGGCAGCATGCTGCCGTTGAAGTCCTGCGAACAGCCGACATAATTCTGCTTGTCGCGCGTATAGCGCGCGCCGAGCGTCAGCTTGAACAGGTCGGAGAAGGCATAATCGCCATTGGCGAAGACGCTCCAGGTTGTGGTGTCGATATTGCCCACGTCGCGGTAGGTGCGGAACGACGTCGCCGCGTCGGCCAGCGTATACCCGAACGTATTGAGCGGGCTGGCGGTCAGCTGAGCGGTGAAGGCGCGCACCAGTCCGACATTCGCGTTCTGCCCCAGCAGCGTGCGGTTGCTGTCGAGAATCTTGTCCTTCGCGTAATAGCCGCCGACGAGCCAGTTGAAGTTGGCGCCGTCGCCTTCGATCCGCAGTTCCTGCGCGAAGCTGGTGATATGACCGTCGGCGTTCTGGATCAGGATTTCGTATGGGGCGCCCGACCAGTCGAACGTCGCCTTGCGGTCGAACATGTTATAGCCGGTCAGCGAGATGATCCGGGCATGCGTGCCGAGGTCGAGCTGGATCTTGCCCTTCAGCCCGACGAAATAATTGTTCTCGGCGAGCGGCCCGCCAAGCCCCGGGCCGCGGCCGATATCGGCCGAACGCTGAGCGAACGGTGCCCAATCCGCCTGGTCGCCGCGTGTCGGCTGGTTCGACGCGATATAGCTGGCGATGCCCGGCGTGTTGAACAACGCGGTGGTCGATGCGCTGCCCGGCGTGGTCGCCGGAGTGAACCCGACTCCCTGCCCCGCGACGGTGTCGGACTTGTTGATCCAATAGGTTCCCGACAGATCGATCTTGAACGGCCCGGGCTGCAGCGCCAGCGACCCGCGGAACCCGTAGCGCTTCACTTCGCCCAGCCGCTCGCCGCGGCTATTGCTGATCTGCCACCCCTGGTTGCTCAGGTCGGCGCGAAAGCCGAACCGCGCCTGCACGCCCTTGGCGATCGGCCCGGTGACATAGCCCCCGGCATTGAGCGTCTCGTAATTGCCGACATCGACGCTGAACGCGCCCGACGGCGTGTCGCTCGGTTTGCCCGTGACAAAGTTGATCAGCCCCGCCGTCGTGTTGCGGCCGTAGAGCGTGCCTTGCGGGCCCTTGAGCACTTCGACCCGCTCGATGTCGATCATCGGCCCGGTGTTCATGATCGGATAGGCGTAGGCGACTTCGTCGGTATAGGTGCCCACGGTCGAGGTCGACGACAGGTTGATCGTGTTGAAGCCGATGCCGCGCAACGTGTAGGTCGGAACGCCCTGATAGCTCTGTGCGACGGTGAAGCTCGGGACGACCGCGGTCAGGTCGCGGACATTGTTCACCCGCAATTCGGTCAGCGTGTCCTTGGTCAGCGCCTGCACCGACAACCCGACCTTGTTGATCGATTCCTCGCGACGCTGCGCGGTGATGATGATGTCGGGCGTGCCCTCATCGACCTTGGGTTTGTCGGAGGACGCCGGCGCTGTTTGCGCGCGCGCGATGCCAGGCAGCGCGGTGGCTGCGAGCGCCGCGACGGCGGCCCCGGTGAAAAACGATGCACGACGCGCGCCTGACCAGGCCATCCTCATCCCCTCCATCTGCTGGCGCATCCTTGTGGCACGCCTATTGGATCGGATCGTAACAGGGCGGACGATCAAAACGTCCTGACACCTGTGTCAGGTGGCGGTAGGCAGAGCCGATGCGGGCCCGGCGCGGCCGGCGAGATACGCTTGTTGGCGCGCGGGCCTCCACCATGCGAAGTCGCCCGGCAAGCCCATGCGCACCGCCGCCTGCCACGCGGGCGAGCCGCGCACCTTCACGCGGTCCGCGATCTTGCCGGCGAGGCTGAGCGCGATCCGGTCGCGCCGGGTCAGATCGAATTCGGCGCCGAGCTCAAGGCGCGCGCGAACCGCGGGCGGCAGCAGCGAAACGGCCGCGCGAGCGAGCGCGCGGTGCAGGAACCGAGGCACTTTCGGCGCCGACCGGCCCGAGGTGATGATCTCAAGGAACTCGCGATTGATCGCATGCGGCTCGAAGCGCGGGAGCAAATGCTCAAGCATCGCGAAGAAATCGGCATCGGAGCTGAGCGGATGCTCCACGCCGTAGAGCCGGGCGATCGGCTCGCCATCGCGATAATATTGCGCGCGCACCTCCGACTGGAGCGGCGTGACGAAGCGATGATAGGCTTCCAGGAAACCAAAGACCGCGGTTGCGCTGACCCAGTCGAGCAGTTCGGGATCGAGCGCCCGATACGCTTCGCCGCCCGGGGTGACACCGGCGACCTTCGCATGCATCCGGTTGACCCCGCCGATCACCCGACGGGCGGCGCCGGCGGGTCCGAAAACGCCCAGCATCGCCGCCATACCCGTGCGTCGCGATCGCCCGACCGGGTCGACTTTGTAGACCGAATGGTCCCAAACCCCCGACCGAATGCGCGCGTCCGCGAACTCCAGCAACACCGCCGCCACCCCGCCTATGGCAAACGCGACCGGGTTCTTGAACACGCGCCATTGCGGCGATCCCGGCGGCACGAGCGATGGCTCGCCGGCGGGAGTCAGGAAGCTGATCTCGTAGCTCCCGGCCTCGCGATCGGGGCGGTTCAGCACGGCGACGGACCTCCCCCCAGGCAGTTGCCCGACCCGATCGCCGCCGCTCTCCGCTGTCTCATATCACCTCCTCGCCGTCCGCAGGCTCTTTCGCTCTGAAGCCTAGCGATCAACCGATGCGAGATAACCTGACAGATCGGTCATCTCAGCAACCGCCCGGCGATCGGTCTGGTCGGACAGTTCGACACCGGCGCAGTGCTGGACAACGCGATCAAAGATCAGCGGATCGCGCAGACGCGCGGCCTCCCACGCGATGGCCACCAGAGCCGGTCCCGGAGCCGGTCGGCGTCCTCGATCAGGTCGATTAAATCGTCGATCAGGTGACGCATCGCGGCGCGTGCGGCATCATGATCGCGCGCGTCGATCGCGTCGCGCACGGCGGCATGATCGGCGACGCAGGCGGTGCGGCGCTTGATCCGTTTGGTGAAGCGAATCGGGTCGCGCTGCTCTCCAATGGTCTCGGGCTTGTAACTGATGGGCCATTGGCTGGTGCGCTTTATGGCGGACTGCAGAAAGGTTGAGGACAACCCTTACCTGCCGACGCATCGCCGACGGCGGATTCGCGCCCAGCTTGAGAAGTTCAAGCGAGTTGGAGCCAAACGCGCTGCGCGCAAATTAGTGCCGGCTTGGTGGTCACACCGCCATTTTGCTACCCGTGCATGATCATCGCCGCGCCGAGCGCCATTGACGCATTTCATCAATCGGTTAGTTATTGATAGATGGAGGATGTGTCTGCGATGGCTACTAGAATGAGCTCGATCAGGGCCAAGAGAGGGGATTCGCGTACGCTGCTTCTCGACACAACCACCGCGCTGCTATCGGAACGGTCGAATTTGAATACCTCTCTCAGCGACATTGCCGGCCGGTCGGGGCTGAATTCAGCGCTGATAAAATATTATTTCGGCAGCAAGGACGGCTTGTTCCTCGCCGTGTTGGAGCGCGATGCGGAGCGGACCATGGCTGATCTTGCCAGTCTCGTGCAATTGTCCATGTCCGCCGAAAAGAAGCTTCGCGTCCATATCAGCGGCATCATCAATACCTATTATCGGTCACCCTATCTCAATCGCCTGATCAACTATATGATCGTTCAGGGCGAGCCCAAATCGGCCGAGCGCGTCGCCGAAATCTTCGTTGAGCCCATGTTTGCCGCCTACCGCGCGATCGTCGCGCAGGGGCTGGAGGAGGGCGAGTTCCGATCGGTCGACCCGGGGATGCTCTATTACAGTGTCGTCGGCGCGTGCGAAAATATCTTCAATGCCAGCTATGCCATCCCCACGATCCTCGGCACCGAAAAACTGACCGACCAGATCAAGCAGCGCTACATTCAGCACGTCATCGACTTGTGCGTCGGCGGGATCCGCGCGACGCCGGGCGATGCGGTGCCCACCGGGCCCGGCGCCTAACGGGCGCCCGCTCGACAAACGCTTGCCTTGGCAAGAAACCTAATGAAAGTAGATAAACAGTCGGTGCGACCGGCAGTACAGGAGAGCGGTGTGAAAGGTCTTGGCGCGGATGCGCGATATTGGCAGGCGTTTGACGAGGGCCGTCTTGAACTGCCGCGATGCAGCGGCTGCGGACGCTGGCACTGGCCAGCGCCCTTTCGGTGCGGCGATTGCGGCAGCTGGGATCTCGATTGGCACGCAGTAGAAATGCGCGGCGCGATCTATTCCTGGACGCGGACCTGGCATCCCTTTGCCGGCACCGAAGCGCTCGGCCACCCGTTCACCACAATTTCCGTCGAGCTGCCCCAGTCCGGATCGATCCGGCTTTTCGGCCTGCTCGAAGCCGGCGATGCCGCAATCGGATTGCCAGTGCACGGCACCGTGAAGCCGAGTCATGTACTGGGCCGCGACGTGCCGGCGATCCATTGGAGTGTGGCGGCATGAGCGCGCCGGTTTTTCCCGTCAGTACCGCGATCGCCGGCATCGGCGTGCGCCAGTATAAGCGCGGCACCGCGCCGATGGCGGAACAGGGTGTTCTGGTCGGGGCGATCATCGATGCCTGCGCGGACGCAGGCATCGATCCGTCGGAGGTGGACGGCTTCGTCTCCTATGGCGACGACCGCAACGAGCCGGTCCGGCTGATGCCCGATCTCGGCACGCGCGACCTGGCCTGGTCGGCGCAGGTGTTCGGCGGCGGCGGCGGCGGCATCGCCGCGGCGTTCGGCATCGCGGCGGCGGCGATCATCAGCGGGCAGGCGCGCACCGTGGTGGTGTTTCGCGCGCTGGTCCAGGACGTCAGCGGCCGATTGTCGGGCGCGGTGATGGCGCATCATCTCAACGACCACATCATCGGCGTGGGCAATATCGCGCCCGCAGTCGAATGTGCGATGCGCGCGCAACGGATGATCGAGTATCACGGCGTACCGCGACGCTGCATGGAAGACCTGGTTCGCGCCTCTTATTATCACGGGTCGCGCAATCCCAAGGCACTCGCATACGGCACCGAGCTCGATGTCGAGGCGTACCGCAGCTCGCGGATGATCTGCGAGCCGTTCCACCTGTTCGACTGCAGCCGTGAGAATGACGGGGCGGGCGCGCTGATCCTGACGACGGCGGAGCGCGCGCGCGACTTGCGGCAAAAACCGGTCTATCTGCGCGGCGTCGCGCAGGGGGCGGGCAAGGGGTGGGGCGACCTGCTGCAGAACGACCGCGACTATGCTTCGGCCGGGTTCGAATCGGTCGCGCGCCGCCTGTGGGCGCAGACCGGGCTGACGCCCGCCGATATCGATGTCGTCCAGCTCTACGAGAATTTCAGCGCACAAGGCATCGCGTCGCTGATCGACCACGGCTTTTGCAGTTATGAGAGCGTCGGCGACGTCGTCCGCTACGACAATCTGATTGCGCCGACCGGCAAGCTGCCGGTCAATACGGGCGGTGGCAACCTGGCGCAGGGGTTCATCCACGGCATCGGCGTGGCCGTGGAGGCCGTCGAACAGTTGCGCGGCACCTCGTCCAACCCGGTACCCGATGCGCGGCTGTGCCTGCTCGCGGGCGGGCCCGGCGCGCCGACCGTCAGCTCAGCGATCTTCTCGACCGATGCCGACTGACGCGCGCCCCGCATTGCGGCGGTTCGCGTCGCCGGACGGCGTGACGCTGGTCGGCGAGGTCGGCGGCCCCGAAGAGGCGCCGACAGTGGTTTTGATGCACGGTGGCGGGCAGACGCGGCACAGCTGGTCGGGCGCGATGCGGGCGTTGCTCGACCGCGGCTATCGCGTCGTCAATTATGACGCGCGGGGCCATGGCGACAGCGACTGGTCGCCGACCGGCGCCTATGACCTCGACGATCGCGCGCATGACCTGGCGGCGGTGGTCGGCAAGATGCCGTCGCGGTTCGCGCTGGTCGGTGCGTCGCTGGGTGGCGCGACCGCGATCCAGGCGGTTGCGCTGGGGTTGCGCCCCGCAGCGGTGGTGCTGGTCGATATCGTGCCGGAGCCCGAGGCGGAGGGCATCCACCGCATCGTGAGCTTCATGAGCGGGCACCTTGATGGCTTCGCGACGCTGGACGATGCGATCGACGCGGTCGCCGCCTACAATCCCGAGCGCGCACGGCCCAGCGATCCCACGGGCCTGATGCGCAACCTGCGCGCCATGCCGGATGGCCGGTTGCGCTGGCATTGGGATCCGCAGATCATTTCCGATGCGCCCGAGGTGCATCACCGCAAGGTGCGGGCGGCGGCTAAGACGCTGTCGGGGATCGACCGGCTGCCGGTGCTGCTCGTGCGCGGCATGCAGAGCGATGTCGTCAGCGACGACGGAATTGCCCGCTTCCGTCAAATGCTGCCGCGACTCGAAGTCGTCGATGTCGCGGGTGCGGGCCACATGGTGGCGGGAGACCGCAACGACGCGTTCAACGCCGGGGTGATCGACTTTCTCGCGCGGCACATGCCAGTGGAGGCACGCCATGACGGTTGACCTGGGGGGACGCGTCGCGCTGGTAACCGGCGCCAGCGCGGGGCTGGGACGGCGCTTCGCCGCGGTCTTGGCCGGGGCAGGGGCGTCGGTGGTGCTCGTGGCGCGGCGGGGCGATGCATTGGAGGAGGTCGCCGCCGAAATCCGCGATCGCGGCGGTCGTGCGCTTGTCCACGCGATGGACCTTGCCGATGCCGATGCGGTTCCCGGCTTGTTCGACGCGGCGGAGCGTGCGTTCGGGACGGTCGACATCCTCGTCAACAACGCCGGTATTCCCGATGCGGACTATGCGACGCGGCTGTCGCTCGAGACGATCGACCGGGTCATCGCGATCAACCTGCGCGCGCCGTTCCTGCTGTCCGCCGAAGCGGCGCGCCGGCTGATGGCGGCTGAGCTGCCCGGGCGGATCGTCAACCTCTCCTCGGTCGGCGTCCATCATTACACCCCGCAAAGCGCAGCCGCGCTTTACTGCGCAACCAAGGCGGCGATCGTGCGGCTGACCGAGACGCTGGCGCTGGAATGGGCGTCCTACGGGATCAACGTCAACGCGATCGCGCCGGGCATGTTCGAATCCGAAATGACCGCCGGCTTCATCGACCGAGTCGGGGACAGGGTGCGCGAACGCTTCCCGCGGCAGCGGTTCGGCCAGCCGGGCTTTCTCGACAGCACACTGCTCTACCTGGTCGACCCCGCGTCACATTTCGTCACCGGCACCTGCATCACGGTCGATGACGCGCAGACGAGCCGGTGACAATCTGAAATTGCGGACCGGTCAACGTTTTGACGGGTTAACTCGTCGCTTAAAACTATTGTCATTAGATTTAACTGTGCTAATCCATCGCTTGAAAATGTTCAGGAGAGGCGCGCGAGCCATGAATCATATCGCGGAAGTCAAGCCAGACGAGCGCCGGATCACGACGCTTGCAATGCTCAACGCCAATCAGCAGGCGGCCGTCCGCAGTATCCCGGCGGAGTCCGATGCCGTGGTTCAGCCGATCGAGGCAACCCGGCCCAACGCCATCTTCACCGGGCGGGAGCGTTTCGACGCCGAGCAGGCCAAAATCTTTCGCGCCTATCCGGTCCCCGTCACGCTGTCCGCGCTGCTGCCCGAGCCGGGTATGGTCGTCGCGCACGAGGGCTATGGCATCCCGCTGCTGATCTCGCGCACGCGAAGCGGCGAGATCAAGGCGTTCGTCAACGCCTGCCAGCACAAGGGCTCGAAGCTGATCGAGGATTGCGAGGTCCACAAACAGGGGCGCGTTACCTGTCCCTATCACGCCTGGACTTATGCTATCGATGGCAAGCTGGTCGGCGTGGCGCGCAATGACGCTTTCGCCAACCTCGACAAGTCGAAGCGGGGGCTCAAGGAGCTGCCGGCGCGCGAATGGGGGGGGGTGGTGTACGTCCAGCTCGACGGGGCGCCGGCGGACTGGTCGCAGCTTTCGCCCCAGATCGCCGAGGATTTCGTTTCGCTCGGGATCGACACCGCCGCCGTATATGGGCGCCAGACCTTCGACTTGAAGGCGAACTGGAAGACGGTGCTGGAGCCCTTTCTGGAGGGCTATCACGTTCAGCGCCTCCACGCGGCGTCGATCGGTGACATGTTTCCCGATGCGCCCAATGTCGTCGACCTGTTCGGCGCCAACATCCGCCAGGTCTCGGGCCGGATCGGCTATACGCCGGCGATGCTCGACGAGGATCCGTCGCAAAACATCCACAAGCTTGTGACCCACGCCTATACCGCGTTCCCGAACTGCGTGGTGGTCACCAGCCAATATTATATCAGCGTGATGATCCTGATGCCGCGCGACGTCGATCGCACGGTGGTCGATTATTTCATGCTGACGCCCGAGCCCGCGGCCAGCGAGAAGGCGGCCGAGGTGTTCCAGCGCTCGTACGAGCTGATCATCAGCGTATTCGGCGGCGAGGATTTCCGGGCCGCCGAAATCAGTCAGGCGGGGCTGGCCGCCGGCGTGCCGGAAGAGACCGTCTATTGCGGGCTCGAGGGCAACATCATTCATTATTACGAAGCGCTCGAAGCGCTGTTGTAACGAAGGGCCCGGTTATGCGTGCGGGCCGGTCAAGGTCGGCAAGGCCGGCGGGAGAGGATTGAATGGCGCAGACGCTTTCGGGCGCGCATGCCTGGTGGGCACGAATGCGTCCGGATCAGCCGGCCGTGGTGTTGGCCGGCGAACGGCTGACCTACCGCGACTATAAGGATTGGTCGGATCGCGTGGCGGCGATGCTGATCGCCGACGGCCTCGAGCCGGGCGACCGCGTCGCGATCTGCGCGATGAACAGCCTTGGCTATTGCGCGCTGATCATGGGTATCATCCGCGCCGGCGGGATCGTGAACCCGATCAATTTCCGCTACACCATGCGCGAGATCGCCGAGCTTTGCGAGACGACCGAGCCGCGCTTCGCCTTTGCCGCGCCCGACTTCGTCGAGAAGATAGCCGGCGCCGGGCTGGCGCCGCGCGCGATGGCGGAGATCGATTCACTCCGCCACGGTGCGCCGGCGATCGTCACCCGCGACGTCGATCCCGATGCGCCGGTCGTGATCATCGCGACGTCGGGGTCCACGGCGCGGCCCAAGGGTGTGGTTTTCACCAATCGCACGATGACCGCCTATGCCGCGAACTGGGCGGTGGAGGACACGGCGTCATCGCCAGGATCGCGGATCATCAGTCTTGCCCCGCTCAACACCTCGGCCGGTTTCGTCCAGCTGATGCATTACACGACGCAAGGCTGCACGGTGTACATGCAGCCGCAGTTCGTGCCCGCGGAGACACTGAAGCTGCTGGTCGAGGAACGCATCACCTGCTTCGGCGCGGTACCCGTGTTCTTCGAAGCGATCGCGGCCTTGCCCGAATTCGCCGACGCCGACCTGTCCGCGATCACGCTCGCCACCTGCGGCGGGGCGCGGGTCAGTCGGCAGCTGATGGAAGCCTATCGGGTGAAGGGGATCACGATCCGCCAGATCTATGGCCAGACCGAAGTCGGTGGCAACGCGACGATGATGCCCGAGCATCTGGCGATGCAATCCCCCGATAAATGCGGCTGGGGCGGCGTCTTCATGGACCTGCGCGTGGTTCGTGCCGACGGCAGCGATTGCGATCCGGACGAACCGGGCGAAATCGTGATGCGGTCGCCGGGCATGATGAAGGAATATTGGCGCAATCCCGAGGAAACCGCAAAGGCCATACGCGGCGGCTGGCTTCATTCGGGCGACATTGGCATGCTCGATGAAAACGGGATGCTGACCTTTGTCGATCGGATGAAGGACCTTATCATCTCCGGCGGCCTCAATATCTCGGCGGCCGAAGTGGAGCGTGTCGTGTGCGAGTTTCCCGGGGTGGTCGAAGCACTCGCGATTGCGGCGCCCGACGCCAAATTCGGCGAGACTCCGTTCGTGATCTATCACGGGCCGGCCGAAATCGATGTCGCTGCGCTGATCCGCTACTGCGACACCAACCTCTCCAACTACAAGGTGCCGCGCTACGTGGCTTTTTCCGCCGATCCGTTGCCGCGGCTCGCGACGGGAAAGCTGTCGAAGCCAGCGGTGCGCCAACTCTATGCCGGCGCGCACGCGCAGCTGGCCCGTGTCCGCTGAAGGAAATCCCGATGAACGCACCTGCCCAACTCCCCGGAAACCCGCCGCCGCACGTGCCCGAGCATCTCGTGTTCGATTTCGACATCTATGCCGATCCGCGCATCGGCGAGGACGTGCAGGGCAGTTATGCCCGCACGCTGGAGGACGCGCCGGATATCTTCTGGACGCGCCGCAATGGCGGGCACTGGATCGTCAAGGGGTTCGACGCTATCACCGCCGTGGTGACCGATCCCGAGCATTTCTCGGTGCGCGAGATGCAGATTCCGCGCGTCGAGAATCCGCCTTTCTTCATCCCGCTCAGCCTCGATCCGCCCGAGAACCTGCCTTACCGCCGCGCGATGATGCCGATGTTCGGGCCGGTGGCGATCAAGGCGTTCGAGCCGCGCATTCGAGAATGGGCGGCGATGATCGTCGATCGCGTCGCCGCTGCGGGCGCCTGCGATTTCCAGAGCGAGGTTTCCAAGCTGTTCCCGGTGACGGTGTTCATGGAACTGATGGGAATGGACCTGTCGAGGCTCCAGGAATTCCGCCATCTGGCCGAGGGCTTTTTCGAGAACCAGAACAATGAAGCCGAAATGATGCGCTTGTCGGGCGAGATCATGGGCACGCTGATCGCGCTGATCGCCGACAAGCGGGCCAACCCCGACGGCAAGCTGATGAGCCATTTCATCACGGTCGATATCGACGGCCGCCAGATGAACGACGACGAAATCCTCGCGATGAGCTTCGTATTGTTTCTGGGCGGGATGGACACGGTGACCAATGTTACGGGATTCGCCTATCAACAGCTGGCGCAAATGCCCGACGTCCAGGCCAGGCTGGTCGCGGACCCGGCGCTGATCCCGGCCTTTGCCGATGAAGCGATTCGTTTGTTTGGCGTCGTCAACACGCCGCGGCTGGTGGTGAAGGACATTGCGATCGGCGATGCCCAGTTTCGGGCGGGGGAGATGGTGCTCAACATCCTGTGCCTTGGTAGCCGCGATCCTCGCAAGTTCGACGCACCGAATGCCTTCGATCTCGATCGTAAACGTACCGCACACCTCACTTTTTCGTCGGGGCCGCATCTGTGCGTCGGGCACGTTCTCGGGCGCGCCGAGCTGCGAATCCTGACGGAGGAGTGGTTGAAGCGGATACCGGAATTCACGGCGACGCCAGGCAAACCGCACGCCTTCCGCACCGGGACCGTGATGGCGTTGGAGAGCCTGCCGCTGGAATGGGCAACCGCTGGCCACTAACCGTCAGCTTTAGCTTTCGGCTTTGCCTCGGCCGGTCGCAGGCGGCGCGAAGAGTCGACGGCTGTCGAGAACGCGCTTGCCGAGTGAGCCTTGGCGATAGCGCTCGGCTACGCCCGTAAAGAATATTCGCACAGTTTCTTCGAACAGTTCTTCCTCGTCGAACGGGTTTCGTTCAATCGCGCGGGCGAGCATCGGGTGCAGCTCGGCATCGACCTCGGGCATCGGGGAGATCCCCCGCGCCTTGGCCGCTGCATTGAATAACGCGGAACCAAAGGTCAGCTTTTCCGTCCCTTCGATCACGGCCATGTGGAATTCAGGCGGATAGGGATCGCTCGCAGCGGCCTCGTCATACGCGCCGAGCAACAGGTGACGCGGAAAGAATTGCAGCATTAGCAGCGCCGCATTGGGGTGCCGCAACAGCGATCGGCGCGCCGCGACGCAAAGCCGGACGATCCGCTCTTCATAGGGCATGGTCCTCGCGCGCATGCCGGGCAGATTCAGTAACAGCAGGCGCGCCACTTCCTGGAGCAGCTCCGATTTGTCCTGAAAATGGTGATAGAGAGAGGGCGGCCGCACTTTCAGCTTGTCGGCGACACGAGCCAGACTGAAATCGTTCAGACCGACCTCATCGATCACTTCCAGCGCCGCTCGCGCGGCGCCCGTTCGCGAGATCAGCGGGAGGGACGGGCGGGCCAATATCGTTCCTTTTAAGTGACGTGCAGCGAGTGTCGCACCGGCACTCGGCATGTTCAAGTGCCAGAGCACGCATCCTTCGCGCCGAACAGATCTGAAAAACTAATCAATCGATGAATTGACAAGTTCCGTGAAGCGGTACTAACCTACGGTCATTAGAATAGCCGCGACGACGGCATCGCTAGGGAGGATACAATGAAAGCCAAATCAGTGCTGCGGAATGGGGCGGCGCTAGGTGCCGTTCTGCTGGGCTCGGCATTTGCAATGCCGGCATTCGCTCAGGAGACGCAGCCGCAAGCAAGCAAGCCTGCGGACGAGCCAAATGCGAACAACACTGATGAAATCGTCATCACTGCCCGCCGTCGTGACGAACGTCTGCTCGATGCGCCGGTGGCGATCACCGCCGTCAGTGGCGATACGCTCAAGGAATATTCGGTCAGCCGGGTCTCCGATCTTGCCACGCTGGTCCCTTCGCTGATCGCGGGCAAGGCCGCGTCGGGATCGTCGGCCAGCATCTTCCTGCGCGGCGTGGGTTCGACCGCGCTGTCCGCCGGGTTCGACCAGTCGGTATCGTTCGTCATCGACGGCCTGCCGATGAGCCGCGGCCGTGAAATCAGCCTGCCGCAATATGACATCCAGCGAGTGGAAGTGCTCAAGGGGCCCCAAGCGCTGTTCTTCGGCAAGAACACCACTGGCGGGCTGATCAGCATCGTTTCGAACAAGCCGAGCGACACCTTCGAAGCCGGCGGCAAGGTAGGCTACGGCTTCAAGGCCAGGGACAAATATGGCGAAGCCTATATTTCGGGCCCGATCAGCGATACGCTGAAGGTCCGTCTGGCCGGGCGTTATTCGAATAGCGAAGGCGCGTTCGTCAACACGGCCGCTGCCACCTATCCCACGCCGATCCCGGGCTTGGTGAATACGCGCAACTCGGACAGGCGCGGCGGATCCAAGAGCTACAGCGCGCGTGGCATAGTCCAGTGGACGCCGAGCAGCGCGATCAGTTTCCAGCTCGAAGGCGGCTTCACCTCCCTGAAAGACGGTGGTCCGACCGACATCGTCGAACGCATCTGTGGCGGCGGGCGCACCGTGCCGTTCGCGGCCAACGGCATTCCGCCTAGCCCCAACGCCGATTGCACGATCAATGGCCGTTCGGACAGTTCGGCAATTCCGATTCAAGTGGCGCAGGCCAATTATCGATATGCCCGCGACGGCAAGCTGTATAGCGACTTCACCTCGCAGTTCGGCGTGTTGACGACGAATATCACCAGCGATCCGTTCGACGTGACTTCGATCACCGGATTTTATCATTTCCGGCAATACGATCTGAACGATGTATCGGGTGAGGCGTACCCGGCAACCTTCAGCCAGATGGCCGATTTCACCCAATATTCGGAAGAGCTCCGCTTCCAATCGAAGTTCGACGGGCCGTTCAACGTGCTGTTCGGTGGCTTCTGGTCGCACGGCAAATTCGAATTCAATACCGACGCTTATATCTTCCCGGTGCCGCTTGACCCGACCACGGGAACCTATGTGACATTCAAGCGCGACGACGGTTTCCAGACCGACTCGCTGTCATTCTTCACGGAGGCCACGCTGAATTTGGGCAAGAAGCTCGAGCTAAGCGGTGGCGCGCGCTTCAGCGTCGAGGGGAGGGACAGTTATCAGCGCTCGCTGCCCGCACACATCGCCTTCGCCGGCGCTTTCCCGGGCAACATCTCGCTCACCGATCGATATCGCGACACGAATTTGTCGCCGCAGGTTACGCTGCGTTACAAGCCGGTTGCCGACACGACGCTGTACGTCGCGTACAAGCAGGGCTTCAAAGCCGGCGGGTTCAACATCTCGCAGGCGCTGACGCCCGCGTCGACGGTGGCGCAGGGTCGCTTCGGGGCGGAAACCGCTAAGGGCGTCGAAGCGGGGCTCAGGACCTTGCTTGCCGATCGGCGGCTTAGCTTCAGCATTACCGCCTATCGGTACGTCTATTCGGACTTGCAGGTACAATTCTTCGATCCGAACGCGGTCTCGCTGACGGCCGGCAATGCGGGCAAGCTGCGCACCCAGGGCGTGGAGGCCGATTTCAACTACCGCGTTCCCGGCATTCGGGGTCTCAGTCTGCGTGGTGCGGCCGCCTATAATGATGCCAAGTACCAGGATTATATCGGTCAATGCTATCCGGGTCAGACGATCTCGCTGGGGTGCAACTTGTTGCCATCCGGCGGCGTGTTTAACGGCCAGAATTATGACGGCCGGACGCCGCCCAAGGCGCCGAAGTTCGCCGGTCGCCTGGGCGCCACGCTCGATCTGCCGCTGGCGGCATCCGGGCTGTCGGTGAAGCTGTCGGGCGACGTCAGCCATACCTCGTCGTTCAACTTCACCGATGCGCTGCGGCCCGACGCGGTGCAAAAGGCCTATACCAAGGTCGATGCATCGATTGCGCTCAACGGGCGGGACGATCGCTGGAGCATTTCGTTGATCGGACGCAACCTGACCAACCGGCTGGTCGTGACGGCGGCGAACGACATTCCGTTCGCCGGCGGCACCGGCACGGGAACGAACACGGGCGTGCTCGCCGATATGTCCGCCTTCGTCGATAATCCGCGGGAGATCTTCCTCGAATTCGGCTTCAAGTTCTGATCCTCCCCGATTGGCGGGGGCTCCGGCTCCCGCCATTTTTTTTGAACTCAAGGGTTTGCTTCCCGTCATGGCCACGCTGACCGTCACTACGCGCGATGGATCGACCCGAACGATCGACGCGCAGTCCGGGCACAGCGTGATGGAAAATCTGCGCGACGCCGGGTTCGACGAGCTGCTCGCCTTGTGCGGCGGCAGTTGCTCGTGCGCGACGTGCCACGTCTATGCGATCGACGGCGCGGTCGATCGCCTTCCTGCGATCGGTCCGGACGAGGATGACCTGCTCGACAGCTCGAGCTATCGCACCGAAACCTCGCGGCTGTCGTGCCAGATTGTCTTCGACGACACATTGGACGGCCTGCACGTCCGCATCGCGCCGGAAGAGTAGGTGGCGGACGATGCGGCCCTGTGCGCCGTCTTCGCGGGCTTGCAGCAATACTACCGTTATCGATAGATTTTAGTGCCCTCAACGGGCTGGGAGAGAGCCGATGGCTTCCTATGATTACGTAATCGCCGGTGCCGGCGCGGCCGGGTGCGTGCTGGCCTACCGGCTCTCGCAGGATCCCGGCATCCGCGTTGCCCTGATCGAGGCCGGGCCGCGCGACCGGCATCCCTTCATCAGCATGCCCAAGGGGCTGGCGAAAGTGATGCAGGATCCCAAGCATCTGTGGGTCTATGCCAGCAAGCCCGAGGATTCGACCGCCGACCAGTCCGAAATGTGGGTGCGCGGCCGCGTGCTGGGCGGTTCCTCGTCGGTCAACGGGATGATGTATGTTCGCGGCCAGCCCGCCGACTTCGATGCGATCGCCGACCTGTCGAGCCAGGACTGGTCCTGGGAGCATATCGGCGCGGCGTACAAGGCGATCGAGAACCACCAACTGGGCGCGGCGGGCACGCGCGGCGATAAGGGACCGCTCAAAGTGTCGATGCCGACGCTCAAGGACAAACTGTCCGAAGCGATGGTGGCAGCCGGCGAAGCGATGGGATGGCGCCGCAAGCAGGACGTCAACGAGCCCGATAACGATGTGGGCATCGGCTATGCCCCGCGCACCATCTTCAAGGGCAAGCGCCAGAGCGCGGCAACTGCGTTCCTGCGTCCGGCCGAATCGCGGCCCAATCTCACCATCCTGACCGACAGCACGGTCAACCGCGTGCTGTTCGATGGCAAGCGAGCGATCGGCGTAGAGATTCTGCGCAACGGCTCTCCTGAGGCGGTGACCGCGGATCGCGAAGTGATCGTCTGCGGCGGCGCGATGGCGAGCCCCGGCATTCTAGAACGTTCGGGCGTCGGCGACGCGGCGCGTCTCGAAGCGCTGGGCATCCCGCTGGTCCATAACAGTCCCGAAGTGGGAGAGGGGCTGATCGAACATCGCGGCATCATCATGCAATGGAAGCTGAAGTCGTCGCTGTCGCAAAACCGCGAGTTTTCCGGCTGGCGGCTGCTGCGTGCAACCGCGCGCTATTATCTGACCGGCGACGGGCCGATGTCGTCCGCGGCGTATGAGATCGGCGGCTGGTTCAAGACCGACCCGGCGCTCAACCGCCCCGACGCTCAGATGCTGGTCGCCCCCTATAGTTTCGACATGGCGAAGCACCGCACCGCGCTGGAGCCGTTTCCCGGCATGAACGCCGTGGTCTATCCGCTGCGTCCGACCTCACGCGGCAGCATTCATATCGAGACTCGCGACCCCGAGGCGCCAGCGCAATTCTCGCCCAATTACCGTTCGACCGAGCGTGACCGCAAGGCGATGATCGGCGCGATCCGCGTGATGCGCGATTATGCCGCTCAGCCGGCGCTGGCAGGGATGATCGGCGAGGAGACCCTCCCGGGGCCGGCCTGTCAGAGCGATGCCGAGATCCTGGAAGCCTATGACAAATACGGCACGTGCGGCTATCACGCGGTCGGCAGCTGCCGAATGGGCAGCGACCCCGCGTCGGTGGTCGATCCCGCGCTCAAGGTACGCGGTGTTCAGGGACTTCGGGTGATGGATACGTCGATTATGCCGGCAATCCCCTCGGGCAACACCAACGGGCCGACCATGGCGATGGCATGGCGCGCCGCCGACCTGATCCTGCGCGACGCGAAGGTGAAAGCAGGCGCGGCATGACGCCCGAACGCGAACAGCTCCGCGACGCGCTGGTCGCCCGCTTAGGGGGGCGAGCACCTGCCGATGCGTGGCAGGCATTGTGCGACGCCGGCGTCACGGCGTTGCGCGTGCCCGAAGGCTATGGCGGGCTGGGGCTCCCCGCGATCGAAGCCGAACCGGTGTTCGACGCGCTGGGCGCATTGTGCCTGCCGACAGCCTATCTCGACACGGCGATCGTCGCGGCGGGCCTGCTGGCGCGGATCGACGATGCCGACGGCGCGATCGCCCGGCGGATCGCGGAAGGTGCGCGCGTGGCCGTGACCGGGCTCGAGCCGTTATTGGCATCGGACGTCGTCGCAACACCCGCCGGGGACGGCTGGACGCTGTCGGGGACGGCGCGGATCGTCGTGGGCGGCATGGATGCCGAAGCTTTGCTCGTGATCGCGGGGGACGCGCTGTACCTCGCCGGCGACGATTGGGCGGCGGCGCGCCACCCGGTCCCGACGATCGACGGACAGATGGCCGCGGACATCACGCTCGATGGCGTCTCCGCGACGCGCTGCGCCGCCGGGATTGCCGGGGCAGTGGAGGCGGTGCGCGATGAGGCGGTCGCGGCGCTGTGCATCGAGGCGGCGGCGCTGATGCGGCGCCTCGTCCGCGATACGGTCGACTTTGCCCGGCAGCGCGAGCAGTTCGGCCAGGCGATCGGCAGTTTTCAGGTCGTCCAGCACCGGCTGGTCGACATGAATATCCAGGCGCTCGATCAGCCCGATAAGGTGCGCGGCCGCGCGGTGAGCGCGGCGAAGGTCACGATCGCGCGGGCCGGTCGCTTTGTCGGCCAGAATGCCGTCCAGCTGCACGGGGGCATGGGCATGACCGAAGAGTTGCCGATAAGCCGATTGTTCAAACGGCTGACAGTGATCGAAGGCCAGCTGGGCAGCGCCGATGCGCACATGCGCCGCTTCGACCGCTTGCGTGATGCCGCCTGAGCCGATGGATCCGGCGTCGATCGCGCCCGAGCTGCGCGAGCGTGCGCGGAAACTCCCCGTTCTGCCGATCGGCAGCGCGCCGGGACGATGGTTTACCCGCTTCGCGCTGAGACTGATGCCGCGCGGCAAGGCGGAGGGCGTGACGCTCGAACAGGTGCGCGAGCGCGGGCTTCGCGTGCGCGTCTATCGGCCCGGCGCGCCGCGCTCGGCGGGGGCGCTGCTGTGGGTTCATGGCGGCGGCTACGTGGTCGGCAGGGCTGCAAGCAACGACGGCTTTTGCAGCGGGCTTGCGCGGACGCTGGGCATCCTCGTCGTTTCGGTCGATTATCGGCTGGCACCCGAGCATCCGTTTCCGGCGGCAAGCGACGATTGTCTTGCGGCATGGCACTGGCTTCAGCGCGAGGCGCAGGGGCTGGGCGTCGATCCGGCGCGCGTCGTGATCGGCGGGCAGAGCGCGGGCGGCGGGCTGGCGGCGGGGCTGGCGCAGCGCATTCGCGATGCCGGCGGCACGCAGCCCCGCGGGCAATGGCTGTTCTGCCCGATGCTCGACGATCGTACCGCCGCGCGGACCGAACTCGACGCGATCGGGCATCCGCTATGGAACAATCGCGCCAATCGGGCCGGCTGGCGCAGCTATCTGGGGCGCGACCCGGGTCTGGGCGAACCGGTGCCCTATGCGGTTCCGGCGCGTTGCGACCGGCTGGATGGCTTGCCGCCGAGTTGGGTCGGGGTCGGGGACATCGACCTGTTTCACGACGAGGATCGTGCCTACGCCCTGCGGCTGCAGGCGGCAGGGGTAGAGACGGTTCTCGACGTCGTGTCCGGCGCGCCACATGGCTTCGAAAGCTGGGCGGAAGCGAGCGAGATTGCGCAGCTTTACCTTGGCCGCGCCCGTGCATGGCTGGCGAGCGCACTGGACCGGCCGGCCGCCTGACGGGATCAGAGGCCGAGTTCGGCCTTGGCCAGAATGCCGCGCTGGATCTCGTTGCTACCGGCGTAGATCGTCCCCGCGCGCTCGTTGAGATAGCGTAACGGCGCGATCGCCTGCCACGCTTCTCCGCTGCAATATTCGTCGATCGCGATCGGGTATCCGACGACCGGGCCGCCCGCTATAGCGACGCCGGGCTGCCACGCGCGCGCGAACGGGCCGGCGGCTTCGAGGGCGAGTTCGGTCACGCGCTGCTGCAATTCGGTGCCGAGGATCTTCATCATCGAGGCATCGGTGCCGATCGTGCCATCGGCGGACAGCGCGGACAGAATCTCTGCCTCCAGCGCGTCGAGCACTTCGACCTCGATCTCGGTCTCGGTCAGCCGCGCGGCGAACAGCGGATCGGCGAGCATCGTCGACGCCTGGCCGCGCAGCGTGTCGAGCTTGACCTGAAGTTCGGGGGCATAAGCGGTGCCGCCGCGCTCATATTCGAGCAGATATTTGGCGACCGTCCAGCCATCGTCGATCGCGCCGACGACGTTCGTCAGCGGCACGCGGACGTCGTCGAAGAAGACCTGGTTCTGGATATGCTCGCCCGATGCCATCACGATCGGGCGCACCTCTATTCCCGGAGTGGCCATGTCGATCAGGACGAAGCTGATCCCCTGCTGCTTGCGGCCGGTGCTGGCGGTGCGCACCAGCGCGAACATCCAGTTCGCGACATTGGCATGGGTGTTCCAGATTTTGGTGCCGGTGCAGACCAGCTCGTCGCCGTCGCGCACCGCGCGCATCTGCAGCGCGGCGAGATCGGATCCTGCCTGCGGCTCCGAATAGCCCTGGCACCAGTAATGCTCGCCGGTGAGCATCCGCGGGAGGAAATATTGCTTCTGCCAGGCGCTGCCGAACCGCATGATCGCCGGGCCGACCATGTTGATGCCCAGCGGTGAGGTGGGGGCACCCGCCCGAACGCGTTCGCGCTGAAAGATGTAGCGCTGGACGATCGACCAGTCGCAGCCGCCATGCTCGACCGGCCACGACGGCGCCGCCCAGCCGCGCGCATGCAGCCTTGCCTGCCATTCGAGCTGCGATTCATGATCGCAATAGACGCTGGTCATCAGCGTTCCGGCGCGGCGCAGCGCTGGCGTCAGCGCCTCCGCCAGGAACGCGCGTACCTCGTCGCGGAACGCCGCATCCCCGTCGGAAAGCGCCAGGCTCATTCGGCCGCGACCGTCTTCGGGATGTAGATCGCCTTTGGCCGCGTGAATTCGAGCAAGCCGGGCACGCCATTCTCCTGTCCGAACCCCGATTGCTTAGCCCCCGCGAGCGGGGTGAAGGGAGTCGATTGAAGGTTCTGGTTGATCCAGACCGTGCCGGTATCGAGCCGGTGAGCGATCGCCATTGCCTGCTCCACATCCGTCGACCAGACCGCGCCGGCCAGACCATATTCGGTATCGTTGGCGCGTGCCACGACATCATCGATATCGCGGAACTTGAGCAGCGGCAGCACGGGCCCGAACGCTTCCTCGACGACGACGGGAGCATCGTCGGGCGGATTGTCGACCAGCGTCAGCGGCACGAAATAGCCGCGCTCGGGCACTGCGCCGCCCTCCAGCAGCGTGAGACCGCTCGCGCGCGCCTGCTCGATCAGCGCGGTGACCCGACGATATTGCGGTTCGTTCTGGACCGGGCCGTAGCGCACGCCCTGCTCCGTCCCGTCGCCGACCGGCAGTTCGCGCGCCAGCTGATGAAGGCGGTCGCGCAGCCGGTCGTAAATGTCCTCGTGGATGAACAGCCGCTTGGTCGCCACGCACACCTGCGCGGTATTGTGGAACGCGCCTTCGAACAGTTGCGCGGCGACCGCGTCGACATCGACGTCGGGCATCACGATCGCGGCGTCGTTGCCGCCCAGTTCGAGCGTGATGCGCTTCAGATCCTTGGCGGCCGATTCCATCACGCGCCGGCCGGTGGCGGTCGATCCGGTGAAGCTGATCTTGGCGAATCCCTTGTGCGCGGTCATCAGCGGGCCGAGCTCGTCACCGCCGCTGATGACGTTGAGCACACCGGCGGGAAAGACGTCCTTGATCAGCTCGGCGATGCGCAGCGTGGTGAGCGGCGTGAAGGGCGAGGGCTTCAGCACGATCGTGTTGCCGGCCATGATCGCCGGACCCAGCTTCCAGATTGCGAGCAGCACCGGGAAGTTCCACGGCACGATCGCACAGACCACGCCCAGCGGCACATGGTGGACTTCGATCCGGCGCGTATCGCTATCCTCGGTCACGTCGATCGGGATATCGAGCATCGTCCCCGCCTTGAGCCACATCGCCGCGCCGCGCACTTCGGCCTTGGCGCCCGGAAGCGGACGGCCCTGCTCCTGTGTGAATAACGCGCCGAGTTCGGCGGCATTGGCATCGATGATGTCGGCCGCCCTGATCAGCGCCGCCTTGCGCTCGGCCATCGGGGTGAGTTTCCAGCTGTCGAACGCCCGGCTCGCGCCGGCGACCGCGCGGTCGAGTTCGGCGGCGCCGGCCGCGGGCGCCTGCGCGAAGACTTCGCCCGTCGCCGGATTGCGTACATCGATTCCGCCGTCGGTCGATACCAGTTCGCCGTCGATCAGCATAGGGTAGCCGTTCCGAACCAAAATCGCCATAATCCGCTCCTCGTCCAATTTGCATTAATCGGTTAACTGTTAGTTGGCGAGCGGTTTACAACCTAACGGGGTTAGATAAAAGGGGCCTAGCGAAGAATCGCTGCCGGAGAGGATCGATGGACCAGGACCAACCGCTGCGCGGTGGATGCAATTGCGGTGCCGTGCGCTACGAAATTGCCGGCGAGCCGCTGATGGTGGCCGCCTGTCATTGCACCAGTTGCCGCAAACAATCGGGGGCGGCCTTTTCGGTCAATTTGGTCGTGCGCGCTTCGACGATGACGGTCACCGGGCCGCTCGACGCGTACCACGACCCCGATACGGAATCGGGCACGCCGATCGCGCGCGAATTCTGCCCGTCGTGCGGTTCGCCGATCCGCTCGGTGCCGGGTGCCTCGCCCAAGCTGATCGCGGTTAAGGCCGGGACGCTCGACCAACCCGGCGATTTCGCGCCGGCCATGCACATCTGGACTCGGTCGGCGTTGCCATGGGTCGAGATTCCCGCCAACCTTCCGCGCTTCGAGCGAGGGCCCCAGGGTTGAGCGAAATCGACCGACCCCTTGCCGGAATTCACGTCGTCGATCTGGTGCGCGGGCCGCTTGCGCCGATCACGCGCTATCTCGCCGAACTGGGCGCGCAGGTCGATCGGATCGACGATGTCGCGCCGAGTCCTGACGATCTTACTTGGATGGCGGCCAATGCGGGCAAGACCACGCATGTCGCGGCTTCACTGGACGCTTTTGTCGAGCGTGCCCATGCGATCGTCGCGGATCGCGGTCAGCCGGTCGACCTCGGGGCTTTGCGCGCCGCGCGGCCGGACCTCGTGACGATGGCGGTCAGCGATTTCGGCGACGGCAATACGCTGTCGAACTGGCAGGCGACCGGACCGGTGCTGCATGCGCTGTCGGGCGAATTGTCGCGCTCGGGCATTCGCGGGCGACCGCCGCTGCTCCCGCCGGGCGATCTTGCCTATCAATGCGCCGCGGCACAGGCGGCCTATGCGCTCGTCACCGCACTTTATCATGCGCTGCGCACCGGGCAGGGGGATCATCTCGATTTCGCCGCGCTCGACGGTGCGGTACAGGCGCTCGATCCGGGCTATGGGATCAGCGGCAGCGCGACGATGGGCAAACCCGCGCATCTGCTCTCGCGCGACCGGCCGGCGCGCGGTTTCCAATATCCGATCCTGCGCTGCGCGGACGGGCATGTCCGCATCTGCCTGCTCGCGCGGCGGCAATGGCAGGGGATGTTCCGCTGGATGGGCGAACCGGCGCAATTCGCCTCGCCCGAGTTCGAGAAGATGACGGTGCGCTACAAGTCGCCCGACCTGCTGCCGGCGATCGCGGCGTTTTTCGCGACGCGGACGCGCGCCGACCTCGAAGCCGAGGGCAATCGCCACGGGGTGCCGATTTCGGCCGTGCTGACCTTCGCGGAGTATCTGGCTACCGATCACCTGCGCGAACGCGGGGCGCTGCGCGAGCTGGAGCGGACCGGTGCCGCGCCGCTGCTGCTGCCCAACGGCGTCGTGACCATCGACGGTACGCGCATGGGCGCGGACGCACCGCAGCCGGCGGCCTTCCCCGCACCTCCCGGACCGCGCTGCGCCCGGCCGTTCGAGGGGCTCAAGGTCCTCGATCTCGGCGTGATCGTGGTTGGCGCGGAGCAGGCGCGACTGCTGGGCGATCAGGGCGCGGACGTCATCAAGGTCGAGAGCCGGGCCTACCCGGACGGCAACCGCCAATCCTATCTGAGCTATGGGATGTCGGTGAGCTTCGCTGCCGGGCATCGCAACAAGCGCAGCCTGGGGCTCGATCTGCGCGCGCCCGGGGGGCGGGCGTTGTTCCTCGATCTTGCCGCTCAGGCGGATGTCATTCTTTCGAACTTCAAGCCCGGCACGCTCGAGAGCCTGGGTCTGTCCCATGCCGAGGTCGCGGCGATCAATCCGCGCATCGTCATGGCCGACAGTTCCGCGTTCGGCGCGACGGGGCCGTGGAGCGGCCGCATGGGCTATGGCCCGTTGGTGCGCGCCGCGACCGGGCTGACGCTGGCGTGGCGCTACCCCGACGATGCCGAGGGGTTCAGCGACTCGGTGACGATCTATCCCGATCATGTCGCCGGCCGGATCGGTGCGATGGCGGTGGTCGCGCTGCTGATCCGCCGGCTGCGCACCGGACGTGGTGGCAGCGCCAGCGTTGCCCAGTCCGAAGTGATGCTGAGTCATTTCGCCGAGGATGCGGCGCGGGTTTCGGCGGGATTGCCGATCGGTCGCGCGCCCGATTGGCCGTGGTCGGTCTATCCGGCGGCGGGCGACGACGAATGGTGTGTCGTGACAGTGCGGGGCGAGCGCGACTGGCAGGCGCTGTGCGACGTCATCGGCTTCGACGGCACCGCTTACGACACGGCCGAGCGGCGCTTGACGGCGCGCGCGCCGATCGACGCGGCGATCGCGGCGTGGCTGTCGGCGCGGGCGCCGCGAGAGGCGGCGGACCTGTTGCAAAACGCCGGTGTGCCCGCCGCGCCGATGCTGCGCCTCGCCGAGCTGCCGGGCTTCGCCTATTTCAGCGAGCGTGCTTTCTACCGGACCGAGGGGCATCCTTATTTGCGCGAAACCGTCGTCGCCGAACGCTGTCACATACGCTCGGCTGCGGTGCAGGACGCGCTCGATCACCCCGCGCCGCTGGTCGGCGAACACAGCGCGGCGGTCGTCGCGGAATGGCTCGGCCTGCCGGAGTCGCGTGTCGCCGAACTGATCGCGACGGGGATCGTCGAGCCGCTCGATCCCCTTGTGCTGGCCGATGCGGAGGCGGCGATCGCCGCAGCGGCAAGCGCAGATGGTTGACATGTTTAATCGATTGATTAGGTCCGACCATCAACCGGAACGACTGGAGTGATTGCAATGTCGGAAGCCTTGATCATCGACGCCGTGCGCACGCCGCGCGGGATTGGGAAGCTCGGCAAGGGCGCGCTCGCGCACCTGCATCCGCAGCATCTCGCCGCCACGGTGCTCAAGGCGATTGCCGAGCGCAACGCGCTCGATACCGGGGACGTCGACGACGTGATCTGGTCGACCTCGACGCAGAAGGGCAAGCAGGGCGGCGATCTGGGTCGCATGGCCGCGCTTGATGCCGGATACGACATAACCGCGAGCGGCATGACGCTCGATCGTTTTTGCGGCGGCGGCATCACCACTGTCAGCCTCGCGGCGGCGCAGGTGATGAGCGGAATGGAGGATCTCGTCGTTGCCGGCGGTACCGAAATGATGAGCTACACTGCGACGGTCGCGGCGGAAGAGCAGGCGGCGGGCATGGCGCCCGCGCTGATGGGCTCGCACAACGAACGGCTCGACGCCAGCCACCCCCAGTCGCATCAGGGCATATGCGGCGACGCGATCGCCAGCATCGAGGGGATCAGCCGCGAGGAGTTGGATGCCTTCGGGCTGGAGAGTCAGCGCAAGGCAGCGCAGGCAATCGCCGAGGGACGGTTCGACAAGTCGATCGTGCCGGTCATCGACGACGACGGCAACGTGCTGCTCGACCATGACGAATATCCGCGCCCCCAGACCACGGCGGAAGGGCTGGCGCAGATCAAACCGGCATTCACGGGGCTCGCCGACTGGGCCTATGACGATACGGGAACGACGTTTCGTCAGCAGATCAATCGCCGCTATCCCGATTTGACGATCGAGCACGTCCATCATGCCGGAAACTCGTCCGGCGTGGTCGATGGCGCCGCCGCGGTGCTGATCGCATCGCGCGATTATGCGGACAAGCATGGGCTGAAGCCCCGGGCGCGCATCGTCGCGACCGCCAATATCGGCGACGACCCCACATTGATGCTCAACGCCCCGGTGCCGGCCGCGAAAAAGGTGCTGGCCAAGGCCGGGCTGACCAAGGACGACATCGACCTGTGGGAGATCAACGAGGCGTTCGCGGTGGTCGCGGAGAAGTTCATCCGCGACCTCGATCTCGATCGCAGCAAGGTCAACGTCAATGGCGGCGCGATCGCGCTCGGCCATCCGATCGGCGCGACGGGCGCGATGCTGATCGGCACCGTGCTCGACGAACTCGAACGCACCGGCGGCCGTTACGGGCTGGTCACGATGTGCGCGGCGGGCGGCATGGCCCCCGCGATCATCATCGAGCGCATCGACGCCTGAACGGCGCAGGCAGGGGATAGAAATGGAAATCAACGCATCGATCGCCGCGGTCGTCACCGGCGCGGCATCCGGGCTGGGCGAAGCGACCGCGCGCGCGCTCGCCGCTAAAGGGGCGAAGGTCGCGATCTTCGATCTCAATGCGGAGAAGGGCGAGGCCGTCGCTGCCGAGATCGGCGGCATCTTCTGCAAGGTCGATGTGACCAGCGAGGAAAGCGTCGACGCCGGGTTCGCCAAGGCGCGTGAGGCGCATGGACAGGAGCGTGTACTGGTCTGTTGCGCGGGCACGGGTAACGCGATCAAGACCGCCAGCCGGTCGCGCGAGGACGGGGCGATCAAGCATTTCCCGATCGATGCATTCGACAAGATCATCCAGATCAACCTGGTCGGCACCTTCCGCTGCGTCGCCAAGGCGGCTGCGGGGATGCTCGCGCTCGATCCGCTGGCCGACACCGAACGCGGCGCGATCGTTATGACCGCATCGGTCGCGGCGGAAGACGGCCAGATGGGGCAGGCGGCCTATTCGGCGTCGAAGGGCGGCGTCGTCAGCCTGACGCTGCCGGTGGCGCGCGACTTGATGAGCGAAGGGATCCGCGTCAACACCATCCTGCCCGGCATCTTCATGACCCCGCTGATGCTCGGCGCGGGCGACAAGGTGGTCGATGCGCTGTCGGCGTCGGTGCCCTTCCCGAAACGGCTCGGAAAGCCCGAGGAATATGCCGGTCTCGCGCTGGCGATGATCGAGAACGGCTATTTCAATGGCGAGGACGTCCGCCTCGACGGCGCGATCCGGATGGCGGCGCGCTGATCCGATGAGCGTCTTCGCCACACCGTCGCGCTGGATCGACGACGAGCTGGCGATGTTCGACGACAGCGTCGCACGCGCGCTTGCCGAGATCGCGCCCGAGGATCGTCAGGCGAAGTGGCGCGAGGATGGCATCGTTGAGCGCGCGGCGTGGGACGAAATGGCACGGGCCGGACTGCTGGGCTTGTCGGTGTCGCCCGACTATGGCGGCGCGGGCGGCGATTTCCGGCATGAGGCGGTGCTGATGCGCCGGCTGGGCCTGATCGGCGCGGAAGGCTGGGGCGTGCCGCTGCATAACGCGATCTGCGCCGCCTATATCGAGAAGTACGGCACCGAGGAACAGCGCCGGCGCTGGCTGCCCGGCATCGTATCGGGCGAGACGATCACCGCGATTGCCATGACCGAGCCCGGCGCCGGATCGGACTTGCAGGGCATCCGCACCGTCGCCCGGCGCAGCGGCAACGGCTATGCGGTGACGGGCCAAAAGACGTTCATCACTAACGGCCAACTCGCCGAGCTGATCATCGTTGTTGCCAAAACCGACCCGGATGCTGGCAGCAAGGGGATATCGCTGATCGTCGTCGATACCCGCGAGGCGGACGGGTTCGAGCGGGGGCGCAACCTCGACAAGATCGGGCTTGAGATGGGCGATACGTCCGAACTCTTTTTCGACAATGTTCAGGTCCCGGCCGACAATTTGCTCGGCGGGGTCGAGGGGCAGGGCCTGTATCAGCTGATGAAGGAGCTTCCCAAGGAGCGGCTGATCATCGCCATCGAATGCCTCGCGCTGATCGAATCCGCACTCGATCACACGCTCGCTTATGTCCGCGAGCGGCAGGCGTTCGGCAAACGTGTGCTCGATTTCCAGAATACCCAGTTCGTGCTGGCCGATTGCAAGACCGAGGGGGTGATCGGCCGCAGCTTCGTCGACGATTGCATCGCCCGGTACATGGTGGGCGAGCTGGATGCGGCGACCGCCAGCATGGCGAAATATTGGCTGTCCGAACAAGCGCAGACGATCGTCGATCGCTGCCAGCAATTCTTCGGCGGCTATGGTTATATCAACGACTATCCGATCGCGCGGATGTACCGGGATGTCCGCGTCAAGCGCATCTATGGCGGTACCAGCGAGATCATGAAGCTGTTGATCGCCCGCACGTTGGAGATCGCGTGATGCCCGTGCTGCGGATCGAGTGGGTCGGCCCCGTCGCGCATGTCGTGCTGTCCCGGCCCGAAAAGATCAACGCGCTCAATGCCGAGCTGATCGACGCGATCGTCGAAGCCGGCGGCGCGGTGATGCGCCATGGCGGATGCCGCGCGGTCGTGCTGTCGGGCGAAGGGCGCGGCTTCTGTTCGGGAATCGATCTCGACGGGCTGCGCGCCGCGACGGGCGAGGGCGAGCGGTCGATCGACATCCATACCGAAGTGGCGGACGGCGCCAACATCGCGCAGCATGCCGTTCTGCTATGGCAGTCGCTGCCGGTGCCGGTGATCGCGGCAGTCCATGGCGTAGCGTTCGGTGGGGGCTTGCAACTCGCGCTGGGCGCCGACATCCGCATCGTCCATCCCGAAGCACGGCTGGCATTGATGGAAACCCGGTGGGGCCTCGTTCCGGACATGGCGGGGATGACGCTGCTGCCCGATCTGGTACGCCCCGATGTGCTGGCCGAGCTGGTTTTTACCGCGCGTGTGTTCGGCGGCGCGGAAGCGCTGCGGCTGGGCATCGCGACCGAGCTTGCCGATGATCCAGTGGCGGTCGCGCTTGCGCTGGCGGGGCGGATCGCGGCGCTGAGCCCCGATGCGATCCGCGCGGCCAAAAGGCTGTTGCGTCACGGCGGGCCCCGCGCCGAGATCCTGCGGGCCGAAGCGGCGGAGCAGTCCGCCCTGTTCGGCACGCCCAACCAGCGCGAAGCGGTCGCCGCCGGCATGGACAAGCGACCGGCGACCTTCAACGATTTGGATACCCAGACATGAGCGACACGATCGAACTCGAATGGCAGGGCGATGTCGCCATCCTCAGGCTGAACGACCCGGCGTCGCTCAACGCGGTGACGATCGCGATGCTGGAGGCGTTCGACCGGCTGCTCGACGACGTCTCGGCGCGCGCGCGCGCGATGATCCTTACCGGCGCCGGACGCGGCTTCTGTTCGGGGGCGAACATCGGAGTCGGCATGGATTCGGTGATGGAATCGCCGGACTATGATTCGGGCGCGGCGCTTGACAGCCATATCAATCCGCTGATGACCCGGCTGCGCAATATGCCGGTGCCGTGGATCAGCGCGGTGCGCGGCCCGGCGGCGGGCGTTGGCGCGTCGCTCGCGCTGGCGGCGGACATGATCGTCGCCAGCGACACCGCCTATTTTCTCCAGGCGTTCCCGAAAATCGGGCTGGTGCCCGATGGCGGGTCGTCGCACCTGCTGGTGCGCACGATCGGCCGGCCGCGCGCGACCGAAATGATGCTGCTGGGCGAGCGGCTTCCCGCGGCCACCGCGCTGCAATGGGGGCTGATCAACCGGTTGGTACCCGATGCCGATCTGGAGGCCGAGGCGATGGCGCTGGCGACCCGGCTGGCCGGCAGCGCCTATTCGTTGCGCCTGATCCGGCAACTGGCCTGGACCGCGCTCGATGGCGATTGGGACGAGACGCTGGCGGCCGAGCGCCGCCTCCAGCGGCTCGCCGGTCGTACCGCCGACCATCGCGAGGGCGTGAAGGCGTTCGTCGCGAAGCGCCCTGCCACCTTCACCGGCGCCTGAGCGATGGCGATGCTTGCGGGCCGTACCGTGCTGATCACCGGTGCGTCGTCGGGGATCGGCGCGCGGTTTGCGCAGATTTGCGCCGATGCCGGGGCGGCGGTGGTGGTGGGCGCGCGCCGCGTCGACCGGCTCGATGTTTTATGTGCCGCAATCGTCGCTCGCGGCGGGCGGGCGCTGGCGGTCGCGCTGGACGTCGCCGACGAAGCGTCGGTGATCGCCGCTTATGACGCGGCCGAAGCGGCGTTCGGAACCGTGACGAGCGTGGTCGCCAATGCCGGCGTGAATTACGAAGGCCGCGCGCTCGACATCGAGATAGCCGATTTCGATCAGTTGTTCGCGGTCAATGTCCGCGGCGTGTTCCTTACCGCACGCGAAGGCGCGCGACGGATGCGCGCGGCGGATATCGCGGATCAGGGGCGGGTCGTCCTGATCTCGTCGATCACCGCGCAAATGCGCACGCCGGGCACGGTGGCGTATAGCGCGTCCAAGGCGGCGGTGACGCATATGGGGCGGGTGCTGGCGCGCGAATGGCGCTCGGGTCCCAACGTCAATCTGCTGTCGCCTGGCTATATCCGCTCGGAGCTTTCGGGCGACTGGTTCGATACCGACGGGGGCAAGCGCCACATCGCGACCTGGCCGCGGCGGCGGATGCTCGACGAGGATTCGCTCGATGCGAGCTTGCTCTACCTCTTGTCCGACGCGAGCCGGAACGTCACCGGATCGGATTTCGTCATCGATGACGGCCAGTCGCTATGAGCGGGGAACGGCAATGAATTACGAGACGATCCGCTACGACGTGACCGAGAGCATCGCGACCGTCACCATGCACCGGCCCGAAAAGCTCAACGCCTTCACCGTTCGCATGATGGAGGAGATGCTCGACGTGCTCGATCGCGTGGATCGCGACGATGCGGTGCGCGTTGTTATCGTCACCGGCGAAGGGCGCGCCTTTTGCGCCGGTGCCGATCTGTCGGAGGGCGCCAATGCCTTTGTTTATGAAGAGGGCGTCGAGCGGCTCGACGGATCGCTGAACTATTCGGCCGATGCCGCGCGCGACGGCGGCGGCCGGGTGACGCTGCGCATCTTCGAATGCCTCAAGCCGATGATCGCGGCGATCAACGGTCCGGCGGTCGGCATCGGCGCGACGATGACGCTACCGATGGACATCCGCCTGGCGAGCGAGTCGGCGCGGATCGGCTTCGTCTTCGCGCGGCGCGGCATCGTGCCCGAGGCGGCATCCTCCTATTTCCTGCCGCGCGTCGTCGGCATCTCGCAGGCGCTCGAATGGTGCTTCAGCGGGCGCGTGTTCGATGCGCAGGAGGCGCTGCACGGTGGGCTGGTGCGTTCGGTTCATGCCCCGGGCGACTTGCTGCCGGCGGCGCGCGCGATCGCGCGGAGTTTCGTCGACGACACCGCTCCCGTCTCGGTCGCGCTAATCCGCCAGATGATGTGGCGCGGGCTGGGCATGACCGATCCGATGGAGGCGCACCGGATCGACAGCCGCGGCATCCTGTCGCGCGGCCGCAGCGCCGACGTCGCCGAAGGCGTGACGGCGTTCCTCGAGAAGCGCCCGGCGACCTTCCCGGATCGGGTCTCGCACGACATGCCGGACTTCTTCCCGTGGTGGGACGATCAGCCATACCGTTGAGGAGCTTATGATGGACCTGTTTCGCGAAGGCGCGTTCGCCGGCAAGACGGTGTTCGTCGCCGGCGGTTCGAGCGGCATCAATCTCGGCATCGCGTTGCGCTTCGCCGAAATGGGCGCGAACGTCGCGCTGATCAGCCGCAGCGAAGATCGTGTCGCCGCCGCGGCGGACGCGGTGCGCGCCACCGGCGCCGAGGCGATCGGCATGGCGGCGGACGTGCGCGATTACGATGCGGTAGCCCGTGCGTTCGAGGCGGCGTCGGCGCGGTTCGGGCCGATCGACGTGGTGATTTCGGGCGCGGCGGGTAATTTTCTGGCACCGGCGGTCGGCCTGTCGGCCAATGCCTTCCGCACCGTGATCGAGATCGACCTGATCGGCACCTTCAACGTGCTGCGGGCCTCGTGGGACCATCTGCGCAAGCCTGGCGCATCGCTGATCTCGATCTCGGCGGGGCAGGCGAAGCGGCCGATCCCGTTCCAGGCGCATGCCAGCGCGGCCAAGGCCGGGATCAACAACCTGACCGGCACGCTGGCGATGGAGTGGGGTCCGGCGGGCGTGCGGGTCAACGCGATCTCGCCCGGGCCGATCGGCGATACCGAGGGGATGGCGCGCCTTGCCCCGTCCGACGAAGCGACGGCGGCGATCAAGCGCCGAATCCCGCTGCGCGATTACGGTGCCAAGCGCGATATCGCCGACGCCGCGCTGTTCCTGGCGAGCGATCAGGCGAGATACATCACCGGCACGGTGCTGGAGGTCGATGGCGGGATGCTGCTCGGCGATGCGTCGGCCGATGCGCTGACCGTGCCCGGGCGCGACCGATGACAGGAGAGACAAGTGTGACGATCGAAGCAGGAGAAGGCGCGGCGATCGCCGCCCGCGTCGAGGCGTTCGTCCGCGAGACGATCATTCCGTTCGAACAGGATCCGCGCGCGGGCGGGCACGGCGTACAGGATTCGCTGGTCGCGGAAATGCGCGCGCTGGCTCGCGCGGCCGGGGTGATGACGCCGCACCTGCGCGCCGATGGCAGCCACCTGACGCATCGCGATGTGGCCAGGGTGCTGCGCGCGGCGGGGGTCTCGCCGCTCGGGCCGGTCGCGGTCAATGTCGCGGCGCCGGACGAGGGCAACATGTTCCTGCTCGGCAAGGCGGCGAGTGCGGAGCAGAAGCGTCGCTTCCTCGATCCGCTGGTCGGCGGCGAGGCGCGTTCGGCCTTCTTCATGACCGAACCGGCCGCCGAAGGCGGGGCCGGGTCGGACCCGTCGATGCTCCAGACCCGCGCGACGCTGGACGGCAACCACTGGGTGATCGAGGGGCGCAAGGCGTTCATCACCGGCGCGGTCGGTGCGAAGGTGGGGATCATCATGGCGCTGGCGGAGGCGGGGGCGACGATGTTTCTGGTCGATCTGCCCGATCCCGCCGTGCGGATCGAGCGCGTGCTGGACACGATCGACAGCTCGATGCCGGGCGGCCACTCGGTGATCGCGATCGAGAAGCTGCGCGTGCCCGCCGATCAGATGCTGGGCGCGCCCGGAGAGGGGTTCAAGCTCGCGCAGATCCGTCTCGCCCCCGCGCGCCTGACCCATTGCATGCGCTGGCACGGCGCCGCGACTCGCGCGCACGAGATCGCGACCGCTTATGCGGTGAAGCGCCACGCGTTCGGCAAGCCGCTGATCGATCACGAGGGCGTGGGTTTCATGCTTGCCGAAAATATGATCGATCTGAAGCAGACCGAACTGATGATCGACTGGTGCGCCGACGTGCTCGACGCGGGCGGCAACGGCGGCACCGAAAGCTCGATGACCAAGGTCGCGGTCTCGGAGACGCTGATGCGCGTCGCCGATCGCTGCGTTCAGGTGATGGGCGGCACCGGGGTTTCGGGCGACACCATCGTCGAGCAGGTGTTCCGCGAAATCCGCGCCTTCCGCATCTATGACGGCCCGACCGAGGTCCATAAATGGAGCCTCGCGAAGAAGATCAAGCGCGATGCGCTGGCGGCCATGGCCACATGACCAGTGGCGGCGGGACGACCGGCGTGCGTGAGAATGCCCGGTTCGACGTGGCGGCGCTCGAGCGCTGGATGTCGGCGAACGTCGCGGGCTTTCGCGGCCCGCTGACGGTCGAGCAATTCAGCGGCGGCCAGTCCAACCCGACCTTCAGGCTCGCCGCGCCGAGCGGTCTCTACGTCATGCGCCGCAAGCCCGGCGGGCCATTGCTCAAGGGCGCGCACGCGGTCGATCGCGAGGCGCGGGTGATGCGGGCGCTGGCGGGCGCAGGCTTTCCGGTGCCGCGCGTCCACGCGCTGTGCACCGACGACGATGTGATCGGATCGTGGTTCTACGTCATGGACCTGGTCGAGGGGCGCATCTTCTGGGACGGCGGGTTTCCGGGCGTGGCGACCCACGACAAGGGCGCGCATCAGGAGGCGATGGGGGCGACGATCGCCGCGCTCCACATGCTCGATCCCGAAGCGATCGGGCTTGGCGATTACGGGCGTCCCGGCCGCTATCTCCAGCGCCAGATCGAGCGATGGTCGCGCCAGTATCGCGAGGATGACCTCGCCGGTAGCACCGCCGATCTCGACTTTCTCGTCGAATGGCTGCCCGAGCACGCGCCCGAGGACGAGATGACGCGGATCGTCCATGGCGACTTCCGCATCGACAACATGATCTTTCATCCCACCGAGCCGCGCGTGCTCGCGGTGCTCGACTGGGAGTTGTCGACGCTCGGTCATCCTTTGGTCGACTTCACCTATAACCTGATGATGTACCGCGTTCCCTCGGCGATCCCCTGGGGGCTGGCCGATCGCGATCTCGCCGCGCTCGGGATGCCGGACGAAGCGGCGTATGTCGCCGCCTATTGCCGGCGGACGGGGCGCGAGGCGATCGCGCATCTCGACGTCTATATCGCCTTCAACCTGTTCCGCCTCGCCGCGATCATTCACGGGATCAAGGGGCGGATGCTGCGTGGCAATGCCTCGTCCGCCGACGCGGGCGCGATGGTCGGGCATATCGATCTGCTGGCCCGCACCGCCCGGCGCATCGCGGAGGGTGTCCGATGACGCTGCGCTTCGATTACGCGGGCAAGGCCGTGCTGGTCACCGGCGGCACCCAGGGCATCGGGCTGGGCATCGCGAGCGCCTTCGCCGATGCCGGCGCGCGCGTGCACGTCACCGGCACGCGCGCGGCGGCGGCGGACTATGACGCCGATCTGACGCGTTTCGCTTACACCCGGGTCCGGATGGAATCCCCCGAGGAGCGCGCCGCGCTGGCCGAGGCGATTCCGGCGCTCGATATCCTGATCAACAACGCCGGTACCGCCGGCGACGACGAATATTCGCTCGAGGGCTATGCGCGCGTCGTGGAGGTGAACCTTACCGCGGTGGTCGATCTGACCTATCGCTTCCGCGAACGGCTGGCGGCGGCGCGCGGGGCGATCGTCAACGTGGCGTCGAGCGCGAGCTTCATCGCGCTGCGCGACCGGCCCGGCTACACCGCCAGCAAGCACGGACTGCTCGGCTTCACCAGGTCGATCGCAGACATGTGGGCGCGCGAGGGAATTCGCGTGAACGCGGTCGCCCCCGGTTTCGTCGACACCCAGATCCTCGACTGGGCGCGCGAGGATGCGGCGATGATGAAGCAATTTCTTCGCCAGATCCCCGCGCGGCGGATCGGCACCCCGGCCGACGTCGCCGCCTGCGTGCTGTTCCTCGCCGCGCCCGAGGCATCCTATGTCAGCGGCCACGCGCTCGTGGTCGATGGCGGGTATCTGCTGCGGTGAGCCCGTCAGCGATTTCCGGGCCGAGGCTCGCGGCGCTTAACCGACGCGTCAGGCTGCTGACGGCCTGCCTTAAGCGGCGACGCGCTCGACGGTGAGCCGGGCGAGGCGCTGGTCGATGATCGCTTCCGCGTCGGCCACGATCCGCTCGATCAGGTCGCGCACCGTCGGCACGTCGTGGATCAGGCCCTGAACCATGCCCGCGGTCCAGATGCCGTGCTCCGGATCGCCGCTGATCAGCCCCTCGCGGCCGCGTGTACCCTTTACGAGGTGCGAGATCGCTTCGAATGGATTACCCTCGCGCTCGATCCGCGCCGCTTCCATGGCGATGCTGTTTTTGGCGACGCGCGCGGTGTTGCGATAGCTGCGGAACAGCAATTCGGTGGCGCGCTCGTCGTTCGCGACGATCGCCTGCTTGATCCCGTCATGCACCGGCGCTTCGCGCGTCGCGACGAAGCGCGTGCCCATGTTGATGCCGTCGGCGCCCAGCGCCAGCGCCGCGACCAGCCCGCGCCCGTCGCCGAAGCCGCCCGAGGCTAGCATTGGCACCGTCACCTTGTCCGCCGCCGCCGGGATCAGGATCAGCCCGGGAATATCGTCCTCGCCCGGGTGGCCGGCGCATTCGAAGCCGTCGATCGAGATCGCATCCACGCCCATCCGTTCCGCCGACAGCGCGTGGCGGACGGCGGTGCATTTGTGGATCACCTTGACCCCGGCCGCCTGGAACGCGTCGACATGTTCCTGTGGTTTGTAGCCCGCGGTTTCGACCGCCTTGATGCCGCTTTCGATGATCGCGCGGCGATATTCGTCATAGGGCGGGGGCGTGATCGAGGGGAGGATGGTGAGGTTCACGCCGAACGGCTTGTCGGTCATCTCGCGCGTGCGCGCGATTTCGCGCACCAGGGCCTCGGGCGTGGGCTGGGTGAGCGCGGTCAGGAAGCCGAGCGCGCCCGCATTGGCGACGGCGGCGACCAGCTCGGCGGTGCCGACCCACTGCATTCCGCCCTGCGCGATCGGATGCTCGACGCCGAACAATTCGGTAAAACGCGTGCGGATCATTCGTTCTCTCCCGTGAATCGTGCGCCGCTCAGCGGCCGCGCCATTTCGGCGCGCGTTTCTGCGCGAAGGCCAGTGGCCCTTCGCGTACATCGGCCGAGCGGAACAGCGCGCGCACCGCCGGATAGCGATTCTGTCCGGCATAGGCAGTGGCGAGATCGGGTGCGGCCAGCCCTTCGCGCACCACTTCCTTCGACGCGCGCAGCGACATCGGGCTGACCGCCATGATGTCGGCGGCCCAGCGCCGGGCGGCGGCCATCAGGTCGGCGGCCGGCACCACCTCGTTGACGAAGCCCAGCGTCCTGCCTTCGTCCGCGCTCACCCGGCGGCCGGTCAGGATCATGCCCATCGCCTGCTTCTCACCGATCTGCCGGGGCAGCCGCAGCAATCCGCCGGCCAGCGCCGCCAGCCCGACCTTGGGCTCGGGAAGAGCGAAGACCGCGGTGTCGGCCGCAACGATCAGGTCGCAGGCCAGCGCGACTTCGAAGCCGCCGCCCATCGCCACGCCGTTCACCGCGGCGATCACCGGCTTGTTGAGGTCGAAGCGCGCGGTCAGTCCGCCAAAGCCCGAAACCGGCGTCTCCAGCGGCTCGCCGCGCGCCATGCGCCGGGCGGTTTCCTTGAGGTCGTTGCCCGATGAGAAGGCGCGGTCGCCCGCGCCGGTGACGATCGCCACCCATTGATCGGGATCGGCCGCGAAGGCGTCGAAGATCTCGGCGAGTTCGGCATTGGTTTCCGGATCGAGCGCGTTCATCGCGTCTGGCCGGTTGATCGTGACGATCGTCAGCGCACCCTCGCGCTCGACGATGCAGCTGCTGCGGACACGATCGGGAAACGCTTCGCCCGCGGCGAAGACGGGCTTGCCGAATACGTCGGTACGCACCTGTCCCGTGACGCCCACCGCCGATCGGTCCCACGATGTCAGCAAAGCGAGCGTGGCCGCGTCGGCCACCGGCACGCGCGCCATGACGCGTTCGCCCGCCGGGGTGCGCGCGATCACCACACCCTGAAGCGGATCGCCGTCGCGCGCATAGGTGACGGTATAGGTCTCGATCGTCGCGGGGCCGGCATAGCCGGGCGCAAGCGGCGGGACGGGCGCGCGGGCGGCGTCGGCGGCGGCCTGCACCGAATAGTCGGTCGCGATCGGCGCCTCGGGCGGGGTGGTGCTGACGATCAGCGCATGATGCTTGTTCACATAGCCGCCTTGCCCGTAGAGCAAGCCGACGTCGCCAGCATGCGCGCGCAGCGTGCGTACCATCGCGGCGATGCCATGCCCCATATAATTGTTGAGCGGCCCGCCGAAGAAGGTCAGCCCGCCCGCCACGCTGGGCGCGCGTCCTGCGACCCCTTCGCCGAGCGTGCGCAACGCCATCTTCGGCACGACCGGGAAGCAGCTATAAAGTTCGAGATGGTCGAACCGTCCGGCATCGCCCCCGGCGAGCGCCACGGCCCGGTCGAGCACCGCAGTCTGCGCGGTCGAATGGTCGTATCGGTCGCGCTGCAGATAGTCCTCCGGCTCGCGCGCCGCAGCGCCGCCCCAGATATAGATTAGCCGGTCTTCGGCAATGCCCAGTTCGAGCGCCCGGGCCAGGCTCATCACAACGATCGCGGCGGACTGGTTGACCGAGGGATTGGCGACCATCAGCTTGGGATAGGGCCAGTTGATCATGCGATTGTCGGCGGTGACGCCGGCGATCGTATCGGCATCGGGCGCGGTGCGGATCCACGCATTGGGATTGGCGGCGGCGACTTCGGCGTAGCGCGCCCACAGCGCCGCCGATTCGGCATGCGCCTGCGCGGGACTCTGGCCCCAGGCGGCCTGCGTGGCGATCTCGTAAAAGGGATAGATTTGCGCGGGATCGGTGATGCCGAGGTCGCGGGTGACGGGGCTCATCGCGAAGCTGCTCGACGGGAAGCGCACCGTGTCCTCGCGCGCGGCGGCGGGCGTCCAGGGCAGGGCGACCTTCGCCTTGCGCGCCCGGCCACGCGCGCTGGTCGCTTCGCCGCCGACGACCGCGGCAACCACCGGTTCGCCCGCGGCGATCCGCACCGCGGCTTCGTGCACCAGCCGGACCGGCGTCTCGCCGCCCATGCTGGCATTGACCTTTTCGTCGGGGGAAATGCCGAGCCGCTCGCACAACAATTGCACCGGATTCTGATAGCGCCAGCTGACCAATCCGATCAGGCTGACCGAGGTGATTGCCGGCATCAGCGCGATGCCGGCATCGGCGTCGCACGCGTGCATGGCGTTGGCCATCAAATCGACGGGCTCCAGCGCGGCTTCCGGAGAATCGGGTCGATCGACCCATTCCCCTATCGCCGCGATCACGGGTATCCTCGATGCGTCGACCAAGACCCTCTCCATCCACTTATAAACCTAACGCTATTAGCTTGCGATATCCGCTTGTCGAGGCGGGTTGGCAAATACGCTGCGATTCGATCGCAGCACATCACCGGACGCAATACACCTCGCCCCGGATGCCACGACCTGCGGCATACCTTGGCGAGCCGCCTTCGGCAAAATGACGTGCCCGCATCGGTGCTGCGGGAGCTGGTGGGCTTTAAATCGGCGACGATGGTGCGCCATTACGCGCGCAGGCTCGCGGCCGGGACTGATCTACGTACCTGAGATGTACGGAAGAATGATGGTCGACGCACTTGGGCTCGAACCAAGGACCGGCTGAGAGCGTATCTTTATATTATCAATATCAATCACTTAGCTGCATTCGTGTTTATCAAATAACGACGGTTGATAATGACGAGAAACCTTTGACAACAATAGGCAACGACACAAATTCGCTCACATCGCCAACGGCCGCTCAGCGCCCCATTTCGGTCGTTGCATGAACCGTCGACGAATACCAAAATCTGCCGCTCGGGATCGCTCGCGATCCCCTTTGAAATTCGCTGCTAGTCCTGAGATTCGCGGCGTTGGTCGGTTGCCAATCGATATCCCACACCGGGTTCGTTGGTGATCAAGCGCGGGCGCGCGGCATCTTGTTCCAGTTTCTGGCGCAAACCCCGGACTGCGATCCGCAGGTAATCGACACGACTCTCTTGCGCCGGCCCCCACACAGTCCGCAGCAGCTGGGCATGGCCAATCACGCGATCGGGGCGTTTGGCGAGTTCGGCCAGCACGTCATACTCTTTCGGAGGCAGATGAACCTCCGCACCGGCGCGGCGAACGCGTCGATGTTCCAGATCGATCTCGACCTCGCCAACCGTGACGACGTTGCGCTCAGCCTGGTTCGAAAGACGGTGGCGGAATGCAGTGCGCAATCGGGCGAGCAGCTCTTCGGTGTCGAACGGCTTGGTCAGATAGTCGTCGGCGCCAAGGTCCAATGCAGCGACCTTTTCCGTTACGCTTTCGCGCGCAGAAACAACCAGCAATATCGCCTGCGAGCGCGCCTTGATCAGCTGGATCAGTTCGAGGCCGTCGCGATCGGGCAAGCCAAGGTCGAGCAACACCGCGTCGGGCTTGTCGATATCGACCAGCGACAACCCCGCGCGCGCCGTTCCTGCCTCCGCCACCGCATACCCCACGCGTTCCAGCGCAACACGCAACAACCGGCGGATATGCGCGTCGTCCTCGACGACCAGAACCTTGTGCTGCGCGGCCATGCGGCTTGTTACGGCCGCGCGGTCATCCGGTCGAGAGCGAGGTTGAGCGCGAGCACGTTGACGCGCGGTTCGCCGATGAAGCCGAGCAACGGGGTTTCGGTATTGTCGTCGACCAGCTTGCGCAGCTTCGCCGGATTGATCCTGCGCGCCTTGGCGACGCGCGCGATCTGATAAAAAGCCGCCCCGGGGCTAATATGAGGATCGAGCCCCGAGGCGGAGGTCGTCACCAGATCGGCGGGGACCGATGTTCCTGGCGAAGGGGGTGCAGCGGCGACGTCCGCCTTGACGCGATCGCTCAGCGCCTGGCTGGCCGGGCCGAGGTTTGACCCCGATGAGGCGCTGGCGTCATAGCCCTTGCCCGCCGCCGAGGGGCGGCCGTGGAAGTAGCGCGGGTCGCTGAACGACTGGCCGATCAGCGTCGAACCGATCAGCCTGCCATCCTCGCTGATCAGGCTGCCATTGGCCTGAGCGGGGAAGAGCAACTGTCCGATCCCCGTGATCGAGAGGGGATAGATCACGCCGAGCAACAGCGCGAAGGCAATCGTGAGCGCGATGGCGGGGCGCAAAGCGGTTTTGAAATCGAAATACATGGGAAATGTCCTCAGGCGAGGTGAAGGCCGGTGACGGCGAGGTCGATGAACTTGATACCGACGAACGGCGCGATCAGGCCACCGAGACCGTAGATAGCGAGGTTACGCGCGAGCAGCGGGCCTGCGGGCATCGGGCGGTACGTTACCCCCTTGAGCGCAAGCGGGACGAGGCACGGGATGATCAGCGCGTTGAAGATGATCGCCGACAGGATCGCCGATTGCGGCGTGCCGAGCCCCATCACGTTGAGCACGCCCAGCCCCGGATAGAGCACCACGAACATCGCCGGGATGATCGCGAAATATTTGGCGACGTCGTTGGCGATCGAGAACGTGGTCAGCGCGCCGCGCGTCATCAGCAATTGCTTGCCCAGCCCCACCACCTCGATCAGCTTGGTCGGATCGCTGTCGAGATCGACCATATTGCCCGCCTCGCGCGCGGCTTGCGTGCCGGTGTTCATCGCCACGCCGACATCGGCCTGCGCGAGCGCCGGGGCGTCGTTGGTACCGTCGCCGCACATCGCAACCAGCCGCCCGCCTTGCTGTTCCTTGCGGATCAGCGCGAGCTTGTCCTCGGGCGTCGCTTCGGCGAGGAAATCGTCGACCCCGGCTTCGGCGGCGATCGCGGCGGCGGTCAGCGGATTGTCGCCGGTGATCATCACGGTGCGGATGCCCATGTTGCGCAGTTCGCCGAAGCGCTCACGGATCCCCGCCTTAACCACGTCCTTGAGCGCCACGGCACCGAGCAACCGGCCGTCGCGCACGACCGCCAGCGGGGTCATGCCGCCGCGGGCAATCTCGTCGGTGATCTTCTTCAGTTCGGCGGCCCCGGCGATGTCCGCGGGCAGTGCCTTCAAGATCGAGTCCACCGCGCCCTTGAGCACCACGCTCTCGCCAAACTTCACACCCGACGCGCGGGTTTGCGCGGTGAAGGGAATGACGACCGCATCGGCCGGCATTTCCGACTTCGCTTCGAACTTTTCGCGCGCCAGCACGACGATCGAGCGGCCTTCGGGGGTCTCGTCGGCCAGGCTGGCGAGCAGCGCCGCTTCGGCCAGCACCTTGGTATCGACCGTCGCCAGCGCGCGGAACTCGCTCGCCTGACGGTCGCCGATCGTGATCGTGCCGGTCTTGTCGAGCAGCAGCACGTCGATATCGCCCGCCGCCTCGACCGCGCGGCCCGATTTGGCGAGGACGTTGAAGCGCACCAGCCGGTCCATCCCGGCAATGCCGATCGCGGACAGCAATGCGGCGATCGTGGTCGGGATGAGCGTGATCAGCAACGCGGCGAGCACCGCCACCGACACGCCGCCGCCGGCATAGGATGCGAAAGCGGGAATAGTGCCGACCGCGATCAGGAAGATAATCGTCAACCCGACCAGCAGAATCGTCAGCGCAATCTCGTTGGGCGTCTTCTGCCGCTCGGCGCCTTCTACCAGTGCGATCATGCGGTCGAGGAAACCCTGTCCCGGTTCCTGCGTAACGCGCACCGTGATCCGGTCGGAAATAACGCGCGTACCCGCCGTGACGGCAGAACGGTCGCCGCCGGCCTCGCGGATGACGGGCGCGCTTTCGCCGGTGATCGCGGCTTCGTTGACACTGGCCACGCCTTCGACGACTTCGCCGTCGGCGGGGATCAGATCGCCGGTTTCGACGAGTACCAGATCGCCTTTCTCGAGCCGCGCAGCCCCGACCATGCCCCATGCATCCCCAACGCCGATCAGTCGCTTGGCCTGAAGGTCGGACTTGGTCGCGCGCAGCGATGCCGCCTGAGCCCGGCCACGTCCTTCGGCCAGGGCTTCGGCGAACGTGCCGAACAGCACGGTCAGCCACAACCAGACGATCAGTTGGAGCTGGAACGCGACGCCCAGTTTCTCGCCGCCGAGGATGAGCAGCACGGTGAGCAGGGTCGCGACAACCGCGGTCGTGAACATCACCGGGTTGCGGATCAGCTGGCGCGGATCGAGCTTTTTGAAGCTGTCTCCGATCGCCGGGACGATCAGATTGGCGGTGAAAATCGAGGTTGGTGCGGACATGATGGTTGATCCGTTCAGGAGAGCGTGCCGCTGATCATCGCGAGATGATCGGCGATGGGCCCGAGCGCGAGGCTGGGCAGGAAGGTGAGGCCACCCATGATCAGGATGATCCCGACCAGCAGGCCAACCCAGAGCGGTCCGGTCGTCGGGAACGACCCCGACGATTGCGGCGTGTGCTTCTTGGCCGCGAGGCTGCCGGCGATGGCGAGCATCGGCACGATCATGAAGAAGCGTCCGCCCCACATGCAGATGCCGATCAGCGCGTTGTAGAATGGCGTGCCGGAGGTGATCCCGGCGAACGCCGAGCCGTTATTCGCGACCGCGGAGCTGAAGGTGTAAAGGATCTCCGAGAAGCCATGCGCGCCCTTGTTGAGCGGTCCCGCAAGCCCCGCCGTGGTGACCGACGCGATCATCGTCGCGCCGAGGATCAGCAGCGGCAGCACGGCGATCGCCAGCACCGCGAACTTGACCTCGCGTCCTTCGATCTTCTTGCCGACATATTCGGGCGTGCGACCGACCATCAGCCCGGCGACGAACACCGCGAGAATGGCGAAGAGCAGGAAGCCGTAGATACCCGCGCCGACACCGCCGACGACAACTTCGCCGAGCTGCATGTTGATCATCGGGATCATTCCGCCGAGCGCGGTGAAGCTGTCGTGCATCGCGTTGACCGCGCCGCACGAGGCGGCGGTGGTGACGGTCGCGAACAGCGAACTGGCGGCGATGCCGAAGCGGACTTCCTTGCCCTCCATATTGCCCCCGGCGACGCCAAGGTTATGGAGCACAGGGTTGCCGGCGGCTTCCTGCCAATAGGCGATGCCGGCGCCGACGACGAAGATGATCAGCATCGCGCTGAGGATCGCCCAGCCCTGCCGCGTGTTGCCCACGGCTTTGCCGAAGCACCAGGTCAGCCCGACGCCGATCGAAAAGATCGACAGCATCTGGATGAAGTCGGTCAGCGCGGTCGGGTTTTCGAACGGATGCGCCGAATTGGCGTTGAGGAACCCGCCGCCATTGGTGCCGAGCATCTTGATCGCTTCCTGACTGGCGATCGGGCCCAATGCGAGCGTCTGCTTCGCGCCTTCCAGCGTGGTCACGTCGATCGACTGCGCCAGCGTCTGCGGCACGCCGCTCCAGATCAGATAGAGCGCGTACACGATCGAAATCGGCAGCAGCAGATAGAGCGTGATGCGCGTCGTATCGGCCCAGAAATTGCCGATCGCCTTGGCCTCGCGCCGGGCAAAGCCGCGGAACAGCGCGAAGGCGAGCGCGATACCGGTCGCCGCACTCATGAAGTTATGGATCACCAGCCCGAACATTTGGCTGAAGTTCGACAGCGCGGCTTCGCCCGAATACCATTGCCAGTTGGTGTTGGTGGTAAAGCTGATCGCCACGTTCCACGCGCCATCCGGGGTGAGCCCGGCATACCCCCGCGGGTTCATCGGCAGCAGGTCCTGGAACCGCAGCACGAAATAGGTGAGCAGCAACAGCGCCAGGTTGAACACGAGCATGTGGATGGCGTAGCGACGCCAGCTCATGTCGGCGTGGGGATCGATCCCGCCGGCTTTGTAGAAGCCGCGTTCGATCGGCCCCAGCACGCCGTGCAAGGGTGTGCGATGGCCCTCGTAGAGCGCGAACAGCCACATCCCCATCGGCTTGGCCAGCGCGATCAGAATGGCGACGAAAAGGGCGATCAACGCCCAGCCTTGAAACGTCATGGCGCGGTCCCGGTCAGAAGCGCTCGGGCCGCAACAGCACGGCAACGAGATAGAGGAGAAGGAACACGGCGGTGACCGCCGCGATGGTCAGATGAAGTGACATCGGTTCAGGCCCAGTCGCACAAGCGAACATAAGCGAGCGTCAGCGCGACAAGTCCGCCGAGCGCGGCGAGCCACAACAAATCCTGCATATCCCGTTTCCCGATTGGTCCCGCTGCGGGGACTGGATGGATCGAGAGGGGCATCTAGGGACGAAGGGCATTAAGGTTCGCCGGGTAAAACCACCGCTGCGCATTAAGAACGCATTAGTTTTGGCGCTTTGTGGCTTTCAGCGCAGTCGAGCGGTGCCTAGGCTTTAACGGTGACTGATGACCGTCCCTCTCCCGATGCGCTGTTGCGCGTTGCCCGGCGTGAGGAGCGCGGCAAGCTCAAGATATTCCTCGGTGCTGCTCCGGGCGTGGGCAAGACGTTCGAAATGCTCCGCGAGGGTGCCGAGCGGCTGAAGGCCGGAGTCGACGTCGTGGTCGCGATCGTCGAAACGCACGGCCGCGCGGAGACTGAGGCGCTTGTCGAACCCTTCGAAGTCGTGCCGCGCCGGCAGATCGACTATCGCAACCACAAGCTCGACGAGATGGATATCGACGCCGTGTTGGCGCGGCACCCGCAACTCGCTCTGGTCGACGAATTCGCGCACTCCAATGTCGAGGGCAGCCGCCATCCCAAGCGCTGGCAGGACGTGTTCGAGCTGCTCGACGCCGGGATCGACGTCTACACCACGCTCAACGTCCAGCACGTCGAAAGCCTCAACGACGTCGTCGCCAGTTTCACGCGCGTTCGTGTGCGTGAAACGGTGCCCGACAGCGTGTTCGACGGCGCCGAAGTCGAAGTCGTCGATCTCCCGCCCGACGAGCTGATCGAGCGACTGAAGGGCGGAAAGGTCTATATCCCGGCCGAAGTGACCCGTGCGCTCGACCGCTTCTTTTCGAAGGCCAATTTGTCTGCGTTACGCGAAATGGCACTGCGCCGGGCGGCGCAGAGCGTCGACCAATCGATGCTCGAACATCTCGACGCTCAAGCGGTCGAAGGCACCTATGCCGGCGGCGAGCGCGTGCTCGTCGCTGTCAGCGAACTGCCGGGGTCGGACACTTTGGTTCGCACTGCCAAGCGCCTCGCCGACGCGCTCAAGGCGTCGTGGCACGCGGTGTCGATCGAGACCCCGCGCACCGCGGGGTTCAGCGAAGAACAGCGCCGCCAGATTGCCGATACGCTGACCCTTGCCGCCAGCCTCGGCGCGACGATTTCGACGATTCCGGCGGAAAACGTCGTGACCGGACTGCGCACCCAGATCGACGAAATGCGCGCCACTCAATTGGTCATCGGCAAATCGGTGCGCAGCTGGTGGTTCGCGCTGCGCCACGGATCGGTGGTCGATGCCATGCTGGCGACGACCGAAGGCCTGGCGGTTCATGTGATCCCGGCGGGGAAGGGCGCGCCACAGCAACGCGGCGGTATCGTCCGTGGCGACTGGAGCCTGGCGTTCAACGCCGCCGCGATCGTGCTGCTGGTCGCCGCGACCACGGCGTTGGGCAGACTTGTCGAGCCGCTGATCGGAGTCGGCGGGATCGACCTGATCTTTCTCCTGCCGGTGATCCTGGCATCGGCGCGGCTGGGGCTGGGGCAAGGGATCGCGACCGGGATTTTCTCGGGCCTCGCCTATAACTTCTTCTTCCTGCCGCCGCTTTACACCTTCACGATTGCCGATCCGCAAAGTCTGCTGACGATGCTGGTGCTGATCGGCATCGCCACCTTCACCGCCAATCTGACCGGCCGGCTGAAAGTCCGCGCGACGATCGGTGCGCGCAGTGCTCAGGAAAATGCGGCGGTCGCGGCGTTCGGTCAGGCACTGGCGCGTGCGTCCGACTGGCAGAGTACCAGCCAGACAATCTGCGACGAAATGGCGCATCTGCTCGGCGTATCGGTCGTGCTGCTCGACCAGCGCGACGGCGAGCTCGAACGGATTGCGGCTGCACCCGATGGCACCACCCCGTTCGGCCCGGTCGATCGCGCCGCCGCCGACTGGGCGTGGAGCCGGGGCGAGGCGACGGGCGCGGGCACGGGCACATTGGTTTCGGCCGACTGGCAGTTTCAGCCGCTCAAGACCTCACTCGGCGTGCTGGGGGTCGTTGGCATGTCGGCCGCGGACGGCGGCAACCCGGTCGGGGCGGAGCGCGCGGTGTTGCTTGCGACGTTGCTCGGCCAGGCGGCGCTGGCGCACGAGCGACTGACGCTCGAAGGCCAGTTGCGCGAAGTTTCCGTCCTGCGCGAACGCGATCGCCTGCGCGCGGCGTTGTTGTCGTCGATCGGGCACGATTTGCGCACGCCGCTGACGTCGGTGGGCGCTGCGATTGACGCCATTGCAGCCGAGCATCCGGACGAGCCGTCGGTGCCGATCGCGCGGGAAGAAGTTGCGCGCCTGCGCCGCTTCCTCGACAATCTGGTCGATATGGTGCGGATCGATTCCGGTGCCTTAAATCTCACGCTCGAACCTATCGATCTTACTGACGCCGTGGCGGGCGCGGTGCACGACCTGAAGACACTACTCAATGGCAGTCATATCGACCTGCGTGTCCCGCCAAACCTGCCGCTGGTCGAAGCCGATCCAACGCTCCTCCATCACATTCTGATCAACCTGCTCGCCAATGCTTCAGTCCATGGCGGTGAAGGCGCGATCGAGATTGTCGGCAAGCGGACTGCCGACCATGTTGAACTGTCCGTGCGTGATCACGGACCGGGGTTGCCGGCGGGCCTGAAAGCCCATGTTTTCGAGACCTTCGCGCGAGGGCGCGGCGACGATCGACACGGGGGCAGCGGGCTTGGGCTGGCGATCGCCAAGGGATTTGCTGATGCGATGAAGGTCACGATTTCGGCCAAAAACGCGTCTGATGGAGGAGCGGTTTTCACGCTGGGTTTCGGAAGCGGCAACTTTGGTCGACACCAAGACGCAGGACATTAGCGCGAGCTTCTCCGCGGCCAATCAGGGCCGTGGAGAATGAACATGGGCTATTCGAGATACGATCCCGCCATGCAGGCTCACCCGGCTTGGAATGCCGGGAAAATGATCGGCACCAAGTGGCCACTGACCCAAAAACAAATATGGGCCGTGCGTTTTTTCCTGAACGCGAGGGGCGACGTTGCGATCGCGCGCTGTTCGATCTAGCGAGCGACAACAAGCTGCGGCTGCGACTTGGTCAATCAAGATCAGCGACTTAGTGTCAGGTCGCTGAGATCAGAACCCGCGCGATCGTCATCCAGCAGAAGACCGGGCGGCCCGTCCAGTTCGAGCTGACCGCTGATGTTCGATCGAGCCTTCTAATTTGGCTGGAGCGTCGCGGCGGCACGATTGACGACCACGCCTTTCCAAGTCGGATCGATCGTTCCGGTCATTTAAGCACCAAGCAATACGCTCGGCTCGTCGATGAATGAGTGACCGCCATTGGGCTAAGGTGTGCCGAGTATGGGACTCATTCGATGCGCCGAACGAAGGCATCTATGATCTACAAGGCCACCGGCGATCTTCGGGCGATCCAGTTTTTGCTCGGCCACACCAAGATTGAAAACACAGTCAGGTATGTCGGCGTCGATATCGAAGATGCACTACTCCTCGCCGAGCGGATCGAAACAAAAGTTGAGGGCGCCCGACCGTAGACGCGGGCGGGACGCGCTCAAATCGGGCGGCTTAGCGCCCTAAATGTGGACATTGAGCGATCCGGTAATCAACTCCATAAGCTGACGTGGCCTTAGTTCCGTTTTCTGGCGGCGCGGGTCAGGCGATGAATTGAAGTAGCGGAACGGACTGGCTGGTTTTCGCTGACGATGCATTCGAGGCCGCTAGCTGTCTGCTCCTAGCGATCGGTGCATTTTCTCTGACGGCGCCGTTGGACGACAATCATGGCCATCGGTTGGCGCAAAAAAAGAGCGAGCATTACGCTCGCTCAGAGGGGAGTCCTGTGACTGGCCAACTAACCAGGGTCGTACCGCCGATGTCACCAACCCCGGAAAGCAGGAAACTCGGATCACGCAACGTCCGTTGCGGGTTCCGGCGGGTGATTGTCCGTAACTTTGAAGATCAGGCGGGAGCTTGGCCCGTGCCTTCGTGGAGCAACTCGTGCTGACCTGCCCGCACGACGGCGATCGAACCTTGTGTCAGGTCGGGCGAGATCGGAACACCGAGGTCGTCGTCGATTATCTCCCCCGTCATCAGGGCGCGCATGACTCGGCTCGAAATCCCATGCATCACCACCAGCCGGTCGCCGGGGTCCCCATCGGTTTCGGCGAGCCAGGCCGACACCCGTTCCACAATGTCCGGATAGCTTTCTCCGTCCGGGGCCGGCCATAGCGCGCCGCATGGCGACAGTATGCGATTGGCGCCGAGGTCGCGCTCCAGCTCGTCATAGTCACGGCCGCCCCAGCTTCCCATCTCGATTTCGCGCAGCCGGCCGTCGGTTTTGACGCCGTGCCAGTCGAGTTCAAGGTGCTCCGCGATGATCGCCATAGTCTGCAGCGTCCTGCCCGTCGGCGAGGCCCAAAGCGTCAGCGACGGCTTGCGTCCCAAAATCTCGCGCAGCTTTCCGCCCATCGCGTCTGCTTGCCGGAAACCGCTGAGTGTCAGCGGCGTATGAACGTAGTCGCCTTGCAGCCTCCGAGCGGCGTTGAACACCGTTTCGCCGTGCCGCACGATGAAGTCGCGTCCCTGTCTTTGGCCGATCAGCACAACCGGATGTCCTTCAGCATCGCGACGCAACGTCTGTCTGATCGTTCGCCCGAAGCGCGCGGCCATAGTGTCTGAGCGCGATCACGTTCATGCCCGCGGCACCTACGAGCATGACGGGGAGGGCAATCGCCATCGCCATGGGGAGTCCGGAAGGACGATGGAACACCTGGTCTGTGATCAGTGCGACGGCCGTCGGACCGATCCCAATTCCGAGAAGATTGGCGAGCAGGACGGCCACCGCGTGCTGCATCCCGCGCATCCGATTCGGCGTGATTTCCTGCAGCGTGGCCGGTCCCGACCCCAGCGCCGCGGCAAGGAAGAACAGGAGCCCGAACGCCAACGCGAGGAAATCGGTGGGGCCGGAAGCGAGCGGCGCCATGATCGCGAAAGGTGCCGCGCAGCAGGCCGACGTGAGCATAACGACCAATCGACCAGTCGCTAGACCGCGCTTTCGCAACGCATCGCCGGTTAGTCCTGCGACCACGGTTCCACAGCAGCACGCCGAAATGATGACGAGCCCGAGGCGCCATCCCGCTTGCGCGGGCGCCAGATGAAACGCTCGCCCCATAAGCGCAGGGGCCCAGGACAGCAGGCCATAGGCCGCCATATTGGTGAATCCCACGGCCAGATCGACGCCCAGTATCGCTCGCCAGTGCGCGCGGCCATAACGCCATACTTCGCTCAATGGAGGCACGGCATCGTCGCCGATCGAGCGCCGGGCCGGTTCCTTCAGCGTTGCGACCCACAAAGCGACGAGGAGGCCGACCGGAAAGAGCAGGAGGAAAATCGCCTGCCAGTCCCGCACATTGCCAAGCCGCGGTAAGGCTACCTCACCGTGGGGCAGCATGCTTAGGATCGTGCTGCCGAGAATCAGAGCAAGGCCCGAGCCGATATAGCTTCCCATGGCGTAGACACCGACTGCGACACCCAAGCGGCGCGGCGAAAAATAATCTCCCAGAAGCGAATAGGCCGATGGCGTCATCGTTGCTTCGCCGACGCCCACGCCGACCCGACTTAAGAGCATAATCACATAGTTGCGGGTCAGGCCGAAACAGCCCGTGAAGAGCGACCAGCAAGCGATGCCCAACCCAAGAATGGTCACGCGCCGCCGCGTGTCGATCAGCCGTCCAATCGGCAGTCCACCCACCGACAGGAACAGCGCGAAGGATAGTCCCTGCAGCAGGCTGATCCCGGTATCCCCCAATCCCGTATCGCGTTTGATCGGTTCGACAAGAAGGTTGAGGATCTGCCGATCGACGAACGCAGTGACATAGGCGACCATCAGGACCAGGAGGGCATAGACTGCATAGGCGCCGCCGGTGCGCGGCCGGGTCATCGGTCGAGAATTTCGTTCAGTTTCGGAAAAAGCGATCGATAGTCCCCGAGATCGAGGTGCCGTGCATTGGGGATGCGCTGGAATTCCAGCGCGTAACCGACACCGTCCAGCGTGAGCAGGGCAGCGCCGACGATCTTTTCGCCGATCCATTCCTGCATCGCATCCGGCACCACGAACGAGGTCGATGGCACCCAGAAGTGCTCGATGCCATCGTCCGTCAGGCGGCGGAGCTGATGCGTGTGTCCGCTCGCGACGAACCGCAGGTCATGTCCCAAAAACACCTCCGCCAGCGCGACGCGCTGCTCGAACGGGATGTAGCGCGGATGCCGCTCCTGATCCTGCAATGAGTCGCGCAGCCATGGCTTGTGCAGGAATAGCCCGACCGGCCCGGTGACCTCGGCGAGCGCGGCGCAGAGCCAGTCGAACTGACGGGTTTCCTCTTCGCTGGTGGTATTGAACAGCTGCGCGTTCAACCCGATCAGTACCCATTCGTCGGCCGGATAAACCCAGCGATCGGGTCCGAACGCCTCGCGAAAGCGCGAGAGCGCCTGGGGATCGACGAGCTGTTCCGCCGGCGGACAACCGGGTACCGGATTGTCTCCGATGTCGTGGTTGCCCGGCACACACAAAAGGGGCGCGGCGAGGCGGTCGAGGACTCGACGAGCCTCTTCGATCTGCTCGGGGTGCAGGACACCGTTCATCGTGATGTCGCCAAGGTGAATCGCGACGTCGACGCTGGCGCTGTTGACCCAATCGATCGCCGCATTGGTATTCGCCACGAAATCCTCGGCCATCGCGGCCAGATGCGTATCGCTGATCAGCGCAATCTTCATGACACCTCGTTCGCTTGTGTTCGGTGGCGGGACCTGCCGCACGATCCAGGGCGCGCAAAGCGCAAGCCCGGCACCGTGCGTTGCGTGTCGTGCAAGTTGCATTGCGCACAACACGCGACGCAGCCTTTGCGTTGGCCGACCGGCACCCCTCAGCCCATTGGCGCGGCGACCGCATTGGGGGACCCACGATGATTCGCCGCCTGCTCCTGACCAGCACCGCCGCTCTTTCCGCCGCCGCGGCTCCGGCCGCTTGGGGGCAATCGACGGCTTCCTCTGCCACACCCGCTGCGTCGCCCGACATCGTCATCGTGGGATCGCGGGGGACACCGCGCTTGCGAACCGACACCCCGGCGCCGGTCGACGTCCTTAGCGGTGATACTTTGTCGGATCAGGGCGCGGACAATCTCGCACGCTCGCTCGAGGCGCTGTCACCGTCGCTGAATTTCGTTCCCGCGGTCACCTCGCCCTCGGCCGAAGGGTCGCGTCCGACGACGTTGCGCGGACTGACCCCCGATCAGGTGCTGGTGCTGGTCAACGGGCATCGCCGTCATGCCGCTGCGGTGATCAACACCAACAACGGCGTCGGGCGGGGTACCGTGCCGGTCGACCTCAACACCATTCCGGTGTCGGCGATTGATCGCATCGAAGTGCTGCGCGACGGCGCCGCCGCGCAATACGGATCGGACGCCATTGCCGGGGTCATCAATATCGTTCTGCGCAAGGATGCGGGGGGTGGTTATGCATCGCTCCAGGGCGGGGCGACCGAACGCGGGGAGGGCGGGACTGTCGTTGCCTCGGCACGCAACGGCATTTCGCTGGGGGGTGACGGGTTCCTGACGCTGTCGGCCGACCTGCGCTCGCGCGGTTTCACCAACGCCGCCGACATCGACCCGCGGTTCGGGCGAATCACCCAGCGCCTTGGCGACCCCGCGACGCGCGACGCCAATGTGGCGCTCAACAGCGAAGTCCCGCTGGGGTCGACCCTGACCGCCTATGCCTTCGCCACCGGCGCGTGGCGTTATACCCAATCGACGCCGCTGTTCAGGCTGCCGACGGTCGCGCCGACCTTTTATCCGAACGGGTTCCTGCCCGCGATCCGGCAGCGGACCTTCGACGTCGGCGGCGCGATTGGCCTGCGCGGAACGATCGCCGGGTGGAACTGGGATCTCAGCGATACCGCCGGCTATAATCGCGCCGACATCCGTGTCGCGAACACCGTCAACACGTCGCTGGGCGCCAGCAGCCCGACCAAGTTCGACGGCGGCGGCCAGCGCTATGCCCAGAATATCGCCAACCTGACGGTCGATCGGATATTCGATATCCTGGCCGGGGCCAACCTCGCGCTGGGGATCGAGCACCGGTACGAATGGTACAAGATTCGCCCGGGCGAGCCGTTATCCTATAACGGTGCCGGTGCGCAGGGCTTTCCGGGCTACAACCCGCCGGCGCCGATCGACGTCAGCCGGCATGCCTTCAGTGCCTATATCGATGCCGAGGTTAGCCTGGCGCGCGGCCTAGATCTCGGCGGCGCGGTCCGGTACGAGGATTATAGCGACTTTGGCAGCCGGACCACCTGGAAAGGCTCGCTCTTCTGGCGCCCGCTCGACTTCGTCGCATTCCGCGGCACGATCAGCACCGGCTTCCGCGCGCCCTCGCTCCAGCAGCAATATTTCTCGACGGTGACCAGCCAGCTGTCGAACGGGGTGCTCGTCAACGTCGGCAACTTCGCGGTCAGCGACAAGGTGTCGAAGGCGCTGGGCGCCACGCCGCTCAAGGCGGAGACGTCGCGCAACTATTCGGCCGGGATCGTCCTTACGCCGGCAAAGCGGCTCGATCTGTCGGTCGACTTCTACCGTATCGACATCAGGAACCGCATCACGTTCAGCGAATCGCTGACGGGCGCCACGGTGACCGCGATCCTGCTTGCAAACGGGATCACCAACGCGTCGCAGGTCCGCTTCTTCACCAACGCCGCGGACACGCGGTCCGAAGGGATCGAGGCGACGCTTCACTGGTCGGCGGGCAAGGCTTCGACCGGCCTGGTCGACGTCTCGCTTGGCTATGGCGGTTTCCGCAACAAGCTGACCGGCCTCAGGACCAATCCCGTGTTGCCGGCGCTGCCGCTGCTGGGCACGACGTCGATCGGCGTGCTCGTCGACTCGCAACCGTTGTCGAAGATCACCGCCAACCTTGGGCTCACGCTCGACGCGTTCCATCTCAATGCCAACGTCGTCAATTATGGCCCCTTCCGTGCCGCGCCGCTCGGCACGGTCCAACGGTTCGGGGCAAAGACCCAGATCGACCTGACGCTGGGCATCGATGCGGGCGCGCAAACCCGGTTCGACATCGGCGTGCTCAATCTGACCGACGCCTACCCCGATCGGGTCATCGGTCAGACCGATGGACGTATCTATACGGAGGCGGGGGGGCTCAACTTCAACGGCCGCGAGTTTTTCGCGCGCTTCTCGATCCGCTATTGATCAAGCAAGCGTGGGTGTCGTCGCGGCTTGCTCCTCGAGCCATTGCCACACCGCGCCGACCGCGCTCCGGCGCTTGCGGTCCGGTGCGGCGGCGAGCCGGTAACCGCCCGGAAACCGCGCCACGGGCAGCCCGATCCGCTCGAGCCGGCCCGATTCGAGATAGGGCCAGATCGTCGGGCTGGCGCCGATCGCGACGCCCAGCCCTTGTGAGGCGGTTTCGTAGAGCGCCTGGATCAATTCGAATCGAGTGAATCGACCGGTGACCTGGGGGTGGCCGGTCGCGCGGCTCCACCAGTCCCATTGGTCTTCGGGCTTGGTCAGCGAGAATAGCGGGTAATCACCCAGTCGGGTGTGATCGAGTGTCCTTGCGAGCCCGGGCGCCGCAACGGGGGTGCCCGAGACGTCGAGCAAATCGGTATGGGCAAGACCGGCGACATCAATGTCGGAAAAGCAGATGCCCAGATCGGCATCGCCCGACCGCACCGCGCGTGCTCCCCGATCAGTCTTGATCGACAATGAGATGTCCGCGTGGTGGCGATGGAAGTTCTCGAGCCTCGGAATGAGCCATCCGACCGCCAGCGAGTGCGACAGCGAAATCGTGACCGAGCGACCGCCTTTGTCACCCACCGCCTCGGCGGCGCGGCGTAGCTCAAGATAGGGCGGCTCGAGTTCGATCAGAAATTCGCGCCCCGCCTCGGTGAGCCTAGCGCCCCCCGCTGTACGTTCGAACAAGCGCACGCCGACATGGTCCGAGAAGGACTGAATGCGGCGCGAGAAGGCGGCCGGGCTCAGCGCACAACGATCCGCGGCCGCCCGAAAAGTCGGCCCGTTCGCCGCTTCGATGAAGGCCTCGATCTGCTCAAGCCGGGGGAGCGAACGTCGCATGACCTTTCGGGTACGACCGCCATATGACAGTTAGGCGACTCGCAATCAGGCCGTGGTGCCGCCATCGACCACGAACGTCTGCCCCGTGATCCACGCACCGGCAGGCGAAGCGAGCAGGACGGCCATGCCGGCAATGTCGTCGGGTTCGCCCAGCCGACCGAGCGGCACGCGGGCGATGGTTTTTGCGGCTTCCTCTGGGCTTTCCCACAAGGCGCGGGCGAATTCGGTGCGGACGAGGCCGGGGGCGATCGTGTTGACCCGAATGTTGTCCGGTCCGAGCTCGATCGCGAGATTCCTGGCCATTTGGACGGTCGCGGCCTTCGAGGTCTGATAAGCACCGATCATCGTACCTCCGCGAAGACCGCCAATCGACGAGGTGATGATGATCGTACCATCGCGCCGGGCGCGCATCCCGGGCAGCACACGGTTGATCAGCCACTGAACCGAGATGACGTTGTTCTGCAGCACCTTGGTGAACACGCCATCGGGTATCCGGTCCATGGTTCCCATGAACGGGTTGCTGGCCGCGTTGCAGATAGCGATATCGACCTTGCCGTACGTGTATTCGGCGCGGGCGACGAGCGCCGCCAGCGCGTCTTTGGATCCTACATGAGCTGCGAAACCAACTGCCGCGCCTGGGCGCGTTGCCGTCACGATCTTTCGTGCCGTCGCCTCGCACGCTGCCTGATCCCTGCTTGATACGACAACGTTGGCCCCGAACTCGGCGAGCCTCATTGCCATCGCTGCGCCTATCCCGCGCGACGAACCAGTGATTACGGCAGTCTTTCCCTTGAGGTCGAACAAATCGCCCATCGCCTTCTCTCCTGGCAGGCCGGCGTGGAATCGACCGGCTCGTTGTTGCCGGATGGTTTATCGCCGGTCGGCGCTTTCCATTGTTGCGTCCCAAGCAACGTCCGTCCGCTCCATTGAGACGGTGTCGTCGCCGGATTGGTGCCAGACGGCCCGTGAAGGTGCGCCGGAAACTCCCGAGACGCGCCTCAGGGAGATGGCACGATCATGAACTCCAGGCAAATACTTCTCGTCGCGACGTTGCTGACCCCGCCATTGCTGGCGTCCGCGCGGGCAAGTGCGCAAACAGCCCCGGCGCCCGTCGCGACGCCGGCGCCCAAGGATGCGTCGGCGACGAACAAGGACGACATCATCATCACGGCGACCAAACGTTCAGAGAACATCCAGAACGTACCGATCGCGGTATCGGCTTATGGCGCAGAGCAGTTGCAGCGCTCGGGCGTGCGAGACCTGCGCGAGTTGCAGGGGCTTTCGCCCAGCCTGAACGTCGGCGTCACGTCGTCCGATGCGACCGGGGCGAAACCGCCGCCATGTTGCAACCGACGTGTCGCGTTGATCGCTCGCTTGGTGTGCCCTACAAACGGGCAATTGCGGTTCCGACTTCACGCTATGGGCGCTAGCGTTCGGACGCTGCCGCCATCGTCTGGAAGGTTTCATCGTGGGATTTATCGGTTGGAAGCTCGATCGACGAGATCGCGCCGCGTTGCTCAAACGCTTTATTCCGAGCTGGGCCGATGTAGTCGCGGATCACGTGACGTTGGCTGTGGGCACCGAGGCTACACCACTGCCGCTAGCAGTTGACGCTAAGGTTGTTGGGATTGTCAGCGATGGCGAAGGTCTTGAGGCGCTGATAGTTGAAATAGACGGTAAGATTGAGCGCCCCGATGGAAAAACGTTCCACATTACGTGGTCGCTTGATCGTAGCCGAGGCAGAAGGGCCTTCGAAAGCAGTTCCATCATCGCGAAACTGGGATACACCAGGCTGGAAGCTCCGGTTGCCGTCCAGACTTTTCCTGCTCGGATTGATTAAATCGTTCAGAAACAACTCTAATAGTGCTTCGGCGGATTTGCGCCCTGGTGGAGTGAATTGCGTTACCCGCTCGGCGGTTGTTACGCCGGACCGTCTGCGGACCCATCGCCGTCGATACCTGCGACTTGACAAGTCGACCGTCCTGGACATCAGCAATTGTCGGTGTACAAGAGCGAGATGGCACCCAGATACATCGATCTTTTTGCTGGCTGTGGCGGGCTTTCGCTCGGGCTGCGTTCGGCAGGGTTCACAAACCTGTTTGCCGTTGAGGCGCACAAAGACGCGTTCGACACCTACCGAACAAATTTGCTCGACCCCGAAACAAGTCGGCATGACTGGCCGGAATGGTTGGAGAAACGGGCTTGGCTTGCTCAGGACATTCTAAGCCATCACGCAGCAGAGCTCGCCAATCTTCGCGGCACGGTTGAACTAATCGCTGGCGGACCTCCGTGCCAAGGCTTCAGCATGAATGGTCTCCGACGACCGGACGATCCGCGTAGTCAGATGGTGGACGTCTATCTTGAATATGTAAGTATCGTCCGTCCTCGCCTTGTGCTTCTAGAGAATGTCGTTGGTTTCCAGTCGATGAAGCATCGCACAGGGGGCGCATATAGCGACTACGTCTGCCGAAGGCTGGAAACGCTCGGCTATGACACCTGGACAGATATCGTTCGCGCCGCCGACTGGGGGGTCCCACAACGACGTCCGAGGTTCGTTCTAATGGCGGCCCCTAAAGGAAGTTTGCCGGGTATCGATCCCATGCAGCGCCTGCGCGTGGCGAGAAAGGGATTTGTCGCGGCAAGGGGCCTGGGGCCTGGCCCCACCACCACAAGTGCAGCTCTTTCTGACCTTGCGGAGGAAAACTATGAGCCAGTTCTCGACGCTGAATGGGGGCATCTGGGCTTTAAAGCGCTGAGGCGCTCAGATGCGGTTGCTACGCCGTACCAAAGCCTGATGAGAACAGGTAGCATTGGGCCGCCAACGGACCTTCGGCTGCCGCGTCACAGTGTGGGCGCGATTGACCGGATGCGAGACATATTGGCGAATTGCGAACGCGGAGTGTGCCTTCGGCCAGCAGACCGAGAGCGCCTAGGCATACGGAAGAGGTCGACTACTCCGCTGCATCCGGATGCGCCATCACCCACCTTAAGCACGCTGCCAGACGATTTTGTGCATTACTCCAGGCCTCGTGCAATGACAGTGCGTGAGCACGCTCGCTTACAGTCCTTTCCGGATTGGTTTTCTTTTAAAGGCCCATACACCACAGGCGGTAGCAGACGACGCGATGCCTGCCCGAAATTCACTCAAGTAGGCAATGCTGTGCCGCCCCTATTGGCGGAAGCGATGGGTGAAACGCTAGCCGGTTTGTTGGCCGTCCAGATATGTGACGAGGTCTCTCATTTCTCGGAATGCGTCGATGTGGGTAGCGAACGCCTGCCGAATATCGGGAAAGTCGCAAACGGCGATCCCCTCCGCGCCCTGTAATTCCCAGCCGGCATCCGTCGGCACTTCTTTCACGTGCCCGAGAATGTTACGCTTCCGCAGGACACGTTCGTCATATTGAGAGCTCACATTACGCAGCTCGCGGAGCCGTTCAAGCCGATCTGCGTCTAACCCGAATTTGCCAGGATCACTAGCAACCACTTTTGTTAGCCTGCGGAAGTGACCGAAAAGCTTTGCGCTATCGACCGCACGGCTTTCAATGCGCGCGCTTATGTCGGTCGCTTCTTGGTACGACTTCCGAAGACCATCCATATCCTTGAATACCGCGTCATCGAGATCGACTGATTTACCTGCGCAATTCACATCTCGTGCAGACATCGAGAGGATCGCTGCCCTCATATGATCATCGCATTCGGCAACAACCCTCATGGCCAGGCCTCGCATGCCCGATAGCCTGTCGAGAGACCGGGCTGTCTGGTCAATAAGGGCTCCCGCCCGCTCGATAAAACGATCACGAATGCTGCAATAAACTCCCTCGACCTCTTTCTCCGCGATCATCCTGCGCAAATCATTGACTTGAGCGCTGCCTGAATAAAATAGGATGGTCGTCGAGGGGAAAAGTTCACGAATTCGTGGCGCAAGTTCGTCGCCATTCTCATCTTGCAATCGATAGTCAAGCAAGATTAGATCGTACAAATGGTACAACTGATGGCGGCGAGATAAATCCTCAATACCTGCGCTATTAGGGATGGTGTTGATGCGAGCAAGGAAGCCTGCATCTTGTACCCTACGTTTTAGATCAACTTCCTCCTGAGGATTGAACGAATCCTCGATCCATAGGATCCCGATATCAAGATTCATTGGTTTCCCCCGGGATTGTTATTTCGAAATCGGCGCGACTGCCGTCGCCCACAAGTTCGATCGTTCCGTCCATACCCTCAACTATCTGGCGAACGCTGTATAACCCGAGCCCGGTTCCCGCGGATGAGCCAGTGTAACCCCTTTCAAAGATTTTCGACGGTTCTACTCGCCGGTCATCAATTCCAAGACCATCGTCTACAACGGTGACAAGGACTGCATTCTGCCCCTTCCGCGTAGCTGTGAATGTGATTTCCCCAGCTTTCGCTTTGCGCGCGTTATCAAGCAAATTGTCTATCAGAACCGCCACATCCACGGGGGAAAACTCTCGATAAAGCGAGAGGCCTGACGAATGGAAGGTTGCGGTCGGCATGTCAGGAACGCCGACTAAGCGAACATCAAAATACTCGGTTAGAAATTGTAGTAAGTCGCCTTGCACCTTGTCGGTCTCTAGATCGACACGGATGTTCGGCGCGAATGACAGAACAGTCCGCAGGCGGTCGCCAGACAAGCTCGCGCCGGCGATAGAAACCGAAACTCGCCGAGCAGATTGCCGGATGACCGCCAGCAAATCCTCGACGTCGCCCACATCAACTAAGTCATCTGGCATCTGCGCTGCGGCAAGTATCGTTCGGACTTCGTGCGCTGCATTTGCGATCGCGGAACGCACATGCCCAAGGTGGATTGTAGCTTGATGCATGAGCAATTGGACGCGCTCAACATCAACATCCAAGCTACTCCCAAGGAACGCCGCTTGCTTAACCAACAACGCGATGCGTGCGTCGGTCTGTGCCCGCTCGGCCATTGCACGCTGGGCGTCCTGACGGGCCTCATCACGAGAGAGCCTTAGCTCCTCGATCCTTTTTCGTGCGCCTTCGACCTGCCCGAGGAGCGCGGTATCGCCGCGACTTTCAGCGACGGCCGACATTGCCTTCAGTGCGTCGTCCGTAACCTGATCAGGATCATCTGAAACTCGTACGAGATCCTCGTCGTAGTAAACTATCTCAACATCTTTCGACTTAGCGAGCGAGCCCACAATGGCCAGCACGCGGTCCCGCGCTCTGTCGGTCTCTAGCCCTTCTGAGGTATCGCGATCCTGATCTGATCGGTCTTTCCAGTTCACGCCAACCACATATCGCTCAAGCCGAAAGATCATGTGCCGCCGGATCGCTTCATAAAGAGCCCGGCTGTGCGCATCTTCAATGAGCCCGGCATCTCGACTAGAAACCTCGCGAAACATTTTAGGCCGAGCAGTTACATCCACTCGCCCAATAATATCGCGCGTCCCCAAATAACGTGACTGGCCCTGCTGTTTTCGGCGGTTGAGCCCAAGGGTGTCATCATTCTCGTCACCAATAGGTGAAATTCTGAACCCATTTAGAAAGAGGAAAACGCTTCCGAACTCAACCGGGCGGACGCCCATACGGGCTGTAAAGGTATGTTTGGCCGATCTGTTTAGAAAATAGATATGACCCTCGACGCGGCAACCGTCTAAATCTTCGTACGGCGATGGTTCGCGAACCGCGTATATTCTTCTACCGCGGTCGAAGAGTGTGGTGTCGACAAATCCATTGTCGATCCGAACCTCGATGCGGCTAGTTTTGTCGCGCAGAAGGTCGGCTATTTCGTTTCCGACCGGGCCATCTACGCCATCGATGAATTCCTCCGAACCATTGAGGAACCACGTTGACACCGCCACATGCTCTGTGGTGCCGAAAGGATCGATCAGCTTTGCAAGGTCGCGCCGCAGTCGGCGAATTGCATCTTCGTCCCAAACTTGCCTTGCATCTCCAATGACGAGGACGGTGCCATGATCTATCTCCTTGACGCTGAAAATTTCCGGAAAGGATGTGGCTGCACCCAATACTACATCGACGTCTTGAAACTCATCGCTGCTATCGCGTTCAAATCGCGTCCAATCGATGTCGAGCATGGCGATCGACTTCTTGTCGAGAGCGCGGCTGTAAAGCTTGAGGTTTGACCCCAACGTGTCGCACGCGAAGCGGCCTATTCCTTTGCTCCCTGCAAATTGACCGCCAGGTCTGATTTTGTCTCTGTAGTTATCTGATGCGGCTACCGCCTTCTCGGAATAAGCTACAAACAGCCATTTGTCGCGGATGTCCGCAGCGGTCATGCCGTGACCGTCGTCGATAATCGTTATCGACCGTTCATCAGGATCGAACTCGATGTCGACCCTGGTAGCGCCCGCATCAAATGAATTTTTGACGAGCTCAAAAATGGCTACAAATTCGTTCGTGACCAGATCACGCCCGATTATGTCCTTCAGATGAGAACTTACTCGAAAAAATTGTTGCGTCGTCATGGAGCCGGCATAACTCATTTTTGCGCGGTAGCGAAACGAACGAAACGAAATCGTGCTCGTTGATAACGCTCGGTTTGCCAGAAAAATTTCTCCGACGTCTTCATAAATCGGATCAGTAGCCCCCACCGATGAAATCGGCACATGTCGGACATGGGGCGGACACAGCGATCTGAGAACGTGCGCTTCATTGCTATAAGTAGTTGAAAATAATGGTGGACGCACTTGGGCTCGAACCAAGGACCCGCTGATTAAGAGTCAGCTGCTCTACCAACTGAGCTATGCGTCCATGCCGTATTCCGGCCACCGCCAGAACGGCGGGCCCCGTCGGGGAGCGAGGCCGTTAGCACCGCGGGGCGGCTTTGCAAACCCTTTTTGCTGGTCTTTGACCTACCAGCGCGATTGCTGGCGGTTCTGGCGGTCGAGTGACATCAGAATACCGAGGCACAGCATCACCGTCATCTGCGACGAACCGCCGAAACTGATGAGCGGCAACGGCACGCCGACCACCGGTGCCAATCCCATCACCATCGCCATGTTGATCGAGACGTAGAAGAAGATCGTCGTCGCCAGCCCGGCGGCGGTCAGGCGGGCGAACCGCCCCTGCGCGCGCAGGGCGATATTGACCGCCCACCAGATGATCGTGAACCAGGCGATGATGAGCAGGACGCCGCCGACCAGTCCCCATTCTTCCATCATTGTCGCCAGCGCGAAGTCGGTCTGTCCCTCGGGCAGATAGTCGAGATGGCTTTGCGTCCCGTTGAGGAAGCCCTTGCCCCAGAATCCGCCCGATCCGATCGCGATCTTCGACTGGGTGATGTGATAGCCGATCCCGAGCGGGTCTTTCTCGGGATCGAGGAAGATCAGGACGCGGTTGCGCTGATAGTCGTGGAGGACGAAGTTGAACGCCAGCAACCCCGCGATCGGCGCTGCCAATGCCGCGCCGATGAACAGCCGCAGCGGGATGCCCGACAGGAACATCACCGTAACGCCGCCCGCGACGATCATCATCGCCGTGCCGAGATCGGGCTGGAGCATGACCAGCGCGGCGGGAATGCCGATCAACACCAGTGCTGGCCAGATCGCGCCGAATTTACGCGTCTCGCTGGGCGGCAGCAGTTCGTAGAAGCGCGCGCAGGCGAGGACGATGATCGGCTTCATCAATTCGGACGGCTGGAGCCGGATAATGCCGAGTTCGAGCCAACGCTGACCGCCACCGGCGACCTTGCCCAAAATCTCGACCCCGACCAGCATCACGACGATTACGACATAAGCGGGCAAGCTGATCGCGCTCCACCAATCCTGACGGACGCGCGACAAGGTAGTCGCGCCGGCGAGCAGAACCACGAAGCGAATACCCTGCGGCAGTGCCCAGGGGCGCATATGCCCGCCCGCCGCCGAATAGAGGATGACCATGTCGAAACAACCGATCGCCAGGACGATCAGGATGATCTTCCACGGCAATTGCGCGAGCGGATCGGGAATGAACCCTAACGCGGCGGACGAGCCATTCCTCATTGATCGGGGTCTCGGGATCCGGTCTCGGCGGGCTGCGTGCTGTTGGCGACCGCGTCGGCGTTAACCTCCGCGGTGCTCGTCGCTTTCTTGACAGCCGGCGCGTCGGTCGGCGCGGTCGCCTCGGTCTCGGTCTGCACCGCCTGGAGCGCAGAAATCTGGCTCTTATACGCGGCGGCTTCGGCCGCGGCGCGCGTGGCGATGTCGCCCCCCCAGCTCGGTTCGACATCGGCCAGCGCCTTCAGCGCCTTCTCGCGATCAAGCAGATAGGTGATGATGTCGCGTCCGATCCCCGGGGTGTCGAGGTTGGTGACGGTGTGACCGCCGTGTTCGAGCACGATTCCGGCGGCGTATTTGGGGTTTTCGACCGGCGCGAAGCACACGAACAAGGCGTGGTCGCGCATCTTGAACGGCAGTGAGGCGTTGCTCTTCACGCCCCCGGCGCGCTCCGCCATCGTGATCCGGCGGACCTGCGCCGTCCCGGTTTTCGCGCCCAGCGACGCGCCCGGAATGTTGAGCCGGGCCCGCCCGCCGGTTCCCCCTTCATTGACCACTCCGTACATTGCGTTGCGGATGCGATCGAGAAACTCGGTTGGGATCGGCAGGCTCTTCGGCCGCGGTGCGTTTCCGCCCATCAGGATGCGCGGCTGGAGTTCGCGGCCCGACGCGATGCGCCCCGCCATCATGGCAAGTTGCAGCGGATTGGCGAGCACATAGCCCTGACCGATCGACGCGTTGAGCGAATCCGCGACGGTCCATTGCTGCTTATATTTCTTCAGCTTCCACGCGCTGTCGGGGACCGTGCCGTATTTCTGCGAGGGGAAGGGGAGGTCGTATTTCTGCCCCAGCCCCATCATCCGCGCGACCGGCGCGACCTTGTCGTAACCCAGCCGACGAACCATTTCGTAGAAATAGATGTCGCAGCTCGCCATGATCGCGTGCTTGAGGTCGATCGCGCCATGTCCACGGCGGGAGTGGCAGTGGAAGATGCCGCCGCCGACTTTCAGCGCGCCGGTGCACACGACATGGTCGTCGGGGCTGACGCCATTGAGCAGCAGGGCAAGCCCGTTCATCGGCTTGACCGTCGATCCCGGTGGATAGAGCCCCTGCAGCGTCTTGTTCATCAACGGCACGTGGTCGTTGTCCGACAGCATCTTCCATTCGAGCTGGCTGATTCCGTCGGAGAAACTGTTGGGATCGTAGGCGGGCATCGAGACGAAGGCGAGGACGTCGCCGTTGGTCACGTCCATCACCACCACCGAACCCGAATTGGTGCCGAGCCGGCGCGCGGCATATTCCTGGAGCCCGACGTCGATCGTCAGCCGCTGGGTATGCCCCGCAACGTCCTGTCGGGTGGCGAGTTCGCGGACCAGCTTTCCGCGCGCGGTGACCTCGACCCGCTTGGCGCCAGCCTGGCCGCGCAGTTTTTCTTCCAGTGCTTTTTCAAGACCGTCCTTGCCGATCTTGAATCCCGGCGTGATCAGCAACGGGTCCTTCGACGCCTTATACTGCTCGGCCGACGCCGCCCCGACATAGCCGGTCAGATGCGCAACCGCCTGGCCGGTGGGATAGCTGCGCGAATAGCCGCGGGTCGGCGCAACCCCGGGCAGTTCGGGGACGCGCACCTGCACCGCGGCAAATCGCTCCCAGTCGAGATTTTCGGCGACCTGTACCGGCTGAAAACCGGCGGCGCGCTTCAGATCGGTTTCGATCCGGACGATCTGTTCGGGGGGCAGGCCCAGCAATTGCTGAAGCAGTTTGAGGACGCGGTCTTTTTCGGTGTCGGGCAAGCGGTCGGGGATGATGTCGACGCGAAAATCTGTGCGATTGTTCGCGATTGCGTGACCATAGCGATCAACCAGCCAGCCGCGCCGCGGCGGAATCATCGTCAGATTGACGCGGTTGCTTTCGGACAACAGCTTGTAATGCTCGTTCTCGGCGACCGCGAGCCACGTCATCCGCCCGGCCAGCGCCAGCGCGACGGCACCCTGCAAGCCGCCCAGTACCAGCGCACGGCGTGAAAAGCTGTAGGACTGCGCCTGCTCGGTCATCAGGCGAGGAGGACGGCTCAAGCGCCACCCCTTTTTCGGTCGAGCGAGGCGACCAGACGAGCGATGAACGGATAGAGCAACACGGCAGCGATCACCTGAAACAGCAACAGCGTATCGACATGCGCCTGCAACGGGGTCGCGATCAAGCGTCCGATGATCAGGCAAAAGGCGATTGCGCCCGCCGCCAGCACCCAATCCTGCCAGAAATCGCGCGACATCAACCGCTGATCGAGCAGGTCGATGACCAGGAAGCCGATCGTCCAGAGCAGGATCGCGCTGCCCAGCGGCTGTCCGCTGACCAGATCGTCGAACAGGCCGAAGGGCAGGGGCATCCAGATCCGGATCGTTTCGGGACGCAGCAGGCGCCACGCGAGCAGCGTCATCAGCCCGAGCGGGGGTAGCACCGGGAAGGTCGCCACGATCGGTACGATCGTCAACAACGACCCGATCATGATTGAAGCGATCGGGATCATCCGTGCGCGCGTCGGAGACACTTCGGGCGCGAACACGCTGCTGCGTTGCCTCACGGCCTGGTTTCTTCGGGCGCGGGGGGCGGGGGCGGCATGAACGCGCGAAGCACGATGGCATAGTCCAGCGCGTCAGGTTGCGCGAAAGGGGTGGCGAGTACGCCGTCCCGACCGCGAGTGATGACCTTTGCAACCGGGATGTTGGGGGGGAATATGCCCCCCGCGCCCGACGTCACCAGGACGTCGCCCGGGGCATATTCGGCATTCGCCAGGGCGATCGGGCGCACGTCGAGCATGCCGTCGCCGCGACCTGTCGCGAACCCCGGCGCGCCATCCTTCGTACGACGCACCGGAACGATGCTCTCCGGATCGATCAGCATCAGGATGCGCGCCGTATCCGGACCCGCTTCAAGGACACGACCGATCAACCCATCCGACGCACGGACCGGCATGCCGGCGTGAACACCCTGAAGCAAACCGCTGTAGAGCAACGCATACCGGCGCGTGCTGGTCGCCGAGGAACTGACGATGCGCGCCGTGACGATCTGATCGATCCTCGGCTCGCGTACGCCAAGCAGTTTCTTGAGGCGGATATTCTCGTACGCGACTGCGCGCGCGCGGAGGAGTTGTTGTTGTTCGTCGGCAACTTGTTTCTTCAGTCGGGAATTTTCGCTGTGCACACCGAAATAGCTGCCGATGCCCGAGGGAATCGAGGCGATGCCGCTCCAAATCGAACCCGCCGCCCAACTTATTGGTGCGGTTATTTCGGCCGCGGCGGCACGAAGCGGGGAAAACGGGTTGAGCGGGGACAGCGCGAGCAAGACAGCGCCAACCAGCGCCCCCGCAACTGCGATGACGTAGCTTATGAACTGACTATATTGCGCCCGCCGTGAGAAACCCGGGCGCCGATTGCGTGGCGGCGCCATCCCTCTCCCTCACATCCCTAAAGGGCTGCAGCCAACCAGCAATTACGCGGTGTGCAGCACGCCACGGAAAATCGGATCCTCCAGGGCACGACCGGTGCCCAGCGCAACGCAGGTCAGCGGATCGTCGGCGATCGTCACCGGCAGCCCGGTTTCGTCGCGCAGCACTTCGTCGATGCCGTGGAGCAGCGCGCCGCCACCGGTCAGGACGATGCCCTGATCGACGATATCGGCGGCGAGCTCGGGCGCGGTGTTTTCCAGCGCGATGCGCACGCCCTCGACGATCGTACCGACCGGCTCGCTCAACGCTTCGGCGATCTGACCCTGGTTGATCTGGATTTCCTTGGGCACGCCGTTGACCAGATCGCGACCCTTGATGTGGATCGTCAGGCCGATGCCGTCGGCCGGCGGCTTGGCGGTGCCGACTTCCTGCTTAATCCGCTCAGCGGTCGATTCACCGATCAGCAGATTGTGGTTGCGGCGAACATACGACACGATCGCTTCGTCCATCTTGTCGCCGCCGACGCGCACCGAGGTGGTGTAGGCGAGACCGCGCAGCGAGAGCACGGCGACTTCCGTAGTACCACCCCCGATATCGACGACCATGCTGCCGATCGGCTCGGTCACGGGCATGTCGGCGCCGATCGCGGCCGCCATAGGTTCCTCGATCAACCACACCTGCGACGCGCCGGCATTCTGCGCGGCGTCGCGGATCGCGCGGCGTTCGACGCTGGTCGATCCCGACGGGACGCAGATCACGATCTGCGGCCAGCGCAGGAAGCGGCGCTGCCCGCCATGCACCTTGCGGATGAAGTGGCTGATCATCTGCTCGGCCACATCGATATCGGCGATGACGCCGTCGCGAAGCGGGCGGATCGCCTGAATATTGTCGGGGGTCTTGCCCATCATCAACTTGGCGTCGTCGCCGACCGCCTTGACCTTCTTCACGCCGTTGATGGTTTCAACCGCAACGACCGAGGGTTCGTTCAGAACCACGCCGCGTCCACGTAGATAGACGACGGTGTTGGCCGTCCCCAGATCGATCGCCATGTCGTGTGACATGAATTTGAAGAAACGGGAGAAAAAAGCCATTCGCGTGACCGTCCGATATCATGCCGCAAAAGCGGTGTGCGCCAGGTTGCTGTATCCCGTGCCGCCAAGCCCAATTCCGGCCTCCGGTTACTTGGCATTAGCGGTCGCGGGATGAGGTCGATTGGGCTAGAGTCATGACCATGTCAATACGCCGCCTCCCCGAGCATCTCGTCAATCGTATCGCTGCGGGTGAAGTGGTAGAAAGACCCGCCAGCGCGTTGAAGGAATTGGTGGAAAACGCCGTTGATGCCGGGGCTACCCGGATTGCAATCAAGCTGGCGGGCGGCGGGGTCGACCTGATCGAAGTGGTCGACGACGGGTGCGGCATGACCCCGCCCGAAATGGCGCTCGCGCTCGAACGCCATGCGACGTCGAAGTTGCCCGATGAGGCAATCGAGAATGTGACGACCCTGGGCTTTCGCGGCGAGGCCTTGCCGTCGATCGCCAGCGTCGCGCGGCTGACGCTGGAAAGCCGGGTCCGGGGGAGCGACGGCTGGCGTCGCGCGATCGACAATGGGGCGCTGGTCGAGGAGGGCCCCGCAGCGCTGCCGCCCGGTACGCGCATCCGGGTCGAGGGGCTGTTCGAAAAGGTGCCCGCGCGCCGAAAATTCCTGCGCACCCCGCGGGCCGAATATGGCGCCAGCCTCGACGTCGTGAAACGGCTGGCGATGGCGCGGCCCGACATCGCCTTTTCGGTCGAGCATGACGGCCGCCGCACGCTGTCGACGAACGCGCCGGAGGATCGCCCTGCGCGCGTCGCGGCGCTGACCGATCGCGCGTTGCTGGAGAACAGCGTCGCGGTGGATCTGGAGCGCGAGGGCGTGCGGCTGGGTGGCGTCGCCGGGTTACCCACGTTCAATCGCGGTGTCGCCGATCACCAATATCTGTTCGTCAACGGGCGTCCGGTGAAGGACCGCCTGCTCGTGGGTGCCGTGCGCGGCGCCTATGCCGAAATGCTGGCGCGCGACCGTCATCCGATGGTCGCGCTGTTCCTCGACCTTCCCGCCGACATGGTCGACGTCAACGTTCACCCGGCGAAGACCGAAGTCCGCTTCCGCGAACCGCAGATGATCCGCGGGCTGATCGTCAGCGGGCTGCGCCGCGCGCTCGACGAAGCGGGGCACCGCAGCTTCCGGCGGGCCGGTGAGGAGTCGATGGCCGGATGGCAGAGCGGCTATTCAAGCCCCCCCCCTTCAGGGGAGGGGTTGGGGTGGGGCCTTTCCGCGAACGCCGGTCTCTTCGAGAATTCCCCCACCCCTTACCCCTCCCCTGAAGGGGAGGGGCTGAGAGTCTTCGAGCGTCGCCCCACCTTCTTCTCCCCGCCACCGCTGGCGCGCGCCGAACCCGCCTGGGCACCCCCGCCGGACACCGTCGCTCACCCGCTTGGCGTCGCGCGCGGACAGGTCGCCAAAACCTATATCGTTGCCGAAGCCGAGGACGGGCTGGTGCTGGTCGATCAGCATGCCGCGCACGAACGCCTCGTGCTCGAGCGGATGCGCGCGGCGTTGGCCGGAGGCCGCGTGGCGTCGCAGGCCTTGCTGCTCCCCGAAGTGATCGAACTCGAAGAGCCTGCGTGTGATCGCCTCGAAGCACGCTTGCCCGAACTGGCCGAACTCGGCCTCGAACTGGAGCGGTTTGGCCCGCGCGCAATGCTCGTCCGGGCCACGCCGGCATTGCTGGGGCAGGGCGATGTCGTGGGTCTTGTCACCGACCTCGCCGACGAACTCGCGGCGTTCGATGACGCGCTGTCGCTGAAGGAGCGGCTCGACCATGTCGCCTCGACCATGGCGTGTCACGGATCGGTCCGCGCCGGGCGCATCCTGTCGGTCGCCGAAATGAACGCGCTCCTCCGGGAAATGGAAGTCACGCCGCATTCGGGGCAATGCAATCACGGCCGCCCGACCTGGGTGAAGCTGGCGCACGGCGATATCGAGAAATTGTTCGGGAGGAAGTGACCGGGATCGAGCAAAAGGTTCCCGCCTGAAACAAAAACTTTTCCGTTCATGTTCTGGAAACCTTGGGGCCTCGTGCGCATTTATAGCAACGAACAAGGTTTCTGAACGAACTGGACAAGACAGTGAACAAAGTGATGCCCGTCGTGCTCGCGCTCTTCCCGCTGGTCACCATTATCAGCGTTTACGCTACGTCCTGACCCTCCGCAGGGCGCGCTGACCCAACCCCCCAAGGGTCGCACAGGAAAAGGGCCGCCCGGAGTGATCCGGACGGCCCTTTTTCTTGTATCGTACAGAAGCGATCAGGCTTCCGATGCTTCCTCGGCAGGCGCTTCGGGCGCCGCGTCGGACTGAACCTCGGCGGTCGCGCCGGGTTCTGCGTTCGGATCGTAGGCTTCGACGAAGCCGGCCTCGTCCTTCTCGAACATCGCGGCCATCACGTCGACGCCCGAAGCCTGCATCTCTGCTTCTTCCGGCGAACGCGCGACGTTGACCTTGACGGTCACCGCAACTTCGGGGTGCAACTGCACCTTGACGTTGTACACCCCGATCGCCTTGATCGGCTTGTCGAGAACGACCGCCGAACGAGCGACCTTGTGGCCGATCGATTCGAGCGCTTCGACCAGATCGCGCACCGCGACCGAGCCGTACAGCTGGCCGGTGTTCGACGACTGACGGATCAGCGTGACCGCTGCGCCCTCGTAGTTCTTGGCTTCGGTTTCGGCTTCGCCGCGACGCGAGGCGTTGTCGGATTCGATGCGGGCGCGGTTGGCTTCGAAAACCTTGCGGTTCGCGTCGTTGGCGCGCAGCGCCTTCTTGTTGGGCAACAGGAAGTTACGGGCAAAGCCGTCCTTCACCGTGACCACGTCGCCGATGGCGCCGAGTTTCTCGACGCGTTCGAGCAAAATAACGTCCATTGCGGGCGCTCCTTACTTAACGAGGTAGGGCAGCAGGCCCAGATGACGAGCGCGCTTGATCGCCTGAGCGAGCTCGCGCTGCTTCTTCGCGCTCACCGAGGTGATGCGCGAGGGGACGATCTTGCCACGCTCCGAAACGAAGCCCTGGAGCAACCGGACGTCTTTGTAATCGATCCGGGGAGCGTCTTTGGCCGAGAATGGGCAGCTCTTGCGACGGCGGAAAAAGGGTCGTGCCATGTGTCTCTTCCTTATTCGCTGTCGAAGCCGCCGCGGGGACCGCGGTCACGGTCGGGGCGATCGCCCCGGTCACGCCCGCGTTCGCGGTCGCGCTCACCCTTGCGCATCATCACCGACGGGCCGGCTTCGTGCTCGTCGACCTTGACGGTCATGTAGCGGATGACGTCTTCGTTGATCTGGGTCTGACGCTCGAGTTCGGCGACAACCGACCCGGGAGCGTCGATTTCCATCATCACGTAATGCGCCTTGCGGTTCTTCGCGATGCGATACGCCAGGCTGCGCAGACCCCAGGTCTCGGTCTTGACGACCTTGCCCTGATTGTCGGTGATGATCTTGGTGGCGGTTTCCGCCAGAGCGTCCACCTGCGCTTGTGCCAAATCCTGGCGCGCAAGGAACACGTGCTCGTACAGAGCCATGTAATACCTCATATTGGCCGATCGCTGACGCCGCACCATGCGGTCGCCCCTCCGGCTTTCGTCGAAAATCAACGGGGCGGAAAAGCGTGCGCTCTCCACCCCGAAGCGCGGTCCAATACAGCTTTCCGGGCGAAACGCAAGGTTCCGCCCGGAATGGCTGTGCTTAGTTGAACGCGCCCGCGAGCACCGCGCCGATCGCGCCGCCGGCAATGGCGACGAGCACCGCGTCGTTGCCCGAGCGGACCCAGTGATAGCCGCGCGGCGGGGCATAGAGGCGACGGTTGCGATACTGCTGCCAATTCGGCACCTCGCGATAATTCTGTGCGTAGCGCCGGTCGAAACGCTGGCCTTTCGCCCAACGGCGGTTTTGCGGCTGGCGCGTGACGGTACGCTTGGTCACAACCGTACGGTTCGGGCCGACTTGGAGGCGCGTTTCCGTTTTGCGTTGCGGCTCAGCCGAAGCCGGCGTGACGGTAACCGGCAAGGCGAGGATCGAGGCGGCGATGGCGCCAAGGAAGAGTTTTTTCATCATAACCTCCGTTTGAAGTGACGCCGTTCAACGGCGTTAAAAGCAATTTGGGTCCGACCTGTCGCAGGGGCATGACGCGGCTTCCACCAATTGGTCGCGAAGTGTCGCAGATCTCACACTGGTCTGAACGTCCACTCAGAAAACGGCGGATTTACGACGGTTTAGCCCACGGCCTTGCGTCCGAGACCGCACCTTCCTAGTGCCGCTGCCTCATTAGGGAGAGGTTCATGCGCGCATTCATTTTCCCCGGCCAGGGTAGCCAGGCCGTCGGCATGGGGCAAAAGCTCGCCGAAGCCAGTGCGGTCGCGCGCGCGGTTTTTCAGGAAGTCGACGACGCATTGGGGCAGCATTTGTCGAAACTGATGTTCGAAGGTGCCGCTGACGACTTGCAGCTCACCGCCAACGCCCAGCCCGCGATCATGGCGAATGCGATCGCGACATTGCGCGTATTGGAAAAGGAAGGCGGCGTGACGCTGGCCGGCAAGGCCGATTATGTCGCGGGCCATTCGCTCGGCGAATATACCGCATTGTGCGCCGCGGGCGCTTTCGACCTGGCGACCACGGCTAAATTGCTCAAATTGCGCGGCGAAGCGATGCAGGCGGCGGTGCCGGTCGGAGAGGGCGGCATGGCCGCGCTGCTCGGCGCCGATATCGCAATCGCGCAGAAGATCGCCGACGCCGCGGCGCAGGGGCAGGTGTGCACGGTCGCCAACGACAACGATCCGTCGCAAGTGGTGATCTCGGGCGCCCGGGAAGCGATCGACCGCGCGATCGGGCTCGCCAAGGACTATGGCGCCAAGCGCGCGATATCGCTGCCGGTTTCGGCGCCGTTCCACTGTGCGCTGATGCAGCCGGCCGCCGATGCGATGGAACGCGCACTGGCCGACGCCCGCATCGACGCGCCGCTGGTCCCGGTGTTCGCCAACGTCACCGCCAGCGCGGTCAGCGACCCCGACACGATCCGCACGCTGCTGGTCGAACAAGTGACGGGGATGGTCCGCTGGCGCGAATCGGTGCTGGCGATGACCGCGGCCGGGGTCGAGCATTACGTCGAATTCGGCGGCAAGGTCTTGGCGCCGATGGTCAAGCGCATTTCGCCCGATGTGGAGGCGATCAGCGTGATCACGATGGACGACATCGAGGCTTTGGTTAAATCTATTTGATCACGCGGAGGCGCGGAGACGCGAAGAGTGAAGGACTTAGAGTCAGTTTCCGGCGACGTGATTGACGTTGCACTCGGGCTTCATCGGGAATTGGGGCCGGGATTGCTTGAGAGTGTCTATGAAATGCTCCTGGCGGCGAGACTGGAGCAAATGGGCTACATGGTCGCGCGCCAGCGCGCGATCGACGTCACGTTTGATGGTCTTCATTTTCCTGCCGCATTCCGGATCGACATCCTCGTCGATGACCGCCTTTTGGTCGAAGTAAAATCGGTTGAACGGTTGAACCCGGCGCACGGGAAGCAATTGCTCACCTACTTGCGCCTCACGAAACAGCCCGTAGGGCTATTGATCAACTTCGGCGGCGAGACGCTGAAGGAGGGGCTAAGGCGGGTCGTCAACGACTATCTCCCCTCCGCGTCTCCGCGCCTCCGCGTGAATCAAAATCTGGAGAATCAGTGATGTTCGACCTGACAGGCATGACCGCGCTGGTGACCGGCGCTTCGGGGGGGATTGGTTCGGCGATTGCGCAGGCGCTGGCGGGGCAGGGGGCGCGGTTGGCGGTGTCGGGATCTAATGCCGACAAGCTGGAGGCGTTTCGCGCCTCACTGAGCGGCGATCACGTGGCGTTGCAATGCGACTTGTCGGATGGTGCGGCGGTCGATGCGCTGGTGCCGTCGGCGGTCGATGCGCTGGGCGGGCGGCTCGATATCCTGATCAACAATGCCGGGATCACGCGCGACAATCTGGCGATGCGGATGAAGGATGAGGAATGGGAGACGGTGATCAAGGTCAACCTTGAAGCCGCGTTTCGCCTGATCCGCGCCGCCGCGCGCCCGATGATGAAGGCGCGCTATGGCCGGATCGTTTCGATCACCAGCGTGGTCGGCGCGACCGGCAATCCCGGACAGGCCAATTACGCCGCGTCGAAGGCCGGGCTGGTCGGCATGTCCAAGGCGCTGGCGCAGGAACTGGCCAGCCGGAGCATTACCGTCAATTGCGTCGCACCGGGCTTTATACGTTCGGCGATGACCGATGTGCTTCCGGAAGCGCAGAAGACGGCGCTGCTGTCGCGCATCCCGGCGGGCGATTTGGGAACCGGCGAAGATATCGGCGCGGCGGTCGTCTATCTCGCGTCGAAGGAGGCTGGGTACGTCACGGGCCAGACGATCCACGTCAATGGCGGGATGGCGATGTTGTGAGGATTCTGATCACCACCGCGGCTCTCCTTATCGCTGGCTTGCCGCAGGTCGCGTCGGCCGCGAACGGCGATATCGGCTGTATCGAAAGCAAGCTGGGCGCCAATGCGATGACGCGGATCGGCGACGGCGTGATCGCGGCGATCGACAAGGGGGGTAATCCGAATGCGTCGCTCGACGCCGACCGCACTGCGCTGATCGCGGCGCGCGATGCCTGCGTGCGCGACAACAAATGGTCGGTGGCGGCTAGCCAGGCCGCAATGTCCTATACCCAGGCACGCGCCGCCCGCATCGGCGTCGAAAAGGCATTGAAGAAAGAGAGCGTCGATTTGACGTCGCTTAACTTTGCCTATTCCGCGCTGCCTGTCGCGGATCGGGAGAGCCTGATCGCAAAGATGTCACCGCGCGCGCTGGCGGCAATCCGCAAGGTTGCGGGGGCGAATGCGGCGATGCGTCGCCATGTCGCGCTCTATTTTGCCGCGCTTGCCGCGTTCGAATTTTACCCGGCCGAGTTCGCCGCGGCGTAACCGGCCCCCTTGCAACGATAACAACCGCGTTCTACGTGCGTTCAGGAACTTCGGGGGCCACCCCCAGACAATAGAGGGAAGCTACGAATGAGCGATACTGCCGACCGGGTGAAGAAGATCGTGGTCGAGCATCTGGGCGTCGAAGCCGCATCGGTCACGCCCGAGGCGAGCTTCATCGACGACCTGGGTGCCGACAGCCTCGACATCGTCGAGCTGGTGATGGCGTTCGAAGAGGAGTTCGGGGTCGAAATCCCGGACGACGCTGCGGAAAAGATCACCACCGTCAACGACGCGATCACCTATATCGACGCGAACCAGGGCTGAGCCCTTTTTCCGTGGCTGATCGCTGCGGAGAGTTGAGTAACAGGCGGCTCCCCGTCCCAGGGTAACCCAGGGCGGGGGGCCGTTTCGCTTTTGAACGAAGATTGATTGGAGAGTGGCATGCGGCGTGTCGTCGTAACCGGCCTTGGCCTCGTGACCCCATTGGGCGCCGATGTCGAAACCGCCTGGGCGAACCTGTTGGCGGGCAAGTCCGGCGCTGGTCAGATCACCAAATTCGATGCGAGCGACTATCCCTGCACGATCGCGTGCGAGGTGAAGCCCGCAACCCATGAATATGGCTTCGATCCCGGTAAGCGCGTCGATCACAAGGTCCAGCGCCAGGTCGACGATTTCATCATCTACGGCATCGATGCCGCCGGCCAGGCGCTCGAGGATGCCGGCCTGACCGAGATGAGCCTGGAGGAACGCTATCGCGCGGGCTGCTCGATCGGGTCGGGGATCGGTGGTTTGCCGGGGATCGAAAGCGAATCGCTCGTGCTCGCCGAAAAGGGCCCACGCCGGGTGTCGCCGCATTTCGTCCATGGACGCCTGATCAACCTGATCACCGGTCAGGTGCAGATCAAATACGGCTTGATGGGTCCGAATCACGCGGTCGTCACGGCCTGCTCGACCGGCGCGCATTCGATCGGCGACGCCGCGCGGATGATTGCGATGGACGATGCCGACGTGATGCTCGCGGGCGGTGCGGAGGCCACGATCTGCCCGATCGGCATCGCCGGCTTCGCCGCCGCGCGCGCGCTCAACACCAGCTTCAACGACCGCCCCGAGCAAGCGAGCCGCCCCTATGACGATGCGCGTGACGGCTTTGTCATGGGCGAGGGCGCAGGCGTAGTGTGTCTCGAGGAATATGAGCGGGCCAAGGCGCGCGGCGCGAAAATCTATTGCGAAGTCGTCGGCTATGGCTTGTCGGGCGATGCCTATCACGTCACCGCCCCCGAACCGACCGGATCGGGCGCCTATCGTTCGATGGAAATGGCGATGAAGAAGTCGGGGCTTCAGCTCTCCGACATCGACTATATCAACGCCCACGGCACCTCGACGATGGCAGACATGATCGAGCTGGGCGCCGTGAAGCGGTTGTTCGGCGACGCGATTTCCGGCCTGTCGATGAGTTCGACCAAATCCGCGATCGGGCATTTGCTCGGTGGGGCAGGCGCGGTCGAGAGTATCTTCTGCATTCTGGCGATCCGCGATCAGATCGTGCCGCCGACGCTCAACCTCGAAAACCCGTCCGAGGGTGCAGAGGGCGTCGATCTGGTTCCGTTGGTCGCGCGCAAGCGTGAGGTGAAGGCCGTGCTCAACAATTCGTTCGGGTTCGGCGGGACCAATGCCAGCCTCGTGATGAAAGCGATCTAACGGATCATGCGGCGCTTCGGTTGCCTTGGGCTGGTCCTGGCTCTCGCGCTGCTCGGCGCAGGGTTCTGGCTGGTTCATGGCTGGGGCGGCCCCGGTCCGGCACCGCGCAACCTGACGGTAGAGATTGCGCCGGGCACCAGCTTGGCGAAAGCGGCTGATCAGCTCGAAAAGGCCGGGGCGATCAGGTCGGCGGACACGTTCGTCTGGATGGCCAAGATTTTCGGCGGCAGCGGGGGGATCAAGGCCGGCGAATTCCGCATCCCGGCGCATCTCAGTCAGTCGGACATCCTGAAACTGCTGCAGGGCGGCAAGACGCTGCAGCGGTTCGTGATGATCCCGGAGGGTTGGCCGTCGATCATGGTGCAGGAACGGATCATGGCGTCGCCTGAACTCACAGGGAAGGTCGGCGTGCCGCCCGAAGGCTCGTTGCTGCCGGACAGTTACAGCTATGAGCGCGGCGCGACGCGACAATCGATCGTCGACCGGATGCAGCGGGCGATGGCGCTCTATCTCGAAAAGGCGTGGGCGCAGCGATCACCGCGGTGCGCCGCCAAAACGCCGCGCGAAGCGCTGATCCTGGCATCGATCGTCGAAAAGGAAACCGGCAAGCCGAGCGAACGCACGATGGTCGCGGCGGTCTATTCGAACCGCTTGAAGCGCGGGATGCAGCTTCAGGCCGATCCGACGACGATCTATCCGATCACCAAAGGAAAAGCGCTCGGCCGCCGCATCCTGCGCTCCGAACTCGACGCGAAAAACGACTATAACACCTATACGATGACCGGCCTGCCCAAGGGGCCGATCGCCAATCCCGGCCGTGCATCGATCGACGCGGTGATGAACCCGGCGGACTCGAACGCGCTGTATTTCGTCGCCGACGGCACCGGCGGCAGCGTGTTCGCGGACACGCTGGAACAGCACAACGCCAATGTGCAGAAATGGTACGCGATCCGAAGGGCTCGGGGGGAGATGTAATTTCCCTCTCCCTTTGGGAGAGGGAAGGGGCCCGCGCCCAAGGCGTGGGAAGGGTGAGGCGCGTCACCCTAACCCTTCCGCAGCTTCGCCGCTCCCTCCCTCTCCCTTTGGGAGAGGGATTAGCGCAGCTCCGCCGCCGCGCGCGCTTTTGCCTCGACCTCTTCCGGCGTTCCGACGCACACCCAACTCCCACCGACGCATAGCACCGGGTCGAACGACAGCCATTCCGCGGCATTGGCTTCGCTCACGCCGCCGGTCGGGCAGAATTTGCACTGGTAGAAAGGTGCGGCGAGGGCTTTGAGTGCCTTCAATCCGCCATTGGCTTCGGCGGGGAAGAATTTGAAGTGCGTCAGGCCGAGATCGAGCCCGCGCATGATGTCGGCCGAATTGGCGATGCCGGGCAAATAGGGCACCCCGCTGGCGATGATCGGTTCGGCCAGTCGCTCGGTCAGCCCGGGCGAGACGATAAATTCGGCGCCCGCATCCATCGCCGCCGCAAATTGCTCGGGGTTGATCACCGTCCCCGCGCCGACGATCGCGCCGGGGACCTTCTTCATCTCACGAATCGCGTCGAGCGCTTGCGGGGTGCGCAACGTCACTTCGAGCGCGGGGAGGCCGCCCGCCACCAGCGCTTCCGCCAGCGGGCGCGCCATTGCCAGATCGTCGATCACGATCACAGGGATCACCGGGGCGGCGAGCATGATGCTCTGGATGTCGTTCACTTGGCATGCTCCTGCGCGAAAGCGGCCGCGGCGCCGTACAGGCCGGGCTGAGGATGAATGATCAGCTTTACCGGGATTTTCGTCATCATCTGCTGGAAGCGCCCCTTGGCGGTGAAGCGTTCGTAAAAGCCAGATTGTGTGAAATGGTCCTTGAGCCTGAGCCCGAGCCCGCCGGCGATGATGACCTCCTTCGCACCGTGTGTCAGGGCAAGGTCGCCGGCAAACGCGCCGAGCGCCAGAACAAACCGGTCGAGCGCGGCAATGGCGAGGCTGTCGCTGCCTTCGAACGCCATCGTCCAGATTGCCTTGTCGGCGATATGCCGCACCGGCTTTCCCTCGATCTCAGCGAGCGTTTCGTAGATCGCGGCAATCGCGGGGCCGGCGCAGACGCGCTCCGCAGAAACGCGCGTGAAGGTCTTGCGCAGGCGCGTGAGCATCGCGTCTTCGAACGCGTCGAGCGGCGCGAAATCGACATGCCCACCTTCGGTTGCGAGAACATGATAGCTGCCATGCGCGTGGAACACCCCCGCCACGCCCAATCCTGTTCCGGGTCCGCAGATCGAGGTGATTCCGTCACGCGCCAGCAGGCGATCGGGACCGCAAATGTGGACAAATTCGTCGTCCGGCAGCTGCGCGACGGCGTGTGCCACCGCGCCGAAATCGTTGACGATGACATAGGTGTCGGCGCCCAGTCGTTCGGGGATCAGCGCAGGGCGGATGATCCACGGATTGTTGGTCAGCTTGATCACATCGCCGCCGACCGGCGAGGCGACCGACAACGCGGCGGCTTTCGGCAGCGGCTGACCGTGCTGTCGCTCGAATTCCTGCCACGCGGTTTGAAGCGACGCATGTTCGGCGGTCTTCAGCGTGACGACGTCACCGAGCGACACGACCCTGCCATGGGCGACGTCGGCGATGGCAAAGCGGGCATGCGTTCCGCCGATATCGACCGTGACGATCTGCATTACAGTCCCGCTCCGGCAAGAATCGCCGACGCGCCCAGTTCCGCCTCGTCCGCCGCGCCGCGAAACAGCCCGAACAGTTCGCGCCCCATGCCGACCGCCGCGGGAGGGCATTCGGCCGCTTCGCGCGCATCCCATTCGGCGGCGTCGACCAGCGCGTCGAGCGTGCCGTTCTCGGCGTCGAGCCGGACGATGTCTCCGTCATGGATCAATCCGAGCGGGCCGCCGCCCAATGCCTCGGGCGAACAATGGATCGCGCACGGCACCTTGCCGCTCGCCCCCGACATGCGGCCATCGGTCACCAATGCGACCTTGAACCCGCGATTCTGGAGGACACCCAAAGGCGGTGTCAGCTTGTGCAGTTCGGGCATGCCGTTCGCGCGGGGTCCCTGGAAGCGGACGACGACGATCACATCGCGGTCGAGCTCGCCCGCCTTGAACGCGGCCTGGACCTCGCTCTGGTCGTGAAAAACGCGGGCAGGGGCTTCGATCACCCAGCGTTCGCGTTCGACTGCGGAGACCTTGATGCACGCGCGGCCAAGATTGCCGGTGAGAATCCGAAAACCGCCTTCTTTCGAAAAGGCATTGGCCGGCGTGCGCAAAATCGAATCGTCGCCGCTCGGGCCGGTATCAGCCCAGCTGAGGGTATCGCCCTCTACCTGCGGCTTCTTGCCGTAATCGGCGAAGTCGCCCGCGACGGTCAGGATATCGCCGTGGAGCAGCCCGGCGCCGAGCAGTTCGCGGATGACGAACGCCATGCCCCCTGCATCCTCGAACGCGTTCACGTCCGCCGATCCGTTGGGATAGACGCGCGCGATCAGCGGCACCGCGCGGCTCAGCGCGTCGACATCTTCCCAGTCGATCACGATTCCGGCTGCGCGCGCGATCGCGGGCAGGTGGATCAAATGGTTGGTCGATCCTCCCGTCGCGAGCAGCCCGATCGCTGCATTGACGATCGCCTTTTCGTCAACGCAGCGCCCCAGCGGACGGTAGTCGTCGCCATCCCAGCCGATTTGCGTCAACCGATGGGTCGCAGCGCGGGTCAGTTCCTGCCGCAATTTGGTGCCCGGATTGGCGAACGCCGCACCCGGCAGGTGGAGGCCCATCACCTCCATCATCATCTGGTTGGTGTTGGCGGTGCCGAAAAAGGTGCACGTGCCCTTCGAATGATACGCCCCGATTTCGGCGTCGAGCAACTCCTCGCGCCCGACTTTTCCTTCCGCGAACGCTTCGCGCACCGCCGCCTTGGCCTTGTTGGCCAAACCCGACCGCATCGGGCCACCGGGAATCATGATCGTCGGCAAATGCCCGAACCTGAGCGCTCCCATCAACAGGCCGGGGACGATCTTGTCGCAAATCCCCAGCAGCGCGGCGCCTTCGAACATCCCGTGGCTGAGCGCGATCGCGGTGCTCAGCGCGATCGTGTCGCGGCTGAACAGCGACAATTCCATGCCGGGATAACCCTGCGTCACGCCGTCGCACATCGCCGGCACCCCACCCGCGACCTGTGCGGTGGCGCCAGCCTCCCGCGCCCAGATCTTCATCTGTTCCGGGTAGCGGTAATAGACTGCGTGCGCCGACAGCATGTCGTTGTACGACGTCACGATTCCGATGTTCATGCCGCGATGCGTTTTCATGGCGTCGCGGTCTTCTTCGGTCCCGGCATAAGCATGCGCGAGATTGGCGCAGCCGAGGATCGGACGCCGCAGTCCCTGGTCGCGCTCGCGCTCGATCAGGTCGAGATAGACGCCCCGCGATGGGCGCGAGCGTTCGATGACACGCGCGGTGACGGCAGCGACGGCATCGGTGACCATCACGGCGCCCAGTGGATGTCGACGGGCAATTCGGTGTCGGCGAGGACGCGGCCGATCGGATAGCTGGATGACGGACCCTGCTGGATCGCAGCTTCGATCACCTTGCGTTTCTCGGCACCCGTAACCGCAATCATCACCGCGGCCGAGGACACGATCGCGGCGCGGCTCAGCGTGACGCGTGCGACCGGCGCATCGGCGGGCAGCGGATCGGGCATCACGCCCAGCATCCGGCGCTCCTTGGGGCCGTTCAACGCTTCATCGAAGTCGGGACCGGGGAAAATCGATGCGGTGTGCCCGTCGCTGCCCACGCCGAGCAGGCACAGATCGAGCGGCCAGTGCAGATCCTGCATCAGCGCGTCGGCCGAGCGTCCCGCTGCCTTGTAATCCGCGGTCGCGGTCGGCACGATCGGCATCACCCGCGCGCCGACCGGAAGGAAGGTCTTGGCGATCATCGTGACGTTCGACAACGGATCGCCCAATGGCACGATGCGCTCGTCGCCGGGAATAATCGTCACGCGCTTCCATTCCAGCTTGGCCTTGGCCAGTTTGGCGTAGATCGGCACTGGCGTCTTGCCCCCGGCCAGCGCGACCACCGCGCCGCCGCGCGCCTCGATCGCGCTTTCGATGATGAACTGGATATCACCGGCAACGGCCGCGGCCATCTCCTCATGATCCTCATACTCCCACCATTCGATTTCTTCGTTCATTGCCATTCTCAGGTCCTTATCGTGCTCCTGCGAAAGCAGGAGCCCAGGGTCGCGAGGGCCAACGCTCTTGGCCCCTAGGCTCCTGCTTTCGCAGGAGCACAAAGTTCAATCGTCCTGCCAGGTCACGCCGTCGCGCTCGGTCAAAGCGATCGAGGTCGACGGGCCCCAGCTGCCCGAAGGGTAGCTCTTGGGCTTTGTATCGTTGGCCGCCCAGCCGGCGCGGATCGCGTCGGTCCAGGTCCATTGCGCCTCCACTTCGTCGCGCCGCACGAACAAGGTCTGGTCGCCTTCGATCAGGTCGAGCAGCAAGCGTTCGTACGCGATACGCCGGCGAGTCCCCGCGAACTCGGCGTCGAGACTGAGGTTGAGCGGCACTTCGCGCAGACGGACGCCGTCGCGGTCGAGCCCGGGTTCCTTCGCCATCACCAGCAACTGGATATATTCTTCGGGCTGCAGCCGGATCACCAGCTTGTTGGGCTGGAGCAGCCCGCCGCGCCCGGCAAACATCGAATGCGGGACCGGTTTGAACTGGATCGCTATTTCGCTGTGGCGCGCCGCCATGCGTTTGCCGGTGCGCAGGTAAAAGGGAACGCCCTGCCAGCGCCAATTGTCGATATTGGCCTTGATCGCGACGAACGTCTCGGTCGTCGACGGTTTGCCGAGTTCCTCAAGATAGCCTTTGGCGATCTCGCCCTTGACCGCCCCGGCGCCGTACTGACCGGTCACCGTGTTGAGCGGCACTTCTGCGGCGGACATCACACGCAAGGACCGGAAAACCTTGGCCTTTTCGTCGCGCACCGAATCCTTGTCGAAACGCGCCGGCGGTTCCATCGCGATCAGCGCAAGCAATTGCAGGATATGGTTGGTGACCATGTCGCGCAGCGCGCCCGCGCCGTCATAATAGCCCGCCCGGTCTTCCAGCCCGACCGTCTCCGATATCGTGATCTGGACGTTGTCGATCCCTTGCGCGTTCCAGATCGGCTCGAAAAAGGTATTGCCGAAGCGCAGCGCCAGAATGTTCTGGACGGTTTCCTTGCCGAGATAATGGTCGATCCGGAAAATCCGGTCTTCGGGAAACACGCTTGCCACGGCATCGTTGATCTCGCGGCTGGAGGCGAGGTCGTAGCCCAGCGGCTTTTCCAGCCCGATCCGGACGTTGCCGTGGGTCAGGCCGGCATGATCGAGCCCCTTGATTGTCGCTTCGAACAGGCTGGGCGCGGTCGACAGAAAGATCGCCAGACCCTTCGAAGTATCGCCAAGTTCGTCCGACAAGTCTTTGTAATGATTTATATCTGTCGCATCGAGCGGCTGATAGTTGAGGCGCTTCAGGAAGGTGTTGATCTTGTCCTTGTCCTTGCGGTCGTCGGGCAGATACTTTTCCAGCGCCTCTTTCGCAAATTTGCGGAACGCGCCGTCCTCGAACACCGTCCGTGCCGTGCCCGTGATCGTCATGTCGGCTGGCAATAGCCCGTCTTCGTCGAGCCCATAGAGCGAAGGCAGCAACATGCGCTGCGACAGATCGCCGGTCGCGCCGAACAACAGCAATTTGTCGAGCGGCTGGCGCGTTCCGGGCATCAATATTTCTCCGAATCCTGGGGAGGGATATGTAGGCTAGAGTGTTAGGCCCGCGATAGCGTCGAACCCGGCCATGATATTCAAATTCTGCACCGCAGCGCCACCAGCGCCTTTGCCCAGATTGTCGAGCGTCGCAACCAGTCGCGCCTGGCCCGCTTCATCGTGCCCGCACACCCGCAGCGTCAGGCGATCCGTCCCGGCATCGTCTTCGATCGTCACGAATTTGGAATCCGCGGGCGCGATCCGGATCAGCGGAGAGTCCTTATAGGCGTCGGCCAGCGTCGCTTCGAGTTGCGCCAACGTCGGTTTGCGCGGCAGCGCATGCAGCGGCAGGGGGACTTCGACGATCATCCCGCGATAGGTGTCCGCAACCGACGGCATGAAGATCGGCGCGTGCTCCAGCCGGGCATGCTTGTGCATCTCGGGGACGTGTTTGTGCGTCAGCCCCAGCGAATAGAGTCGCGCGCGCGTTTTTGCATCGCCGCTTTCGAACTCGGCGATCATCGCCTTGCCGCCGCCAGAATAGCCCGAAATCGCGTTGACGCTGAGCGGCCAGTCGACCGGGATGAACCCGGCGCGCACCAAGGGTCGCACCAGCGCGAGGAAACCGGTCGGGTAGCAGCCGGGATTGCTGACGAACCGCGCGTCCGCGATCGCTGCCTGCTGCCCGGGCTCGAGCTCGGCGAAACCGTAGGTCCAGCCATCGGCGACGCGGTGCGCGGTGGAGGCATCGATGACGCGCGTGGCGTGCGACGAAATCATCTCCACCGCCTCGCGCGCGGCGTCGTCGGGCAGGCACAGGATCACGAAATCGCTGTCGTTGAGCGCCTGCTTGCGCACCCTGGCGTTCTTGCGCGTGGCCTCGTCGAGCGTGATCAGGTCGACGTCCTTGCGCCCACCCAGCCGCTCGCGAATCTCCAAGCCGGTTGTGCCGGCGCCGCCATCGATGAAAACGCTGACGCTCATTGCACACGCTCCAGCGCGGCGCGATTGGCATAGCCTGCCAACCTCCGAGCGGGCGAAACGCCCCAGGCTTTTTCGCGCAAGACTTCGAGCACTTCGAATGTTTCGCCAATTTCGAGTTCGGCCAACGATTCGGAATCGGGCGAGTTTTCAGCCCACAACGTCGCGGGCTGGGTGACCACGCACGGCATCGGCGCAGCGTAATGCGGCGCGAACACATATTCGGCGAGCCGGATATCGGCCAGGTCGGGCCGGACGGCGTTGTGGCGCGGGTCGATGGCGACCGAATGACCGGTCAGCGCAAAGCTTCTACGCGGTGGCTCGGCGGGCGCGGGGTGCGTCGCCTTCTCCCACAAATTGTCCGAACTCTTCAAGAAAACCTGCCCCCTCGGTGGTGCGCGCGATAAAGATGTTGCGCTTGTCGCTGTCATCGCGCTGGCGGCGCAGATAGCCGAGGCCACCCAGTCTGTTCAAGGCGCGAGTCACGACCGGCTTGGAGACGTTGAGTGCGCGCGCCAGTCCGCGCACCGTGTGCGGCCCCGGGCTGAGATATACCACCAGCAGCAGCGCCATCTGGCGGTTGGTCAGATCGGGTTCGCCGGATCTGACATAATCGACCAAGGTGTTCATCCACTTGGCGAGCGGTGCGGGGGCTTCGATCAGGGTCGCAATGTTCATGGTCTCGCTCACAATGGAGGGCGTTTTGCGGTTAATATTCCTGATGCACCAACGTCCCGACATGCCGCATGGTTTCAGTGCGGATGCGAAATGTCATGGAAGCGACACACCCTGACCCGCATCGGCGCGATCATCGCCGGTTGATTGGGGGACTTTGCTCGCCTATGTGCCCGCTTTCTCCAGCATCACAGGCTTGTCCGTTTTCATGTTTACCTTCCTGCTCGTCGTCCATGCGATCATCGCCGCGCTGCTTGTCGGGGTGATCCTGGCGCAGCGTTCGGAGGGCGGCGGCCTGACCGGCGGCGGCAGCCCGGCCGGATTGATGTCTGCGCGCGGCGCCTCGGACTTCCTGACCCGGGCGACCGCAATCCTGGCCACGGTGTTCGTGCTGATGTCGATCGTCCTCGCGGTGATGGCGGCAACGCGGCACGCGGTCGTGGTCGATACCTCGCTCAACCGCTCGGCGCCGGCTGCGCCGCCAGCCCCGGGCAGCCAGCCGCTTCCGGGTGGGGCCACGTTTGGGGCCGACGCCAACACGGCAGCTGCCGTGAACGGCAACTCGACCAAGCCCGGCGCGCTGACCGGCGAAGAAAACAAGGCGTCCCCCAAGGGCAAGTAATCGGGTCGATTTTCCACCAGCGCGAACATTTTTGTCCGCGCGGTGTATTCGCGCGCTTGCCGCGCACCATCATTTACAGCTAGGCGTTTTCTCCCATGGCGCGGTTTATATTCATTACCGGCGGCGTGGTTTCCTCGCTTGGCAAAGGTTTGATGGCGGCGTCGCTCGCCGCCCTCCTGCAAGCGCGCGGCTATCGCGTGCGAATCCGGAAGTTCGACCCCTATCTCAACGTCGATCCGGGCACGATGAGCCCGTATCAGCACGGCGAGGTCTACGTCACCGATGACGGGGCGGAGACCGATCTTGATCTGGGGCATTACGAGCGCTTCACCGGGGTCGCGGCGAAACAGTCTGATAACGTCACCAGCGGGCGGATCTATCAGCAGATCATCCAGCGCGAACGCCGCGGCGACTATCTGGGCGCGACCGTGCAGGTCATCCCGCACGTCACCGATGCGATCAAGGCCTTCGCGCTGGCCGACACCGACGATCTCGACTTCGTGCTTTGCGAAATCGGCGGGACGGTGGGCGACATCGAATCGCTGCCATTCATCGAAGCGATTCGGCAGATCCGTAACGATCTGGGGCGCGGCAATTCGGTCAGCATCCACGTGACGCTGGTGCCGTACATCGCGGCGGCGGGCGAATTGAAGACCAAGCCGACCCAGCATTCGGTGCGCGAACTCGCCGCGCTTGGCGTGCAGCCCGACGTGCTTGTGTGCCGGTGCGAACATCCGCTTCCGGCGGGTGAACGCGCCAAGATCGCGTTGTTCTGCAACGTGCCCAAGGAAGCCGTGATTCCCGCGCTCGATGCCAAGAGCATCTACGCCGTACCCGAGCAATATCACCTCGAGGGCCTCGACGAAGCCGTCCTCAACGCGTTCGCGATCGAGTTGGGCGAGAAGCCCAATCTGGCGCGCTGGACCGACATCACCGATCGCCTCGGTAATCCCGAAGGTGAAGTGACGATCGGGGTGGTCGGCAAATATGTTGGCCTGCCCGACGCGTATAAGTCGCTCAACGAGGCGCTGGTCCATGGCGGCATCGCCAACCGGGTGAAGGTCAATATCGAGTGGATCGACGCCGAACTGTTCGAAGCGCCCGACAGCGACGTTGCCGCGCGGCTCGAGCCGATGCACGCGATCCTCGTTCCCGGGGCGTTTGGCGAGCGCGGCGCAGAGGGCAAGATCGCCAGCGTGCGCTTCGCGCGTGAACGTGAGATCCCCTATTTCGGGATCTGCTTCGGGATGCAGATGGCGTGCATCGAAGGGGCGCGAAACCTGGCCGGGATCGACAAGGCAAGCTCGACCGAATTTGGCCCGACCGAAGAACCCGTGGTCGGCATCATCACCGAATGGATGTCGGCGGAGGGCGTGCAGAAGCGCGAATCGGGTGGCGATCTGGGCGGAACGATGCGGCTGGGCGCGTACGACGCGACGCTGGACGGCAACAGCGTGGTGGCGTCGATCTACGGCTCGACTGCAATCAGCGAACGCCACCGCCACCGGTACGAGGTCAACACCGGGTACAAGGAGCAGCTGGAAGCGGGCGGGCTGGTGTTCAGCGGCATGTCGCCCGACGGGATGCTGCCAGAGATCGTGGAGCGGCCCGACCATCCGTGGTTCGTCGGGGTGCAGTTCCACCCGGAACTGAAAAGCAAGCCGTTCGACCCGCATCCCTTGTTCGCCAGCTTCATCGGCGCGGCGGTGCGGCAGAGCAGGCTGGTCTGAGCGGCCGATACGGTCGCGACGACCGCGATTGTCCACGGCCAATTCCTGTTGCACAACGTCGCCGCTTTCGAACCCGAAATGCCGCGGTTTTCACGGAGTTGGATGATGAACAAGAAGCTCTTGCTGGTTTCTTCGCTGATCGCGTTGTGCGCGGTCCCTGTGGCGGCGCGCCAATTCCAGGCGGCGTCGCTGGATGCCACGACCGCACCGCCGACGCGCTACGGCGCCTGGGGGGTTGATCTTGCGGGCATGGATCCCACGATCAAGCCCGGCGACGACTGGTTCGACTATGTCAACGGCGCGTGGGTGAAGAAGACCCAGATTCCCGCCGATCGCTCCTCCTACGGCGCCTTTGCTGTGCTGCGCGATCTGTCCGAGGCGCGGCTGCGCAAACTGGTCGAGGGATATAAAACGGGGGATACGCTCAATCCCGATCGGGCGAAGATCGCCACGCTCTATGGCAGTTTCATGGATGAAGCCGCGATCGAACGCGCGGACAGCGCGCCGTTGACCCGGCGGTTGCTCGCGGTGCGCGCCGCCAAGACCAAGAGCGATGTCGCGGTTCTGATGGGCAAATCGTCGGGCGGGTTCGGGGCGAGCTTCTTCGGCGCGGGCGTCAACGACGATGCCAAGCAGCCGGACATCTATTCGCTCTATCTGCGTCAATCGGGGCTCGGGCTGGGGGATCGCGACCTGTACCTCGATGCCAAGTTCAAGCCGCAGGTCGATCGCTATCAGCAATATGTCGCGCAGATGCTCGGCCTGGCGGGATGGACCGATCCGCAGGGGTTGGCCGCCAAAGTGGTGGCGATGGAAACGCGTATCGCGCAGGCGCACTGGACCCGCGCGCAAAGCCGCGACCGCGACAAGACCTATAACCCGATGACGCTCGCCGAGCTGCAGTCGCAGGCGCCGGGCTTCCCCTGGGCGACCTATTGGACCGCGGCGGGGATCGCCAAGGCCGGGCGCGCGATCGTCGCGCAGAATACCGCGTTCCCCAAGATTGCCGAGGTGTTTGCGACCACCGACCTTTCCACGCTCAAGGCGTGGGAGGCGTTCCGCACCACCGACGACATCGCGCCGCTGCTGTCCAAGCGCTTCGTCGACGCCCAGTTCGACTTCCGCTCGAAGTTCCTCAACGGACAACCGCAACAGCGCGTGCGCTGGAAGCGCGGCATCGGGGTCGCCGAAAGTTCGATGGGCGAGGCGGTCGGCCGCGATTATGTCGCGCTCTATTTCCCGCCGTCATCCAAGGCAAAGATGGACGAGCTGGTCGGCAATCTGCGCGTCGCGCTGGGCGGCCGGATCCGCAACCTGCCGTGGATGGGGGAGGGCACCAAGAAGGAGGCCCTGGCCAAGCTCGCGCACTTCAACGTCAAGATCGGCTATCCCGACAAATGGCGCGATTACACCGCGTTGAAAGTCGTGCCCGGCGACGTGGTCGGCAATGCCGAACGCGCGCAGCGTTTCGAATGGGACTATCGCCGCAACCGCATGAGCGGGCCGGTGGACAAGGCCGAATGGGGCATGACCCCGCAGACGGTGAACGCCTATTACAACTCGGTGAAGAACGAGATCGTCTTCCCCGCGGCGATCCTGCAACCGCCCTTCTTCGATCCCGACGCCGATCCGGCGGTCAATTATGGCGGCATCGGCGGCGTCATCGGGCATGAGATCAGCCACGGCTTCGACGATCAGGGCCGCAAGTCCGACGGCAACGGGATGCTGCGCGACTGGTGGACGCCCGAGGATGCTGCCAAATTCGAAGCGCAGACGGGCAAGTTGGGCGCGCAATACGAGGCCTATACGTTTGACGGGCTGCCCGGCATCCACATCAACGGCAAGGCGTCGATGGGCGAGAATATCGGCGATCTGGGCGGGGTGCTGATCTCGCTCGACGCGTATCACGCGTCGCTTGGCGGCAAGCCCGCGCCGGTACTCGATGGATTCACCGGCGACCAGCGCTTCTTCCTCGGCTGGGGACAGGTGTGGCGGACGCTGTTTCGCAACGAAGCGCTGCGCCAGCAGCTCGTCAGCGATCCGCATTCCCCGGGCCAGATCCGCGCGATCAACCCGCTCCGCAATGTCGATGCGTGGTACGCCGCGTTCGGGATCAAGGCGGGCGACAAGCAGTATCTGGCACCCGAGGACCGGGTCAGGATCTGGTAGTCGGCAAAGAGAAAAGGCGCCCGGACCTGTCGATCCGGACGCCCTCTCGGCGCTTCCCAAAAGGGAGCAAAGGAAGCGCCTGACCGTTACGCCGCCTTGGTTTCCTCGGGCGACGCAATGTCGATCGCGGCGAGCGGCGCGCCCGTCTTGATCGCAATCGTCTGCGGCTTGAGCGCCTCGGGCACTTCGCGGATCAGCTCGACCGTCAGCAACCCGTCGTTGAGGCGGGCGTCGTCGACGCGGACAAAGTCCGCCAGTTCGAAGCGACGCTCAAAGCTGCGGGTGGCGATGCCGAGGTGCAGGAAGGCCGACTGGTCGCCATCCTTTTCCTTCTTGCCCTTCACCGTCAGCAGATTCTGCTGCGCGACGATCTCGATCTCGTCGCGACGGAAGCCGGCCACGGCGAGCGTGATGCGGTACTTGTCGTCACCGGTGCGTTCGAGGTTGAAGGGCGGATAATTGTCGGTGTTCGACTGGCGCGCCGACGTCTCCAGCATGTCGAACAGGCGGTCGAAGCCGACAGTCGAGCGGCGATAGGGGGTAAGGTCGAAGTTACGCATGTGAAAATCCTCCATTGAGCGATGTTTCAGTCGACGCGACCCCGAACCGGGCATCGCGTCGTCGCATATCTGGGGCGTTTCGGCGGCGGTTCAAGGGCAAGCCGGCGCAATAATATCCAACCTTTTCAACGACACTAAAGCTTAGCTTCGGCCGGGTCACAGACGAACTAGGCTTTTATCCCAGCAAGCTAGTGGGAATTATAAGGTCGACGATTGTCTAGGGGATTCGAATTCATGATCGCTGCGCTTCCGATTCTGCTCGCCGCCACATCTCCGCAAGCGATTGCGCTGGCCGATACGACGCCTGCCACGCAACCCGCAGCAAGTGTGATTGCCGACACGCCCGCGCCGCAAGCCGATCCGCAAGCGGCCCCGGAGGCGAGCGGCGACATCGTCATCACCGCCCGCCGCCGCGAGGAGCGCCTGCAGAACGTGCCGATCGCCGTCTCCGTTCTGAGCGGGGACACGATCTCGAACACCGGCGCGTTCAACGTCAACCGGCTGCAAACGCTGCAGCCCTCGCTGCAATTCTATTCGAGCAACCCGCGCAATTCGGCGATCAACATCCGCGGACTGGGGGCGCCGTTCGGTCTGACCAATGACGGCATCGAACAGGGCGTCGGGCTCTATATCGATCAGGTCTATATCGGACGCGTCGGTGCCTCGACCTTCGATTTCGTCGATGTCGAGCGGGTCGAAGTGCTGCGGGGGCCGCAAGGGACGCTCTACGGCAAAAACACCACCGCCGGCGCGGTCAATATCACGACGCGCAAACCGAGCTTCACGCCCGAAGCGACGTTCGAGGTCAGCGCCGGCAATTACGGCCTGGTCCAGATCAAGGGCTCGGCCTCGGCGCCGATCTCCGACACGCTGGCGGTTCGCGTGTCGGAATCCACGACCAAGCGCGGCGGCACGATTTATGACACCGCGATCGGCAAAAACCTGCAAAAGCAGGATAATTTCAGCGTGCGCGGGCAATTGCTGTGGAATGCCACACCGAATCTGTCGTTCAACCTGTCAGGCGATTTCAGCCTGCAAAACCCCTATTGCTGCGTACAATATTACGCCCGCACCGGCGCGACCCAACGCGCGCTGACCCGCCAATATGCCGCGCTGGCCGCCGCGTTGGGCTATACCCCGCCCAGCCTCAATCCGTTCGACCGCGTGACCGATCTGGATGCGACGATCAATTCGCGTCAGGAAGTCGGCGGCGTGTCGCTGGTCGGCAGCTGGGATGCCGGGTTTGCGACGATCACGTCGGTCAGCGCGTGGCGCTATTGGGACTGGAAACCGGCGAACGACCGCGACTTTACCGGTCTGCCGATCACCACGGTGTCGCAGAATCCATCGCAGCAAAAGCAGTTTTCGCAGGAGGTGCGGCTCGCGTCGAACGGCAACGGCAAACTCGATTACACGCTGGGCGCTTTCTATTTCCACCAGACGATCAACACGCAAGGGTCGCAGGTCCAAGGATCGGCCGCGAGCCGCTGGCTGCTGTCGGGCGCCGACGCAAACAATCCCAATGTCCTGAACGGCCTGACCTCGACCAATACGATCAATTTCGACAACACCAGCTTCGCGGTGTTCGGCAAGCTCAACTGGAAGGTCACCGACCAGTTGCACTTCCAGCCCGGGCTGCGGGTCAATTACGACAAGAAATCGGGCTACTACAATTCGGTCGTCAGCATCGCGAACAGCCAGTATAATTTCGTCGCCACCGCGGACAACGTTGCCGCGCTGCTGGCGACGGCCACCGCGACCAGCGCTGCTGCGCGGACGACCTTCCTCAACCAAACCAACACGCTGGCCCCGCAGCGTTACAGCCCCAAATTCGACGCCTGGAACGTGATGGCTCGCGTGTCCGAGCAATCGCGAGCCGTCTGCGCAAAACGTCGCCAGTTCTTCGACCGGGAAAAACCCACGCTCGGCGAGCACGGCATAAAGCGCGGCGGCGGAATCCGGAGACTGCTGCGTGGACGAATGACTAC
>JAZJYW010000003.1:152708-208493 GCA_040390165.1 Pseudomonadota bacterium | reverse complement strand
CAGCCCCAAATTCGACGCCTGGAACGTCTCCGGCGACGTGACTCTGTCATACGACTTCACGCCCGACGTCCACGCCTATGCGACCTATGCGAAGAGCTTCAAATCGGGAGGCATCAACCTGTCCGGCCTGCCGCTCAATTCGACCAACACCGGGGTCGATCTGACCACGCAGACGGTCAAGCCGGAGAAGGTCAACCACTTCGAAGTCGGGCTGAAAACGCAATTCTTCGACCGCAAGGTGACGCTCAACATCGCCGGATTCTGGGACGAGATCAAAGACTATCAGGCGACGGTCAACAACAACGCGATCAACGTGATCCGCGGTTACCTCGCCAACGCGTCGAAGGTCAGGGTGCGCGGGATCGAGTGGGATTCGTCGTTCCGCCCGAGCAGCCAGCTCAGCCTCTATTTCAACGGCGCGTTCACCGACGCCAAATATACCGATTTCAAGAACGCGCCGTGCCCGCCCGAGCTGGCCGGCGGCACCGCGCTGACGGTCAATCCCGATGGCAGCCTGAGCGGCACGCCGTCGGCGGCGGGGACCCCCGGCGGCAACAGTCGGCCCTATTGCGATATATCGGGGCAGATCCTGCCGGGCGTTTCGAAATGGGCGTTTTCGTGGGGCGGCGAGTTCAACGTGCCGGTCGGCGGCGGCAAGGCCTATGTCGGGTACGACGGCAGCTATCGCTCGCTCTTCTCGTCCAACCCGTCGCGCTCGGCCTATACCGACATCGACGGCTATTCGCTGTCGAACGTGCGGATCGGGTTCCGCAAGGATAAATGGAATCTCTACGGCTGGGTCCGCAACGTGTTCGACAAGGATTATTTCGAGCTGCTCAGCACGCAGTCGGGCAGCACCGGGCTGATCGTCGGACAGCCCGGCGATCCGCGGACCTACGGCGGGACGTTCCGGATCAGCTTCTGACGCGACGCGTCACCCCAGCGGAAGCTGGGGTCGGTGGCAAAAAGGTGAGGGCGACGGTCGGCAAAGCCGCCGTCGCTCGCGCCGCTTTCCGCGGCGCGGGCGGCCGTTTTGGGCGATGCGCTTCGCGCACCGGCGGCTAAGCTGGCTTAGCCGCCTTCGCCCAAAAGCAAACGACCGGGCCGTTTCCGACCCGGTCGCCTGCGTGACGATTGCTCGTCAGCCCCCTTGAAGCTCCAACCCGCACGCCCTTATCAGGGCGGGATCGAAGCAATCCCCGAACCACGGCCATCGACCTGCGTTTCGAGCCTTGTTGCTAGGCGGGAAAGGGCGATTTGTCATCGGCTAACGAGACGGGCGCGAGCGATTGCGGCGCTGCTGTGTCGAATCCGCCACAGCAGCGCCTTGGTTGCCAGCCAGCGCGCGCCGCCGTAGAGCCGCGGCATCCGGGGGCGGACGTGCGAGGACCGATTGATACTCCTGTCGAGCTATGAACGGCTGATCATCCGGCGATACCTGCTGCCCGGCAAGGGCGAACGGTTCATCGCGCTGGTCGCGGGGTTCAGTCTGGTCGCGGTAATGCTGGGCGTCGCCGCTCTGGTCATCGTGATGAGCGTGATGAACGGCTTTCGCGCCGAATTGTTCGACAAGATCGTCGGGCTGAACGGCCACGCCGTGGTGCAGGGCTATAACGGACAGCTGCGCGACTGGCAGTCGGTGCTCGCCGAAACCAAGGCAACTCCCGGCGTCACCAGCGCCACCCCGCTGATCGATCAGCCGCTGATGGTCACCTTCAACGGCCGCTTCGCCTATATCCAGCTGCGCGGCATGACCGTGCCCGACATTCGCGACAACCCCGCGATCGCCGACCATGTCGTCCTCGGCAGCCTGAAGAGCATCACCGCGGGCAGCAACCAGATCGCGATCGGATCGCGGCTCGCCGAATCTCTCGGCGCGCAACTCGGCGACCAGATCACGATCTGGAACCCGGCGGGGCAAGCGACGCCGATGGGCACCGTGCCGCGCAACATATCCTATACGATCGGCGCGATCTTCACCGTCGGCGTCTACGATTACGACAAAATCTACCTGCTGATGCCGATCGAGGACGCGCAGACTTTGCTGCTGTGGCCGAGCGACACCGTGGGCATGATCGAGGTCAAGACCGACAATCCCGACAAGATCGACGAGATCATGGCACCGCTAAAGGCGAAGATGGCCAATCGCGCGGTGATCAGCGACTGGCGCCAGATGAACGCCGAATTGTTCGAAGCGCTGGCGGTCGAACAAGTCGCGATGTTCGTGATCCTGTGCATCATCATCCTGGTCGCTGCGTTCAACATCGCTTCGTCGCTGATCATGCTGGTCCGCGCCAAGACTCGCGATATCGCGATCCTGCGCACGATGGGCGCAACGCGCGGGGCGTTGCTCAGGGTGTTCATGACCGTGGGCACGTCGATCGGCGTGGCCGGGACGCTGGGCGGGCTGCTGCTCGGGTTTTTCGCGCTCTATTTCCGGCAGTCGGTGGTCAACGCCGTGCAATGGGCGACCGGGCAGAATCTGTGGGACCCGTCGATCCGTTTCCTGACCGAATTGCCGTCGAAGCCCAATCCGGTCGAGATCGCCGCGGTGGTGTTGATCGCCCTGCTGCTGACCTTCCTCGCCACGCTCTATCCGGCGTTCAAGGCGGCGAGCACCGATCCGGTTCAGGTGCTGCGTTATGAGTGATGCGGTTCTTTCAACCACCGGCCTGACGCGCTCGTTCGTTCAGGGCGGCGAGACGATCGAAGTGTTGCGCGGCGTCGACCTCAGCGTCGGACCGGGCGAGATCGTCGCGTTGCTCGGCCCGTCGGGATCGGGCAAATCGACCTTGCTTCAGGCGGTCGGGCTGCTCGAAGGCGGGTTTGGCGGGTCGATCATGATCGGCGGGGTCGAGGCGTCGCAGTTGGATAGTAGCGGTCGGACGACGATGCGCCGCGATTCGCTCGGCTTCGTTTATCAGTTCCATCACCTGCTCCCCGACTTCAACGCGCTGGAGAATGTCGTGCTGCCGCAACTGATTCACGGCGCGAGCCGCCGCGATGCCGATGCGCGCGCGGGCGAATTGCTCACGGCGCTGGGGCTCGGGCATCGCCTGACGCACAAGCCAAGCCAGCTATCCGGCGGCGAACAGCAACGCGTCGCGGTCGCCCGCGCGCTCGCTAACCGCCCGGCGCTGATCCTCGCCGACGAACCCACCGGCAACCTCGACGAAGCGACCGCCGATGTGGTTCTCGCGGAGTTCCTCCGGCTGGTCCGACAGGAAGGCTCCGCGGCGCTGGTCGCGACGCATAACGAGCGGATGGCGGCGAAGATGGATCGCGTGGTACGCTTGCACGAAGGCCATCTGTAGGGAGAGCGACATGACCGCGATCACCGATTTTCACGTCAAGGCGGCGAATGGCGAGGATGCCGATCTGTCCGAATTTGCGGGCAAGGTGCTGTTGGTCGTCAACGTCGCGTCGAAATGCGGCTTCACCCCGCAATATGAGGGGCTGGAGGCGCTGCACCGCCAATATGCGGATCGTGGATTCGAAGTGCTGGGTTTCCCCTGCAATCAGTTCGGCGCGCAGGAACCGGGCAATGCCGAGGAAATCGCGACCTTCTGTTCGCTGACTTATGACGTCACGTTCCCGGTGTTCGCCAAGGTGGACGTCAATGGGTCGAACGCCGATCCGCTCTACACCGAACTCAAGAAGCAGGCGCCCGGCATGCTGGGGTTTGTCGGGATGGACGGCATCAAGTGGAACTTCACCAAGTTCCTGGTCGGCAAGGACGGCAAGGTCGTCGAACGCTACGCGCCGACGACCAAGCCCGAGGATATCGCGGCGGACATCGAAAAGCTGTTGTAATCGCGCTGCCGCCCCGGCCTGGCACCAGGGCGGCAACGTGCTATTCCGCCACGCCGAATGCCTGAAACGCCGCGGTGATACCGCTGAACAGGAAGCTGACTCCAAGCAAATAGCCGGGCAGCGTCAGCGACGAGAAGGGCACGGTCCAGACAATCCAGCCTGCCAGCACCAGATTGAGCAGGCCAAGCACGACCAGCATCACGCCGAACCGGCCCAGCCGCGCCCCAAGCGCGATCTCCACGATGCCGCGCGCGATCAACCAGACCATGATCGCCATCGTCAGCGACACTGCGCCGGCGACCGGATCGAACGCGATCAGCACACCGACAAGAACGGTCAGGACTCCATAGAACAGGATGTAGCCCGAAATCCGATGGCCGCGCATGCCAAAACCGGCGACGAGCGCGAAGATCCCCGATGCCAGCAGGAAGCTGCCGACGACGAGGGTCGCCGCGAAGGTGGCGGACACCGGCCATTGGAACGCGAAGAAACCCACCGCGATGTTCAACAACCCATAGGCGAGCAGCCAACCCCAACCTTTGGGCCGCGTCGGTTGTGAGACCGTGTCAACCATACCAATTCTCCTTCGTCTTCAATCGGATAAACCCTGCAATCGTGGGAAGGCGCGCGTGGCGCCATCCGTAAATCTACGATCAGGGTATCCGGGTCAGATTTGGCGACATGCCTTTACGAATCGGTCGCGTGCGCGCTAGGTTTGCCTATGTCGCATTCCGCCTTCGTGCCGCTCCGGATTTTCTCGTGTTACACCATGCTCGACGGCGCGATCGAGCCCAAGGCGATCGCCAAGGCGGCGCGCTCGTTGGGGTTCCCCGCGGCCGCGCTGACCGATCGCAACGGGCTGTTCGCGGCGATGCCGTTTTCGGATGCCGCGATAGATGCCGGGGTGCAGCCGATCATCGGCACGATGCTGGGCGTGCTGCAGCCCGATTTGCCCGAAGGGTCGCCGGTTCAGATCGACTGGATTGCGCTCTATGCGCAGGACGAGCAGGGATATCTCAACCTCTGCCAGTTGGTCAGCCAGGCGCACCTCGATCGCCCGCTAGAACTCGTCCCGCATGTCGATTTCGCGACGCTAACCAAGCATTCCGACGGCCTGATCGCGCTGACCGCGGGCGGGGAGGGCGCGCTCGCGCGGTTGTTCGCCGAGGATCAGCCCGATCGCGCCAACGCTTATGCCGACCAGTTGCAGGCGATTTTCGGCGACCGGCTCTATGTCGAGATTTGCCGCCGGCTCGATCCGGTCGAGGGCAAGGCCGAGGCCGAATTGCTCGAACTGGCCTATGCCCGCAACCTGCCGATCGTCGCGACCAACCCGTGCTGCTTCGCCGATCAGGATTTCAGCGAAGCGCATGACGCGATGCTGTGCATCGCTTCGTCGAGCTATATCGCCAGCGAGGACCGTACGCGCAGTTCGCCCGATGCGTGGCTCAAGCCCGCCAAGGACATGCGCGCGCTGTTCGCCGATCTGCCCGAGGCGATCGCCAATACGCTGGTCGTCGCGCAGCGCTGCGCGGTCGCCGCGCCCAAGCGCAAGCCGATCCTACCCAGCCTTGCGGGCGATCCCGACGCCGAGTCAGAGGCGTTGCGTGCCGCCGGGCGAGCGGGATTGGAGAAGCGGCTCCAGCGGATGGTCGAGCTCGGCACGCAGCCCGCGTTCGCCGTCAGTGGCGACGACTGGACCAGAGAATATCGCGACCGGCTCGAATTCGAGCTCGACGTGATCATCAGCATGGGGTTCCCCGGCTATTTCCTGATCGTCGCCGACTTCATCCAATGGGCCAAGTCGAACGATATTCCGGTCGGGCCGGGCCGTGGCTCCGGCGCAGGCTCGGTCGTCGCCTGGTCGCTGACGATCACCGATCTCGATCCGATCAAGCTCGGCTTGCTGTTCGAACGTTTCCTCAACCCCGAACGCGTGTCGATGCCCGATTTCGACATCGATTTCTGCGAAACGCGGCGCGGCGAAGTGATCCGTTACGTACAGGACAAATACGGTCGCGGTCAGGTCGCGCAGATCATCACCTTCGGGACGATGAAGGCGCGCGCCGTGCTGAAGGATACCGGGCGCGTGCTCCAGATGAGCTACGGCCAGGTCGACCGGCTGGCGAAGCTTGTGCCCAACCTGCCGGCCGATCCGTGGACGCTCGACCGCGCGCTCAACGGCGTCAGCGAGTTGGCGGCCGAATATCGCGGCGATCCCGGGGTCAAGCATTTGCTCGACCTCGCGATGAAGCTCGAGGGCCTGCCCCGCCATTCCTCCACCCACGCTGCCGGCGTGGTGATCGGCGATCGGCCGCTCGCCGAACTGGTGCCGCTCTATCGCGATCCGCGTTCCGACATGCCGGTCACCCAATTCGATATGAAATATGTCGAGGGCGCAGGGCTGGTGAAGTTCGATTTTCTCGGGCTCAAGACGCTGTCGGTGCTCAAGAAGGCCGTCCAGCTGCTTGCCAAACGCGGCATCGCGCTCGATCTCGACGCGCTGACGTGGGAAGATGAGGGCGTCTACAAGCTGCTCCAAAAGGGCGACACGGTCGGCGTGTTCCAGCTTGAATCCGAAGGGATGCGGCGGACGCTGAGCGCTGTTCGCCCGTCCAATTTCGGCGACATCATCGCGCTCGTCGCGCTCTATCGCCCGGGCCCGATGGACAACATCCCGATGTTCGGCGCGCGCAAGAACGGGCGCGAGCCGATCGCGTATCCGCATCCGTTGCTCGAAGAACTGCTCGCCGAAACCTACGGGATCTTCGTGTATCAGGAACAGGTGATGCGCGCCGCGCAGGTGCTGGCCGGGTACAGCCTGGGCCAAGCCGATCTGCTGCGCCGTGCGATGGGCAAGAAGATCAAGGCGGAGATGGATGCGCAGCGCGAGCATTTCGTCGCGGGCTGTCTGGAGACCAATCAGATCGACAAGGCCAAGGCCAACGAGCTGTTCGATTTGATCGACAAGTTCGCCGGATACGGCTTCAACAAGTCGCACGCCGCCGCCTATGCGCTGCTGGCCTACCAGACAGCGTGGCTGAAAGCGCATTATCCGCACGAATTCTACGCCGCGTCGATGTGCTACGATCTCCATCTGACCGACAAATTGGCGATCTTCGTCGATGACATGCGGCGGCTCGACATTACGATCCTGCCGCCCGACGTGAACGCGAGCTTGGCGGAGTTTAACGTCGAGGAAATGGATCGTGTTCCTGCGGAAGCAGGAACCCAGGGCGCAGAGCACGTCGCCCGTAACTCTGGGCTCCTGCTTTCGCAGGAGAACAACGAACCGCAATTGGCCGTTCGCTATGCACTCGCCGGCCTCAAATCGGTCGGTGAAGGCGCGATGGAGCGGATGGTCGAGGAGCGCGACGCCAACGGCCCCTATACGTCGCTGGACGACTTCGCGCACCGCGTCGATCCGCGATTGCTCAACAAGCGCCAGCTCGAAACGCTGGCCGCGGCGGGCGGGTTCGACACGATGGACCTGAACCGCGCGGGAATCTTCGCCTGCGCCGAGACGATCCTGGCGACAGCTGCGCGCGTCCACGATCAGAAGACCAGCGGGCAAGGTGGCCTGTTCGGCGAAAGCGAAGCGTCGGGCACGCACATCAAGCTACCGTTGTCCGCGCGCTGGAGTCTGGCCGAGCGGATGGAGCAGGAGAAGGAAGCGTTCGGCTTCTATTTCTCGGCGCATCCGGTCGACCGCCACAGCCACCTCGCCAAGATGCACGGCGCGCGGCGTTTCGCCGATCTCGGCGACCTCGATATCCCCGAAAATGGCCGCGCGGGCGCGGTGATGGCGGCGATGGTCGAGGACGCCCGCTGGCGGACGTCGGCCAAAGGTCGCCGCTATATGATGGCGACGATGTCCGACCCGTCGGGGCAGTTTGTGGTGACCTGTTTCGACGACACTGTGTGCGCCGATCTGGAAGAAGCCGCACGCAATGGCGGGTGCGGGCTCCTGACGGTCGAACTCGACCGCCGCGCGGGCGAGGAGACGCCGCGCGTCACGGTCAAACGCATCCAGCCGTTCGAAGGTCTCGCCAACAATGCGCGGATGGTGCTCGATCTCGTCGTCGACGATGTCGCGGCAATCCCGGCGCTCAATGCGCTGCTGGCCGAAGCGCGCGGCGCTCGGGGCGAGGTACGCATGACCGTCGACCTTGCGGCCGGAGGCAGCGCGACCGTGTTGCTGGGCCGCGACTTCCTGCTCGATGGCGAACTGGCGACGCGAATCGAGGGGCTGATCGGCGTGCAATCGGTCGATCTACGGATGGCGGAAATCCAGCGTCTTGCGCTAGTCGGCTAGACTCAGCCCGTACGGCGCGGAATAAAGCGCCGCAACGACGACAGTGGAGAGTGCGATGAGCTTGGGCGCGATGCAGGATTTCGAGTTGCGCGTGATGCGGTTGCTCGATCACGCCGCGCGCGAACACGGCAAGCGCGAACTCGTCAGCCACTGGGCCGACGGGCGAGAGACGCGGACCGATTGGGCGGGGGTTCACCTCGACGCGCGCAAGTTGGCGCTGCGGCTCGAAAAGTGGGGCATCAAGCCGGGCGATCGTGTCGCGACGTTGGCGATGAACCACGGGCATCATCTGACCGCATGGTACGGCACAATCGGGATGGGCGGCGTCATCCACACGATCAACCCGCGGCTGTTCGACGAACAACTCGTCTATATCGCCAACCACGCCGAAGACCGGGTGCTGTTTTATGACAAACAGTTTCAACCGATTGTCGACCGCTTGAAGTCCGAATGGACGACGATCGAGCATTATGTGGCGTTCGACGATCTGGGCCTCGATGGCTTTCAGGCGCTGCTCGATGCCGAGGATGGCGATTATGTGTGGCACGAGGGACCCGAACGCGATCCGTGCATGATCTGCTATACCAGCGGCACGACCGGTAACCCCAAAGGGGTGCAGTACGAGCATCGTTCGACGGTGATCCACGCGATGGCGGAGGTCGCGCCGTGGGTGTTTAACCTCAGTCCGCGTGCGGTTGTGCTGCCGATTGTGCCACTGTTCCACGCCGCGGCGTGGGGTTTGCCGTTTGCCTGCGCGCTGTCGGGCGCGAAGCTGGTCTATTCGGCGACCAACGACGCGGCGACGATCTGCCGCCTGATGAATCAGGAAAAGGTGACGCATTCGGCGGGGGTCCCGACCGTCTGGCTGGCGATGTTCCAGCATATGGATAGCACGGGCGAAGCGCCGCAATATCTGGAGCAAGTGACGATCGGCGGGTCGGCCGCGCCGCGCGCGATGATAGAACGGATCATGGGCATGGGCGTCGCGGTCAAGCATTTGTGGGGGATGACCGAGACGTCGCCGATCGGAACCGCCGGCACCCCGCCGCCGCATTGGGAGGAAATGACGCTCGACGAGCAGCTCGACCTCGTTTCGAAACAGGGCCAGATCCCGTTCGGGATCGAACTCCGCGTGATCGACGACAATGGCAACGAACAGCCGCGCGACGGGGTGTCGTCGGGCCAGCTTCAGGTGCGCGGCCCGTGGGTGGTGAAGCGCTATTTCAAGGCCGAAACAGATGCGGTCGATGCCGAGGGCTGGTTCGACACCGGCGACGTATCGGTCATCCATCCTGACGGGTCGATGCAGATCACCGACCGCGCCAAGGACGTGATCAAATCGGGCGGTGAGTGGATCAGCTCGGTGGAGCTGGAGAATGCCGCGGTGGGATGCCCCGGCGTTGCGGAAGCGGCGGCGATCGGCGTCTATCACCCCAAATGGGACGAGCGCCCGATCCTGCTGGTCGTGCGCAAGCCCGGCAGCGACGTCACGCCCGATCAGATCAACGCACATCTCGCCATGCATGTCGCCAAATGGTGGCTGCCCGATGAAATCGTCTTCCTCGACGAATTGCCACACACCGGCACGGGCAAGATCCTCAAGTCCGCGTTGCGCGATCAGTTCAAGGACCACCAACTCGCCAGCGCGGCTTAAACGTCACCCCGGCCGAGGTGCCGGGGTCTGCCGCGCGGTCGAGCAACGCCAAGGGACCGAGAGGACGGCCAGCGCGGCAGCGCGGACCCCGGCATTCCGGTCGGGGTGACGGCGGAGAGACGGCTTGCCTTTCCGATTGGAGCGCTGCACCTTCGTCTAAATGGACATGGTGACGACCGGCAGCGCCGGGGAAAATGGCGTGACACTCGCGGCGCGGCCCGAGGCGCTGCGGCTCGCGCCGCACGAAACCGCGGTCGTCGTGATCGATATGCAGAATGCCTATGCCAGCGAAGGCGGGTATGTCGATCTGGCGGGCTTCGACATTGCCGGTGCAGCGGGGGTGATCGGCAAGATCGCGACCGTGCTCGACACTGCACGCTCGGCCGGAGTTCAGGTCGTCTATCTGCAGAACGGCTGGGACGCCGACTATAAGGAAGCCGGCGGTCCGGGATCGCCCAACTGGCACAAGTCGAACGCGCTCAAGACGATGCGCGCACGGCCCGAGCTCGACGGGCAATTGCTCGCGCGGGGCGGCTGGGATTACGAACTGGTGGAGGGGCTCAAGCCGCAACCGGGGGACATCACGCTCCACAAGACGCGCTACTCGGCATTCTTCAATTCGCAACTCGACAGCACGCTGCGCTCGCGCGGCATCCGCAACATCGTGTTCGTCGGGATCGCCACCAACGTGTGCGTCGAAAGCACGCTGCGCGACGGCTTTCACCTCGAATATTTCGGGGTGATGCTGGAGGACGCGACGCACCATCTGGGGCCGCCCGCGATGCAGGACGCGACAATCTATAACGTCGAAAAATTCTTCGGCTGGGTCAGCACCGTCGCGGACTTCTGCGGCAGTTTCGGGCAGCTGCCGAAGTGATCAGATTCATCCGTCATCCCAGCGAACGCTGGGATCGCCCGCGGCTGCGGTGCCGAGCCATCCTCAAGCGATCCCAGCGTCCGCTGGGATGACGAAATTGGAGAAGACCATGTCCTTCGAAGCAATCAACCCGCCGCAATTCCCGACCCCGATCGCGCCCTATTCGGCGGCGGCCAAGGCGGGGAGCACGGTATACGTCTCCGGAATGCTCGCGCTGGGGGAGGGGGGCGTGGTGCTCCATGTCGGCGACGCTGCCGCGCAGACGCGGCACGTGCTCGAGGCGATCAAGACCACGCTGGAGGCCGCCGGATCGTCGATGGCCGACATCGTGATGAACCACATCTTCCTCAAGGACCTCGACGATTATCCGGTCTTCAATCAAGTCTATGCCGGGTATTTTCCGGGCGCGAAGCCGGCGCGCTACTGCATCAAATGCGATCTGGTGAAGGCGGATTGTCTGGTCGAGATCGCCAGCGTGGCGCATATCGGGTGATGCGCGCCTGCAATAATCCGTCATCCCAGCGAACGCTGGGATCGTATGCGGCTCCTGCACTGCGCGTTCCTCACGCGACCCCAGCTTTCGCTGGGGTGACGGTAGGGGGCTAGGTGCCGCTCGCGGGAGGAATTTACTACGAGGAACACGGCTCGCCCGACGCGCCGCCGCTTATCCTGTCGCCGGGTATGGGCGGCTCAGCAACCTACTGGCTGCCAAATCTTGGGGCGCTCGCCGAAAACTACCGCGTTCTCCTCTACGACCATCGCGGGACGGGACGGAGCGATCGTAAGTTGGCCGATCCGGTATCGGTCGAGCAGATGACGCGCGATGTCGTCGGATTGATGGATGATCTTGGCATCGCAAGAGCGCACTTCCTGGGGCATGCGCTTGGCGGTTTGATCGGTCTGGAACTTTCGCTGGAATATCCGCAGCGGCTCGACAAGCTTATCGTCGTGAATGGATGGGCTCGCGTCGATCCGCATTTCGCGCGATGCTTTGACGTCAGGTTGGATTTGCTGCGCCATAGTGGGCCTGCGGCCTACCTGAGAGCGCAGCCGATATTCCTTTATCCGGCCGAATGGATTTCGGCACACGATGCCGACCTGAAATCCGAAAGCGTCCTTCAACTCGCGCATTTCCCGCCAGTCGAGAATCTCGAACGCCGCATCGCTGCCGCAAGGTCGTACGTAGGACTGCATGACCATTTGCTCGGACCGATCCTCCTGATCGCCGCAGCTGATGATATGTTGGTGCCCGCCCACTGCACGCTTGAGCTTGAACAGGCGATCAGTGCGGAACCTGTTCAGGTCGCAAACATGAATTGGGGCGGCCACGCCTGCAACGTCACCGATCCCGATACCTTCAACCGCATCGTTCTCGATTTTCTCAGGAGCTAAGCCCATGCAAGTCGGCGTTTTCGTGCCCATCAACAACAATGGCTGGCTGATCAGCGAGAACGCGCCGCAATACATGCCGTCGTTCGACCTCAACAAGACGATCGCGCAGTCGGCGGAGAAGCACGGGCTCGATTTCCTGCTGTCGATGATCAAGCTGCGCGGGTTCGGGGGGAAGACCGAGTTCTGGGAGTATGGACTGGAGAGCTTCACGCTGATGGCCGGGCTCGCCGCGGTGACCGAAAAGATCAAGATCTATGCGACCTGCCCGACGCTCGTCATCCCGCCGGCCTTCGCCGCCCGCATGTGCAACACGATCGATTCGATCAGCCACGGGCGCTTCGGGCTCAATTTGATCACCGGATGGCAGCGGCCCGAATACTCGCAAATGGGGATGTGGCCCGGCGACGAGCATTTCCGCAATCGCTACCAGATGCTGGACGAATATGCTCACATCCTGCGCGAACTGTGGGAGACGGGGCAGAGCGACCTGAAAGGCGACTATTACCAGATGGACGATTGCCGCGTCCGGCCCACGCCCGAGGGTGACATGAAGATCATCTGCGCGGGGTCATCGGACGAGGGGCTCGCATTCTCGGCCAAATGGGCGGATTACGCCTTCTGCCTCGGCAAAGGCGTCAACACGCCGACCGCGTTCAAGGGCAATAACGAGCGGCTCGCGGTCGCGACGGCCAAAACCGGGCGCGACGTGTCGATCTTCGTGCTGGTGATGATCATCGCCGCCGAAACCGACGAGGAAGCGCAGGCCAAATGGAAGTCGTACAATGACGGCGTCGACATGGACGCGATCGCGTGGCTGATGGATCAGGGTGCCGCCGACAAGCACAACACCACCACCAACGTCCGCCAGCTCGCCGCGCCCGAAGGTGCCGTCAACATCAACATGGGGACGCTGGTCGGCAGCTATGAGAGCGTGGCGGGGATGCTCGACGAAATGGCAACGGTACCGAACACCGGCGGCGTGCTGCTGACGTTCGACGATTTCGTTCAGGGCGTCGAGGATTTCGGCACGCGGATCCAGCCGTTGATGAAGTGTCGGCAGAGCCGCTAGACTCGTTATCGATGGCATTGAAGCAAGCTCAGTTCCCCTGCGAACGCAGGGGACCAGAGTCACAGGCGACTCGCCGAAGCCCTGGGCTCCTGCTTTCGCAGGAGCACGAAGGTAACTCGACGATGCCGGGGACTAGGCGGCGAGCGCCAACGCTGCCGGTCGATCGTCATCATTGGCCGGGGGCAGCTTCCGCTGCGCCGCTCTGGTCCGGATCGACCGCGCGCGGGGCCGCAACGGACGCATCACCCGCCCCTTGATCGCCGACCAGATTCGCTGACCGCGTGCCACCGTCGCGATCGTCCATGCGGCGATCGCCGCGTCGACGAACATCGACATGTCGAGCGCCCACAGCATGGTGAGGTCGAACGAGCCGAGCATGACCATCACTTCGCCACCGACGGTCATCAGGAACAGCATGATTCCGAGCAGGATCAGGTGCCTGCGTTCGATCCGCGCGGCGAGGCGCAGTGGTTCGTCGACGAGATAGCGCATGAACCAGCGCGCCGCCGCCGTCTCCGGCGCCAGTCGCACGGTCAGCATCGCGAGCACGAGCACCGCAGCGATCATCGAAATTCCCCCTCAAGTCCCTGCCGGCAAGATAGGGCAGCTGCGCGTCAGAACAACTCTCCCTGCGCACCCGCGGGCGGGCGGAACAGGTCGGAGCGCGGCCGCACGCGTTCCTGATTGAGTCCATGCTTCCTGATCGCAATCTGAAACCGAGTCCTCATCAAGTCCGACCACGGCCCGCTCCCGCGCATTCGCGTGAAGAAATCGGGATCGTTGTCGCGCCCGCCGCGGATCGACTGGACGATCGACATCACCTTGCCCGCGCGATCGGGGAAATACGCCTCGAGCCAGGCGCGGAACAGCGGCGCGACTTCGTGCGGCAGCCGCACCGGGAGCCAGCTGATCGACCGCGCGCCGCTTTCGGCCGCGCGTTCGACCAGATGCTCGATCTCATGGTCGGTAATCGCCGGGATGATGGGGGAGATCGATACCACCACCGGAATGCCGGCATCGGCGAGCCGTCGCACCGCGGTTAGCCGTCGTTCGGGGTGCGGTGCGCGGGGCTCGATCGTGCGCGCGATTCTGGGGTCGAGCGACGTCACCGACAGCGCCACCGCCGCCAGCCCCTTCGCCGCCATCGGCGCGAGCAGGTCGATGTCGCGGACGACGCGGTCCGATTTGGTGGTGATGGTCAGCGGGTGGTCGGTTTCGGCCAGCACCTTGATGCACGCGCGCGTGATCTGCCATTGCGCTTCGATCGGCTGATACGGATCGGTGTTGGTGCCGAATGCGATCGGGCGGCATTCATAGCCGCGCTTCGACAATTCCTCGCGCAGCAGCACCGGGGCGGTCGGTTTGGCAAACAATTTGCTCTCGAAATCGAGCCCGGGCGAGAGATCGTGATAGGCATGGGTGGGCCGGGCGAAGCAGTAGATGCAGCCATGCTCGCACCCGCGATACGGATTGATCGAGCGGTCAAAACCGATATCGGGGGAGGTATTGCGCGTGATGATCGTGCGCGGACTCTCGACCGTCACCGTCGTTTTGAGTTTCGGCGGCGCGCCATCGACATCCTCCAGCGCATCCAGCCAGTCGCCATCGGCCAGCCTTTCGGGCAGGTTGAAGCGCGCAGACTCGCGATTAAGCGTGGCGCCGCGAACGGGACGGGCTTTTGCCATTGCCACTGGATACCCGCCTCGATAGAACATAGCAAGAACAATGGAGGTGATAATGGCCAGGCTCAATTACGTCGAACTGCCGGTGCAAAGTACCGCAACGACCAAGGCGTTCTTCACCGCGGCGTTCGGCTGGACCTTCACCGATTTCGGCGACGATTATGCCGCGACGATGAACGGCGCGACCGATCTGGGGCTGAACGGCGACCGCTCGCAATGGACCGCCGCGCCGCTGGCGGTGATCGAGGTCGACGATCTGGAGGCGACGCATGCCGCCGTGGTCGCGGCGGGTGGCACGATCACCCAGCCGATCTTCGCCTTTCCCGGCGGGCGTCGCTTTCACTTTCGCGATCCCAACGGGAACGAACTCGCCGCGATGCAGCCGGATCGGGGTTGATCCACCTTGCGGCGGTGGCAACAGCGGTTAGATTGTGGCGATCGGGCAAGAGGGGGACATATGAGGGGCTGGATCTGGGCGGCGGCGGTTGCGCTCGTAATTTCATCACCCGCCGCAGCAGCGGATCGGGTCGTCGACGTGAGCAGCGTTGAGGGGGTCGCCACGTTGATGCGAGAGGCGGGCTACAAAGCTGAAGTGAAGGTCGGCAAGGACGGTGACTCCTACATCGAGAGCGCCACCGGCGGGAACGGGTTCCAGGTCATCTTTTACGGCTGCAAGAACAAGCTGGGTTGCGATTCGTTCGAATTCTACAGCTGGTTCAAGAAGGAGGCGTTCTTCTCGCCCGCTTTGGCGAACGAATGGAACGCCTCGCACCGCTTTCTGAAAGTCGCGATCGACGGCGACGGCGACCTGTCGGAATATGCGGCGGTGTCCAGCGTCGGCAAAATGACCTTCGACAATTTCAAAGACTATATCGAATGGTATGGCACGATGGATTCCGAACTGGTCAAATTCGTCGATGAGAAGCGCAAGGCGGCGTTACCGAAAACCTAGCCTAGCGCTCGGTCAGGCGCGGCATCAGTTCGACGAAATTGCACGGGCGAAACCGGCTGTCGAGCTGATCGCGCAGGATATCGTCCCAGCCGTCCTTGACCGCGCCGGTCGATCCGGGGAGCGCGAAGATGTAGGTGCCGCCCGCGACACAGGCGCAGGCGCGCGACTGAATCGTCGACGTGCCGATCTTGGCGAAGCTGAGCCAGCGGAACAGCTCGCCGAAACCGGGGATCATCTTGTCGGCAACCGCCTCGACCGCTTCGGGCGTCACATCGCGCCCGGTCACGCCGGTTCCGCCGGTGGTGACGATCACGTCCACGTCGGGGTCTTCGATCCACAGCGCGAAGCGTTCGACGATCGCATCGACATCGTCTCGCTCGATCGCGCGGCCGGCGAGGATATGGCCGGCTGCGGTCAGCCGTTCGACCAGCGTGTCGCCTGACATGTCGTCGGCAGCGCCGCGCGTATCGGACACGGTCAGAACCGCGATCCTGACGGGCAGGAAGTCGCGAGCGGTGTCGATCGGCACTAGCGCGTCGGCGTGGGCGTCAGCCGCACCGCAGCGGGTCCCGACAGCCCCGGAAATTTGGGCCACATGCCTTGCGCCAGTGCCGCCCGGCTCGACGACGTGGGTCGGCCGTCCTTGGCCTCATACATCCAGTAATTGCGCATCACCGTCAGCACATAGCCCCGCGTTTCCCAGTACGGGATCGACTCGACATAAAGTAACGGATCGCCGCCATCCTTGATCGTGCTGTTCCACAGCGCTACCGGCACGGGCCCGGCATTATACGCGGCCATCACCTTGATCAGCATCCCGCCCGAAAAGGCCTGCGTGCTCAGCCGCTCGAGCGTGCGCTGGCCGACCGCCATGTTGATCGACGGCAGCGCCAGCGACCCGCGGTCGACCGTGATGCCGCGTTCGCGGGCATAATCGACTGCCGCGGCGGGCATGATCTGCATCAGGCCGTACGCGCCCGCGGGACTGATCACATCTTTGCGGAAGCGCGATTCCTGGAGCGCGTGGGCATAGATCAACGCCTTATCGACCTTCCACCCGCCGTCGGGCGCCCATTTGGGCGCGGGGAAGCGCGCGATCGTCGGGGGTTTGGTCCCTTCGGGGCAATAATTGCCGAGCCACATCAGCGTTTCGGGCAAATCGAGCGTCTCGGTCAATCGGACGAGCGACGCATATTCGGTCGCCGGCCCGATCCGCGCTTGTTGCTTCAGCACGGTGTCGGCCAGAGTGGTTTCGCCGATCTCGACCAACGCGGCGGCGACCCGCACATTGGGCCGGTTCGACAGCTTGTCCCAGTCGGCCGACATCAACTCGTCGGTGATCCGCGGCTTGTCCCTGATCCCCAGCTGTTGGCGCGCGAGCATGCCGTAAAAGGTTTCATCCAGCTGCGCGGCGTTTTTCAATCGCGCTTCGACGCGCTCGGGGCGGCCGCATTTCATGTCGGCGCGCGCGGCCCAATAGAGGCCCGCGGCGCGAAGTTCGATGTCGCTGGCGCGCGTTGCGACCGAGAGGAAGGCGCGGGAGGCTTCGGCACAATCGTCCTGCCGCCACGCGGCGAGCCCGCCGACCCATTCGGCCTGCACGCCCCAGTCGCCCGTCCCGGCGCGTGCCTTGGCCGCCATCACGCGGGCGTTGGTGTCGTCGCCCTGCAGGAAATAGACCCACGCCACGCGCTGCTGCCATTCGGTCTGCGCTTCGGGCGACAGATTGGGTGTGGCGTCGAGCATTGCCTGCGCTTCGGTGCCGCGATTGCCCTTGATCAGCGGCTGCATCTTCAGCGCCAGGCTGGCGGCAGCAAGGTCGAGCTTGGTCGGTTTGGCGCGGCCGCGGGTCGACGCGCCATCGGTCCAGATCAGGCGCTGCGCCAGCGGCAGCGACGGCGCGACGATCCCGCGCGCCGCCAGAATGCGCGCGATGCCCGGTGCTTCGGGAAGTTCCGGCGCGCTGGTCAGCAGCGTCAGCAACGGATCGTTTTCCGCCTTGGGCGATCCCTTGGCGAGGTAGAATTCGGCCCAGGCGATCGAATGGAGCGGGCCGGGCTTCATCGCGGTCAGCTGGATCTGCGCGTCGGACCAGCGTTTTTCGCGGATCGCCTTGAACACCGCGCGATAACCGTCGCGCTGTTCGTTATCCATCTGCGTCGGCACGCCGCGGGCCGGCGCCATCATCGGTGGGTCGCCCGCGGCGAGCGCCGGCAGGGCCGGGACCAGGGCCAGCGCCGTGGCGGCAAGGAAACGCACGATTGTCACTCCAATCCCCCGATCAACATCTTGAGGTCTTTCCAGGCGTCGGCTTTGGCAGCGGGCCGTTCCAGCAGGAAGCGCGGGTGATAGCTCGCCACGACTTCGCTTGTCCCGCCGTCGTGGTTAACGACGCGTAAACTTCCGCGCGCATCGGCGACATCCATCCCCGTCAGCGCACGGCTCGCCGCATTGCCCAGCGCCAGGACGCGTTTCGGTACCGCCAGCGAGAGGTGATGGCGCGTCAACGCCTCGAGCTTCTGACCCACTTCATCGCTCACGCGGCCCGCCGGATAGCGCTTCGCCGACAGCGCCGTCAGATAGACCGACTGACGATCGCGTCCGATCGCCGCGAGCATCCGGTCGAACAATTTGCCGGCACTTCCGCCCAGCAACGCTCCTGCGGCTTCGTCTTCACGGTCGGGCATATCGACCAGCACCATCACTCCGCTGGCGGCATCGCCCTGGCTGCCCAGCGCCTGGCCCGGCCAACCGCCCTCGGGCGCCGCCGCGCCAAGCCGCCAGACGGCGAAATCTTCGAGCGTATCGGGGAGTTTCGGCGCTTCGGCCACGGCCTCGCGCACGACGTTCGGCAATGCGTCGGCTGCGGGCATGCGCGCCAGCCAGTCGCGCGGTGCATCGTCGACGTTGCAATCGACGCCGGCGTCGCGCCACCATTCCAGCGCGCTCGCGACGGTCGATTGCCAATTGTGGTTCTGGTCAGCCCCCATGTCTGCCGCCATAGAGCCCCGGCTTGACGGCAGGGTCAATTAATTGGCACCGCGTCAGGGACAGACCGTGGTCGTCGCGCGATGACCGCCCGGAAAGGGTCCCGAGGGAGAGAATGGGATGAGCGAACGCGAATCGATGCCGTACGACGTGGTGATCGTCGGTGCGGGCCCGGCCGGGCTGTCGGCGGCGATCCGCCTGAAACAGCAGGCGGCCGAAGCGGGCACCGAGATTTCGGTGTGCGTGCTCGAAAAGGGCTCCGAGGTCGGCGCACACATCCTGTCGGGCGCGGTGGTCGATCCGAAGAGCCTCGACGAACTGATCCCCGACTGGCGCGACAAGGGCTGCCCGATGGCCGAGACCCCGGTCAACGACAACCAGCATTGGGTGCTGACGAAGAAAAAGAAGTTCGGCCTGCCGCACTTCATCACCCCCGGTTTCATGCACAATAAGGGGACCTACACCGGCAGCCTCGGCAATCTGTGCCGTTGGCTCGCGGGGCAGGCCGAGGAACTGGGCGTCGAAATCTTCCCAGGATTCGCCGCCGCCGAAATCCTCTACACCGACGATGGCACGGTGAAGGGCGTCGCGACCGGCGACATGGGCGTGGCGAAGGACGGCACGCACAAGCCCGATTACCAGCCGGGGCTTGAGCTCCACGCCAAATACACCTTCTTCTCCGAAGGCGTCCGCGGGCATCTGACCAAGCAGCTGATCGCGCGCTTCAGCCTCGACGCCGACAGCCAGCCGCAAGTCTATGGGCTGGGAATCAAGGAATTGTGGGACATCGATCCCGACAACCATTTCCCCGGCCGCGTGATCCACTCGCAGGGCTGGCCGCTCAGCGAAACCGGGTCGAACGGCGGGGGATTCCTCTACCATCAGGCGAACGGGCAGGTCGCGTTGGGCTTCGTGACCTGGCTCAATTATTCGAACCCGTATCTCTCGCCGTTCCAGGAAATGCAGCGCTGGAAGACGCATCCGGCGATCGCGGCGATCCTGAAGGGCGGCAAGCGCGTGTCGTACGGCGCGCGCGCGATTTCGGACGGCGGGTATCAGTCGGTGCCCAAGCTGGTGATGCCTGGCGCGGCGCTGATCGGCGATTGCGCGGGCTTCCTCAACGTGCCCCGGATCAAGGGTACGCATACCGCGATGAAGTCGGGGATGATGGCGGCCGACGCTGCCTATGCCGCGGTGATTGCGGGGCGCGAAGGCGATGAACTCGCCGCCTATCCCGAAGCCTATGACGCCAGTTGGGTGAAGAAGGAGCTGTCGGTCGTCCGCAACGTGCTGCCGCTGGTCGAGAAATATGGCGAATTCCTCGGCACGGGGCTGGCGGGCATCAACATGTGGCTCGAATCGTGGGGCATCAAAATGCCGTTCACGATGAAGCATCACAAAGACAATGAGACCCTGTGGCGCAAGGATCTGGTCAAGCCGATCGACTATCCCAAGCCCGACGGCGTGCTGACCTTCGATCGCCTCTCCTCGGTGTTCGTGTCGAACACCAATCATGAGGAAGACCAGCCGGTCCATCTGACGCTGAAAGACCCCAACATCCCGGTCGATTACGACCTGCCGATGTATGACGAGCCGGCACAGCGTTATTGCCCGGCGGGCGTGTACGAGATCGTCGGACAGGACGAAGGCGACCCCAAGTTCGTGATCAACGCGCAGAATTGCGTCCACTGCAAGACCTGCGACATCAAGGACCCGACCCAGAACATCAACTGGGTCGTCCCCGAAGGCGGCGGAGGGCCGAATTATCCGAACATGTAGCCGCCCCGCTGTTGCGCTGATGGCGCTGGCGGCGGCGATGCTTCCGGCGGCGGCGATGGCGGACAATTACGCCGCGTTCGCCCGGGCCCGCGTCGCGGCGGCGAAGGGTGACGTATCGGTCGCGGCGACGCAATACGGCATCGCGCTGAGCGAAGCACCCGACAGCAAGGTGATTGCGCTGAGGGCATGGCGCGAGGCGATGGCCGCGGGCGACCTGCCGCTGGCACGCCGGGCGGCGGCGGCGCTGGCGCGAACCGGGGTGGCACCGCCGCCCGACGTTGCGCTGCTGGCGGTGGCGGATGCGGTCAAGGCCAACGACCCGGTGCAGCTCAAACGCGCGCTCATCGACCTGTCGAGCGGCCCGCTCGAATTCCTCAGCCCCGTGGTCGGCGCCTGGACCAGCCTCGGCGTGGCCGGCGATCCGGCTGCCGCGCTGGCCGACACCAAACAAACCGGCGCGATCCGCCGCGTGATCACGGAAAGCCGTGCGCTGTTACTGGTCGCGCAGGGGCGGATCGATGACGGCGCGGCGGCGCTACAGAAAGAACTCGCGGGAAGCGCGGGCTTGCTCGACCTGCGCTACGCCGCGGCCGAATTGTTCGCCGGGCAGGGGCGGTGGGAGCTGGCGCAAAAGCTGGTCGCGGGGCCCAACCCCTGGGTGGTCGGGTTTCGCGCGAAGATACCCGCCGCCAAACCGACCGCCGCGTTCGGGATCGCGCGTGCGTTCAGCCGGGTCGCCGCCGACCTCGACGACGATCGTACCGCGCCGATCGCGGTGTCGCTACTGCGCGCGGCGCTGTTGCTCGATCCCGGCGATGACCGTGCGCGCATCCTTCTGGCCAGTTGCCTGTCGCGGCTGAACGCACACGACCACGCATTGTCGGTCCTCGATCGGATCGCGCCGGGCAGCGCCTTTGCGTATCCCGCCGCCGAAACGCGGATCGAGCTGCTCCGCGCCAAGGGCGATACCAAGGCCGCACTCGCCGCAGCAAAAGCGCTGTCCGACGTGCCCGACGCCGACGTCGGAGCGCTCAGTGTCTATGGCGACCTGCTCGCCGACGCCGGGCGTTTTGCCGAGGCGGCGGCAGCGTATTCCATGGCACGCGACCGGATGAGCACGGCAAGCTGGCAGGTCTGGCTACAGATCGGGTCGGCGTGGGAGCGCGCGGGCAACTGGCCCGACGCTCGGTCGGCCTTCGAGAAATCGGTCGCGCTGGGGCCGAACGAACCGGTGGCGCTCAACGCCTTCGGCTATGCGTTGGTCGAGAAGGGGGAGGATTTGCCGCATGCCGTGGAGATGCTGGAGCGCGCCAGCAGCCTGGCGCCCAATCAGCCGTCGATCGCGGATTCGCTGGCCTGGGCCTATTACCGGCGCGGCGATGTCGACAAGGCGATCCCGCTGCTGGAAACCGCCGCGCTGCAATCGCCCGGCAATGCCGAGATCGCCGAGCATCTGGGCGATGCCTATTGGACCGCCGGCCGGCGTTACGAGGCGCGCTATTCGTGGCGCGCGGCATTGGTCGTCGGCGATGCCAAGGCCGCGCCGCGTCTCACCGCCAAGCTTCTCGACGGGCTCCGGCCGACATCGTGACGATCACCGAACCGGCCCCGGCCAAGATCAATCTGGCGCTCCATGTCCGGTCCCGGCGCCCGGATGGCTATCACGAGATCGAGACATTGTTCGCGTTCCTGCGCGATGGCGACACGGTGAGCGTGACGGAAGCGAAAGCCGCCAGCTTCTCGGTGACCGGCCCGTTCGCGGCAGCGCTGGTCGGTGAGAGCGGCAACCTCGTGCTGGCTGCGCGCGACGCCTTTGCAGCTGCATTTGGCCCGTTGCCGCCGCTCGCGATCACGCTCGACAAGCATTTGCCGGTCGCGTCGGGGATCGGTGGCGGTTCGGCCGACGCCGCCGCGACGTTGCGGGCGTTGGCGCGGCTCAAGGGTGTCGATCCGGCAGCATTGTCGGAGATCGCTTTGGCGCTTGGGTCCGACGTCCCGGCCTGCCTTCTCGGGAAAAGCGCAATTGGCGGGGGGAGGGGCGAGCAACTGGAGGAGATCGCTGGGCTGACGGATACGCCCGTTCTGCTCATCAATCCGGGTGTCGCCGTCTCCACCGGAGCGGTATTCCGCAGCTGGGACGGGGTAGATCGCGGTCCACTGCCCCGTCACCCCGGCCTTGTGCCGGGGTCTGCCGAGCAGAAAGTGCCGAACCCGAGCGATCCGCCGCACGGCGGATGCCGGGACAAGCCCGGCACCACGAACTGGGTAAAAGTTGCAGCCGAGGGGCGCAACGACCTCCAAACCCCCGCACTCACCCTCGCGCCGGTCATTGGCGGGGTGCTCGACCTGCTCAACGGACAACCCGGCGTGACCCTCGCCCGCATGTCGGGTTCGGGGGCGACCTGCTTCGCGCTGTTCGCCGACGGAGCCTCGCGATCGGCTGCACACACCGCAATCGCCGCCGCACATCCCGGCTGGTGGTGTCTCGAATCGGCACTCGCGTAACAGATTCGCGTATCATCGCGGGACCGCTCCGCGCGCGTTAACCATCGTGCGCCGCCCAATCCGCCACTGGCGCGCAACTTGCTGGATCCCAACCACGCAGGTCCGTCCCCGCGACGCGCCTCCGCATGGTCTCCGGCCGCTGGCCGGACGTCATCGGTTCCGGGAGCGGCTTCGGTCGCTCCCGACCTCACCACATCTTTCACGCAACAGACTTGCGCAGAAGTGCCTTCCCGCGACATAGGCGGTCGCATTATGACCAATCGCTTCGACAAATCGAAACTCCCCAGCCGCCATGTCTCGGTCGGCCCGGAGCGCGCCCCGCACCGCAGCTATTATTATGCGATGGGGCTGACCGAGGAAGAAATCGGCCGCCCGTTCGTCGCGCTGGCCAGTGCCGGCAACGATTCCGCGCCGTGTAACACTTTGCTCGACGTGCAGGCCGATGCCGCGCGCGAGGGCGTGATCCAGAATGGCGGGATGCCGCGCCGGTTCAACACGATCACCGTCACCGACGGGATCGCGATGGGGCATCAGGGGATGAAATCCTCGCTCGTCAGCCGCGAAGTGATCGCCGATTCGGTCGAACTCAGCGTGCGCGGGCATTGTTACGACGCGCTGGTCGCCTTCGCCGGGTGCGACAAGTCGCTGCCGGGCATGATGATGTCGATGCTGCGGCTCAATATCCCGTCGATCTTCGTCTATGGCGGGTCGATCCTGCCCGGGCGCTTCCACGACAAGGATATCACCGTCGTCGACGTGTTCGAAGTCGTCGGGCGTTTCGCCGCCGGCACCTGCCCGATCAGCGAGCTCCACGCGATGGAGAAGGTGGCCTGTCCGGGCCACGGGGCGTGCGGCGGTCAGTTTACCGCCAACACGATGGCGTGCGTGGGGGAGGCGATCGGCTTATCCTTGCCGAACAGCAACATGGTGCCCGCTCCTTACAGCACGCGCGAACAGATTGCGGTCGCTGCCGGGCATCAGGTGATGGAATTGCTCGAGCGTAATATCCGCCCGCGCGACATCTGCACGCGCTCGGCCTTCGTTAATGCGGCCCGGGTCGTCGCGGCGACCGGCGGGTCGACCAACGCCGCGCTGCATTTGCCCGCGATGGCGAGCGAGGCCGGGATCGAGTTCGACCTGTTCGACGTCGCCGAAGCGTTCAAATCGACCCCGTACATCGCCGACCTCAAGCCCGGCGGGCAATATGTCGCCAAGGACATGTACGAGGCGGGCGGCGTCTACATGCTGATGAAGACGATGCTGACCAACGGGCTGCTCGACGGCGAGTGCCTGACCGTGACCGGCAAGACGCTGGGCGAGAATATCGATCAGGTGACGTGGAACCCCGACCAGAAGGTGATCTACGACGTCAAGGCCCCGCTCAGCCCGACCGGCGGCGTGGTGGGCTTGCGCGGCTCGCTCGCGCCCGACGGGGCGATCGTCAAAGTCGCGGGGATGCACCGCCTGCAATTCACCGGCCCGGCGCGCTGCTTCGATTGCGAGGAGGAGTGCTTCGCGGCGGTCGAGGCACGCTCGATCAACGAAGGCGAAGTGCTGGTGATCCGCTACGAAGGCCCCAAGGGCGGTCCGGGGATGCGCGAGATGCTGTCGACCACCGCCGCGCTGTACGGGCTCGGCATGGGCGAGAAGGTCGCGCTGATCACCGACGGGCGCTTCTCCGGTGCGACGCGTGGCTTCTGCATCGGCCATGTCGGCCCCGAAGCCGCCGAGGGCGGCCCGATCGCGCTGATCGAGGATGGCGACACGATCAGCATCGACGCCGAAGCGGGGACGATCGATCTGCTCGTCGCCGACGACGTGCTCGCAGCACGCCGGGCGGCGTGGAAACCGCGAGTGTCCGATTATGGGTCGGGCGCATTGTGGCGCTATGCGCAGAATGTCGGCCCTGCCTATAAGGGCGCCGTTACTCACCCGGGGGCGGCGGCCGAAACTCATGTTTATGCGGATATCTAGCGCGCTGGCGCTGACCATGGCGCTGGCCGCGTGCGGTGCGCAGCAGCCGGCCGGGAATGCCGAGTTCGAAAACGCCTTCGCCGCCGCCAATACGCAGGCCGAAGATGACGGCCGCATCGTCTGCGCGCCCGCCGGCAATGCCGCGTACGCGCGCAACTGCACGCTCGACCGCGTCCAGTCGGCCGAAGGGCTGCTGCTCACCGTGCGCAAGCCCGATGGCGGGTTCCGCCGCCTGCTGGTGGTCAAGGATGGCCGCGGCGTGATCGCCGCCGACGGTGCCGAAGTCGCCAAGGTCACGGTGATCGCCGACCACCAGATCGAAGTCGCGATCGGCGGCGACCGCTTCCGTTTGCCCGCGACGATCAAGGGGAAGAGCGCTAATAGCGCCAAATGATACGCATCGAAGGCCAGCCGATCCTGACTGCCGCGCAAATGCGCGCGGCGGAGGAGCGCGCGATTGCGGCGGGGTCGAGCGTTCAGGACTTGATGGAGCGCGCCGGGGCAGGGGTCGCCGAGGCGGTACGCCGGCTCGCGGCGGGGGCGCCGGTGCTGGTGCTGTGCGGGCCGGGGAATAATGGCGGCGACGGGTATGTCGCGGCTCGGATTCTACGGGCGAATGGGGTCGATGTGCGGGCGGCCGTCAGCGGTGATCCCAAGAGCGCCGCCGCGATTGAAGCGCATGCCCGCTGGAATGGGCCGACGGAGCCGTTGCTAACGGCGTCGCCAGCACCAGTTCTGGTCGATGCGCTGTTCGGAACCGGGCTGGCGCGCGCGCTCGATACAGAGATCGCGAAAGCGCTTGGCTGGCTAATCAGCGGAGCAAGGCTGAGCATCGCAGTCGACCTGCCGAGCCATGTAGCGACAGATACGGGTGAGGTGTTCAACCACGACGCCATTCGCCCCGTCGATCTCACACTTACGCTTGGTGCGGTGAAACCCGCGCACCTGCTCATGCCGTCCGCGGAATATTGCGGCGCCGTTCGCCTGATTGATATCGGCGTCGATCCGCGCAGCGTCGATACCGAGCGGCAGCTTCCCTTGGTGATCGACAAGCCGGAGTTCTTGCAGCCCACCCAGGACAGTCACAAATATTCGCGCGGCCTGGTCATCGTGATCGCTGGCCGGATGCCTGGCGCAGCGCACCTTGCGGCCAAAGCCGCGGCGCACGCCGGCGCAGGGTACGTCATGCTGCTAGGCGACGATCCCGGACCGACGGCCCTTCCCGACGCGATCGTGCGACGCGACTGGGACGTGGGGGCGCTCAACGCGATGGTTGTCAACAAGGCGAACGTCGTGATCGTTATCGGCCCCGGCCTTGGGCGAGATGATGAAGCACGTTCGAAACTGGCCGCAGCAATCGCGACTGGCAGGGAATTGGTGATCGACGGGGACGCGTTGCACTTGCTCGACGACGCCGCATTCGCGAATTTCGCGAAACGGGATTGGCGCGACAGCGTGTTCATGACGCCGCACGCCGGCGAGTTTAATGCTGCTTTTGGAACATGGTCAGGCAGCAAGATCGATGCAGCCCGAGCGGCTGCGGAGCGAGCCCATGCGACGATCGTGTTCAAGGGCCCCGACACCGTAATCGCGGGAAGGGACGGGTCGGCAACGGTCACTCCACCGGGAAGCAAATGGCTGTCGACGGCCGGATCCGGTGACGTCTTAGCCGGTACAATGGCGGCGGCGATCTGTTCGATTGCGCATGGCGATGACGGAGCGGCCGCTGTCTGGCTCCACGCCGAAGCCGCCCGCCGCCTCGGCGGCGCGTTCATCGCCGACGACCTTGCCCGCGAGCTGTCCGTCGTTAGAGCATCGTTATGAGCGACACGATCATCCGCGTGGCGGCGCGGGGCGACGGCATTACCGCCGATGGCCGCCACGCCGCTTTCTCCGCGCCGGGCGATACGCTCCACGCCGACGGCACGCTGACCCCCGGGCCGCATCATCAAGTGCCGCCGTGCCGCCATTTCCCGGCGTGCGGTGGGTGCCAGCTCCAGCATCTCGACGACGCCAGCTACGCCGACTTCGTCACCGATCGCGTGGTCAGCGCGCTCGCTGCGCATAACCTGACCGCGGATATCCGCTCGCCGATCGTCTCGCCGCCACGCACCCGCCGCCGCGCCACATTGCATGCCGAAGCGCGCGGCGGGGGGATCAAGATCGGCTTTACCGAAGGCGGCAGCCATGCCGTCATCGATATCTACGAATGCCACATCCTCGCGCCCGAACTGTTCGCTTTGGTCGCGCCGTTGCGCAAACTACTCGCGCGGATCGGGCTCAAGCGCCGCGCCGACATCCAGCTGACGTCATGCGATCACGGCGTGGACGTGCTGATCGGAGCAGGGGCGGAAGGGCTCGCAGCGGCGGAGGCGATCAACGCCTTTTGCGAGCAGCACCGCATCGCGCGCTTTGCCACCGACGACGGGATCGGCCCGGAGACTCGCTGGGAGCCGGAGCCGGTGACGGTGACGCTGGGCGGCGTGCCGGTGCCGTTCCCGCACGGCAGCTTCCTCCAGGCGACACCCGACGGCGAAGAGTCGCTGATCGCCGCGGTGCGTGAGGCGGTAGGCAAGGCGGGGACGATCGCCGATCTGTTCGCCGGCCTCGGCACCTTCGCGCTCTCGCTCGCGCCCGCCAAAGTTTATGCCGCCGAGGCGGGGCGTGACGTCATCCTCTCGCTCAAGAGCGCAGCGGCGCGGGCAGCGCGCCCGGTTTTCGCCGAGCATCGCGACCTCTATCGCCGCCCGCTGGCGGTGGCCGAACTCGACCGGTTCGACGCGATCGTGCTCGACCCGCCGCGCGCCGGTGCGCGCGACCAGATGACCGCGCTGGCGGCGTGCAAGGTGCCGGTGATTGCCTATGTATCGTGCAACCCGAGTAGCTTCGCTCGCGATGCTCAGATATTGTGCGAAGGCGGCTATCGGATCGACTGGATCCAGCCGGTGGGGCAATTCCGCTGGTCGACGCACGTCGAGTTGGCGGCAAGGTTCAGCAGCCTATAAGATTCACGCGGAGGCGCGGAGGCGCGAAGATTTTGTTCGCGCAGAGGCGCAGAGGCGCAGATGGTTTTGTTGATGAGGCGAGGCCTGGCTTATTGTCGCCGCCGGCCAAGGGATGAAGCGACAACCATCCGAAAAATCTCTGCGTCCTCTGCGCCTCCGCGTGAACTCAATAATCCGCCCGCAAAAAATACAGCCCGTCCGACGGCGCGTTGAACCCCAATGCCGTGCGATCCGCCGCCTCCAGCGCCGCCTTCAGGTCGGCTTTCGACCATTTCCCCTCACCGACCAGCGCGAGGCACCCGACCATCGACCGCACCTGATGGTGCAAAAACGATCGCGCCGAGGCGTAAATGCCGATCCGGTCGCCGTCCTGCGTGACGTCAAGCCGGTCGAGCGTTCGCAAGGGGCTGTCGGCCTGGCAATGCGCCGAGCGGAAGGTGGTGAAATCATGCCGTCCCACCAGTACGTGCGCGGCGTCCGCCATCGCCGCGCCGTCGAGCTCTTTGGCGATACGCCACGCCAGCCCGCGCTCCCACGTCAGCGGCGCGCGGCGCGTGACGATGCGATATTCGTAATGCCGCGCCAGGCACGAGAATCGCGCATGCCAGTCGTCGGGCACCGCGACGCAATCGAGGATCGCCACCGGATCGGGCCGCAGCCTGGCGTTGAGCGCCTCCATCAGCCGGAACGGGGTGATCGTCCGCGTGACGTCAAGGTGCGCGCGCATGCCGAGTGCATGCACCCCGGCGTCGGTCCGCCCGGCGGCATGAACCGCGATGCTCTCGCCCGTAATCTCGTTGGCCGCGCGTTCGATCGCGGCCTGCACGCTGGGCCCGTGATCCTGCCGCTGCCAGCCCATGAACGGGCGGCCGTCATATTCGACCGTCAGCGCGAAACGCGTCACAGTTGAGTACCGGGAGGGATGGGGAACCCGCGCAACAACTCGTCTGACGTCATGACGCCGCGCCCGGCGCGCTGGACAACGGTCGGGCGGATCAGCCCGGTCGAGCAGGCAATGGTCAGCCTGTCGTCAACCACTGTTCCCCCGCGAAAGCGGGGGTCCAGAGTGGCAGGCGCAGGTGCTTGTGGCTCTGGGCCCCCGCTTTCGCGGGGGAACATGGCTTGCAGGACGCGAATGCGTTCGCCGGCAAATTCGAAATACGCCCCCGGCGCCGGGTTGAACGCGCGCACCTGCCGCTCCACCTGCTCGGCGCTTTGGCTGAAATCGAGCCGCGCTTCGGCCTTGTCGATCTTCGAGGCGTAGGTGACGCCCTCATCCGGCTGTGGCCGCGGCGGAAAGGCGTCGAGGTCGTCGAGCACGCGCACCATCAGCCGCGCGCCCATCGCCGACAATTCGGCTGAAAGAATGCCCGCCGTCTTGCCGTCGATCGGCGTCCTCTCCTCGAACAGCACCGGCCCGGTATCGAGCCCGGCCTCCATCTGCATGACCCCGACCCCGGTCTCGGCATCGCCCGCCAGGATCGCGCGCTGGATCGGCGCCGCACCTCGCCAGCGTGGCAGGATCGATCCGTGGACGTTGAGGCAGCCATGTTTGGGCGCGTCGAGCAGTGCCTGAGGGAGGATCAGCCCGTACGCCGCGACCACCGCCACATCGGCCTCCAGCGCGGCGAACGCGGCGATCGCTTCGGGATCCTTGCGGAAAGATACCGGTGCGCGCACCTCGATCCCGAGCAACTCGGCGCGCGACTGCACCGGCGAGGGCGCGACCTTGCCGCGGTTTCCCCGCCGCGGCGGCTGGCTGTACGCCGCGACGATCTGATGCCCCGCATCGACCAGCGCATCGAGCACCGGAACGGCAAATTCGGGGGTTCCCATGAAGACGATCCGCATAGGCACGCTTTCGCCGCTTGGCAGGGCAGGGCGCAACCCCCTATCTGTTCCCCATGGCATCGCAGGAAATCGAAGCGCTGACGCAAGCCCTCGCGCGGCTCCCCGGGCTCGGACCGCGCTCGGCGCGGCGCGCGGTGCTGTATCTGCTCAAGAAGCGCGAAGCGGCGCTCGGGCCGCTGCTGTCCGCGCTGGAGGCGGTCGATGCCAAGCTGTCCACCTGTTCGGTGTGCGGCAATATCGACACCAGCGATCCCTGCGCGGTCTGCGCCGACCCCCGGCGCGACCAGCGCTCGCTCTGCGTGGTCGAGGAAGTCGCCGATCTGTGGGCGCTCGAACGCTCGCGGCTGTTTCCGGGGCGCTATCATGTGCTCGGCGGGCGGCTGTCGGCGCTCGACGGCGTGCGCCCGGAGGATCTCAGCGTCGCGAAATTGGTCTCGCGCGTCGAGGCCGGCGGGATCGACGAAGTCGTGCTGGCGATGAACGCCACGCTGGAGGGCCAAACCACCGCGCATTACATCGCCGAGCGGATCGAACGCTTCCCGGTGCGCCTGACTCAGCTCGCGCACGGCCTGCCGGTCGGCGGCGAACTCGATTATCTCGACGAAGGCACGCTGGCACAGGCGCTGCGCGCGCGGCGCCCGGTGGGTTGACGTGAAGCGGGACCTTTCATAGCTGAACGCCATGAGCCTTCTCGAAATTCTCGAAGTCCCGCATCCGGGCCTGCGCGCCGTCGCCAAACCGGTCGACGCGATCGACGACTCGATCCGCGCGACCATCGCCGACATGTTCGACACGATGTACGACGCGCGCGGCATCGGCCTCGCCGCGACTCAGGTCGGGATCGAACAGCGCGTCGTCGTGATCGACCTGCAGGAGCCCGAAGAGGAAGACGGCGCCCCGGTGCGCAAGCCGATCGCCTTCGTGAACCCCGAACTGCTGTGGGTCAGCGAAGAAACGACCAATTACAACGAAGGCTGCCTCTCGATCCCCGAACAATATGCCGAGGTCGAGCGACCCGCGCGCTGTCGGGTGAAGTGGCTCGACGCCGACGGCAAGGAACATGAGCAGGAGATGGACGGGCTGCTGTCGACCTGCATCCAGCATGAGATCGACCATCTGAACGGCGTGCTGTTCACCGACCATATCAGCAAGCTGAAGCGCGACATGATCATGAAGAAGCTGGCGAAGATGCGGAAGGCGGCTTGAGGCGGTCTTCGATCGCCTGAGACCCCAGCTTTCGCTGGGGTGACGGTTTTTTTTGGCGCGCAATTCCCCAATCCGTCATGCCAGCGAAAGCTGGCATCGCTCACGGTTCAGCGATATCCTCGCCTGATGGCCAAGGGCGGTTGGACCTACATCATGACGAACAAGCCGCACGGTGTTCTCTACACCGGCGTCGCGGCGCACCTTGCGCAACGCGTCGATCAGCACCGGCGCGGCGTGGGGTCGAAATTCTGCAAACGCTACGGGCTGACGATGCTCGTCTACGCCGAGCCCCATGATGGGATCGACTACGCCATCACTCGCGAAAAGGCGATCAAAGCATGGAAGCGGGAATGGAAGATCCAACTGATCGAGAGCATCAATCCTGAGTGGAAGGATTTGTTCGACGGGCTTGCATAATCGCATGAGATGCCAGCTTTCGCTGGCATGACGGACTTTTCCGTCACCCCAGCGCAAGCTGGGGTCGCAGGCCTTCCTAGAACAACCCCTCGATCTCTCCCGACGCCCCGATCCTGATCCCCTCCGCCGCGGGCACCCTCGGCAGCCCGGGCATCGTCATGATCTCCCCGCAGATCGCCACCACGAACCCGGCGCCCGCCGCCAGCCGCACTTCGCGCACCGGCACGATATGTCCGGTCGGCGCGCCGAGCGCGGCGGGATCGGTCGAGAAGCTGTACTGCGTCTTCGCCATGCACACCGGCAAATGCCCGAACCCGGCATCCTCCCAGTGTTTCAGCTGCGCCATCACGCTGGGCTCGGCGGTGGCGTGTTCGGCGCGGTAGATGCGCGTCGCCACGGTGTTGATCTTGTCGAACAGCGGCAGATCGTCGTCGTAGAGCGGGGCGAATTGCGACGGCCCTTCGGCCAGCGCGACGACTTTCTCCGCCAGCCCTACCGCACCCGCGCCGCCTTCGGCCCAGTGCGTGCACGTCACCGCATCGACGCCATGATCGCGCGCGATCGCCATCACCGCGGCGAGTTCGGCCGCGGTATCGGTGTGGAAGCGATTGATCGCGACCACCGCGGGCACCCCGAACTGGCGGACATTCTCGATATGCCGCGCCAGATTGACGCCGCCGCGACGCACCGCCTCGACATTCTCGTCGCCCGGATCGGGCTTCGCCACGCCGCCGTTCATTTTCAGCGCACGCACCGTCGCGACGATCACCGCGGCCGAGGGCTTGAGGTCGGCTTGACGGCATTTGATGTCGAAGAATTTTTCGGCGCCCAGATCGGCGCCGAACCCGGCCTCGGTCACGACATAATCGGCCAGCCCCAGCGCGGTGGTGGTGGCGATCACCGAATTGCAGCCGTGCGCGATATTGGCGAACGGCCCGCCATGCACCAGCGCGGGATTGCCCTCGAGCGTCTGGACAAGGTTGGGCTTGATCGCTTCGGCGAGCAGCACCGCCATGGCGCCATCGGCGCGCAAGTCTTTGGCGGTGATCGGGTTTTTGTCGCGCGAATAGGCGACGACGATCCGCCCCAGCCGTGCCTCCAGGTCCTCGAGATCGTCGGCCAGGCACAGGATCGCCATCACTTCGCTCGCCACCGTGATGTCGAACCCGCTTTCGCGCGGGAAACCGTTGGCCGGCCCGCCAAGCGACTGCGCGATATCGCGGAGCGCCCGGTCGTTCATGTCGAGCACGCGTCGCCACACGATCCGCCGCACGTCGATGTCGAGCGCGTTGCCCCAATGCACATGGTTGTCAATCATCGCCGCGAGCAGATTGTGCGCGCTGGTGATCGCGTGGAAATCGCCGGTGAAGTGGAGGTTGATGTCCTCCATCGGCACGACCTGCGCATAACCGCCCCCGGTCGCGCCACCCTTGGTCCCGAAACACGGCCCCAGCGACGGTTCGCGCAGCGCCAGCATGGCCTTCTTGCCGATCAGGTTGAGCGCGTCGGCCAGCCCGACCGACGTCGTCGACTTGCCTTCGCCCGCCGGAGTCGGGCTGATCGCAGTGACGAGGATCAGTTTGCCCAGCGAGCGCGGGATCGGCAATTGCTCGCGGATCAGCTTGGCCTTGTATTTGCCATAAGGCTCGACCGCGTCGGCGGGGATTCCGGCCTTGTCGGCGATCGCCTGGATCGGTTGCAGGGTGGCGGCGCGCGAGATTTCGATGTCGGAGAGCATGGGGCCTTATAAAGTGGTGACCGCCTGCAACAACCGTCATCCCGGCGCAAGCCGTGACCGCGCGCAACACGCGTCATCCCAGCGAAGGCTGGGATCTCGGGCGAAGGCGCGGCGCAGGAGCCGCGAGCGACCCCAGCTTTCGCTGGGGTGACGAGCCGGCGGCAAAAACCATTTTCCTACACGTGTTGTTCGATGTATGTTCCGCAGAATGACGATGCCGCCAGATATTGCCCGACCGCTCGCACCGCCAGCTGCGGAGGCCCCCATGGTCACAGCGACCATTGGGAACATTCGCGAGCGCGGACGATGATCGCGATCGCTCGCTCCACGCCCGCGCGCGATCGTTCCTGTTCGGGGGAGGGCGTCATCTTTGTAATCTTCCAGATCGGTATTTCGCGATGACCGCCGTCCTGCTCGCAGCGCTCGGTGCGCTGGCTGTCGGCGCGGCAATCGGCTGGCTGTTCGCGTCGCGCCACGGCGTCGCCCAACTCGCCGCGGGGAAAGTCCATGCCGAGCAGCACGATTTGACGCGCAAGCTGCTGGTCGAAGTGACCGGCGAGCGCGACGCGGCGATGCGCGCGCTCGATAGTCAGCGAGCCGCCGCCAACGAGCGAGAAATTGCCTTCGAAGCGCGGTTGGCCGAGATGCTCGCGGCGAAAGAGGCGCTGTCGACCCAGTTCGCCGAAGTCGGCCAGAAATTGCTCAACGAAGCGCAGGAGCGCTTCCTCAAGCGCGCCGACGAACGCTTCAAGGAGTCGGAGGCGACCAGCGGACAAAGCCTGAAGGCGCTGCTCCAGCCGGTGCACGAACGGCTCGAACGCTACGAACAGGGCGTCGCCAAGGTCGAGGCCGAGCGCCGCGACGCGTTCGGCGATTTGAAGGGCCAGATCGAACAGATGCGGGTCGGCAGCGAATCGGTCCGCGCCGAGGCCTCGAAGCTGGTCAACGCGCTGCGCAACGCGCCCAAGGCGCGCGGGCGCTGGGGCGAGCAGCAATTGCGCAACGTGCTCGAAAGTTGCGGGCTCTCCGACGTCGCCGATTTCCGCGCCGAAGTCAGTGTCGACGACGGGGAGGGCGGCCGGTTGCGGCCCGACGTCATCATTCGCGTTCCCGGCGGGAATTCGCTGGTGATCGACGCCAAAGTGTCGCTCAACGATTATCAGGACGCGTTCGGCGCGATCGATGACGCCGAACGTGCCGCGGGGCTGACCCGCCATGCCGCGTCGATGCGCGCGCACGTCAACGCGCTCGGCGCGAAGGCCTATTGGAACCAGTTCGACGACGCGCCCGATTACGTCATCATGTTCGTGCCGGGCGAACATTTCCTCTCCGCGGCGCTGGAGCAGGATCCGACGCTGTGGGACTTCGCGTTCGATCGCCGCGTGTTGCTGGCCACCCCGACCAATCTGATCGCGATCGCACGGACGGTTGCGGCGGTGTGGCGGCAGGAGAAACTGGCGGGCGAGGCGCGCGCGATCGCCGAAATGGGCAAGGAACTCTACGCGCGGATCGCGGTGATGACCGGGCACGTCGCCAAGCTCGGGCGCAATATCGGGCTGGCCAACGACGCGTATAATTCGTTCGTCGGCAGCCTCGAAACGCAAGTGCTGACCCAGGCCAAGCGCTTCGAGGATTTCAACATCGACACCGCCGGCCGCTCGATCGAATCGCCCCCGCTGGTCGAACAATCGCCGCGCCCTCTGGTGAAGCTTGCATCGGTCAGCGAGATATCGGATCGTCCGCTGGGACGTGAGTCGTCGGAGTAGCGGGTCGTGGCGATGCAAAAATGGGGATTGGGGGCATTGATGCTGGCGTTGGCGGTTCCCGCCGCCGCGAGCGATCGGGTCGTCCAGCAGCCAAAGCAACTCAAATCCGACGGCCCGACCAGCGGCGGCGAGACCGATCGCCGGGCGAACGACGGCGCCAAAGGCAGGGGCGGTTCCTCGCGACGGTCCGACACCGTCGATACGGCCCCGCCGGCGATGAGCGCGACATCCCCCCAACCCAAATCGGGCAACCCATTCGGTCGTCCCGGTCGCGCGTTCGACGCCAAATTCGACGAAGGCATGGCCGCGATCCGCGCGCGCAATCCGGGCCGTGCGGTCGAGTTGATGCGCCCCTTGCTGGCCGATTTCGAAAAGCAATATGCCGGGGAGAAGCGCCAGATTTTCTGCGCGGTCACGCCCGAACAATCGTCGCGCTATCTGGCCGACGCGGCAAAATCGCAGCGCGAGGCGGTGGCGATCGAACCCGCCTGGTGCCGCGCTCAATATGTCCGCGCTTATGCGCTGATCGACCTCGAACAATATGCCGACGCGCGCGTCGCGTTCGAAAAACTGATCTCGTTCGCGCCGCAGAATTCCCGTTATCTCAATGAGTTGGGATACATTTTCTCCCAGCAGAAGAATTGGAAAGAGGCGCTGTCGGCCTATCGCCGTGCCGAGGCGTCGGCCGACCTGACGCCCGACAAGACCAAGGACGAACGATGCCTGGCGTTGAAGGGCATGGGGTACGCACTGATCGAACTGGGCGATCTGAACGGCGCCGAAGTCGCGTATAAAGGCTGCCTGAAGCTCGATCCGGACGACGAAACCTCGATCAGCGAGCTCAACTATATCGAGGAAGAGCGCAAGCAGACGGTATGATCTGGCTTGGCGCGCGGCTCGCGGCGCTTGCAATGTTGGATTTCGCGTGAAACCTTTGCCGCGCTCTTTCACATCGCGATATTGGCCGGGCGCCGCTGGCGTTAGCGCGACTGTCCCGACACCGTGAACTTTAGTGAACTTTGCCCCGATCGCCGGGCTGACGGGCGAGGACTTCATAGGCCATCACCGCGGTCGCGACCGCGGCGTTGAGGCTGTCGGCCTTGCCGAGCATCGGCAGTTTGACGAGCAGGTCGCACTCGGCCTCATAGGGCCCGGGCAGCCCTTGCGCTTCGTTGCCGGTCAGCAGGAAGGTCGGCGCCTCGTAGCAAGCGGCGCGGTAGCCGGTATCGGTCTGCAGGCTGAGCCCGACCAGTTGGCCCGGTCCCGAGCGAAGCCAGGGCACGAACTCGTCCCACCGCGCCTGCACGATCGGGACGGTGAACAACGCCCCCATGCTGGCGCGCACCGCTTCGACCGAGAAGGGATCGACGCAGTCGTCGATCAGGATCAACCCGCCCGCTCCGACCGCATCGCCGGTGCGCAGGATCGTCCCGAGATTCCCCGGATCGCGCAGCCGCTCGGCGACGAGCCAAATCGGGGATGCGGAGCGGTCGAGCGAGGAGAGGGCGGTGGTAAACTCGGGGAAGACGCCGACGACGGCTTGCGGATTGTCCTTGCCCGACAGCTTGGAGAGGATGTCGTGGCTGGTCTGGATCGCCTCGCCGCCATTGGTTTCGACCGCGCCAATCAGCGCAATGACCAGCGGATGCGCTGCGCTGTCGGCGGCAAAGAACAGATACTCTGGAAGCCGCCCCGCCTCACGCGCTTCGGTCAGGATGCGCAAGCCTTCCGCAAGGAACAGCCCTTCATCGCGGCGATGCTTCTTGTCGCGCAGCGATCGCACGCGCTTGACCAAATTGTTCGAAAAGGCGGTGATTTCGCGCGGCACTCAGTCCTCGCCGAACTTGGCCTCGACCAGCTCGCACAGCGCCCCGACCGCGCTTTCGGCACCGTCGCCGGCCGCGCTGATCGTGATCGTGTCACCCATCGCCGCACCCAGCATCATCAATCCCATGATCGACGTGCCGGTGACCGCCGGCCCGTCCTTGACCACCAGAATCTCGACCGGCTGGGTCGAGGCAAGCGTGACGAATTTGGCGGAAGCGCGGGCATGGAGGCCGCGTTTGTTGCTGATCAGGACGCTGCGGCTGACCGACATCAGGCAGCGGCCTCGCCGAGGACTTCGGACGCGACCGAAATGTACTTGCGGCCCGCTTCACGCGCTGCGGCGATGGCATCGACCACCTTCATGGTTTTCCGGGCGGAGGCGAGACGGATCAGCATCGGCAGGTTGATCCCGGCAATCACCTCGACCCGCCCCCGCTCGAGCAGCGAGATGGCGAGGTTGGAGGGGGTGCCCCCGAACAAATCGGTCAGCAGGATCACGCCCTTGCCTTCGTCGACCTTGGCGATCGCCGCGGCGATGTCGGCGCGGCGCGCCTCCATGTCGTCGTCGGGGCCGATCGCGATCGCCTCGACCCGCTCTTGCGGGCCGACGACATGTTCCATCGCGGTCACGAACTCGGACGCCAGCCGTCCGTGCGTCACCAATACCAGGCCGATCATCTGATGCTTACTATCCCAAACCCGTCCGCGGCGCACCCTCTAGCGAGTCCTGCGGCGCCGCGCCCAAATCACGATGCGTGACCGTGGGCGAAAACCCTTCATTGCGCAACCGCTTCGCAACCCGTTCGGCGACGTGAACCGAACGGTGTCTCCCGCCGGTACAGCCGAACGCCATGGTAACATACGATTTTCCCTCCGCCCGATAGCGTGGAATCAGCAGCAGCAACAGCTGTTCGATCTGCGTCAACGCAGCCTCGTATGCCGAATCTTCGGCGATATACGCAGACACGTCGGCGTCGAGGCCCGTTCCGGGGCGCAACTCCTCCACCCAGTGCGGGTTGCGCAGGAAGCGCATGTCGAACATCAGATCGGCGTTGCGCGGCACTCCGCGGGCATAACCGAACGACATGACTGCCAAAGCGGGCTCGCCCAGCCCCTCTCCACCGAACGTCTCGCGAACCTTCTGCGCGAGATCGTTCGACGTCAGGTCCGTCGTGTCGATCAGCCGGTTGGCCCAGCGTCTCAGCGGGGCGAGCAATTCGCGTTCGCGGGCAATCCCGTCTCTCGCCGGACGGTCGAGCGCCAGCGGATGGCGGCGCCGCGTTTCCGAATAGCGCCGTTCGAGTTCAGCCCCGCCGCAATCGAGGAACAGCGTGCCGATATCATGGCCATGGTCGTCGCGCAGCTTCTTGATACGTTTGACGATCCGTTCGGGATCGAAATCGCGTGTCCGGGCGCCGATCCCCAGCGCCAATGGGCGGTCATCATCCTCGGCGCCCTCGGCCGGTGGCGAGCTCAACAATCGGTCGAGCAAGCGCAGTGGCAGATTGTCGACTGTCTCCCAGCCGAGATCCTCCAGCGTCTTGAGCACGGTCGATTTGCCGGCGCCCGACAGGCCGGTGACGAGCAGGATTTCCTTGGCGCGGGTCATTGTCCCATCTCTGTCAGATGCTGGAGCGCAAGTTCGACCTTAAAGGGCGCCGACGCCGAGCGCCCATCAATTGCGACTTCGCGAATGTCCACGCCGGCAACCCGCCTTACTTCGTTCGGCAGCGGCATCCGCTCGGGCATGTCGCTCAGCCGCACCAACAGCGCGACGCGCACCTTTTCGGTATGTGGCAGCGGTATGATGCCCAACCCGCGGACCTCGATCTGCCCCCTTATGGTCGGTGGCGGCGACGCGGTCAGTCCGGCGCCCGTCCGCTGAAGCAGCGTATAATCGTCGCTGATCAATGTCGCGCCGCGGTCGATCAGGCGCAGCGCGAGGTCGGACTTGCCCGCCCCCGATTCACCTTCGATCAACACGGCGCGATCCCCGATAGCGACGCTGGAGACATGAAGCGTTTCAAACGAGAGCGCGGTCGCGATGGCTGCCTCCGTCAGTTGGGGGTAAGCGGAAGCCGAACGACGAACCGGGCACCGCTCAACTGGTCGTCGCGCGATTCGACCTTGATCGTGCCCTGATGCCCCTCGACGATCGTCCGCGCAATGGCCAAACCTAGCCCCGAATGCTTGCCGAATTCTTCCGTTTCGGGACGGATCGACTGGAAGCGGCGAAACACGGACTCGCGGGCTTCGCTGGGCACGCCAGGTCCCTCGTCTTCAACGCTGACCACCAGTTCCGCACCCTCGGTGACGGCGCTCACGGCGATCAGCCCCGCGTCGGGCGAAAAGGACACCGCATTGTCGAACAAATTGTCGAACACGCGTTCCAGCCGCGCCGGCTCACCCGAGACGATCGTCCTCCCGCGCGCGGAATTGTCGAAACGCATTCGTACTTTACGCTCGATGCCCCGATCTTCGCGCTGCGCGATGAGGGCGTCGAGCATGGATACCAGGTCGACCTCGTCGAATTTGGCGCGGCTTAGCTGCGCGTCGAGCCGCGACGCTTCGGAGATATCGGTGATGAGCCGATCCATCCGGTGGACGTCGTCGCGGACGATCGCCAGCAGCTTCTCCTGCAGCTCGGGCTCCTTGACCGACCCCAGACTGTCGATCGCCGAGCGCATCGATGCGAGCGGGTTCTTCATTTCGTGCGCCACATCCGCCGCGAAGGCTTCGGTGGCGTCGATCCGGGCGCGCAACGCCTGGCTCATATCGCTCAATGCGCGCGCCAGGCTCCCAATCTCGTCGCGGCGAGAGGGCAGGCGGGGGACAACCACTTCGCGGGCACGGCCCAGCCGGACCCTGACCGCGGCGCGCGCCAGTCGCCGTAGCGGGCGAACGATCGTCCGCGCCAGAAACAGCGAGAGCGAGATCGACAGCAAAGAGACGATCGCGAGCACCACGCCCAGCCTGAAGCGCTCGCTACGCACCGTTTGCGTGATGTCGCGCGCGTTGACCGTGGTCATCACGATCTCGCCGTCGCCCAACGCGGCGGCGGCGGTAATGATCGGCGAGCGATCCGGTGCCCGCCACACGCTTGCGGGCGCAGCGGCGGTGGTCCGCGCGGTGCGCACATCGGGCCATTCGCTGCCTTGTTTGCGTTCACGATAGAGCGGCGGGCGTGGGGCATTCACCACCGTGTCGATCATCGCGTCGAGAAAGCGCGCGGCCTGTTGGCGCCAGTCTTCCGTGCTGGGATCGATCAACTGAACGTTGCGCAACCCCATTGCGCGCGTATCGGCGGTCAGTTGCCCGTCGGGTCTGAACAACCGCACACGCGTACCCGTATCGCGCGCCAACTGGAGCGCCAGCGCGGAACGACGATCCGCGGGTGCCGCCGTCAACGCGGCGGCGATCAATTTGACCTCGCGGCTGGCTTGCGCGGTCCGGCTGTCGACGATCCGGCTACGATACGAATCGAGGTAAAAAAAACCGCCGGCGAGCAGCGCCAGCGCAAAGATGTTGAGCGCGAGAATGCGCGTGGTGAGCGAGACGCGACCCGACCAGCGCAGCGAAAGATCGCGGCCCTCACCCTCGCCGTCACTCCTCAGAGAATCGGTAACCCGCGCCATATAATGTTTCGATAGCGTCGAACTCGCCATCGACCTCACGGAATTTGCGACGCACGCGCTTGATGTGGCTGTCGATGGTGCGGTCGTCGACGTAAATGTCGTCCTGATACGCGGCATCCATCAACTGGTTGCGCGTCTTGACCACGCCAGGGCGCTGAGCGAGCGCCTCGAGGATCAGGAATTCGGTCACCGTCAGCGTGACGTTACCGCCCCTCCAGGTGACGCGGTGGCGCGCGGGGTCCATTTGCAGCAGACCGCGCTCAATCAGGGTTTCCGCCGCGGCCTCGGCCTCGGTCGGGACCGAGTCGCGCGCCTCGGTACGCCGTAAGATCGCGCGAATGCGGGCGATCAACAGGCGTTGGCTGAACGGTTTCGCGATATAATCGTCGGCGCCCATCGCCAAACCAAGCGCTTCGTCGAGTTCGTCGTCCTTGCTGGTCAGGAAAATGACCGGAATCTGATTCTTTTCGCGCAATCTGCGGAGCAATTCGAGCCCATCCATTCGTGGCATTTTGACATCGAAGATCGCCAGATCGGGCGGATTATCGACCAGCGCCTTGAGCGCGGTTTCGCCGTCGGAATAGACTCGCGTCAGAAAGCCCTCGGCTTGCAGCGCGATTGACACCGATGTCAGGATGTTGCGGTCGTCGTCGACGAGCGCGATCGTGGCCGTCATCCGCGGGTAAGTCCTTCAATCATGAAGCCGATTGCGTAGGCGATACCACAATCCTGCTCAACCATAGACGTGTTTGACGGGCGTGTCCGGCGGGGATATGCGCCCCGAAGGACAGAGGATGCAGGCCAAAGCGAGCCAACTCGCGAGGCTGATTTATCGGAGAAAAGGTGTGAGTGATCGGGTTCCCGTCCAAGGGCTGGCCGCGCAAGGTATTTCGACCGATGCGGCTGTCCATTGGAACTTGGAGACCGCGCCGCTGGTCGAGCAGGCGATCGCGCGCGGCGAAGGCAGGCTGTCAGTCGATGGCGCACTTGTCGTCGAAACTGGCAAGCACACCGGTCGCTCGGCGCAGGACAAGTTTACCGTACGCGATGCAGAGACCGAATCGACCGTCTGGTGGGGCAACACCAACAAATCGATCACGCCCGATCAATTCGCAGCGCTGAAGGCGGACTTCCTTGCGGCACTTGCTGCCAAGCCGGACCTGTTCGTGCAGGATTTGTTCGGCGGCTCGCAGCCCGGACATCGCGTCCGGGTCCGCGTGATCAACGAACTCGCCTGGCACAATTGCTTTATCCGCACGCTTCTGGTGCGGCCCGAGGAATCCGAATTGAAGGATTTCGTCCCGGAATATACGATCATCGACCTGCCGAGTTTCCGTGCCGATCCGGAACGGCACGGCACGCGAAGCGAAACCGTGATTGCCGTCAATTTCACCGAAAAGATGATCCTGATCGGCGGCACCAAATACGCCGGTGAGATGAAAAAATCGGTCTTTGGGCTGCTCAACTACCTGTTGCCCCCGACCGGCGTGATGCCGATGCATTGCTCCGCCAATATCGGCCCGAACGGCGATACTGCCGTGTTCTTCGGCTTGTCCGGCACCGGCAAGACCACCCTTTCTGCCGATGCCAGCCGCACGCTGATCGGGGATGACGAACATGGCTGGTCGGATACCGCCGTATTCAATTTCGAAGGCGGCTGCTACGCCAAGATGATCAACCTGTCGGCTGAGGCAGAACCGGAGATTTTCGCCACCACGAAGCGCTTTGGCACGATCCTCGAAAATGTCGTGATGGATCCCGGCACCCGCCAGCTCGATTTCAACGACAACACGCTGGCGGAAAACAGTCGTGGATCATACCCGATCGACTTCATTCCGAACGCGTCCGCCGACAATCTCGGGCCGGTACCGAAGAACATCATCTTCCTCACCGCCGATGCCTATGGCGTGCTGCCGCCGATTTCCAAGCTGACGCCCGATCAGGCGATGTATCATTTTCTCTCGGGCTACACGGCGCGGGTCGCGGGTACCGAGATCGGCGTGACCGAGCCGACAGCCACCTTCTCGACCTGCTTTGGCGCGCCGTTCATGCCGCGTCACCCCTCGGTTTACGGCAATTTGCTCAAGGAACGGATCGCCAAGGGCGGGGTCGATTGCTGGTTGGTCAACACCGGATGGACCGGCGGCAAATATGGTGTGGGTAAGCGGATGCCGATCAAGGCGACACGGGCGCTGCTCAATGCCGCGCTCGATGGTAGCCTGAACGACGCCGAGTTCCGCACCGACCCCAATTTCGGGTTCGACGTACCGGTGAGCGTCGCAGGCGTCGACGGCGCCATTCTCGATCCGCGCGAAACCTGGTCGAACAAAGTCGAATATGACGCAACCGCGGCGAAACTGGTCGATCAGTTCGTCGAAAACTTCGCCCAATTCGCGGATCATGTCGATGAAGGGGTGCGACAATCGGCGCCTCGAACCCGCGCTACTGCCTGATCCGGCCCGTCACTCGCTCGGGCCTTCGTTATGAAAGCCCGACCGATGACCCACCATGAAATCCGTTTCTTCGCCGATGACGCTGCCGTCCGCCATGTCGGGCAGGGGATGTTGGCGTGCACGCTGCCAAAGGAAGAATGGACGCATGAGGCGCACCTTGCCGCGTGCCTGTGGCTGATCGTCGAACGGCCCGATATCGTACCTGAACGCGATCTCCCGAAATTCATACCACGGTACAATGAATCGGTCGGCGGCGTGAACGACGCGACGCAAGGGTACCACCACACGATCACGCTGACCTATGTCGCGGCGGTGCGGGATGTGCTGAAGCGGATCGGGTCCGAGCTGTCGCTGGTGGCTAAGGTCAACGCCTTGCTGGCGGCGCCGGAAGCGAGTCGCGACTGGCCGCTGACGCTCTACTCGCGCAACCGGCTGTTTTCTGCGGACGCCAGAGTGGGTTACGTCACGCCCGATCTTGCTTCCTAGCGGCGGCCGGAGGGAGTATTTGGCTCAGACGGGATTCGTTTCGATCCCGGTCTAACGAAAAGGATGCTCGGCTATGTCGCTGCTCGATGGGATTCTTGGACAGATCAATGAGAATGCTGACATCAAGAACCTAGCCGCAAAGGTAGGGATCACGCCCGAACAGGCGGAAAGCGCAATTATCGCGTTGGCCAAGGCGCACCCTGAACCGGGCAACACGGTCGACAGCGCCGCGGCATCGACCGGTCTCGAGTCCGGCATCCTCAGCCAGATCGTCGGCCATATCGGCGGCGAAGGCTCGCTCGGTCAGTTCGCCAGCCTGTTGGGCAGTGAAGGCGACGCTGGGAGCATCCTCGGAAAGCTGGGCGGTCTCGCTGGCGGTTTGTTCGGCGGGAAAAGCTAAGCCGGCTCGACCAGCAGCACGCTCCCGGTGGCGCCCGTGATCTTCACGCGCGCGCCGGCGGGCGTGTCCGGCCCTTTAGCGGTCCAGGCGCCGTCCCCGACGATCACGCGCCCTTCGCCGGCGACGATCGGTTCGCAGACTTCGACCGTCTTGCCGATCAGGAGCGCAGTCCGATTGTTCAGGTCGGGTGAAGTCGTGCCGATCCGGCTGCGATGATACCAGCGCCGGCCGATCGTGATCGCCGCCGCGCTGAACGCGCCGAACAGCAAAGCCTGCGCGATCCAGCCCAAACCTGGTATCGCCAACATGACGAACCCCGTCACGGCGGCACCGGCTGCCACGAAGATCATGAAAAAGCCGGGCGCGATGAGCTCGGCAATCGCCAACGCGAGCGCGCCGACGAGCCACAGCGCGCCAAGGCTGAAATCGATCCCGAACAATATCATCTCACTGATCCTGCCGCGTGCGAGGTACCGACGTGCGCCCCGACGACCCGCCGCCATCGCCGCCGCTCAGCGCATCGCGCGCGAGTTCGCCAATCCCACCCAGCGTGCCCATCAACTGGGTGGCTTCGACCGGGAACAGGATCGTCTTGGCGTTGGGGGAGGTGGCGAACATACCGATCGCTTCGACGTACTTCTGCGCGATGAAGTAATTGATCGCCTGGACGCTGCCGCCCTCGATCGCGTCGGACACCGACTTGGTGGCGTTGGCTTCGGCCTGAGCGGAGCGCTCGCGTGCTTCGGCGTCGCGAAACGCGGCTTCCTTGCGGCCCTCGGCTTCGAGGATCTGCGCCTGCTTCTGTCCTTCGGCGCGGTTGATCTCGTTCTGCCGCGCTGCTTCGGATTCGAGGATCGTCGCGCGCTTTTCGCGCTCGGCCTTCATCTGTCGCGTCATCGCGTTGACGATGTCGGCGGGCGGGCGAATGTCTTTCAGTTCGACGCGCGTGATTTTTACGCCCCAGGCTTCGGTCGCGTGATCGACCACCGAGAGCAACCGCGCGTTGATTTCGTCGCGCTTGGACAGCAGTTCGTCGAGGTCCATCGATCCCATCACGGTGCGCAAATTGGTCGTCGCGAGCTGCATGATGGCGACATAGAGGTCGCTGACTTCGTACGCGGCCTTGGCGGCGTCGAGCACCTGAAAGAACACCACGCCGTCCACTGCGACCATCGCATTGTCCTTGGTGATGATTTCCTGGCCGGGAATGTCGAGCACCTGCTCCATCATGTTCACGCGGCGGCCGATACGGTCGAAGAACGGGATGATCAGCGTCAGCCCGGGGTGCGCGACGGCGGTAAATTTGCCGAAACGCTCGACCGTGTATTGATACCCCTGGCGCACGACTTTGACGGCGCTCAGGATGTAGATCAGCACAACGAACGCGACCAATAGCGCGATAATGGGACCCATGATTACTCCCCCCGCAAAGCGGTCCGGCGAAGCTGCCGGTTTCCCGCCCATATTAGCAGATCGGGATCGCCAATATAGCGAAATGCGACATGCGCGGCACGGCCCCTAGCTAATCGTTGCCCTCGCGTTTACATGGACCGCCAACCTTCGATTCGACAGATTGGCATCCCCCCATGGACATTAGGCTCGGCCTGACATTCGACGACGTTCTGCTGGTCCCGGCGGAATCCGACCTCGTGCCCAGCCAGGTCGATACCGGAACGCAGTTGACGCGCGGCATCGCGCTGTCGATCCCAGTGATGTCCTCGGCGATGGATACGGTGACCGAGGCCGATATGGCAATCGTCATGGCGCAGCTCGGCGGAATCGGCGTGCTTCACCGCAATATGGAGATCGCGGACCAGTGCGACGCCGTCCGGGCGGTCAAGCGGTTCGAGAGCGGCATGGTGGTCAATCCGATCACGATCGCGCCCGATGCGACGCTCGCCGAAGCGCAAGCGCTAATGACGCATCACCGGATCAGCGGGATCCCGGTCACCGAAAAGAACGGCAAGCTGGTCGGAATCCTAACCAACCGCGACGTGCGCTTTGCGGGTAACCCGAAGCAGCCGGTCAAGGAACTCATGACCAGCGAGAACCTCGCCACCGCGTCGATCGGCGTCCAGCACGAGGAAGCGCGGCATTTGCTCCATCAGCGCCGGATCGAGAAACTCATCGTGGTCGACAAGGACTATCGCTGTGTCGGGCTGATCACGGTCAAGGATATCGAAAAAGCGGTCAATTACCCCAACGCCACCAAGGACGGCGCGGGGCGGCTGCGGGTCGCGGCGGCGACCACCGTTGGCGACAAGGGCTATGAGCGCACCGCGTCGCTGATCGACGCCGAGTGCGACCTGATCGTGATCGACACCGCGCACGGCCATAACAAGGACGTCGCGCGCGCAGTCGAGCGGGTGAAGAAACTGAGCAATTCGGTGCAGGTGATCGCCGGCAACGTCGCCACCGCCGAAGCGGCGCGCGCGCTGATCGACGCCGGGGCAGACGGGATCAAGGTCGGGATCGGCCCGGGATCGATCTGCACCACGCGGATCGTCGCCGGCGTCGGCGTCCCGCAGCTCACCGCCGTTATGGATTGCGCCGCCGAAGCCGCCAAATCGGGCGTGCCGGTGATCGCCGATGGCGGGATTCGGACTTCGGGCGATATGGCCAAGGCGCTTGCCGCAGGCGCCTCCACCTGCATGATCGGTTCGCTGCTTGCCGGCACCGAGGAAGCGCCGGGCGAGACGTTCCTGTATCAGGGTCGCGCCTATAAATCGTATCGCGGGATGGGATCAGTCGGCGCGATGGGCCGCGGCTCGGCCGACCGCTATTTCCAGGGCGATATCAAGGATCAGATGAAACTCGTTCCCGAAGGCATTGAAGGGCAGGTCGCGTTCAAAGGCCCGGCGCGCGATGTCATTCATCAGCTCGTCGGCGGCATTCGCGCGGCGATGGGCTATACCGGCTCACGGACGATCCCCGACCTCCAGCAGCGCGCGCGGTTCGTGCAGATCACGGGGGCGGGGTTGCAGGAAAGCCACGTCCACGATGTGACGATCACGCGCGAGGCCCCGAATTACCCCACACGATGACACCTGCAGCACGCGCCCAGGCGGCGATCGACATCCTCGACCAGATCATCGACGCGGCGAAAAGCGGCGGCGCGGCGGGCGACACCCTGATCGCACGGTATTTCGCGACGCGGCGCTATGCCGGATCGAAGGACCGGCGCGCGGTGCGCGAATTGGTTTATGCCGCAATCCGCCGTACTGGCGAAGTGCCCGAGAACGGCCGCGAGGCGCTGGTCGGTCTGGCGAAGAAGGATCGCGAACTGGCCGCGACGTTCGACGGCTCGACACATGGTCCCGCCGAGATCGTCAAGGATGAGCCCGGCAGCAAGGCCGGCGTCGCGCCGGCGTGGATCGGCAAGCGTTTCAAGGCATCGGAGATCGACCCGATCGAAGCGGCTGCGCTGGTCGAGCGCGCGCCACTCGACGTACGGGTCAACCGGCTCAGGCATATCGATCCGGCGACGCTGTTCGCCGATCTCGGTGCCGAGCCAATCGCCGGGCTGCCCGACGCGCTTCGCCTGCCTTCGGGTACTTCGCTCGAAAGTACCGACGCGTTTCGCGACGGGTTGATCGAAGTGCAAGATGCGGGCAGCCAGATCGTGACGCTGGCGTCGAAGGCCGCGCCGGGGATGCAGGTTATCGATCTGTGCGCCGGGGCAGGGGGCAAATCGCTCGCGCTGGCGGCGCTGATGAATAATGAGGGCAAGATCCTCGCCACCGACACCGATCGCGGGCGACTGTCGCGCCTCGCGCCGCGCGCTGAGCGCGCCGGGATTACGATCGTCGAGCCGCGGCTGCTCGACCCCAATCGCGAAGGCGAAGCATTGGGCGACTGGGCCCGACGCGCGGACGTCGTGCTGATCGACGCGCCGTGTTCTGGCACCGGCACATGGCGGCGCAATCCCGAAGCGCGCTGGCGGCTGACGCCGATGCGGATCGAACGACTGGTCGCGACGCAGAAGCGGCTGCTCGAGCTCGGCGCGTGGATGGTCAAGCCGGGCGGGGCGCTGGTCTATATCGTCTGCTCGCTGCTCGATGAGGAAGGCGCAGATCAGGTCGCGCACTTCCTCTCCAACAATTCGGGGTGGAAGGCCGAGCAGCCGATCGACCAAGGGCGTCCGCGCGGAGTCGGGCGCCGCCTGACTCCGGCGCACGACGCGACCGACGGCTTTTTTGTCGCGCGGCTGATCCGCGCATGCTAGCCGACTGATATTGTGCCCCGAGTGGAGACGATCATGCGTTTTTCGCCCGCCGCGCTTGCAATCGCTTTTGCAGCGCTCAGCGTTTCTACCTCACTTTACGGCCAGCGCGCCGATTCGCAGATCGATCCGCGATCGCTCGCGCTCCTGACGCAGGGGCGCGCGGCCGCTGCGGCGGGTAACCTCGACGGCGCAACCGACCTGATCGAAACGGCGCTGGCGGTCGATCCCCGCAATCGCGCGGCCTTTATCGAACTCGCCGATGTCGCCACGCGGCAAGGTTTGCCGGGCAAGGCAATTCGCCTCTACCGCGAAGCGTTGGTGATCGAGCCCAACGACGTGGCGGCGCTGCGCGGCCAGGGTGAGGCGTTGGTGGCGAAGGGTGCGATGCAGGGCGCGCGTGACAATCTCGGGCGGATCAAGACCCTGTGCGGCAAAAAGCCGTGCCCCGACGCGACGTCGCTGACAGCAACAATTGCCAAGGGTCCGCCACCCAGCGCCGCGCCGGCGGCAAAGGCTCCGGAGAAGCCGGACGCGGTCAAATAGGCAAGGAAAGCGCGCGCGCCAGCGCGACGAATTCCGCGACTGAGACCGTTTCGGCACGACGCGATGGGTCGATTCCGACCTGCTCAAGTGTATCAAACGCCCCTGGAACGCTTTTCAGGCTCTGGCGGAGCATCTTGCGTCTTTGGCCAAAGGACGCCGCGGTCAGTCGTTCGAGCACGCTGAATGATACGCCCGAAGGCTCGGCCCGGGGCACGATGTGCACGACCGCTGACATTACCTTGGGCGGCGGCGTGAAAGCCGAGCGATGGACGGTCATCGCGATCTTCGCGCTCGACCGCCACTGCGCCAACACCGCCAGTCGCCCATAGGCATCGTCGTCCGCTGACGCGACGATGCGGTCGGCGACCTCGCGTTGGAACATCAGCGTCAGGGTCTGCCACCACGGCGCCCATTCGGCCGACAGCCAGCGCACGAGCAAGGCCGTTCCGACATTGTAAGGCAGGTTGGAAACGATGTGCGGTTTGCCGCCGAACAGCGACGGAGCGTCAATTTCCAGCGCGTCGCCCTCGATCACCTGCAGCTTGCCAGGATAGGCGTCAGCCAGTTCGGCAAGGGCCGGAAGGCAACGCCGGTCGCGCTCGATCGCCACAACCTTAGCCCCGGCGGCCAGTAGCGCGCGGGTGAGTCCACCCGGTCCGGGCCCCACCTCCAGCACCTCGGCATCGGCCAAGTCGCCCGGCACCGCAGCGATCCGCGCCAGTAGCTGTCCGTCGAACAGGAAATTCTGCCCCAGCGCCTTTGACGCGGTCAGCCCGTGGCGCGCGATCACCTCGCGCAGGGGAGGAAGGTTGGGCGTAGTCACGCCGCGTTGGTAGCGCGGCGTTGGGCTGAATCGGCCGCGAGGCGAAGCGCAGCGATCATGGCGCCCGGCTCAGCACGATTTTGCCCTGCAATACCGAATGCGGTGCCGTGGTCCGGCGACGTGCGGACGATCGGCAGGCCCAGCGTAATATTGACGCCCTCATCGAAATGCAGCGTCTTGAGCGGCACCAGCGCCTGATCGTGATAACAACAGATCGCCACATCGTAGAGCGCGCGTCCGCGCCCATGAAACATCGCGTCGGCGGGAAAGGGCCCGGTAGCGTCTATCCCTTCACGGCGCAGCGCGGCGATCGCCGGGTCGATGATGTCGATTTCCTCGTGACCGAGCGCACCTTGTTCGCCGGCATGAGGGTTGAGCCCGGCAAAGGCGAGGCGCGGCGCGACGATCCCGAAGTCGCGGATCAACGCCCGGGCGGTCACACGGGATTTGGCGATCAGCAGCGCGGTGGTGAGCAAGCCCGGGACAAGCTTGAGCGGAACGTGGGTCGTGACCGGGACCACACGCAAGGTCGGGCCTGCCAGCATCATCACCGTGGCGCTGGCAGACACCCCGACGCGTTCGGCGACGAATTCGGTTTGCCCCGGATGCGTGAACCCAACCTGATAAAGTTGAGCCTTCGACACCGGACCCGTCACCAAAGCCGCCGCCGCGCCCTCACGCGTAATGCCTGTAGCGAGCTCAAGCGAATGGAGCGCACAACGCGCGCCCGCCAGATCAGGCTGCCCCGGGCTTATCGCGGCGGCGCAACCGACCGACAGAACGGGCAGCGATTGATCGAAGATCGATGCCGCATCGTCAGGCGCGCCAATCTCGGTGATCGGGCCGTCCCACACCGCCAGGATTGCTCGTGGGTCACCGACAGCGAAAAACGGCGACAACCGCTCTTCCCGGCGTTTGGTCCACGCCTTGGCGATGATCTCGGGGCCGATCCCCGCCGGATCGCCCATCGCGACTGCCAGCGGGGCGAGGGCGGTCATGACAATGCTCCTGCTATCGATACTCGATTACGGCATCGCGCCGCAGATCGCGGAGAATCTTCGCCGCGCGCAGGTTAACCCGGTCCTGCTCCATCTGATATTGCACCTGCTCTGCATTGGGCAACGTGCCGCCCTTGGGATCGTCGCGGCCGCACAACACCAACGTGCTCACGCCTTCTGCGGGCGAACCGAATGGCGGCGTTGCCTGGCCGAGCTGCATTTTCAGGATCATGTTCTGGAGCTGCGGCGGCAGATCCTTGATCTTCAGCTGGTCATTATCGACCACCTCCGCGCCGATGCCGGCCGCGATCTTGGCAACGCTGCCGCAGCCCGTGATCGTTTCCGTCGCCTTGGCGAAGTCAGCGGCGCGCGCCTGCGCCTGCGCTTGGGTCGTGCCGGCCGGGAAGACGATCTTCACCTGCTTCAGGCTCAGCCGCGCGTCGCGCGGGTCGGCTTCGAGCACCTTGCGCCGGTCGATCATATAAAGGATCGAAAAACCACCCGGTACGGGAATCGGGCCAGCGAGTTGGCCGATCTGCATGCCGGCGGCGGTGGTGGCGAGTTCGGTCGGCAACACTGCCGCGCGGACCCAGCCCAAATCGCCCTTGGCCGCGCGAGTCGTCGCCTCGGACATCGTGCTGGCATAATAGCCGAACGGCTGAGTGCCTTTTTGCATGTCGCTCATCGCTTGCTTGAGCGCCGCATACACAGCCTGCTGACGGTCGGCCGGGGCCGATACGTAAATCTCAGCGAGATGGAATTCTTCGGTTCCTTTGTCCTTCAACAACCGGTCCAGAATCCCCTTCACCTCTTCGTCGCTGACGTTGACGCGCGGCTCGACCATTTTGCGAAGGTAGCGCTGCCAGGCAAGCTCGCCCTCGATCTGCTTCTTCACCGACTTATCCGACGACCCGATCGAGCGCAGATAAGGGGTGAATTCGGTCGCGGTCTTCTGGAAGTTCTGGCCGACCTTGTCATAGGCTTGGTTGATTTCGGCGGGCGTGATGGTGACCTGGTTGGCCTTAGCCTCCTGGATCTGCAGCGCCTCGTCGATCAGTCCGCGCAGGATTGTCAGCCGCAGCTGGTCGGTTTCCTTGGCGTTCAACTGGAACTGGTTGGCGGTGACAATCAGCGCAAGACGTTGATCGACGTCGGTGCCCGTAATCACCGTTCCGTTGACAATTGCGGTGGGCTTACGAACGTTCGGGTCGATCTTGCCAAAGATCTGCAAATTCTCGGGGATATCGAGACCGGTCTGCGGCACCGTCGAATCGGGTACGGTCTGGGCAAGCGCAGCACTGGCCAAACCGACCAGCGCAGTACCAGAGAGTGCGCGAACAAGTCGCGTCGACACTTTAAAAATGGTCACGTAATCAAAACCCCATAAACACGCGGGCACGCCCGAAAGCCCTGCGCGCTTGGCCAATGTTGGATGAACCGTTGCTTAGCGGCCCAAATTCTTGAACGCCAGCGTCAAGAGGAAGCTGTTGCCGCGGCGGGCGTCGCCGGTGTCCTGATAATCGCGCTTCCATGTCAGGCCGAGCCGCAGGCAATCGTCTTCATACTGTACCCCAAGGCGATGACGCACCGGATCGAAACCATCGGAAAGCGATAACGGATCTTCCGCCCGGTTGGTCAGGTCGATCGTTGTCGACCCGAATATTGACCAGAATTTGGCGAAGCCGACCCGCCCGCCCAGTCTGATTTCTTCACGGTCGCGCAAATCTTCTAACGTGGGCGCGATATTGCGGTTGAGCCGCAGGTAGCCGATCAGCACATAGGTGCGCTTGGTCCCGACGGTCGCATCGATCTCATTACGCCGGATCGCAAGGTTGTCCTTGTCGAGCCGGTAGCGGTGAACGAACGATACGAAATCGCGGACTCTGATTTCGGTTCGACCGACAATATCGGACCAGCGATCGGTCAGGCCTGTCCCGTCGGGGAAGATCGTCGGCTGGCTCGACAAGCGATAGCTCTGACCGATCGTCGCACTGAACGCGATCCCGGGCAGGTCGAGCGCATAGTCCAGGCCGTAGGTGAACCGCGTGGAGTCCTCCCAACGATCATACCCAGGGAACCGGTTGAGTGCGAACAGATTGGAATCTTCCAGATCGAACGCCCGGGCGTCCTCGTTGGGCACTGTCAGGTTGGCGATGGTCGGCGAGACGACAACCTGAAAGCGCGGCGTCACGCGCTGTGTTCCACCTAGAAATTGACCGATCAGCGGCCATTTGATGTCGATCGCCGCGGCCGCGATACCGCGGAAGTGGACGCCATCGACACCGCGATAGCTGGCCACCGTGGTCGCCATCACGTCGCCGGTATTATACACGTCGCCGCGCGCAAAGGCGGTCAGCGTCACTTCCTGACCCCATGGCGTGATCCGGCGCAAATCCCATTTCGCGCTGGCAAAGGCTCGCTGCGTGTCCTGCCCGCCGGTGCGCGTGATCCCCAGCGTATTGGCCTGCAACTGCAAGCGTCCGCCCGCAATGCCGTCGATCCGTCGACGATAATCGATTTCGGGCAGCGCGATCGGTTGCAGCCCCTGACTATCGCCGAGCCTAAGCGTTTGTACGGCCCAACCTGTTATGGCGAAGTAGGTGTTGGGGTCGATCCGCGCGACGCTGATCGTCGATCGCAGCCGGTCGTCGTTGGAAATGTCGTAGCGGCGCAAAAAGGTCCGGTCTGTCGTGACGCGGAGCGACCCCGATATCGACCAATAGGGGTCGAGCTGAAACCGGGCGACGCCATCCAGATAGCCGCGGAATGCGCTTGTCGTGGTGGCCGGCGTCGATGTGGCGAGCAAGTCGCTGCGCGGACTGACGGTGGCATAACCCTTGAGCTTATAGGCACCGTTGCCGGTCAGCGCCTCATATTCCCCCTCCAGCATCGGCGCGACGCTGGTGAAGACATGCGGCGTGATCGTCGCGCCACGATTGGGGGCAATCCGGAAATAATAGGGGACAGCGACTTCGAAGCCGTTGGTCCGACTGTAGCGGAGTTGCGGGCTGAGAATTCCGCTATCGGCGCCGTCGCCGACAGGGTTCGACAATTTAGGCAGCGGAATGCTGGCAAAGCCGAACAGGTTGAAGCGCGCGCCGGTATAGTAGATCCGCTTGCGATCGGGACGATAGACGACTTTTACCGCCGTGATCTTCCACGACGGGTTCTTCGGACAATTGTTCGAATCGGTGACCGCGCAAGGCGTATAAGACGCCATGCGCAGTGTCACGACCCCGTTCGTGTCGCGCTGCCCCTTGACCGCCGCCAGCCGTCCGCCCTGCTGGAGCACGACCAGCATATTGTCGACCACGCCGTCCTTCAGCGAATCGGTCAGTTCGATCTTGTCGCCGTACGCGACATCGCCCTGCGGGTTGGTGACGGCGATATTGCCGGTGGCGACGACCTGTCCGGTCTTGCGATTCCACACAACGGTATCGGCGCGCAGTTTGTCGCCCTGGCGATACATGCGAACGTCGCCGGTCGCGGTGACGGTGTCGGTGTCCTGATCATATTCCAGCGCGGTCGAGGAGAACTGGACCTGATCGGGATCCGTCGGCAGCGGCGTTTCGGACGCCGGAGGCGGCGCGGTGGGGCGATCCTGGAGATCTTGCGCGTTCGCCGGCCGGGCGACCGCCAGCGTCAGCAGGATCGCCGAGCCGGCCAGGAAAGCGGAACGCGTGAAGATCACCAAACACCCTTTTATCGGCAACGCCTTGCCATGCCGGCCGGTCCGTATCGCATTGCCACACTCGAACCGCAATCTGTCCGGGTGCTTTGCGAAGCCCGCAATAGCGGCCTAGAGAGGCCCGTCCAGCATCCATTTTGCACAAGTTAATCGAGGTTTGCCTTCCATGAAGATCGAGTTCGCCGCCACCCTGCCTGCCGCCGACGCGCTGGTCTTGCCCATCGCCAAAGGACAAGTCGATGCCGTGATCGCCGCGATCGATGGCAAGGTTACGCTAGCCGCCGCCGCGTCGGCCGCACGTTTCGAGGGTGAAGCCGGTGCGATCGTCGAAGCTTTCGTCGGTGGCGCGGATCCGGTGAAGCGCGTGCTGCTGGTCGGAGTGGGCGATGGCGCCGAACCCGATTGGGAGAAGGCCGGCGGCGCGGTTACTGCGCGCCTGCTGACCAATGCGGTCAGCGTTGCGGTTGATCTCGGTCAGTCGAGCCCCGGCGCCACTGCCGCTGCGCGATTCGCCGGGGCAATGGCGCAACGGGCGTGGCGGTTCGATGTGTATCGCACCAAGCTTCCCGAAAAGCAGAAGCCGAAGCTCGAAACGATAACGATCGTCGGCGGCCCCGACGGCATCGACGCGGCCTGGGCCAAACAGTTGGCCGTCACCAGCGGGCTCGAACTGACGCGGACGCTGGTCGCCGAGCCGGCCAACATCATTTACCCGGAGACCTTCGTGGCGCGCGTTCTTGCCGACATCGAAGGGCTGGGGCTCGAAGTCACCGTTCTCGGCGAAGACGAGATGACCGAACTCGGCATGGGCTCGCTGCTCGGCGTCAGCAAAGGCTCGGTACGCGACGCGCGCCTGCTGGCGCTCAAGTGGAACGGGAAGGGCGCGGGAGACCCCGACCTCGCGCTGGTCGGCAAAGGCGTGACGTTCGACACGGGCGGCATTTCGATCAAGCCCGCCGCCGGCATGGAAGACATGAAGTGGGATATGGGCGGCGCGGGTGCGGTGGTCGGCGCGATGAAGGCGCTCGCGACGCGCAAAGCCAAAGCCAATGTGATCGGCGTGTGCGGGCTGGTCGAGAACATGCCCGACGGCAACGCGATCCGTCCGGGCGATATCCTGACGTCGATGTCGGGCCAGACGATCGAAGTGCTCAATACCGACGCGGAAGGGCGGCTCGTGCTGTGCGATTGCCTGACATGGGTTCAACGCACGCATCACCCCAAGACGATCGTCGATCTCGCCACGCTGACCGGCGCGATGATCGTCAGTCTGGGCAGCGAGATGGGCGGGATGTTCGCCAACGACGATGGTCTGGCCGACGAACTGCTGGCGGCGAGCAAGTCGAGCGGCGACCAATTGTGGCGCTTCCCGCTGTCCGACGCGTACAACAAGCTGATCGACAGCCCGATCGCGGACATGAAGAATGTCGGTCCGCGCGGCGGCGGGTCGATCACCGCGGCGCAGTTCATCCAGCGTTTCGTCGATGCCGGGGTCAAATGGGCGCATCTCGACATTGCCGGGATGGTGTGGGCCGACAAGCCGGGCAGCACCTATGACAAGGGCGCGACCGGCTATGGCGTGCGGCTGCTCGACCGCTTCGTGAGCGACAATTTCGAAGGCTGAGCCTAGGCCGATGCAGGTCGATTTCTACCATCTGACGACCACGCCGCTCGACCGTGTGCTACCGCGCATCGCGGAGCGCGTGGTCGGCGGCGGCGGTCGA
>JAZJYW010000003.1:150226-152698 GCA_040390165.1 Pseudomonadota bacterium | reverse complement strand
TCACGATCGATGACGCTTGGAACTGGGCGATTTCAGAAGGTGAAGGAGATCAGGATTTCACCCAGGAACTATTTGAAGCGGTAACCATCCAAGAACGCGACGATAAGGTGGTGGCTAATGGCTGAACTACCACAACCCTTCACCGATACGCTGAAGATCGCTGGCTATGGCCGCTATGGCAGCCGCAAGACCCTTCAGATCGGCCACCTCATCGACCTCGTAGGCACCGCCAACGTGCTGATCGTCAGCGCGGATGCCGTGCAGCGGAGCGCGCTCGACAAGCTGCTCTGGACCTATGCGGCAGATAGCTTTCTGCCGCACGGCCAGAGCGGTGAAGACGATGCGTCGCAGCCGATCCTGATCGGTGGCGACGCGATTGCGGGCAATGCTGCGCGCAACGTGGCGCTGGCCGATGGGCAGTGGCGCGACGAAGCACTCGCCTTCGACCGGGCATTTCATTTCTTCGACGCCGAGCGAATCGCCGAAGCGCGGGCAGCGTGGAAAGCGCTGGCCGACCGTGACGGCGTCGAACGTCGTTACTGGAAACAGGATGACAGCGGGAAGTGGGAGCAGGCCGCCTGAGGGTTGCGCGTTTCGCGTGCCCCGACTAGGGAGCGCGCAGTTTTCCACAGCATAAATCCACAAAGGAGCCGCACGGCCATGGCCGCGACCCGGACGTTTTCGATCATCAAGCCCGATGCCACCCGCCGCAACATCACCGGCGCGGTCACCAAGATGCTGGAGGAAGCCGGCCTGCGCGTCGTCGCCTCCAAGCGCATCCATATGAGCCGCGAACAGGCCGAGGGCTTTTACGCTGTACACAAAGAACGCCCGTTCTTCGGCGAACTCGTCGAATTCATGATCTCCGGGCCGGTCGTCGTTCAGGTGCTCGAAGGCGAGAACGCCATGCAGCGTAACCGCGACATCATGGGCGCGACCAACCCGGCCAATGCCGAGCCCGGCACGATCCGCAAGGAACTGGCCGAATCGATCGAAGCCAATACCGTTCACGGGTCGGATTCGGACGAAAACGCCGCGATCGAAATCGCGTACTTCTTCAAGCCCGAAGAAATCGTCGGCTGAAGTGATAGAGGCCGGCGGCTAGCCCGCCGGCTTCGGTTTCCAAAGCGCGTCGAGCCTTTGCTGCGAGCCATTTGGTTCGCGCAGCTTGAACCCGATGACCTTTAACTCGCGTCCGCGGCCTAAGCGCCCTTGCGTTTTCCACACGATGTCGAAAATACCCGTTGTCGAAAGCGGTGTATCGTCGTCCCAATAATGCACCGTCATCAACACCGGCAGCGTGCCCGATTGATTATCGGCGCCGCCATCGGTCGCCTTAAGCAAGGCGGCTTCGTACCAGCTAGCTGGTACCGTTTGCGCTAGCGCGCTTTGCGGCGGGACACCCAGCGCCGTTGGGAACGTCACGGTGATGTCGCCCAGTGCATGCCGCTCATCGCGCTCGATCAACAATTCGTTGTAGTTCGTGATCACGGCTTTGACTTCATAATGCGATTTGTCGCGCGTCTCGGCGGTCTTGTCTGCTTGTCGGTCGGCAAGGTCGGCTTTGCGGTCGACGTAGGTCATCCACAGGCTAATGCCCGCGATGATCAGCCCCGCAACTGCGACGAATTCGCCGAGATTGATCCAGCGCCGGCGCGTCGCCGCGGCTTCGGCCTTGGCGACGGCTTCAGTCGCCGCGACCTGCAGTGCGGGATCGGGGGCGGGGGCTTCGGGCTCGCTCATCGCCCGCCCGCCTCCAGTAAACGCCGCGGCGCGACCATTTCCCAGCTGATCGCGATGCGATCCTCGATCCGATCCCAGTCGGTCGCGTCGCCGTTCAATTCCATCCCGATCCAGCCCGAAGGACCGAGATAGGGCGGAACGTGGTAGAAATCGGGGTCCATCTCGACCAGCATCGCCTGCTCCTCGCGCCCGCTGGTCTTGACCATCACCGCGCTGTGCCCGTCGCCGTGGTGATTGTGCCAGACATAGGCATAGACCTTGCCCTTCTCGATGAAAAAGGCCGGCGATCCGTGCGACAGTTTCTCTGCGGCCTCGGGATAGGCCATGCAGATCGCGCGGACGCGGGCGAGGTCGGCTTGGTAATCGGGGCTCATCGTGCGGCGAAGTCTGCCAGAACGCGCGGATAAAGGCGATGCTCTTCGGCAAGCACGCGAGCGGCGAGGGTGTCGGCATCATCGCCGGGCACGACCGGCACGCGCGCCTGGCCCAGCACCTCGCCGGCGTCGAGCTCCTCGGTGACGATATGGACCGAGCATCCGGCCTCTGTATCGCCAGCGTCGATTGCGCGCTGGTGCGTGTCGAGGCCCTTGTGCAGCGGCAGGAGCGAGGGGTGAATATTAATTATGCCTTTGGGAAATAGATCTAGGACTGTTTGAGGAATAATAAGGCCGAAATTTGCCAGAACAGCAACAGGGGTATTTACGGCTTCTAACTTATGTACTATAGCAT
>JAZJYW010000003.1:0-150216 GCA_040390165.1 Pseudomonadota bacterium | reverse complement strand
GCGTGTCGAGGCCCTTGTAGAACGGCAGCAGCGAGGGGTGGATATTGACGATCCGCCCGCGCCAGTCGGCGACGAACTCGTTCGAGAGCAGGCGCATATAACCGGCGAGCGCGATGATCTCCGCGCCCGCTTCGCGCAAAGCGGCGGACAGAGCGGCTTCGTATGCGGGTTTGCCGATGCCTTTGGGGGAGAGCGCGAAGGTAGGGATACCCTGTTCGCGGGCCCAGACGAGCCCGGGGGCGTCGGGTTTGTCGGAGGCGACGACGACGACCTCATATCCCGACGCCTGTTGAACAAGCGACATCATGTTCGATCCGCGGCCGGAAATCAGGATAGCGACACGCTTCAAATTCCCCTCCCGTTTACGGGAGGGGTTAGGGGAGGGCATGTCCCCGAGCGACGGGCTGTGTGATCACAGGCCCTCCCCCGGCCCCTCCCGCAAGCGGGAGGGGAGATTGCCGCGTCACGCATTGTGCGTCGCGGTCCAGTCCGAACGCCCACCCCACGTTTCCGTCGAACCCGACACCGTGCAACCACGCGGTCCTGCTACGATCTCTCCGATCCGAAACGCCGTTTCGCCCGCTGCGTCCAGCGCCGCGATCACGCCGTCCGCTTCACCCGCACCGACCACCACGGCCATCCCAACCCCGCAATTGAACGTCCGCGCCATTTCCTCCGGCTCGATCGCGCCCTGTGCCTGCAGGAACGCCATCAACCGCGGCTGTGGCCAGGCGTCGGCGTCGATCCGCGCGTGGCTTCCCTCGGGCAGCACGCGCGGGATGTTTTCGAGCAGGCCGCCGCCGGTGATGTGCGCCAATCCCTTGATCCGCTTTTCGCCGATCAGCGGGAGCAGGCTCTTCACATAGATTCGCGTCGGCGCCATCAGCGCGTCGATCAGCAGGATATCGGAATCGAACAGGGCAGGGCGGTCGAACTTCCAGCCCTTGTCGGCGGCCAGTCGGCGCACCAGCGAATAGCCGTTCGAATGCACGCCGGACGACGCCAGCCCCAGCACAATGTCGCCCGGCGCAATGTCTTTGCCCGTCAGCACCGAATCGCGCTCGACCGCACCGACGCAGAAACCAGCCAGATCGTAGTCGCCCTCCGAGTACATGCCCGGCATCTCGGCGGTTTCTCCGCCGATCAGCGCGCAGCCGGCAATGCGACACCCTTCGGCAATGCTCGCGACGACGCGCGTGGCGACCTCGTTGTCGAGTTTTGCCGTCGCATAATAATCGAGAAAGAACAGCGGTTCTGCGCCCTGGACGATCAAATCGTTGACGCACATCGCGACCAGGTCGATCCCGACACCGTCATGACGACCGCTGTCGATCGCGAGCTTCAGCTTGGTGCCGACGCCGTCATTGGCGGCGACCAGCAGCGGGTCGGTAAACCCGGCCGCCTTCAGATCGAAGAACCCGCCGAACCCGCCCAGATCGGCATCCGCGCCGGGGCGGCGTGTCGATTTGGCGAGCGGCCCGATCGCGCGGACCAGCGCGTTGCCGGCAGCGATCGAGACCCCCGCATCGGCATAAGTATAGGGGCTGTTGCGGCGGTCATCATCGCTCATGATTTGGCGCCTAGCGATATCGCGCTTGGATTTCCACGTCTGCTTCGCCAAAAGGGCGCCAATATGCGCCGTACCCGCCTTTTTCACGCCATTGCCATCGTCGCCGGGCTGGCCCTTGCCGGGGGCGCCGGGATGGTCGCCGCGCAATCGTCCAAGGAAAAGGACGAGATCGACACCAACGAGCCGATCGACAGTTCGGGCAGCTATCAGGTCGACGGCATCGAGGTCGACGTCAGCGGACCCAATGCTCAAGCGGCGCGCATCGCCGGGTGGAAACAGGCGCAGCGCAAGGGCTATCAGCAGCTGGCGAAGAAAATGGGTGGCGGTGGCGGCGTGCCTGCCGACGCCGTGCTCGACACGATGGTCACCGGGATCGTCATCGAAAACGAACAGATCGGGCCCACTCGCTACATCGCCCGATTGGGTGTGTTGTTCAGCCGCGCACGGGTCGGCGGCGTGCTGGGAATCGGCGGCGAAGATTCGCGCTCGGCACCGATGCTGGTCGTTCCCGTGCAATGGTCGGGCGGGACGGGCGTCGCATTCGAACAGAAAACCGACTGGGATGAAGCCTGGGGTCGGCTCCGCGCGGGCGAAAGCGCGATCGATTATGTCCGGCCGACCGGCAACGGACCCGATTCGCTGTTGCTCAATCAGGGGCAGGTGGGTCGCCGCGACCGCGGTTGGTGGCGCGCGGTGCTCGACCAATATGCCGCATCCGACGTGCTGGTGCCCAAGGTCACGTTGACGCGACTATGGCCCGGCGGGCCGATCATCGGCGCGTTCGAAGCGCGGCATGGCCCTGATAACGATCTGCTCGCGCGCTTTACGCTGCGGGTCGAAAGCGAGGCTGGGTTGCCCGCCTTGCTCGATGCCGGGGTCAAGCGGATCGACGCGATCTATCAGGGCGCGTTGCGCGACGGCACGCTGCGGAGCGATCCCAGCTTGGCCTATATCCCGCCGCTCGATGCCACGCCGACCCCTACACCGACCCCCAGCGATACGCCGACAGAGGGTGCGACGACGGGCAGCGAGAACACGACCGAAGCCACCGGCGGTGGCGCGATGACGATCCAGTTCGACACGCCCAGCGCCGGGTCGGTGTCGTCGATCGAATCGGCGGTGCGCGGAGTGCCGGGTGTCAGCGGCGCGGCGACCACGAGCATGGCGATCGGCGGGGTTTCGGTGATGCGGCTGAACTATAGCGGCGATCCCGATGCGCTGCGCGCAGCGTTGCAGGCGCGCGGTTTTCAGGTCGGGCGGAGCGGATCGACGCTGCGGATCCGTCGTCCCAGCGTGTCGCAACCGTCGATCCCGTCGGACAGTACGACAACGGGATGAGCCAGCTCGGCCTGCCGCTGGCCTGGCCCCCGGGCCCCGGCGACAACGAATTCCTCGTCACGCCATCGAACGAGCGCGCGTTTCACCTGCTCGAACGCTGGGCGACATGGCCGGTGATGACCGCGTTGCTGGTCGGCCCGCGCAAATCGGGGCGCAGCTTGCTGGGTCGTGTGTTCGCCAGCCGTAGCGGTGGGACGATTGTCGATGACGCCGATCTGCGGCCCGAAAAGGAGCTTTTCCACGCGTGGAATGCCGCGCAAGCTGATCGCCGGCCGCAGCTGTTCATCGCCAACGCCGCGCCCCCGGAGTGGAAGGTATCGCTGCCCGATCTGCGCTCGCGGCTCGCCGCCAGCCCGGTTGCGGAGATCGGTCCGCCCGACGATGAATTGATGAAGGCGTTGCTCGAACGGCAGTTCCTGCGCCGCCGCCTCGATGCGCGCCCCGAATTGATCGGCTGGCTGATCGCGCGGCTCGAGCGCAACTTCATCGCGGTCGAACGCGCGGTCGATGTGCTCGATCAGGACGTGCTCGAACGCCGCAAACGCTTGTCGATTCCGCTCGCACGGGCCACACTGGCGGAGGCGGGAATCATCGCGCCGCCATCAGCCGACGAGGACCTATGACTCGCCCCGCCCATATCGTTCGTCTCGCCGACGACGACGACCCGTTCGAAATCGGGGAGGGTGGCGAGCGTTTCTTCAATCGCGAGCTGAGTTGGCTGGCGTTCAACCGCCGCGTGCTTGAGGAAGCGTGCAACCCGGCGCATCCGCTGCTCGAACGCGTGCGCTTCCTGTCGATTTCGGGGTCCAACCTCGACGAATTCTTCATGGTCCGCGTCGCGGGGTTGATGGGGCAGCAGAAACAGGAGGTCGACCGCCGCTCCGCCGACGGTCTGACCACGCGCGAGCAGTTGAGCGCGATCGTCGCGGGCGCCGACGCGCTGGTCGAGAATCAGCGCAACGTGTGGCGTGACCTGCGCCGCGAGCTGGCCGATACCGGAATCCAGGTCCTGGGGTCGCGGCAGATCGACGAAGCGGTCGACGCCGAGGAGGCAATCTGGCTCGAAAACCACTTTCGCGAACAGATTTTCCCGATCCTGACGCCGCAGGCGCTCGATCCGGCGCATCCGTTTCCGTTCATGCCCAATCGCGGGCTGGCGGTTATTTTCGACCTCACGCGCGCGTCGGACGGTGAGCAAATCCGCGAACTGGTGATGCTTCCGGCGCCGATGCAGCGCTTCGTGCGATTGCCCGGGGGAACGGCGCGCTACGTCGCGGTCGAATCCTTGGTGAAGCGCTTCTCGACGGTGATCTTCCCCGGTTATGCGGTGAATGGCGCGGCCGAATTCCGGGTGCTGCGCGACAGCGATATCGAGATCGAGGAGGATGCCGAGGATCTGGTCCGCTACTTCGCCAACGCGATCAAACGGCGCCGGCGCGGGCGCGTCATCCGGCTCGAACTCGAATCGGGAATGCCCGACAATCTCGGCATTTTGCTACGCGAGGAACTGGCCGGCGGCGATGCGTTCGTGACGGAGAGCGGCGCGTTCCTGGGCATCCATGATCTGGAAGCAGTGATCGATGAGAACCGCCCCGATCTGAAATTCAAACCCTTTTCACCGCGCTTCCCCGAACGCATCCGAGAATTCGGCGGCGATTGCTTCGCGGCGATCAAGGCCAAGGATATCGTCGTCCACCACCCGTACGAGACGTTCGAGGTGGTGATCGAATTCCTCAAGCAAGCCGCCGCGGACCCCGATGTCGTCGCGATCAAGCAGACACTGTACCGCGCGGGCAAACAATCGGCGGTGATCAACGCGCTGATATCGGCGGCCGAATCGGGCAAATCGGTGACCGCGGTGGTCGAACTCAAAGCGCGCTTCGACGAAGAGCAGAATCTGCTCTGGGCGTCCGCGCTCGAACGCGCCGGGGTGCAGGTGGTGTACGGCTTTTTCGACTGGAAGACGCACGCCAAGGTGTCGATGGTGGTCCGGCGCGAAGGCGGTGAGTACAAGACCTACTGCCATTTCGGGACGGGCAATTATCACCCGCAGACCGCCAAAATTTACACGGACTTGAGCTTCTTCACCGCCGACCCCGACCTCGGCCGCGATGCGGCGCAGATCTTCAACTACGTCACCGGTTATGTCGAACCGACGCTCAAGTTCATCGGCATCTCGCCGCGCGACATGCGATCGAAGCTGACCGCGCTGATCGAGGCCGAGACCGCCAACGCCAACGAAGGCAAGCCCGCAGCGATCTGGGCCAAGATGAACTCGGTGGTCGACCCGGCGATCATCGAAAAGCTCTACGAAGCCTCGAACGCCGGGGTGGAGATCGACCTGATCATCCGCGGGATTTGCTGCCTGCGCCCCGGCGTGCCCGGCATGTCGGAGAATATTCGCGTTAAATCGGTGATCGGCCGTTTCCTCGAACACAGCCGGATCTGGTGCTTCGGCAACGGTAAGGCGCTGCCGAATGACGGCGCGAAAATCTACATTTCCTCGGCCGACTGGATGCCGCGCAATTTCGACCGGCGCGTCGAGTATATGCTGCCGATCCTCAACCCGACGGTGCATGACCAGATCCTCGATCAGGTGATGGTCGCCAATCTGATCGACACCGAACAAAGCTGGGTGCTCAATTCCGATGGCAGCTACGACCGGCTCGATCCCGGCGACCGGCCGTTCAACCTGCACCGCTATTTCATGACCAATCCCTCGCTCAGCGGCCGCGGCGCCGCGCTCGAAGGCGGAGCGGTGCCAAAGCTGTCGCTGGCGCGCAGGCGTTAGGACCGGTGACCGTCATCCCGTTACGCAAACCCTGCGCCTCGACCGCGTCGCCGCCACCCCGCACGGCAATCATCGATATCGGGTCGAACTCGATCCGTCTGGTTGTGTATCAGGGCCCGGCGCGGCTGCCCGCGGTACTGTTCAACGAAAAGGTCATGGCGGGACTGGGCAAGGGCCTGGCGCAGACCGGGCAGATTTCGGCTGACGCGATCAATCTGGCGATCGGGTCGCTTGAGCGCTTCTCTGCCGTTGCGCGCGAAATGGAGGTGTCGAGCCTTCGCACCGTGGCCACGGCGGCGGTGCGTGATGCCGCCAACGGCCATATGCTGCTCGACGCCGCAGCCAGCCTGGGGCTGCCGGTCGAGTTGTTGTCGGGCGAGCAGGAAGCGATTGCGGCGGGGATGGGTGTGCTGTCGGGGATTCCCGATGCCGATGGGATCGTCGGCGACCTGGGCGGCGGCAGTCTCGAGCTGGTGCGCGTCAGGAAAGGCGAAGTGCGCGAGCGCGTGTCGTTCCCGCTGGGCGTGCTTAGAATCGCCGCGCTGCGCGAAAAAGGAAAGGGCGCAATCGACCGCCGCGTCGCAAAATTGCTTCAACAGGCGGGCTGGGCGGCCAAGGGCAGGGGGTTGCCGCTCTATCTGGTTGGCGGTTCGTGGCGCAGCCTCGCGCGGCTCGACATGTACGTGACGCACTATCCGTTGCCGATCATCCACCATCACGAAATGCTGCCGGCTGCGATCACGCGGATCGTGCGAACGGTGAGCCATATCGAGAAGGGCACGCTGCGCGCGGTGCCCGGCATTTCGTCGCAGCGTGCGCCGATGCTCAACGATGCCGCGGCGTTGCTGGCAGCGTTGCTCCGTCACCTGAAAAGCGAGCGGACGATCGTGTCGAGTTTCGGACTGCGCGAAGGAATTCTATACGAAGCACTTGACGCCGAGACGCGGTTAGAGGATCCATTGATCGTCGCGACGCGCGAAGAAGGTCGCAGGCTCGGCCGTTTCCCCGAACATGGCGACTTGCTCAACCGCTGGATCGCGCCGCTGTTTCAGGACACGCCGGCGATGGAACGGCTCCGCCTCGCGGCCTGCCTGTTGGCGGACGTGGGATGGCGGGCCAATCCCGAATTTCGCGCCGAGCGCGGCGTCGAGATCGTGCTCCACGGCAATTGGGTCGGCACCGATGCGCGCGGGCGGGCAATCATGGCACAGGCTTTGTGGACCTCGCTGGGCGGCGGCGCGGGTACGCCCGAGCCGCTTGAGGCGCTGGCGACGGCGGCGGAGCTTAAAAGGGCGGTGCAATGGGGCCTGGCGATGCGGTTGGGACAGCGACTGTCAGGCGGGGTCGCCGGGCCGCTCGAACGCACTAAACTGGGCGAGGACGGTACGTCGCTGACGCTGCACCTGAGTGGCGCGGACGTCTCGCTTTATGGGGAAGCGGTACAGAAGCGGCATGCCGCACTCGCCGCGATGTGCGACCGAAAGGCGATGGTGATCCGCTAGGGATGGCATCGGTCGAGCGTCAGCCGCAGCTGAAACGCTCGATCCGACCGTTGGTGTCGATCCAGACATTCAGCCGACCGCTTCGGTAGTCCATCGTCACGCGCATTCCTGGCCCGATCCCGCGCGCGATGCCGGCGCCTGCCTTGCGTCGTGCCTCATCGACCGTCGCCACAGTAGCGGGTCTGCCGATCAGGCCCTTCACCCGCCCGACATGGCACTGCCCGCTCAAGGGACTCGGGTTGGGCGAGGGAATCGGCGCGCAGCCGGCGGCGACGATGACCGCCAGCAATCCTGCCACGATCTTCATGCGACATCGTCCGTCCGGGTCATGCGCAGCTTGCCGTTGACGACCGCGAACGCCAGCCGTCCTTCGACCAGATCGAGCGCGTCGCGACCGAATTGCTCGAACCGCCAACCCTCAAGGATCGACAGCCCGTCGCGATGTCCGGCGGCGAGCAGTTCGAGCTCCTCCGACCGCGCCAGCAGCCGCGACGCCACGTCGATATCGCGCGAGCGGATCTTGAGCAGCAGTTTGAGCAAGTCGGCGACAAGCGACCCTTCCTTGCCCAGACCCGGCTTGCGATCGTCGCGCGCGGGCATCTCGTCGGCGCTCATCGGCTGCGAGTCGTCAAGCGCTGCCATCATCCGCGCGCCGATATCGTTGCCCGCCCAGGTCGCCGACAGCCCGCGCACGCGCGCCAGATCGCTTTGCTTCTTCGGCGGGTGGCTGGCGATATCGGCCAGCGTCTCGTCCTTGACGATCCGGCCGCGCGGCAAATTCTTGCCCCGCGCCTCCATCTCGCGCCACCGCGCCAGCGCCTTCAGCCGCCCCAGCACCTCGGGCTTGCGCCCGGCGACGCGCACGCGCTTCCACGCCAGATCGGGATCGTTGGCGTAATTGGCGGGATCAGCGAGCCGTTCCATTTCCTGATCGAGCCACGCGCCGCGCCCGGTCTTAATCAGCTTGTCGAGCATCTTGGGAAAAATCTTCGCCAGATGCGTCACGTCGCCGATCGCATAATCGACCTGGCGCTCCTCCAGCGGGCGGCGCGCCCAGTCGGTGAAGCGCGCGCCCTTGTCGATCTGCAAATTGAGCCAGCTGTCGACCAGGTTCGAATAGCCGATCTGTTCGCCTTGCCCCAGCGCCATCGCCGCGATTTGCGTGTCGAACAGCGGGTGCGGGGTCTTGGCGGTGAGATTGTAGATGATCTCGATGTCCTGTCCGCCGGCATGGAAGACCTTGAGGACGTTCTCGTTATTGACCAGCAGGTCGAGCAAAGGGGTCATGTCGATCCCCGGCAGCATCGGATCGATCGCCGCGGCTTCGTTCACGTCGGCGATCTGGATCAGGCAAAGCTCCGGCCAGAACGTGCTTTCGCGCATGAATTCGGTGTCGACGCAGATGAAGTCGGATTGCGCGAGCCGGGTGCAGAGATTGGCGAGCGCTGCGTTGTCTTCGATTAAGCCATGGATATGCATCTTGACCCCATAGCGAGGGCGACGCGCTTGACAAAGGGCGATGTGAAGGGAAAGCGCACGCATCCCATTCCCCGTCATCCCAGCGCAAGCTGGGATCTCGTGCCACAACCGTTTCGCGCGTGGCCAGAGACCCCGGCTTCGCTGGGGTGACGAAATCAGAGATTACGTCATGCACGCCTATCGTACGCACACTTGCGCCGCTTTGACCGCCGCCGAGATCGGTCAGGAAGTCCGGCTGTCGGGCTGGGTCCACCGCAAGCGCGACCATGGCGGCGTGTTGTTCGTCGATCTGCGCGACCATTATGGCATCACGCAGGTGGTCGCGGACAGCGACTCGCCCGCGCTGCCGATCCTCGAATCGCTGCGCGTCGAGTCGGTCGTGACGATCGACGGTTTGGTGAAGGCGCGCGCCGAGGGCACCGCCAACGCCAACCTCGCGACCGGCGCGATCGAAGTGTTCGCGCGCGGCGTGACGATCCAGTCGGCGGCGCAGGAATTGCCGCTGCCGGTGGCGGGCGAACAGGAATATCCCGAGGATATCCGCCTGCGCTATCGCTATCTCGACCTGCGGCGCGAGCGGCTTCACGCCAACATCCTGCTGCGCTCGAACGTCATTTCGTCGCTGCGCCAGCGCATGATCGGGCAGGGTTTCACCGAATTCCAGACCCCGATCCTGACTGCATCGTCGCCCGAAGGCGCGCGCGACTATCTCGTGCCGAGCCGCGTGCATCCCGGCAAGTTCTACGCGCTCCCGCAGGCGCCGCAGATGTTCAAGCAGCTGCTGATGGTCGCCGGCTTCGATCGCTACTTCCAGATCGCGCCGTGTTTCCGCGACGAGGATGCGCGGGCCGACCGCAGTCCCGGTGAATTCTATCAGCTCGATTTCGAGATGAGCTACGTCACGCAGGACGACGTGTTCGCGGCGATCGAGCCCGTGCTGCACGGCGTGTTCGAGGAATTCGCCGACTGGCAGGGCAAGGGCCGCACCGTATCGCCGCTGCCGTTTGCGCGGATCCCGTACAAGGAATCGATGCTGAAGTACGGGTCGGACAAACCCGATCTGCGCAACCCGATCCTGATCACCGACGTCAGCGACCTGTTCAAAGGTTCGGGCTTCGGCCGTTTCGCCTCAATGGTCGAAGCCGGCGACGTGGTCCGCGCGCTTGCGGCACCCAACACGCACGAGAAGAGCCGCAAATTCTTCGACGACATGAATAGCTGGGCGCAGAGCGAAGGCTTCCCCGGCCTTGGCTATGCGACGCAGAAGGACGGCGTGTTCGGTGGACCGATCGCCAACAATCACGGTCAGGACGGCATGAAGGCTATCGCCGACGCGCTCGGCCTCGGTCCGAATGACGGCATCTTCTTCTCGGCCGGCAAGGAAGCGTCGGCGGCCAAGCTCGCTGGGCTGGCGCGCACGCGCGTCGCCGAGCAACTCGAGCTGATCGACCAGTCGCGCTTCGAATTCTGCTGGATCGTCGATTTTCCGATGTTCGAAGCCGACGAAGACACCGGCAAGATCGATTTCAGCCACAACCCCTTCAGCATGCCGCAGGGCGAGCTTCAGGCGCTGGAGACGATGAACCCGCTCGATATCCTGGCATATCAGTACGACATCGTGTGCAACGGTGTGGAACTGTCGTCGGGCGCGATCCGGAACCATCGTCCGGAGATCATGTACAAGGCGTTCGAGATTGCCGGCTATTCGCAGGCTGACGTCGACACCAATTTCGCGGGGATGATCAACGCGTTCAAGTTCGGCGCGCCGCCGCACGGCGGATCAGCGCCGGGCGTCGACCGCATCGTCATGCTGCTCGCCGACGAGCCCAATATCCGCGAAGTGATCGTCTTCCCGATGACGCAAAAGGCCGAGGATCTGATGATGCAGGCCCCGGCAGAGGTGAGCCCACGGCAGTTGAAGGAACTGCACATCAAGCTGGCGAACGACGGACCGAAGGCGGGCTAACCTGCATTCAACCCTGTTCCCCCACGAAAGCGGGGGTCCAGAGTCGCACGCGAATCGCTAGTTATGCTGGACCCCCGCTTTCGCGGGGGAACAGGTTGCGGTCCTACCCCTTTCCGACGTCCGTCTGCATCAGCGGATTGGGCTGCGGCTCGGCGACTTTAAACAACGTATTCCGGTCGCGATGCGCAAACGGCTCGGTCCGGCCGCGCACGACCAGGGTCGTGTCGAGCACGTAACTCCACGATCCGTCGGGGTTGAAATCGACCTCGATCCGATACGCGTCGGTACGAAAGGCATATTCGAGGAACGCGGTCGAGCAGATGCCGTATTCGGTCTCCCCGCGCGTCGCAGTCAGCACCAGGTTGAGCGAATCGGGCGTTGCGTGCCCCGACGCGATCGCGATCTGTCCGCGCGGGATCGCGACGGTTTGCAGCACCAGACCCGTCGCGGGCTCCCACAGCCAATAGCCGACCTGATCGTGGAAGGTGATCGCTTCCTCGGGCGTGTTGACGTGGATGTGGTAGCGCAGCCCGTAGAAGAGCTGCGGGCCATTCGCCTGCGGGTCGATCGGCTGGAGATCGATCCGTTCGAAATAGTCGCGCTGCTCGGGTCCCTCCGCCTTCGGGTTAACGTCGACCCCGCCGCGCGACTCCCACGTCCCCGCCAATCGCCTGAGCGGGCCGAGATTGGCGAGCGTGTCGGGATCGACGTCGCTGGGTTCGGTGAAAATGTCGTCCGGAAATGCCACCATGGAGCGTGGTCCCCCTTGCCGCCCGGATCGTCCGATCGCGCGTGATTCGTCAAGGGTGCGCAAGCGGGTTGACGCAATGATGCGCGGGGAACAGGCTCGCTGCATGACGATCGATCTCAAAGACTATGAGTCCGGCGCCAAATATGCCGGCGACTATGACGCCGATCTGGCCAGGGTGCAGGAGCGCCTCGCGCACATCCAGGTCGCGCATATCTGTCACAAGAAACGCGCTGTCGTTTTGCTCGAGGGCTGGGACGCCGCCGGCAAAGGGGGGATCATCCAGCGTCTGACGTCCGAATGGGATCCGCGCAACTTCGAGGTCTGGCCGATCAAGGCGCCGACCGAGGACGAACTGGCGCGGCATTTCCTGTGGCGCTTCTGGACCAAATTGCCCGCCAATGGCGATATCGGGGTGTTTGACCGCACATGGTACGGGCGCGTGCTGGTCGAGCGGGTCGAGGGCTATGCCAGCGAAGCCGAATGGCGCCGCGGTTATGATGAGATCAACGAATTCGAGGCGCAACAGGCCGATGCGGGCACGACGATCGTCAAGATTTTCGTGCACGTCACGCAAACGGAACAGGACGCGCGGCTCAAGGCGCGGCTGGAGCATCCGTGGAAGCGCTGGAAGACCGGGCTCGCCGACTACCGCAACCGCGACAAGCGCAAAGATTACCTCGACGCGATGGCCGAAATGTTCCGCCGCACCGACACGCGCTGGGCGCCATGGGTGGTGATCGACGGGAACGACAAAAAGGCCGCGCGGATTGCCGCGCTGACTGCCATCGCGGACCGGCTGGAAGCGCATATCCCAATGGACCCGCCGCCGCTCGATCCCGAACTGGAGAAGGTGGCAAGGAAGGCGTTGGGGTTGTGAGATCGTTCCGCATCGGCTGCGTTGCCGTTGTGGGTACGATCTTCATGCTTCTGCTGGCGGCTGTCGGCTGGTTCTTCTGGCAAGGCTCGGAAGCGTCGCTCCCGCCGCTGGGCAAGGGTATGCCGGGCACAAGCTTTGCCGAGGGTAATCGCGTCTTCAAGCAACGCGTTGCGCGGCTCTATCCCGTTGGAAGTTCGGCAAGACGGCTGGAATCCGATCTTCGGGAACAGGGATTCTCCATCCGCGTGGTTGAGGATCGGCCGGGCCAGATTGTTCACCTATCGGAACTGCATCGCTTTATCGGGTGTGGCGACAAAGTTTGGGAGGTCGACTGGCGAGCCGCAGTCGACGCGCTGACTGAGGTATCGGCGCGTTACGGCCCGGTCTGCATGTAACGATTGAGTCTCAACTGGCTTCGCTTGCGGTTCCCTTTGCGGCGCTGGGGCTCTAGAAGCGGCACATGATAGACCGCATCTTCCTCCGCCACCCGCGCAGTGTGGGTGAAAGCTATCCCGAACACGCCGCCACGGCGTTCGGCTTCGGCGCTAAGATGGTGGTGGGTGGGTTCGCCTGTATGGCGCACGCCATCGTGCCGGTGCTGTTCACGCGTACCGCGAGCAATACGGTCAAGACGCTGTACGGGCGGATGAAGTCGCGTCAGCCCAATTTTGCCGAACGCCCGCCCGCCTTCACCGACCCGGAATGGCAACTCGAATACGAAATCTAGCCGCATGATTCGGCACGTCGCGATCATCGGCGCGGGCTTTTCGGGGACGTTGCAGGCGATCAACCTGTTGCGTCACGACGGACCCCGCGCGACATTGATCGAGCGCGCGCCGGTGGCGGGGGAGGGGCTGGCCTATGGCGCGGCCTATCCCGGCCATGTGCTGAATGTCCGCGCCTCGAACATGAGCGCCTTGCCCGACGACCCCGATCATTTCGTGCGCTGGCTGGCCGAAAATGGCGAAGGCGATGCGGGTGCGACTTTCGTTCAGCGCGTAACCTATGGCGCGTATCTGCGCAGCCTGCTCGACTCGGCGCTGAAAACGTCGGGCGACCGGCTGACGCTGTTGCGCGGCGACGTGGCGGATGTCGTGAAGACCTCAGGCGGCGCGCGCGTGACGCTGGCCGACGGGCGGACGGTCGACGCCGATACCGCCGTGCTCGCGGTCGGTAACTTGCCGCCGCACGATCCGCCGGGCTTTGCCGAGGCCGGATTGTCCGCGGAACGCTATAAGAGCGATCCGTGGGACCGCAGCGTGCCGCTGGGGCTCAACGACAGCGATACGGTGCTGTTGATCGGCACCGGGCTGACGATGGTCGATATGGCGTTGCTGCTCGATTCGGCCGGGTTCAAGGGCAGGATCGTCGCGCTGTCGCGGCGCGGGCTGGTGCCGCAGCGGCACGACGCGCCGGGGCCGATGGTCGCGAAGATCGCCGAGCTCCCGGTGCTGCCGCCGTCCGAGCTGGTGTATATGGTGCGCGCGCGCGGCACCCGGGTCGGCTGGCGCAACGCGGTCGATGAGTTGCGGCCGTACACTCAGGCCATGTGGGCCAACGCGACCGACGCCGAGCGCGCCCGCTTCCTGCGCCATTTGCGGCCGTGGTGGGACGTCCATCGTCACCGGCTCGCGCCTTCGGTCGCCGACCGGCTCGCCGCGATGCAGACGCGGGGCCAGTTGGAAATCGTCGCCGGCAAGACCCTGTCGGCGATCGAGTCGCCCGAAGGAATTGCGATGACGTGGCGCCGCCGGGGCGGCGACTCGCCCGAGACGCTGACCGTGCAGCGCGCGATCAACTGCACCGGGCCACAGGGCGACCTGACGCGCACGACCGAGCCACTGCTCGCGACGCTCCAGCAGCGCGGGGTGGTGCGCCCCGATCCGGCGCATCTCGGCCTCGACGTCGATTCGCGCGCGCAGACGATCGCCGCCGACGGTCGCAGCAACGACTGGCTCTATGCACTCGGCCCGATGACGCGCGGCGCGTTTTGGGAAATCGTCGCGGTGCCCGACATCCGCCAGCAGACGTGGAACCTCGCAAGGCGGCTGTCGAACGCGCAATGGGTCGGCGGCGAGGGACTCTAGCTCAGAGCCAGAGCAGGACGCACGGCAGCACCGCTCCGGCCACCAACGCCACCAAATATTTGCTGCGCGTCCGACGGTTGGACAACGCGATCGTCAACCCGACGATCGTCGACCCCAGCAACCCGAGCGACATCAGGACGACGAATATCTTGAGCGGCAGGGTATTGGGGCGCTTGCTCAGCGCCTTCGCCTCTGATTTGGGAGCGGCCGCGGCTGGCGCAGGACGCAGCTTCTCGCCTTCGGTTTCCTTACGCTCCTCGTGCGGCGGCGCCTGATCCTTGTGCACCGATGCCAGCCACACGATCCAATTGGGTGGCGTCCCGCCATAGCCCTTTTCTTCCTGCAACCGGAACGTCTGGAGCGCGCCGCTGATCGAGAAGAGGATAATTGCCGGCGCGAAGAACACGCCAAGCCAGCTATGGTAGCGCCGCAGCGTCATGAGGGTCTGGGGTTTCATGCGGGTCCGAACTCTCCGTTAGCGTCCATGACGTGCAGCACGCCGTCGGCGATGGCAAAATACGCACCGTGGAGCCGTAGCGTCCCCGCTGCTTCGCGTTCCGGAATGCACGGAAACGTCCGCAAATTACGCAGACTGACCCGCACCGTCTCGAGTTCGAGCGCGCGAATCGCCTCCGGACCGGTGCCATATTGCGCGATGATCCGGTCGCGCGCGTCGTCCAGCATATCGACCCAATGGTCGATGAACCCGCCAGCGCCGGGCGCCTTGCCGTGGAACCGTTTCGACAGTGCCGCCTCGACCCCGCCGCATGACCCATGCCCCATCACCACGATCTCGCCGACTTCCAGTTGAGTCACGGCGAATTCGAGCGCGGCGGACACGCCGTGACGGCTGCCGTCGAGTTCGAACGGCGGCACCAGATTGGCGATGTTGCGCACCGCGAAGATTTCCCCGGGCGAGGCATCGAAAATCTGCGCCGGATCGACCCGGCTGTCGGAGCAGGCGATCACCATCACTTTGGGGCTTTGCCCCTCGTTGAGTTCGGCCCAGCGCCCGCGCTGGCGCGACCAGTCGGTGTCGCGAAATCTCTGGTAGCCAGAGAGCAAATCGGAGAAATCGGTCATGCCGCGTCTCTGCCAACAAGGTCAGGGGGTGGCAAGCACCGCTTGGGCTCGCTATCTGCGGGGGATGAACGAGATTTCCCCGATTCCGCGTGAGCCGCGCCAGCGCAAACCCGACTGGATTCGGGTCAAGGCGCCGACCTCGGCCGGCTTTGCCGCGACGCGCGCGCTGATGCGCTCGAAAAGCCTGACGACGGTGTGCGAGGAAGCGGCCTGCCCCAATATCGGCGAATGCTGGTCGAAGAAGCACGCCACGGTGATGATCCTCGGCGACACCTGCACGCGCGCCTGTGCTTTTTGCAACGTCAAGACCGGCATGCCGCGCGCGGTCGACCCGATGGAGCCCAACAACGTCGCCGATGCCGCGGCGCAGATGGGGTTGCAACACATCGTGGTGACGTCGGTCGACCGCGACGATTTGCCCGATGGCGGCGCGTCGCAGTTCGTCAAGGTGATCCACGCGATCCGGGCGGCCAATCCGACCACCACGATCGAGATCCTGACGCCAGATTTCCGCAACAAGCACGAAGCCGCTGTCGAGGCGATCGTCGCCGCACGGCCCGACGTGTACAACCACAACCTCGAAACGGTGCCCCGGCTCTATCCGACGATCCGTCCCGGCGCGCGCTACTATGCGTCGCTGCGACTGCTCGAATCGGTCAAGAAGCTCGACCCGTCGATCTTCACCAAGTCGGGCGTAATGCTGGGCCTCGGCGAAGAGCGGCTCGAAGTGCATCAGGTGATGGACGACATGCGTTCGGCCGACGTCGATTTTCTGACGATGGGGCAGTACCTCCAGCCGACCCCGCGCCACGCCAAGGTGATCGATTTCGTCACGCCGACCGCGTTCGACGCTTATGCCGCGATTGCGCGCGCCAAGGGGTTCCTGCTGGTCGCGTCGTCACCGCTGACTCGGTCGAGCTATCACGCCGGCGACGATTTCGCGAAGATGCGCGACGCACGAGAGGCCAAGCTTGCCCAGGCACGCTGAAACCCGGCACCTTCCTTATACGCCCGAACAGATGTTCGACATGGTGGCCGATGTCGGTCGTTACGCCGAATTCCTGCCCTGGGTCACCGCGGTGCGCATTCGCTCGAACAGCCCGACCGAGATGGTCGCGGACCTGATCGTCGGGTTCAAGGGGTTGCGCGAAACCTTCACGTCGAAAGTGAGCAAGCTGCGCGCCGTCAGCATCCACGTCGACTATATCGACGGGCCGCTCAAATATCTGACCAACGACTGGGCGTTTCGCGCGGCACCCGGTGGCTGCGACGTCGATTTCACCGTCGATTTCGCGTTCAAGAACCGCATGTTCGAGATGCTGGCCGGGCAGGTGTTCGGCACCGCGCTGCGCCGGATGATCGGCGCGTTCGAAGAGCGCGCCGCGGTGCTCTACGCGTCCGAGTCGCGCGGCATCAACAGTTCGAGCGCGCACAACGCCGCCTGAAGCCGGACGCCGCCGCGTCCCAGATCGCCGAATTCCTTGCGGTCGGCGACCACGTCCGAAGGATCGGCATCGCGTTCGGCGCGCGCGAACACCACGGTCCCGACCGGCTTCTTGTCGCTTCCGCCGCCGGGACCGGCGATTCCGGTGATCGCCACCGCCAGATCGGCGCGCGGGGTGGCGTTGAGCGCGCCCTGCGCCATGCTCCACGCGGTCGCGATCGACACCGCCCCGAACGTGTCGAGCACATCGTGGCTGACTTTGACCAGATCGACCTTCGATTCGTTCGAATAGGTGACGAACCCGCCTTCGAGCACGTCGGACGAGCCCGGTATCTCGGTGATCGCCGCCGCGACCAGCCCCCCGGTGCAACTCTCGGCCAGCGCAAAGCGCCGCCCGATCGCGCGATTGGCCTCGACCACGCGGCGCGCAGCATCGACCAGTTCGGCGGGAAGGATGGTGTCGATCGTCACGCGCTCGTCAGTTCAGGTTTCATCATCGCCCCTTCAAATCCTGATCGTTACGATTGCCTGGGCCGCGATGCCTTCTTCACGCCCGGTAAAGCCAAGCCGCTCGGTCGTCGTTGCCTTCACGCTAATCTGACCCACGGACAGCCGCAACAGGCCGGCGACTCGCTCGCGGATAGCGTCACGGTGCGGGCCGATTTTGGGCGCTTCGCAGATGATCGTCAGGTCGACAAAGTCGATCACGCCACCCTCGGCTGCGACGAGCGACGCGGCATGTTCGAGGAACTGGCCCGATTCCGCGCCGCGCCATTGCGGATCGCTCGGCGGAAAGTGCATGCCGATATCGCCCGCCGCGATCGTTCCGAGCAATGCGTCGGTAATGGCGTGAAGCGCCACGTCTGCGTCGCTATGCCCCGACAGCCCCATGTCGTGCGGGATCAGCACGCCGCCCAGCCACAATTCCTCGCCCGCGACGAGGCGGTGGACGTCGTATCCGGTGGCAGTGCGGACGCGCATCGTGGTTCCCAGCCGGGCTTCGGCGAGCGCGATGTCGCCCGGAAAGGTAATCTTGTCGAGTAAGGGGCTGCCTGCGACAAGTGCCACGTGATGGCCGGCCCGGCGCAAGATCTGCGCGTCGTCGGTCGCGTCCTCGCCCTCGGGCCAGACGCGGTGCGCGTCGAGGATTGCGGCGAAATCGAACGCTTGCGGCGTCTGGACGCGAACCAGCACGGAGCGATCGACGATATCGCCCAATGCGGACCCGCCGCCAGCGAGCGTATCCGCGACAGGCAGGGTGGGAACGGCGCCTTTTTGGTCGTTCAGCGCCGTCAGGAGGCGATCGACGACGCCAGCGGGTACGATCGGGCGGGCGGCGTCGTGGATCAGGACACGCGCAGCAGCGCCAATGGCTTCCAGCCCGTTGCGGACCGACTCTCGCCGCGTCGCGCCGCCGATGACTGTTTCCCCGATGACCAGTTTTTCATCGCCCGCTGCCACCACCGTCACCACGCGGTCGACCCCCGGATGTTCGGCCAGCGCCCGGCGGCTGTGTTCGACCAGCGAGAGGCCGGCGAGCAACTGAAACTGCTTGGGCAGATCGCCGCCCGCGCGTTCGCCCTTCCCGGCGGCGACGATCAGCGCAACGGTTTCCGAAGACGTCATGCGGGGCGCCTAGCCCAGCCGCGCGCACCTTGCCAGCGCCAACGCGTCGGGCTATGCGCTGCCTGATTTTTAGGCACATGAGCAAACTCGCCCCCATCCAGGTCGGTCCCGTGCGGATCGAGACCCCGGTCATCCTCGCGCCCATGACGGGCGTGAGCGATTTGCCGTTCCGCCGACTCGTGCGTCGCTTCGGCTCGGGGCTCAACGTGACCGAGATGATCGCCAGCCAGGCCGCGATCCGCGAGACGCGCCAGTCGATCCAGAAGGCGATGTGGGACGCGATCGAAGAGCCCGTGTCGATGCAACTGGTCGGCTGCACGCCCTATGAAATGGGCGAAGCGGCGAAGCTGGCCGAGGATAAGGGTGCGGCGATCGTCGACATCAACATGGGCTGCCCGGTGCGCAAGGTGACCAACGGCGATGCGGGATCGGCGCTGATGCGCGACCTCAAACTAGCCAGCGCGATCATCACCGCCTGCGTGAAAGCAGTGAAGGCGCCTGTGACGCTCAAGATGCGGATGGGCTGGGACCTCGACAGCCTCAACGCGCCCGAACTCGCGCGGATCGCGCAGGATCTGGGCGTGCAGATGGTCAGCGTCCACGGCCGCACGCGCAACCAGATGTACAAGGGCGTCGCCGATTGGGGTTTCGTGCGGTCGGTCAAGGACGCGGTGAGCATCCCGGTGATCGTCAACGGTGACATTTGTTCGCCCGAGGACGCGTCGAGCGCACTCGAACAATCGGGCGCTGACGGCGTGATGATCGGGCGGGGTTCCTATGGCCGGCCATGGCTGCTCAACCAAGTGATGGCGCATCTGTCATCGGGCCGTGCCGTCGACGATCCGACCCCGGGCGAACAATATAACGTGATCGCAGGGCATTATGACGAAATGCTCGAGCATTACGGTAACGAAGTCGGCGTCAACATGATGCGCAAGCATATCGGCTGGTACACCAAGGGGCTGGATGGCTCGGCGGCGTTCCGCAATACCGTCAATCAGGAGCCGGACCCCCATCGGGTCAAGGCGATGCTGGCCGAATTCTATGCCCCGTACCGAACCCGCGCTGCTGCCTGAGGCGCTGATTGCGCCCACCTTTGCCGAGCTGTTCGCCGGATTGCCGATCGCTATCCTGGTGGTCGATCCCGACGGGCTGGTACGCAACGCCAATGGCGAGTGCGAATTGCTGCTGAATCAGTCCGAACGCGCGATGCGGGGCTTGCCGCTGACCAATGTCCTGACGCCACCGCCGGGTGCGGGAGAGGGAGAGGGGCGCGCTGTGTCGGCGTTCGATATCGATATCGGCACCGAACGCACCGGACGGCTTCGGGTCGATTATTATGACACCGTCATTGCCGACCGCCCCGGCTGGCGTGCAATCGCGCTTCACGCGACCAGTGGATCGCGCAAGGTCGGCCAGTCGGCCGAGCGGAGCGGCGCGCGTGCCGCGATCGGCGCGGCGGCGATGCTGGCGCACGAGATCAAGAATCCGCTGTCGGGCATCCGCGGCGCGGCGCAGTTGCTTGCGGCGGAAGGGGCAGGGGACGAACTGACCACGTTGATCACCACCGAGGTGGATCGCATTGCCGCGCTGATCGACCGGATGCAGGATTTCACCGGCCGCCCGCTGACCCCGGCGCCCGCCAACATCTATCCGTTGCTCGACCACGCGAGACGGGTCGCGCAGACCGGTTTTGCGCGCGACATCAGTATCGAGGAAAGCTTCGATCCGTCGCTGCCGCCGGTGCTGGTGGATAACGACGCGCTGCTTCAGATCGTCATCAACTTGTTGAAAAACGCCGCAGAGGCGCTGAGTGACGTCAAGGCGCCACGCATCCTGCTGAGCACCGCGTATCGTCACGGCCTCGCGGTCGATGCCGGCCCGGGCCAGCCGCGCCGCGGGCTGCCGATCGAATTATGCGTGATCGACAATGGCCCGGGCGCGCCCGCCGATATCGCAGAGCATCTGTTCAACCCGTTCGTTTCGGGAAAGCCGGAGGGGCAGGGGCTTGGCCTCGCGTTGGTCGACAAGCTGGTCCGCGACATGGGCGGTGTCGTCCAATATTCGCGCGAGGGGGCGCCTGAAATGACCGTGTTTCGTATCCTGTTGGCGCGCGGCAAGTGAGTCGCCCGTCATGAACAGGACGGGCTCGATCCTCGTCCTCGACGACGATTCCGCGATCCGTACCGTGGTCGCGCACGCGCTGCGCCGCGCCGGGCACCGCGTCATCACCACCGCCAGCCTGGCCGAGTTCAACCGCGAATTGCGCGCCGCCACCCCCGACGTCGTGGTTAGCGACGTGGTGCTCCCCGACGGCAACGGGCTCGACATGGTGGCGGGGCTGGCGGAGGCCTATCCGCTGCTGCCCGTTATCGTCCTGTCCGCGCAGAACACGCTGACGACGGCCGTGCGCGCTACCGAAGTGGGTGCCTACGATTATTTGCCCAAGCCGTTCGATCTCAACGATCTCACGCGCGCGGTCGATGGGGCCCTGGCGCGGCAGGGGACGGGGCAGACCGACCCGATCCACGACGACGACCGTGCGCTGCCGCTGATCGGTCGTTCGCCCGCAATGCAGGACGTCTATCGCGTCATCGCGCGCGTGATCTCCAACGACCTCACCGTCCTGATTTCGGGCGAATCGGGTACCGGCAAGGAACTGGTCGCCAAGGCGATCCACGATCTGGGGCCGCGGCGGAACGCACCGTTCCTGGCGATCAACATGGCGGCAATCCCGCGCGAACTGATCGAAGCCGAGTTGTTCGGGCACGAACGCGGCGCATTTACCGGGGCGCAGGCGCGTAGCGCCGGGCGGTTCGAACAGGCAGCGGGGGGAACGTTGTTCCTCGACGAAATCGGCGACATGCCGCTTGAGGCGCAAACGCGCTTGCTCCGCGTGCTCCAGTCGGGCGAATTCACCACGGTCGGCGGCGCGCGCACGATCAAGGCCGATGTCCGCATCGTCGCTGCGACCAACCGCGATCTGAGCGCGTTGGTCCAGTCGGGCCAGTTCCGCGAGGATCTGTTCTACCGCCTCAACGTCGTACCGATCGCGCTGCCCGCGCTGCGCGAGCGGCGCCAGGACGTGGCGCTGCTGGCGCGGCATTTCCTTGATCGCGCCGCCGAAAACGGCCTGCCGCGCAAACGCCTTGATGACGCCGCAGTGATCGCGCTCGAAGCGCATGACTGGCCGGGCAATGTCCGCGAGCTGGAAAACATCATGCGCCGTCTGGCCGTGCTGAGCCGCGACGAAGTGATCGGTGCGCCCGAACTGACCGCTGTCCTGGGGTCGCCCGCGGCGGTTGCGGCCGCCAGCGATATCGATCTCGACACGGCCGTGCGCGCCCGGATCGAACGCCTGGCGCGCGAAGACCCGCGCGGGATCGACGATGGCACGCTGTACGAACGGATCATCGCCGAGGTCGAACGCCCGCTGATCGAGGCGATGCTGGCGCGTCATGGCGGCAATCAATTGCGCGCGGCGCGGGCGATGGGGATCAACCGCAATACGCTTCGAAAGCGCCTCGATACGTTGGGAATCGAGATCGACGGCACGGCAGACGGGGCCTGATCCGCGACAATCCGCCTTAATTATGTGTTTTCTCTGCCACAATCACGTTGTATTCCTGCAACGATGAGTGGTGATAATACCATGGCCGTGCCTCGGCGTATCGGGGGCTGGCGCCCCCGGATAACCCCCGCGGTCGAGCTTGGCGTCTTGGCGCTGGCGATAGCGGTCGCGGTTGCGACGTATTTTATTGTGCGGGGCGGAGCTGCGCCGCAGCGGCTGCTGACGCCGCCGGCCATAGCCGGGCTGCTCGTCGCCAATCTCGCGCCGTGTGTCGGACTGATCATGCTGGTCGGGCGCCGCATCGCCTTCAGCCGCGTGCGCCGATCCGAGGCAGGCGGCGAGGGTAAGCTCCATGTTCGCCTGGTCGCGCTGTTTTCCGGCATCGCGACGGTACCGACCGTGCTGGCCGTTCTGTTTGCATCGGCCATGTTTCAATACGGTGTGGAATTCTGGCTGTCGGATCGTGTCAGCGGGGTGCTGCAGAACGCGACGTCGCTGGCGCAGGAATCGTACGAGCAGACGCTCACGCGCTGGCGCGACGAGGTCACGACCACATCGAGCGACCTTTCCAATCATTTCGGCGCAGCGCTGAACAACTCCACCGACCCGGCCACGCTGCTCAAGACGCGCGACGAGTTTGGAGTGTCACTGCGTGACTATTTTGCGCTCCAGCTCAACAACCGCGGGCTCTCGCAAGGTGCGCTGTTTACCGTGGCCAACGACGACATCCAATTCTTGGTAAGGGTCGATCCCTACGGCGATCTGGCGCAGCAGATCGACCCCGCCGCAGTGGCCGCTCTCCAACGAGGCGAACCCACCGTACTCACCGTTTCCCCCAAGCGCATTGCCGTAATAACCACGATACCAGGGTCTCGTCAGGTCTTCGTCTACGCGACCAAGGTCGTGGCGACTCCCGTACTCGATAACCAAATGCAGCGCGTCACAACGGTGGTCAGCGACTTCAAGGCACTGCAAACCAGGGCCCGCGCGTTGCAGCTTCAGTTCAACGCGGCATTGTTCGTCGTCGCACTGCTGATCGTTGCGCTGGCGGTGTGGATCGCATTGGTCGTCGCCGATCGTCTGGTGCGCCCGGTGAACGAACTCGTCGGCGCGGCGCGGCGCGTGGCGGACGGTGACCTGACCGCGCGCGTACCCGACCCGCGCACCGATGACGAAGTCAGCACGCTGGCCAAGGCGTTCAACACAATGACCGTGCGGCTGCAGGCGCAGACTGGCGCGCTGGAAAGTCGCCGCGCGCTGATCGAAGCGGTGATGTCGGGGGTGAGTGCCGGCGTCGTGTCCGTCGCAGGCGATGGCTCGATCCGGCTGATCAACGCGTCGGCCGCCGAGTTGCTCAAGATCGATGCCTCCAAGGTCGTGGGCGCCGGACTCGGCGATGTCGCGCCGGAACTCGCCGAGATGCTACGGAGCAACGTGCGCGAGGCGATCGTCCAGCTGTCCGCGGCGGGCGACGCGCGGACTCTCGCAGTCCGGATAACCGCCGACGAAGACGGTCGCGTCCTCACGTTCGACGACATCACCCAGCAATTGCTCGATCAGCGCCGCGCCGCCTGGTCCGACGTGGCGCGCCGCATCGCGCACGAAATCAAGAATCCGCTGACCCCGATCCAACTCGCCGCCGAGCGGCTCCAGCGCCGCTATGGCAAAACGATCGAGGCCGGTGATACGATTTTTGGCCAGCTGACCGACACGATCGTCCGGCAGGTCGGCGACTTGCGCCGGATGGTCGACGAATTCTCCTCCTTCGCGCGGATGCCCAAGCCCGTGTTCCACGAGGAATCGTTCATCGATCTGTCGCGCCAAGCCCTGTTCCTCCACGAAGTCGCGCACCCGGACATCAAGTTCTCGCTCGACGCGCCCGATGCCGTGCCACTGACCTGCGACCGGCGCCAGATCGGGCAGGCGCTGACCAACATCGTCAAGAATGCGGTCGAAGCGATCGAAGCGCGCCCGGCGGGCTCCCCGGCGGGCGAAATCGCGATGACCCTGACGCCCGGCGATCGCGAACTGGTCGCCACGATTGCCGATAACGGCATCGGCCTGCCGGTCGAACGCGACCGGATCGTCGAACCCTATATGACGACGCGCGCGCGCGGCACCGGCCTGGGCCTCGCGATCGTCAAGAAGATCATCGAGGAACATTGCGGGACGATCGCCTTCACCGATCGCCCCGGCGGCGGGACGGTCGTGACGATCGTGTTCGACGAAGCGTTGCTCGATCGCATGCTCGATGAAGCCCGCGATCCCGCGGAAACCAGCCAGGGCGAAGGCGCGCTCGCCATGCTTACTAGGGCCCAAACCCAGCCATGACGATGGCCGTGATCGCCCGGAAAAGCCCGCTGGCAAGGAACGCAGCGCAGCCGCGCAGCCGAAGCTGCGCGCAAGCAAGTGACGCCGTCCAGCGGGCTTTTCCGGGCGACCGCTTCAGCGGCGGGCCAATTTTGGCGCCAGGCGGCGTCACTGCGTCGGTCACGATGCTTTGGCATCGCTCCCTCCTTGTTTCTTGCCTAACACCAAAATTGGCTCCGTCCCGGCCGTCGTCATGGCTGGGTTTGGACCCTCAAACCGGACAGAAATCATGAGCCTCGATATCCTCGTCGTTGACGACGAGAAGGACATTCGCGAACTCGTCGCCGGTGTGCTCGAAGACGAAGGCTACGAAACCCGCGCCGCCGCCGACAGCGACGCCGCGCTGGAGGCGATTTCGACTCGGCGCCCCAGTCTCGTGCTGCTCGACGTGTGGTTGCAGGGATCGCGGCTCGACGGGCTCGATCTGCTCGACGAGATCAAGCGGCGCGATCCGTCGATCCCGGTGCTGGTGATTTCCGGCCACGGCAACCTCGACACTGCGGTTGCGGCGATCCGCCGCGGCGCGGTCGATTTCATCGAAAAGCCGTTCAACGCCGACCGGTTGCTGTTGATGGTCGCACGCGCGACCGAGACCGAACGGCTGCGGCAAGAAGTGAAGTCGCTGCGCGCCTCGATCGGCCGCGACACCGATTTGACCGGCAGTTCGGCGGCGATCAACGGCGTGCGCGCGACGCTGAAGCGCGTGGCGGGCACGGGCAGTCGTGTGCTGGTAATGGGCGCGGCGGGGGTCGGTAAGGAGGTTGCCGCACGCCTGCTGCACAACTGGAGCCAGCGAGCCAACGGCCCGTTCGTGATCGTCAGCGCCGCGCGGATGACGCCCGAGCGCGTCGAAGAGGAATTGTTCGGCGTGGAAGAGCAGGGCGATCTGGTCCGCACGGGGCTGCTCGAACAGGCGCATGGCGGGACATTGTTTCTCGACGAAATCGCCGACATGCCGATGGCGACGCAGGGCCGCATCCTGCGCGTGCTGACCGATCAGAGCTTCACCCGCGTCGGGGGGCAGCGCACGGTCAAGGTCGATGTCCGCGTGGTCTCGGCGACCGCACGCGACCTGACGCTGGAAATCGCCGAGGGGCGGTTCCGCGAGGATCTCTATTACCGCCTCAACGTCGTGCCCGTGCCGATCCCGCCGCTGTCGGACCGCCGAGAGGATATTCCGGCGCTGGTTGAGCATTTCGTCGCGCATTACGCCAATGAGCGCCGCGTGCCCACGCCCGAAGTCGCCGATGACGCCATGGTCGCGCTCCAGAGCTATGAATGGCCGGGTAATGTCCGCCAGCTGCGCAACGTCGTCGAACGTACGATCATCCTTGCGCCGGGCGACCGCATCGGGCGGATCGACGTCGACCTGCTGCCGGCCGAAGTGCTGGGGACCAGCGGCGACGGGGCAGGGGCCAGCGCGATGATGGGGGCGCCGCTGCGCGAAGCGCGCGAGACGTTCGAGCGTGAATATCTGCGCGTCCAGATCCGGCGTTTTTCGGGCAACATCTCGCGCACCGCCACGTTCATCGGGATGGAGCGCTCCGCCCTGCATCGGAAGCTCAAATTGCTCGGCATCACCGACAGCCGCGACGACTGACCCGCGGCGGGAATCCTGCCTGGATGACCGCTGGACGAATTGGAGTGGCGTCACCTATATATAGCGCGCGCACGTTGTCAGGGCGTGCGTATCAGACGCCAGAGAACGGCGCCATGCGGGTTACGGCCCGCCAAAAATCAAGGACCTACCATGGCCGAAAAACAGACATCGCTGCAGGACTTATTCCTCAACGCGTTGCGCAAATCCAAGACCCCGGTGACGATGTTCCTCGTCAAAGGCGTCAAGCTCCAGGGGATCGTAACCTGGTTCGACAATTTCAGCGTGCTGCTGCGCCGCGATGGCCAGTCGCAGCTGATCTATAAGCACGCCATTTCCACGATCATGCCGTCGAACCCGATCGATATCGGCGCGATCGTCGATGCCGTCGGCGACGATCAGAAGAAGAACCCGCTGTTGCAGGAAATTTTCCTGAACGCGGTGCGCAAATCGGACGACAGCGTGACGATGTTCCTGGTCAATGGCGTCATGCTCCAGGGGCATATCGCCTCGTTCGACCTGTTCTGCATGCTGCTCGAACGCGAAGGCATGGCGCAACTGGTTTATAAGCACGCCGTATCGACGATTCAGCCGGCGCGCCCCCTCAATCTTGCTGAAGATTCAAGCGATTCTGACGAAGTTTGACCACAGGATTTGAACGCGATCGCGACGAATTTGCCCGCGGCGCGCGGGCGATCGTCGTGCTGCCCGATCAGGGCAATGCCAGCCGCGACGCCGCGGCGCGGCTGGCGGAGACGGCTGGGCTCGCGCTGGCGATCGGGGTGGACGTGGTCGACAAGATCGCCTTCCGCGTGCGCGCGCCCAAACCGGCGACGCTGATCGGGTCGGGGCAGGTCGAACAGCTCGCCACGCAGGTTCGGATGGAAGAAGCGGGACTGGTCGTTATCGACGGCGCGCTGACGCCAGTACAACAACGCAACCTCGAGAAAGCGCTCGACTGCAAGGTGATCGACCGCACCGGGCTGATCCTCGAAATCTTTGGCGAACGCGCCGCCACCGCCGAGGGGCGGTTGCAGGTCGAACTCGCGCATCTCGACTATCAGGCGGGGCGGCTGGTGCGCAGCTGGACTCACCTTGAGCGGCAACGCGGCGGCTTCGGCTTCCTCGGCGGCCCGGGCGAAACGCAGATCGAAGCCGATCGGCGCTTGATCCGTGACCGCATGGCGCGACTGAAGAAGGAACTCGATCAGGTCAGTCGCACACGCGGGCTGCACCGCGACCGACGCCAGCGCGCGCCGTGGCCGGTGATCGCGCTGGTCGGCTATACCAACGCCGGAAAGTCCACGCTTTTCAATCGCCTGACCGGTGCTGACGTCATGGCGGAGGACCTGCTATTCGCGACGCTGGACCCGACGCTGCGGCAGATTTCGCTGCCGGGCATCGACAAGGCGATCCTGTCCGACACCGTGGGGTTCGTCTCCGAACTGCCGACGCAGTTGGTCGCGGCGTTCAAGGCGACGCTGGAGGAAGTGGTGTCGGCCGACCTGCTGATCCACGTCCGCGACATCGCGCACCCCGACAGCGACGCGCAGCGCGCCGATGTCGAAAAAGTGCTGAGCGAGATCGGTGTCGACGACACCACGCCGCGCTTCGAAGTGTGGAACAAGCTCGACCTGCTGGAAGGCGACGCGCGTGCGGATGCGCTCAACGACGCCAGCCATCGCGACGATGTAGTCGCGATCTCCGCAATGAGCGGGGAAGGGGTCGACACGCTGATCGAAAAGGTCGCCGTGAAACTGACCGCCGCCCACCGGCGCTATTCGATCACGCTTGAGGCGGGCGACGGCGCGGGGGCGGCGTGGTTGCACCAGCATGGCGACGTGCTGGAGCAAATGGTCGAGGGCGATGTGGCGACGTACGACGTTCGGATGGCGCCGCGCGATTATGAGCGGTTCTTGCAGCGCTGATCAGACTGACGGAATCATTGGGCCGCTCGCGCTTCTTCAGGTATTTTAGCGTTCAGCACCCGCTGGATCGTCGCATCGAAGTTCGCCAGTTCAGATTCGCTGGGGTTGCCTTTAAGAACTTGCTCGCGCAGCCATTTCATACCTGCCGCTTGGTTTGGACCAAACTTCGCTGTGAGGGCAATCGACTTGGTTTTTGCCGTGATGTCGTCGTACAGAATATTGAGAAAGAACGCCTCAGGTATAGACCGTCGTTGCCTCGACCAAATGCCGGATTTCTTTGCTCGAAATGCGTTCCACTGAGGCTGCAACTTACTCGCATCGGAATTTAACCGATCTAAAATTTGCAAGCTTTTCAAGCGCAAGTATTCCCGGTCGGTGGTTTGGTCTCCAACCTCCGACCCCACGCGGCTCAGATACATATATGTCCGCCAAACCGCTTGAATAGTGTCAGCTACCGGTTCACCCCTAGGCTGCACCACTGCTAAGTACGGTCGATCCACCAAAAAGCTATCGAATACTTCCGTTTGGTATCGTAGGTCAGCAAGCAGCATCAAATCCGCTCGGCCAAAATTATACATCTGAGCGAACGCCTCCATGCGGAGGTCGCTCCAAATCTCGACTGCGCTAGCTCCGTCTCGCTTATGCGCCGGCCAGCTAACTTTTCCCTGTTCAACTGCGTGTGTGTATTCAGCGACGGTCTCGGTCAGCGCAACCGCCAGAGCTTGAGGCTCAATTAACTGCGATATAAAATTACCAAGCGCGCGCCTCGCAAACAATCCTCGAAGCCATTCCCACATACGTTAAATCTAACAAAGAAATGTTGGAAGGAATAGCCATCACGTTGGACTAGACAACTTGACCCTTTTCCACAGCAGTTCCTGATCGTCTAAGTTTCTGGTGGCAAAATCCACGTCCATCGCCTCCATCGCCCGAAATCGCCGCTCGAACTTGGCGTTACCCGCGCGCAGCGCCGCTTCGGGGTCGATCCCCAGCTTGCGCGCCCAATTGACCACGGCGAACAGCAGGTCGCCGACTTCTTCCTCGCGCTCGGCATCGGTCGTGGCGGTTTCGACTTCGGCCAGTTCCTCGTCGATCTTGGCGCGCGGGCCGGCCGCATCGGGCCAGTCGAACCCCGTCCGTGCCGCGCGCTTCTGCAATTTCTCGGCGCGTAGAAGGGCGGGGAGGCCGATCGCGACGCCATCGAGCGCGCTCTCAGCCCCCTTGGCCCCCCGCTCTTCGGCCTTGATTTGTTCCCATAAGTGATGCCCGCCCTCGGCGACGTCACCGAAGATATGCGGATGGCGGCGCTCCATCTTGTCGCAGATCGACGCGATCACATCGTTCAACGCGAAATCGCCACCTTCCTCCGCGATCCGCGCGTGAAACACGACCTGGAGCAACAAATCGCCGAGTTCGTCCTTGAGGTCGGCCATGTCGGCGCGCTCGATCGCGTCGGCGACTTCATAGGCTTCCTCGATCGTATACGGCGCGATCGTCGCAAAGGTTTGCACGGTGTCCCACTCGCAGCCGGTCACCGGATCGCGCAGCCGCGCCATGATCGCGACCAATCGGTCGATATCGGTCGCGCTCATCGGCGGGGGAGCCCCCCTCTAGTTGCATCGCCAAGATTGATAATATACATTATGTAAAATCTATTCCCTATTGGGGACGAGGATCAATGTCTTCCCCTCCACCCGCCAGGTCTTGAGTTTGGACAGGAAATTCATCCCCAGCACGTCCATATCGCCAAATTCCGGCGCGATCGCGACTTTCAGGCCGCTGGCGGTGATCGCGCCAACCTTCAACGTCGCCACCATCGCGGGCTGAGCGCTGACCCGGCCATTAGCGGTGTCGATCGGATATGGCGGTGCGGACGGATCGACCTTGATCTTTGCCGCGTCGGCCGTCGCGGCCGACAGACTGGTTAACGTGGCACCGCTGTCGACCAGCAAGGTGCGCTCATAACCGTTGATCGTCGCGCGCGCGTAGAAATGGCCGTCATCGGCCATCGGAATGCGCACTTCGCCGCCGACAACGCTCTGATCGCGACCGTAAAACACTTCACGCACGCGCGACGTCAGCCAGTCGTTGCGCGACACCAGCGCGGTAATCAACAACCCGACCGCGAAGATACCGATCCATGCCAGCGCCATGATTCCGACCCGGCTCCAGTGCAATCTGCGCACCATCAGCGCCATCGCCGGCAGCAGCAGCACGAGCCAGAGCAGATAATATGACGAGTAGCCGACCTGATCGCTCATGCCCCAACCCTGTATTCGAGACCGTCATGCGCCGGTACGACGTTCGCCGGCAGTTCGGCGAGAAGGCTGGCATAGTCCATCGATTGATCGAGGTGCGTCAAGGCGGCATGGCGTGGCGAGAGTTCCGCGATCCAACGCAGCGCTTGTGCGAGCGTTGGGTGGCTGGGATGCGGGGCGCGACGCAGCGCATCGACTATCCATACGTCGAGACTGTGATAAAGTTCATGCATATCGTCGGTTAATACATTGAAATCGGTAGCATATCCTATCGCCCCCGCGTCGGTTTCGAAGCGCAAACCGGCCGACCGAATTGTCCCGTGCGGCTGATCGGTAACGCCGACTCTAATGTCGCCGATCGTCAGCTGGTCGGGCAGCAATTCGAGTGCCACGGTAGGCGGATATCCGTCCTTGCCGGCAAAGACATAGTCGAAGCGCGTCGTCAGCACTTTTGCGGTCGCAGGCCTAGCCAGCCCGCGGACCGGGGCTCCCCGCGCGTGAAAGAGTTGGCGCAGGTCGTCGATCCCGTGGGTGTGGTCGGCATGATCGTGCGTCCAGATCACCGCATCGACCTCCGCCACATCGGCCGCGATCAACTGTTCGCGCATATCCGGCCCGGTATCGACCAGAATGCGCGTCGTCGCGGTCTCGACCAGGATCGACACGCGCGTGCGCCGGTTGCGCGGTTCGTTGGGGTCGCACGCACCCCAGTCATTGCCGATCCGCGGCACACCGGACGATGTGCCCGAGCCGAGAATCCGGACTTTCACGCTACGGTCTTGGCGAACAATGTGTGGAAGTTGGCGCGCGTTGCTTCGGCCAATGCGTCGGGATCGTCTCCGCGCAATTGCGCCAGAAAACGGCAGGTATCGGCGACGAACGCCGGCTCGCCCGTCCGCCCGCGATGCGGCACGGGGGCGAGGAAGGGGGCGTCGGTCTCGATCAGCAGCCGGTCGAGCGGCAGGCGGGCGGCGGTTTCCTGCAAAGCCCTAGCGTTCTTGAACGTCACGATCCCGGAAATGGAAATGTAAAACCCCATTTCCAATGCTTTGTCGGCGAATGCTCCGCTGGCGGTGAAACAGTGGATCACGCCGGGATAGGGCCCCTCCTCCAGCTCCTCGCGTAGAATGGCGGCAGTATCGTCCTCGGCATCGCGAGTATGCACCACGATCGGCAGCCCGGTCGCACGGCACGCGGCGATATGTGCGCGGAAACTGGCTTGCTGGCGCGCGCGGTCGCTGTGATCGTAATAATAATCGAGCCCGCTTTCGCCGATCCCGACGACGCGCGGATGGGCGGCGCGCTCGATCAGTTTGGCGGTATCGACATGCGCGTGCTGGTCGGCTTCGTGCGGATGAATACCGACCGTCGCCCACACGTCGGTCTCGCGCTCGGCCACGCCGAGCACATCGTCCCATTCGCTTTCGCGCGTCGAGATGTTGAGCATCGCGACCACGCCGCTGGCGCGTGCACGGGCCAGCACCTCGCCTTGCTGCTCGGCCAGGCCTTTGTAATTGAGGTGGCAATGGCTGTCGGCGAGCCTCATGCCGGGTCCAGTTCCAGTCGTGGGAATACGCCCACGGGCGGCGGCAACTCGGTCCCCGATGCAATCGGCCGTGCCAGCGCGTCGAAATTGCGCACGTCGGCGCCCTGCCCGAGCAGGTCGAGCAATTTGTCCGCGCTTTCAGGAATCGCCCAGCGCGCCATGATCGCGATCCGGCGGATCGCCTCGGCGGCGTAGTACAAGATCGTGTCGGCGCGCGCCGGATCAGTCTTGCGCACGCTCCACGGCGCGGCATCGGCGAAATATTGATTGGCGTCGCGCGCCGCGCTCCACACCGCCTCCAGCGCGTTGTGCAGCGCGAGGTCCTTCATCGCCGCGTAGAGGCCCTGCTCAGCCGCGACGACGGTCTCGACCAGCTCTTCCTCGGGCGGGGTCGCCTCCCCTGCCTCGGGCACGCGCGCGTCACAATTTTTGGCGATGATCGACAGGCAGCGCTGCGCGAGATTGCCGAGATTGTTGGCGAGATCGGCGTTGCAGCGCGTGATGATCGCGTCTTCGGAATAGCTGCCGTCCTGCCCGAAACTGACGTCACGCAGCAGGAAATAGCGCAGCGGATCGACCCCGAAGCGGTCGGCGAGTTCGATCGGATCGGTGACGTTGCCGACCGACTTCGACATCTTTTCCCCGCGGTTGAGCAGGAAGCCGTGCCCGAACACCTGTCGGGGCAGCGCGATCTTCGCACTCATCAGGAACGCGGGCCAGTAAACCGCATGAAAACGCACGATATCCTTGCCGATCAAATGCAAGTCAGCGGGCCAATATTTGCCCAGCGCGCCGTCGAGATCGGGATAGCCGATCCCGGTCAGATAATTGGTCAGTGCGTCGACCCACACGTACATCACGTGGCCTTCGCTGCCCGGCACCTTGACGCCCCAGTCGAAGCTGGTGCGCGACACCGACAAATCGGTCAGCCCGCCCTCGACGAAGCGCAGGATCTCGTTGCGGCGCGCGTCGGGCTGGATGAACGCCGGGTGCGCGGCATAATGGTCGAGCAGCGGTTGCTGATAGTTGGACAGCCGGAACATCCAGCTTTCCTCGACCTTCCACTCGACCGGCGTGCCCTGCGGCGAGAGCTTGCCCGCTTCCCCGTCGACCAATTCCTTTTCGTCGTAAAAAGCCTCGTCGCGCACCGAATACCAGCCTTCGTAGCGCCCCAGATAGAGGTCGCCGGCATCCGCCATCGCCTGCCAGATCGCCTGACTGGCGGCGTGATGATCGGGTTCGACGGTGCGGATGAAACGATCGTAGGAAATGTTAAGACGATCATCCATCGACTTGAAATACCCGGACATTTCGTCCGCCAGTGCGCGTGTTTCGACACCCCGGTCGCGCGCGGTCTGCATCATCTTCAGCCCGTGTTCGTCGGTGCCGGTCTGGAACCGCACGTCGCGCCCGGCTTGCCGGTGAAAGCGCGCGATCGCGTCGGCGGCGATCGCTTCATAGGCATGGCCGATATGCGGCCGGCCATTGGGGTATGAAATCGCGGTGGTGATGTAATAGGGTTCGGCCATCCGCCTGCCCTAATGGTTCAGCGCGCCGGTGCCAACCGCGCGACGATCCCGCCCATTTCGAACACCGTCCCTTGCGCATCGAGCGACAGGCCCAGCGCCGCCGCGGACAGGTTGCGCGCCGCCTCGTGCGCGTCGAGCGCCGTCCGCAGCGCCTCGCCCGAGCGGCGATGCGCCTGAGCGGCGATGAAGCTCGGCGCACGTTCGAGAAACGCTTCGTAGCGCGGTTGCGCGGCCTTGAGCGACAGCATGCGCGCGAGGTCGGACCTGACGGCGTTGCCGGGATCGCCTTTCGCCAGGTCGAGGAGCGCCTTGTCGAGCCCCGAAATGTCGAGCCCCGCCATCGCCAGTGCCGTCGCGGGCGACCCCACCCCCACCCGCACCAGTTCGTCGATCTCGGTCGGTTTGGCTTCAGGAAGCGCGTCGATCAGCGCCGCGCGCATATCGGCATCGTCCAATGCCTCGAAACGCAGGGTACGGCAGCGCGAGCGGATCGTCGGGAGCAAACGCCCCGGTGCGTGGCTGATCAGCAGAAAGATCGTGCCCGCCGGCGGCTCCTCGAGGCTCTTGAGCAATGCATTCGACGCGCCCGGGCGTTCGAGGTCGTCGGCGGTATCGATCAGCACGACTCGCCGATCCGAATAGGTCGGCTTCATCCCGAGGAAATGGTCGAGCTCGCGTACCTGATCGACCTTGATGCTTCGTGCCAGCCCCTGGTCGGGCTTTTTCTCGTCCTTGGGCAAGCGCTCGAGCACCAACAGGTCGGGGTGCGCGCCCGAATCGATCAACTGCTGGGTGCGATCGCCCAATGGAATCGAAAAGTCGCCCGATCCTGCCAGAATGCGCCGCGCCGCGAGGCGGGCAAACTGCCCCTTCCCCACCCCTTCGGGACCCGCGAACAACCAGCCGTGGTGCAGCGAATCGCTCTCCAGCGCGGCCAGAAACGACTGTTTCGCCAGTGCGTTGCCGTAAAGTGACGTCATGGCAGCAAGTCGGCGAGTTCGGCCAACAACGCCGCGCTGACTGCGTCGGCATCGCCGCTGGCGTCGATCAGCCGCACGCGGTCGGGGTCGTGTTGGGCAAAGCGACGAAACGCCGCTGCGACATCGTCGTGAAACGCCCTGCCCCGCGCGGCGAACCGGTCCGCGGCCGCGCCATCGCGATTGGCGGCGCGTTGTTCCCCGAGCTCGGGCGATACCTCGAGCACCAGCGTCCGGTCGGGCAATAATCCGCGCGATCCGAAGCCGTGCAACGCCAGCACCGCGGCATCGTCGATCCCGCCGGCCACGCCCTGATAGGCGCGGGACGAATCGATGAATCGGTCGCAAATCACCCAGCTGCCGACGCCCAGCGCCGGCTGGATGATCTTTTCGACATGATCGGCGCGCGCCGCCGCGAACAGCAACGCTTCGGTATGCGCGCTCCAGCGATTGACCGCGCCCTGCATCAATAGTCCACGGATCGCCTCGGCGCCTTCGCTTCCGCCGGGCTCGCGCGTGACGACAACCTCGATCCCACGCGCGCGCAACGCATCGGCGAGACGGCGGACCTGAGTCGATTTACCCGCGCCTTCGCCGCCCTCGATCGAAACGAACCTGCCGCGCGCCATCCCGGATCAGCCGCCGAACAGCTGCTTCAGACCGACCCAGGCGCGGCCGAAAAAGCCCGCCTGACCGACATCCTTGTCGGCAACCAGCGGGAAGCTCTGCGGCGTCATGCCGGGCGATTTGACGATCAGGTCGGCGATGTGATCGCCCGCTTTGATCGGGGCGTTGAGCGGGCCCTTATAGACGACGCTCGCGGTCAGATTGGGATTGCTGCCCGCTGGATAGGTCAGCGCGAGGTTGTCCGGCGCGACCAGTCCGACGCTGCCCGACGACCCCAGCTGGACCTCGGCCGTCGCGACCTGCTTGCCCTTGGCGACGATCGTCTTGCTCGACCATGAGGCAAAGCCCCAGTTCATGAACTTGACCGATTCATCCTTGCGCTCGCCGAACGTGCCAAGGCCGGCAATCACCATGATCAGGCGGCGGCCATTCTGCATGGCAGAACCGGTAAAGCTGTAACCCGCCTCTTCGGTATGCCCGGTCTTGAGCCCGTCTGCCCCTTTGACGGTGCCGAGCAGGGGATCGCGATTTTCCTGCGCGCGCATCGCCGAGCCGTTCATCTGCGTGCCCCAGCTAAAGGTCGGCAGCGCGTAATAGCGTTTGTAGAGGTCGGGGAAGTCGCGAATTGTCGCCGCGGCCAGCGTCGCGAGATCGCGCGCGGTGACGTAGCTGACGCCACTATCGGGCCAGCCGTTGGCGGTCCCGAAATGACTGTTGGTCAGGCCCAGCCGCTTGGCCTCGGCATTCATTTTCTCGGTGAACGCGGCTTCCGACCCCGAAATGCCCTGCGCCAGCACGACGCAGGCATCGTTGCCCGACAGCGTGACGATACCCTTCAACAGATTGTCGACGCTGACGCTCTCATTGATCTTGAGATACATCGACGACCCCTGATTCTGCCATTTGGTCCAGATATCGGGGGTGTTGACGAACTGCTTGTCGACCTTCAGCTCGCCCTTCTTGATCATGTCGAACGCGACATAGACCGTCATCATCTTGGCCATCGACGCCGGCGGCATGCGGCGGTCGGCGTCCTTGGCGAACAGCACGGCGTTGGACGACAGATCGACCATATAGGCGACCGGCGCGGGGGTATCGAATTGCGGCGCGGCCATCGCAGGCAGCGCGAGCGCCATGGCAACGATGGCGAAAAGTTTTTTCATGGAAATTCAGTCCGTACGCTAATCGGGAAACTCAGTCCTCGCGGACAACACGCGCATCGCCATAGCCCCGTGCAGCGGCCGCGTCACGTGCTTGTGCGGCCTGTTTTGCGGTCGCGTACGGCCCCGTGCGCACGCGCCACAGGCTACCGGTCGCGCTGACCGACCCACCAAGGCTTCGGGCCAGCGCGGTCGCGCGATCTTTGCTGCCGAACGCCGCAACCTGAACGAAATAGGTGCCCGTCACTGTCGGCGGGGCCGCAGGTGCCGATTTGGGGCGGGGCGCCGCCGTCTGCGGCACAGGCGCAACACGCGGGATCGGGCGCCGAATCGGGATTGACGGTCCCGCGGGCCCCGGCAGACGCTGACGCAGCCCCGCCAGCAGCGACGCCGGCGTATCGAGCCGCGGCGAACCCGGCTGGCCCGCGCGCAACGCCACCTGATCGCCCGGCGACGGGGTGACCCGCCGCACGCGCACGGCCGCCCGTCCGGCAATACCCAGCGACTGAGCGGCGGCCTGCGACAAGTCGATCAGCAGATTGCTTTGCTGTGGACCGCGATCGTTGATTTGAACGAGGATCGTGCGCCCGGTGTCGAGCGCGGTCACCTCGACGTACGATCCCAGCGGCAGCGTGCGGTGCGCGGCGGTGAACGCGGCCGGATCGAACGGGGCGCCCGACGCAGTGCGGTTACCCGCCAGTTCGGCGCCGTACCACGTGGCATAGCCGACCTCGTCATAGCGATCCGCGCCGCGATCCGACGTGGCGCTGGGCCCGGCGGATGGGGGCGGACCGTCGCTCAATTCGTCGCGCGTCAACGGCGCCGGCGGATTGACGCGTGCCGGTGCCGGTGCATCACTTTGTGGATAGGTCTGTGGATAGCCGCTTGGTGGCGCGTCGCCATAAACGGGGTCGGGCAGCAACGGCGTATTCGCCCTTCCGCCGCAGCTCGCGAGGACCAGAAACGAACTCAGCCCTCCCAGCGCCAGCGCCTTATTGTTCAACCGCATCAGCCAGCAACCCCACGCTCAACGCATAAAAATTGGAACAATTGTAATCGAGGATGACCCGGTAATTGCCGGTCAGCAGGTACGCGGTCTTGCCCGGACCGTCGGGCTCGATCATCGTCGCCTGCACGCTGTCGCCGGGCCACGCCTTGCTCTGCGGCACCACGCCGAGCGCGCGCCACTCCGCCATCGACCGCCACGCGCTTTGTCGCGCGAACACGCGCGGGCAGCGCGGCGAGATCAGTTTGGTCGTAACCCCCGACCGATCGAACGTCGCGGGCAGCGACACCGCGAGTCCCCAGGGCTGTCCGCGCCGCCATCCGGCGTTGACGAAATAATTGCCGATCGACACCAACGTATCCGCATCGCTCGCCCAGATATCGGCCTTGCCGTCGCCATCGCCATCGCGCGCCAGCCGGAGATAGACCGAGGGCAGGAATTGCGGTCCGCCCATCGCCCCTGCCCAGCTGCCGATCAGCTTTTCGCGCGGGATGCCGCGATCGACGATCTTGAGCGTGGCGATGAATTCGCTCGCGAACAGATCGCGCCGCCGCCCGTCATACGCCAGGCTGGCGAGTGCGCGCGGCACGTCGAAATTGCCCATGACCTTGCCGTAGCTGGTCTCATGCCCCCAGATCGCCACCATGATCGATTCGGGCACGCCGGTGGCGGCTTCGATCGATTTGAGGCGTGTGCGCTCGGCGAGATATTTCTCGCGCCCGCGCGCGATCCGCGCCGCGTCGACATGGCTGATCCGATACGGCGCGAAATTGGGGGCGGTCGGGGCACCGGGATAATTGGGGTCGCCGGGCTGCCCGCGATCGAGTTCGATCACGCGCGGGTTGAAAGTCATCCCGGCAATCACCGAATCGACCGTCGCCGGACGAACGCCCTGCGCGATTGCCTGCGCCCGCAGCGTTTGCAGATAGGTCTGAAACCCGCTCTCGTCCTGCGCCTGCGCGCTGCCGCCGAACCAAAGCCCCGCCAGCAGCATCGCCGCCATCGTCAGCCCCGTGAATGTCGTGATACCCCGCATCCGCGCAACGTGGCACAGTCCGGCGCCAAGGTGAATCCCAATCGTCGCACGACTTGCACAAACCGCCGCCCTTAGCCAAAGGCAGACGCCGAGCGGAGAGGTGGCCGAGTGGTTTAAGGCAGCGGTCTTGAAAACCGCCGTGGGTGGAAGCTCACCGTGGGTTCGAATCCCACCCTCTCCGCCAACTTATGCCGCGCCGGCCTCGACCAATGCGTCGTACAGCCCCTCCGGCAACGGCTCGTTGAACTGACACCCCGCCTGAAAATCGTCGGCCCAGCGGACCGTCGCCGCCACCTGCCCCACCCCGGGCAGGGTCAGCCAGATCACCGAATCCTTTTTGAGCGCCGAATAGCTGCTGATCCGCGCGCCGTCGCGCGACAGGTCGGTGACGCGGCACAAGGTGCGGTCGAGCCCGCCACGGCCCAGCTTGGCGTCGAGCGAAACCGGCGCGCGCGGCGCCTTGCGGCGGCCGAGGATCGCGTGTTCATATTCCGCGCGGATGTTGGTCTGCCTGGCTTCCATGGCGGAAACGCTAGGCCCGCGATGCCTAACACCGCGTTAAGAAAGGGCCGCACGCACGAACGCCGCGCTCCGGCTGGGGAACGCGGCGTCCATCGGGCTGGCGCCAACGCGCCGCCGCTTATTTCTTGGTGAGGCTGAGCCCGCCGAAACGCTTGTTGAAGCGTGCCACCTGACCGCCGGCATCGAGCATCTGGCCGCGTCCGCCGGTCCAGGCCGGGTGCGACAACGGATCGATTTCGAGCGTCATCAGATCGCCTTCCTTGCCCCAGGTCGACCGCGTTTCGTAGGTCGTCCCGTCGGTCATCTGGACCTTGATCATGTGGTAATCGGGGTGCGTATCGGCTTTCACGTCTGAATTCCTTTTAGGTGCCGCCGGTTTCCGACCGGCATGCGAAGGGCGCGCGGGTAGCAGAAGGGGCAGCAGCGTGCAACAGGTACGGCTTAACCGGACGTGCCGCGCGCATACCATTTGCGGAGCGCGACCACGGTCCAGACGATTTCGACCACGCCGAACGGCCAGGCGCCTTGCAGAAAGCCATATACCGAACTGAGCGCGCTGCCGCCGGCGAACCCCAGCGTCCAGATCGCGCCCCGCCCCTCGACCGCATAACACAGCGCGGTAAAACCGACAGCGGCGAGACCGAACACGGTCAGGGCATCGAAGGTCACGGGGTTGGCGTCAGGCCGCGGGCGGATCCGCGATCATCGCGGTGAATTCGCATTCGGTGGCGATGTCGCCGTCGAGCATCGCCTTGCCGGCGAATTTGCACACGCGGCTGCGTTTCTGGATGAACTCGACCTCAAGCCGCAGCAGCACGCCGGGGGTGACCGGCTTGCGAAACTTCACATTGTCGATCGACATGAAGTAAACCAGCTTGCCCGATCCGGCGAGCCCGAGGCTCTCGACCGCGAGCACGCCTGCCGCCTGCGCCAGCGCTTCGACCTGCAGCACGCCGGGCATGATCGGCCGTCCGGGGAAATGCCCCTGAAAGAATTCTTCGTTCATGCTGACCGCCTTGATGGCGACGATCGACCGGTCGAGGATCAACTCCTCGACACGGTCGACCAGCAGCATGGGGTAACGATGCGGCAGCGCCGCCATCACCCGCCCGATATCGAGCGGCCCGATGGACGTCGCCGCCGAAGCGTCTTCGCTCACCGTCCGGCGGGCTTCTTACCCGGCGCAGCAGGCGCAGGAGCCGGAGCGCCCGGGGTCGACGGCGCAGGCGCGCCGCCCGCGCCCTGGCCCGGCTGCCAGCCGACCGGCGGAGTCGAGCTGGCGGTCGGGACCAGCTTGTCGAGTTCGGCGGTGATCGCCGGGGTGATGTTGCCGACCTGATTGGCCCAGACGACGGTCTGCGGCTTCAGGATCAGCGACAGACCGCGCGAGGTGATGACGGCCTGTGCCGCGGTGTCGAGCTTGGCTGCAACCTGGCTGAACACATAGGCCTGCGCGCGAATCACCGGTGCTTCGGTCGTGTTGATCAGCGTCTGCTTCTGAACGACGGCTGCCCAACCCGGATTGGCCTGCGCCGCGGCGAGTTCGTTGTCGTCGATCTGGCTGTCCTTGTTCAGGTCGAACGGCGCCAGCAGCGTCTGCATTTCCTTCTTGAGCGCATCGGTCTGAGCGATCTGGGTCTTGTAGGTCGCCTTGATCTGTTCGTTCGCCGCGATGAACGCCTTGGTCTTGACCACGGCGGCGTCGAAATCGGCTACGGCGACGGACTGTGCCTGCGCGGCAGGAGCGGCAACCAGGGCACCGGTGAGTGCGACGGCGGCAACGCCGAGATATTTGAGATTGGTCTTCATCAGAATTGAGTCCCTACGTTGAAAGTAATGAGTTTGGTGTCGTCGCCCTTCTGGTGGAGCAACGCCTTAGCGATATCGATGCGAAGCGGCCCGAATGGCGAATTCCAGTTGACCCCGAACCCGATCGAAAGACGCGGTTTCGGTGAGTTGCCGAGGAACGTTTCCTGGTACGGTCCGTACGGAATGACGTAGGCCGAGTTGGTGGACGCGCCGGAGCAAGCACCCCCTGCGGTCGCAGAATAGCCAGTGACGCACGTCGTGAGCGCGGACGGATTGGTCGGATCGGCGGCCGGCACCTGATATAGCGGCACCTGCACACCGCCGACCGAAGTGTATTGCTGCAGTTGGGCTGCCAGCACGGTCGTCACACCCCCGGTCGTCGACGTTGCGTAGCACGGCTGGGCCACGGTCGCCGAACAATTGGGTACTGTCGCCAACGGCTTGGTCACGCCCCACACCGCGCCGATGTCCATGAAGATCGACGGACGGAGCCCCAATTCGCGCGCGCCGCCCGACAGCGGCGGTTCGAGTTCGAAGCGAACCAGGTAATAGGCACGGCCGCCCAACGCGTCGTTGATGATCTGCGTCTTGTCGGTCGCCAGCGTCTGCACGCCGTTGGCGTCGGTGATGTACGGGATACGCTGGACCCGCGGCCCGACGCCGCGAATATCGAAACCGCGGATCTGCGGCTCGCCCAGATAGAACCGGTCGGTGATGCGAACCTTGTCGATTCCCGCGCCGCGACTCTTTTCCAGGCTGGCGATATACCCGCCCTCGGCATTGGCCGAGAAAATCCAGTTCTTCCCCAAATTCCAGTATTTGCTGCCCTCAAGCCGGATGCGCATATAACGCACGTCGCCGCCCAGACCCGCGAAATCCTGGCTGATCACCAGCCTCTGCCCCGCCGATGGTCGCAACCGGCTGTTCAGGCTGTCATAGACCAGCGAATACCCCAAGGTGGACGTCACGCGATTGCCGATCGCTTCGCACAGATAGCGACCGGCGACGAGCGGGTTGCAGGTGTCGAGAACACCGTCACCATTGGTGTCGCTATAATAAGTGGTCTTGTCGAGCCCGACCTGATCGTAGGTCAGGCCATAACGGGCCGACAATGACCAATATTCGGTCAGCGGTACACCGGTGCGAACCTGAAACCCGGTGGAGACCTGCGAATAGGTGGTCTGGCGCTGGTCCCCGACATAGTTGAACGAATTATAGTCGCGGCGGAAGATATCCACGCCGAGCGCGATGTTCTTGCCGAACACATACGGCTCGGTGAAGCCGAGCTGCACCGACTTCGAATAGACCGAATAGTCGACGTTCGCGCGCAATTCCTGGCCCTTGCCACGGAAGTTGCGCTGCGTGATGCCGGCCTGAATGATGAAGCGCTCGAGGCTCGAATAGCCCGCGGAAAGCGACAATTCGCCGGTCGCCTTTTCCTCGACATTCGCGTTCAGCACGACCCGGTCGGGCGCCGAACCCGGATCGTTCTTGATCTCGAACTTGTCCTGGAAAAATCCCAGCGAGTTGATGCGATCCTGCGAGCGCTTGACCTGGAAGCTGTTGAACGCATCGCCTTCGGCCAGACGAATTTCACGACGGATCACGGCGTCCTGGGTCGACCGGTTGCCGGTAATCTCGATCCGTTCGACATAGGTCCGTTTGGCTTCGGCGATGTGGAAATTGATCGACATCGTCAGCGTCTGGGCGTCGCGGCTGAATTCCGGGCTGACGTCGGTGAAGGCGTAGCCGAACAACCCTGCGGTCTCGTTCAGCCCATCGACCGAATCTTCGACCTTCTTGGCGTCGTACCATTCGCCCTTCTTCGCCGGCAGCGTGTTTGCCAGCTTGGTATTGTCGAAATCGCGGATGTCGCTGTCGACGGTCACGTTGCCGAATTTATAGCGCGGTCCTTCTTCCACCACATAGGTGATGATGAAGTCCTTCTTGTCGGGCGTCAGCTCGGCAACCGCCGACGTCACCCGAAAATCGGCATAGCCCTGGGTGAGATAGAATTGGCGAAGCTTCTGCTGGTCATAAGCCAGCCGATCCTGGTCGTAGCTGGTGTTCGACGACATGAAGCGGAACAGTCGCGCTTGCTTGGTCACCATCTGGCCGCGCAATTTGTCGTCCGAAAAGACGCTGTTGCCGATGATGTTGATCGCCTGGACCTTGCTCTTCGGACCTTCGTCGATTTCGAACACGACATCGACGCGGTTCTGGTCGAGGCTGACCATCTTCGGCTCGACGCGCGCGGCGAAGCGGCCCTGACGGCGATAGAGCTCGATGATTCGCGCAACGTCCGCGCGGACCGCGGTACGCGTGAATATCAGCCGCGGGGCGAGCTTGATTTCCTTGGTGATCTTGTCCGATTTCAGCCGGCTGTTGCCCTCAAGGATAACCCGGTTGATGATCGGATTTTCGCGAACGCGGATCGAAATCTCACCTGTTTCGGCGCCGGCGATCGAAATATCGGCGAACAGATCGCTGCCCAGAAGGTCCTTGATCGCCTGATCGAGAATTTCGTTGCTATAGGGCTGACCGACCCGAAGCTTGGTGTACGACAACACCGTTTCCGGCTCGATCCGCTGCGATCCTTCGACGCGGAGCGACCGGATGATGCGCTGCGGCGCGACGGCCGGGGGCGTCGTGGGCGCAGCTTGCGGGGCTGCTGCAGGAGCGGCAGGCGCAGTTTGGGCCTGCGCCAGCGGAATCCCCGCCAGCATCGTCCCTGCGAGGAGCGACGCGGCAGCGCGCGAACCGAACTTCGAAGCCTTGATAACGTTCACCATTCAACCCCAACAGGAGATATTTGCCGTCGCGTAAAAATCGGCGCGCCCGCCCTGCCCTAACCCGGTCAACCGATCAACCCGGCGAGATGCTGCCACAGTCCCACTTTGCCCAGGTCGTTGAAGGTCACGACCAGAAACAGCGTCAGGATCGCGGCCAGCCCCCCGCGATACGCCCACTCCTGTATCGCCGGTGTCACGGGACGCCGGCGAACCGCCTCGATCGCGTAGAACAGCAAATGTCCTCCGTCGAGCATGGGAACTGGCAAGAGGTTGATGAACCCCAAATTAATCGAAATCATCGCGAGCAGCCAGATATAGTCCGGCCAGCCCATCGAGAGCTGCTCGCCCGATATCTTGGCCATGCCGACGATGCCCGACATATCCTTGATCGATCGCTGTCCGACGACCAGTTGCGCCAGCGTGTCGCTGGTTTGACGGATGATGGCACCGACCTGATTAAACGCGACACCCGGTGCTTCCAGCACGCCGACCGGTCCGAATTCCGGGTCGGCGGGCCCGATCCCGAGGCGTCCGATATCCACTTCGTTGCCGAACTTGTCCTTCAGGTGAACCTTGCGGACCACGACATCGAGCGCCATCGGCGATCCATTACGGATCAGATCGATCCGCTGCTGCTCGCCGGGCCGGACCATCACGTACATCGCGATATCTTCGAACGTCGCCATTTTGCGGCCGCCGATCGCGGTGATTTGATCGCCGGATTTCAGGCCGGCTGTCGCGGCCGCGCTCTTCGGATCGACCTGCCCGACCACCGACGATGTGCGGTTCGTGCCATACGACAAAGCGAACGCCATCAGAATCAGGAAAGCGAGGATGAAATTGGCGATCGGCCCGGCAAGAACCACGACGGCGCGCTTCCACAGCGGCTTCGCCTGGAACGTGCGCGACCGGTCTTCGGCGGGCATGGCCAGCCATTCGGGGTCCGGCTGGCTCGCGGGGTTCATGTCGCCGGCGAAGCGGACATAACCACCGAGCGGCAGCCAGCTGAGTTTCCAGCGCGTGCCCTGTTTATCGGTCCAGCCGGCGATTTCCCGACCAAAGCCAATCGAAAACACTTCGGATTTGATGCCGCACCACCGCGCCGCAAGGTAGTGGCCGAGCTCGTGAATGAACACGAGCGGCCCCAGCATCAGCAGGAACGCCGCGATCGTCAGGAAAAAGCCGGGGCTCTGCATCAGGTCACGCAATCCTCAACACGCTATGGTCTATTCCCGCACCCGCAACGGCACGCGCTTCACCGTCTATAGCAAGCACTTCGCCCAGCGTCTGCGGCGCCGGTGGATCATAGCGCTCCAGCGTATCGGCGACGATTGCGGCAATTTCGAGGAACCCGATCTTGCGCGCCAGAAAAGCGGCGACCGCGACTTCATTGGCGGCGTTGAGGATCGCCGGGCGCGCGCCCCCGGCCTGCAACGCCTGTCGGGCGAGCGCCAAAGCGGGAAAGCGCTGCTCATCGGGCGCTTCGAAATCGAGTCGGCCGATCGCAATCAGGTCCAGCGGCGCCATCGGCGTTTCCATCCGCTCGGGCCAGGCGAGGCAATGCGCGATCGGCACGCGCATATCCGGCGGCCCGAGCTGCGCGAGCGTCGATCCGTCGCTATATTCGACCATCGAATGGATCACCGACTGGCGGTGGATGATAATCTCGATCCGCGCGGGATCGACCGGGAACAGCCGGGCCGCTTCGATCAGTTCGAGCCCCTTGTTCATCATCGTCGCCGAATCGACCGATATCTTCGCGCCCATCGACCAATTGGGGTGGGCGACCGCCTGTTCGGGGGTGACGCTGCGCATCTGCTCATACGTCCAGTCGCGAAACGGGCCGCCGCTGGCCGTCAGAACGATCCGACGTACGTGCTGCGCCTGGCTGGCCTCGAAACACTGGAAGATCGCATTATGTTCGGAATCGGCCGGGAGCAGCGTCGCGCCGTGGCGTTTGGCCGCCGCAAGAATGACCTCGCCCGCCGACACGAGCGGTTCTTTGTTGGCGAGCACGACCATCCGACCGCCTTCGATCGCCGCCATCACCGGGCTCAGCCCCGCGCACCCGACGATCGCCGCCATCGTCCAGTCGGCACCGCTCCGCGCTGCGTCGCACACCGCCTGCGCGCCAGCCGCCGCCGCCGTGTTGGTGCCCTGCAACGCGTCGCGCAGCGCGCCAAGGCAGCTTTCGTCGGCGACCACAGCCAGTTCCGCGTTGGTGCGGATCGCCGCCGCCGCCAGCCGCTCGACATCGCAATTGGCGGTCAGCGCAAGCACGCGATACTGGTCGGGCGCGCGCTCGATCAGGTCGAGTGTCGACGTGCCGACCGATCCGGTCGCGCCCAGGATGCTGACCGTCTTCACGGCAGCAACGCATACAGTTTGGGCACGACCACGACCAGAAACGCTGCAAGCGGCGCCACCGGCACCAGCCCGTCGAGCCGGTCGAGCACGCCGCCATGGCCCGGGAGGAGGTTACCGCTGTCCTTTTGTCCGGCGCGACGTTTGAGCCAGCTTTCGAAGAGATCGCCGCCCTGGGACACCAGCGCCAGAACCGGCGTCGCCAGCGTCAGCCGCCACGCCAGCCCGACCGCCACGTGCATCGCGATGGCGAATATTGTCGCAAACACCATCCCGCCGATCAGCCCGGCCCAGGTCTTGTTCGGGCTGATCGCCGGCGCCAGCTTGGGCCCGCCGATATACTTGCCCGCGAAATACGCCCCGATGTCGCACGTCCAGACCAGGGCCAGCGTCCACAAGGTGTAGTACAAGCCGAATTCCGGCTGTTGGCGGATCAGCAGCAAGGACAGGATCGGGAGTCCGACATAGAGCGCGCCGCCCGCCAGCCAGGGCGAACGGCTGATTGCGCCGATGAAGAAAAACGTTGCGAAAACCAGCCCGAGTGCAAAGAATCCCGGTCCCGCCGCCAACGGCGCCATGATCGCCAGCGGCACGACCAGCGCGAACATCGCCAGCTGTTTCATCCTGGCATTGGCGCCGACCAGGCCGGCCCATTCGGACATCATCAGCAGACCGAGCGTGACGACCAACAGCCAGAAGACGAATTTGCCCAGGATCAGCGCCCCCAGCGCCAACCCGATCAAGGCGACGCCGACGACAGCACGCGTGACCAATTCTGACGGGCGCTTGCGCGCGGGAATATTGCTCACAAGCCTCCGAAACGACGCTGGCGCCGTCCGAATGCGGCTACCGCTTCGCTCAACGTTTCGGCATCGAAATCGGGCCAAAGCGTTTCGACGAACAATAATTCGGCATAGGCCGCCTGCCACAGCAGGAAGTTGGACAGCCGCTGTTCGCCCGACGTCCGGATCAGCAGGTCGAGCGGCGGCAGATCGCGCGTCTCCAGCAACCCCTCGATCGTCATCGAATCCACGTCCTCGAGCGGCATCTCGCCATCGCGCACCCGGCGCGCGAGTTCCTGCGCCGCGCGGGCGAGTTCGGCCTGCGATCCGTAATTGAGCGCGATCACCAACAGCGGACCCGTATTGGCGACTGTGCGGGCCACCGCCTTGTCGATCAGATCGACCAGATCGCCCGAAAAGCGGCGGTAATCGCCGATCACGCGCAGCCGGACATTTTCCGCCACCAGTTCGTCGATGTCGCTTTTGATGAAGTGCCGCAGCAGACCCATCAAATCGCCGACTTCTTCCTCGGGGCGCCGCCAATTCTCCGACGAGAACGCGTACAGCGTCATGGCCTCGATCCCCATCGCGCGCGCGGCGCGCGTCACGCGACGGACCGCCTCCACCCCCTGCCGGTGTCCGGCGAGACGCGGCAAGTGCCGCTTCTTCGCCCAGCGCCCGTTGCCATCCATGATGATCGCGATATGGCGCGGCAACGCCGCCTGTGTCGGCGCGGCGGACGCCATGTCGCTGGCGGCCATGGGCTTCACTGGCCCAGAATTTCCTTTTCCTTCGCCGTCGCGGCGGCATCGATATCGGCGATCGTCGCGTCGGTGACCTTCTGCACTTCGATCTCGAGGCGCTTGCGTTCGTCTTCCGAATAGACGCCCTTCTTTTCATCGACCTTGAGATTATCCATCCCGTCGCGGCGCACGTTGCGCGCGGCGATCCGCGCGGCTTCGGCATATTTGCCGGCCAGCTTGGCCAATTCCTTGCGGCGCTCCTCGGTCAGATCGGGGATCGGCAGCCGCAGCGTGTTGCCGTCGTTGATCGGGTTGAGCCCCAGCCCGGCCGAGCGGATCGCCTTTTCGACCGGTCCGATATTCTGCTTGTCCCACACCTGCACCGACAGCATCCGCGGTTCGGGGACCGACACCGTCGCGACCTGATTGAGCGGCATGTGCGACCCGTACACTTCGACCGTCACCGGATCGAGCAACGCGGTCGACGCGCGACCGGTGCGCAGGCCGGCGAGGTCGTGCTTCAGCGCCTCCACCGCACCCGCCATGCGGCGTTCCAGATCGGCCTTGTCATAAGCGGCCATGGCGGTTCTCTCCCTAGTCTTCTTTGGCTTGTACGATAGTCCTGACGCCTTCGCCACGGAGCACCGAAGCGAGGTTGCCGGGTTCGCGGATGTTGAACACCACGATCGGAATAGCATTGTCGCGGCACAAGGCGATCGCGCTCGCGTCCATGACCTTCAGATTGTCGGCCAGCACGGTATCGTAGCTGACGGTGTCGTAGCGCTTGGCCGACGGGTCCTTCTTGGGGTCGGCGTTGTAGACGCCGTCGACCGAGGTGCCCTTGAACAGCGCGTCGCACTTCATCTCGGCCGCGCGCAGCGCCGCGCCGCTGTCGGTGGTGAAGAACGGCGAGCCGACCCCCGCGGCGAAAATGACGACTCGCCCCTTTTCAAGGTGGCGCGTGGCGCGGCGGCGAATGAAGGGTTCGCACACCGACTGCATCGGGATCGCCGACTGGACCCGCGTATCGACGCCGATCTGCTCGAGCGCGTTCTGCACCGCCAGCGCGTTCATGACGGTCGCGAGCATGCCCATATAATCGGCGGTCGCGCGGTCGATGCCCTTGGCAGCAGCGGACAGCCCGCGGAAAATGTTGCCCCCGCCGACCACAACGCACAGCTCATGGCCCGCATCGCGCGCATCCTTGATCTCGCCCGCGACGCGCGCGGTCACCGCCGGGTCGATCGCCAGACCGCCTTCGCCCATCAGGACTTCGCCCGAAAGCTTGAGCAGGACACGTTTATAGGCGGGGCTGGTCATGGAATCCTGTCAGTCGGTGAAGCGCGCGAACCTTAGGCGGGGCACGATTGTCGCACAACCTCCAGCCGTCATCCCAGCGAAAGCTGGGATCTCGTGCGATGGCGCGATACGGCACGAGACCCCAGCTTGCGCTGGGGTGACGGTAGCAAAAAGGGAGCGAGTTGCCCCGCTCCCCTCCCAACTCACGCCGTCTGCGGAACGCCCGACGCAGCCGCGACTTCCGCCGCGAAGTCGGACTCTTCCTTCTCGATGCCTTCGCCAAGCTGGAAGCGGACATAGTCCACCAGCTTGATGTCGGCACCGGCTTCCTTGGCGGCGTTGGCCACCACGGTCGCGATCGGGGTCTTGCCGTCCATCACGAACAGCTGGCTGACCAACGCGTTTTCCTTGCGGTACTTGGCGATGCCGCCTTCGACCATCTTGGCGATGATGTCGGCCGGCTTGCCGCTCTCGGCCGCCTTTTCGGTGGCGATCGCGCGCTCGCGCTCGATCAGCGCTTGATCCAAACCGCTTTCGTCCAGCGCCAGCGGGAAAGCAGCGGCGATATGCATCGCGATCTGCTTGCCGAGGGCGTTGAGCGTCTCGACCGGGGCCGCGCTCTCGAGCGCGACGAGCACGCCGATCTTGCCGAGGCCCGGCGCCTGCGCATTGTGGACGTACGGCACGACCGCGCCCTGCGACACTTCGAGCCGCTTGGCGCGACGCACCGTCTGGTTCTCGCCGATCGTCGCGACGTTATTGGTCAGCGTCTCCTCGACGGTCTTGGCGCCGAGCGATGCCGCCATGATCGTTGCCAGATCGTCGCCCAGCGCGAGCGCAACCGCGGTCACGTCACGCACGAAGGTCTGGAACTGGTCGTTCTTGGCGACGAAATCGGTTTCCGAATTGACCTCGACCGCGGCACCCACGGTGCCGTTGACTTCGACCCCGACCAGACCCTCGGCCGCGGTGCGGCTCGATTTCTTGGCGGCGGCGGCGAGCCCCTTGGTGCGCAGCCAGTCCATCGCGGCGTCCATTTCGCCGCCGGTTTCGTTCAGCGCCTTCTTGCAATCCATCATGCCCGCGCCGCTCTTTTCGCGCAGGTCCTTGACCATTGCTGCCGTGATATCGGCCATGTTGTCAGTCCTTCTGATCAGAATGTGTTTGCGGGCGGGGTAAGGCCCGTTCGCCCTACCCCGCCCGCATGACGGTTCGGCGAAAGTCTTATGCGTCGATCTGGCGATCGCCTTCCGCAGAAGCTTCGGCCTGTTCGGCTTCGGCGACGACCGGCTCGGCGTTGAGGGCTTCCTCAGCGGCGGGCTCGGCCTTGGCCTTTTTCGGTGCCTTTGTGGGAGCGTCTTCGACGACGGCAGCAGCAGGAGCCTCGGCCGGCGCTTCGGCAGGGGCTTCGAACGTCGGCGCATCGGCAACCGGCTCGGCGGTCAGCGCTTCCTCGACGGGCGCTTCGACCTGTGCACCGATATCGACACCGCGACGCGACTGCTGCTCCTGACCGCCGCGAGTCGCCGCAATGGCGATCGCCTCGCAGTACAGACGGATCGCGCGGGCGGCGTCGTCATTCGCCGGAACCGGGAATGCGATGCCGTCGGGCGAAACGTTCGAATCGAGGATCGCCACGACCGGAATACCCAGCGTATTGGCTTCCTTGATCGCCAGCTCTTCCTTGTTGGCGTCGATCACGAACATCACGGTGGGCACGCCACCCATGTCGCGAATGCCGCCGAGCGACAATTCGAGCTTGTCCTTCTCGCGCGTGAGCTGAAGGACTTCCTTCTTGGTCAGGCCGACCGTGTCGCCCGACAGCTGCTCTTCGAGCGTCTTGAGGCGCTTGATCGACTTCGAGATGGTCGTCCAGTTGGTGAGCATCCCGCCCAGCCAGCGATGGTTGACGAAATGCTGGCCCGAACGGCGCGCGGCGTCGGCGATCGGCTCCTGCGCCTGGCGCTTGGTGCCGACGAACAGCACCTTGCCACCGGCCGCGACCGACTGGCTGACGAAGTCGAGCGCGCGCGCGAACAGCGGCACGGTCTGCGACAAATCGATGATGTGGACGCCGTTGCGATCGCCGAACAGATACGGCTTCATCTTCGGATTCCAGCGATGCGTCTGGTGTCCGAAATGTGCACCAGTCTCAATGAGCTGCTGCATAGTGACGACAGGTGCCGCCATAGGGATAACTCCTTCCGGTTAATCCTCTGGGAAGCGAGTAATCCGACAGGCCCAAAGGCGCGGCGGACACCGGTTTATGTGCTTCCCATGTGGGGTTGAGGGCGCGCACTTAGTCGTGGTCGGTCCGAAAGGCAAGCGCTGCATCGCCCTGGGGACGGGCGCGGCCACGCACCGGCATTCCATATTCTTGCTATGTTCTTATTATTGGCTTGACGAACGGAACATGAAAGGAACATATAGCGATCAACAACGGAATGTGGAACATCTGAATCGGCGAATTGTTGATTCCACGATGGTCCGGTCGGGACAAAGGGGTTTGCTCATGGTTACATTCGTCGCCGTTTTGATGTTCGCCGGTGCCCTCGCTGCGGCGGCTTTCGCGATCTACGCCACGGTCGCGCCATCGCTCAACAAGATCGAGGCCGCCTTGTGGGGCGATACGCCCTCGGCCATCCCTGCCCTTCCGCCACGCCGCGTCAGCACGCTGCGTTTCACCGTCACGCCGTTGGCGGGACCGGCGCATTGTTTGCGCGCTGCCGCTTGATCCGGGCGTAGCCGAGCGCACTGAACGGCAGCAGCGCGAGATAGCCAAGGCAGATGAAGATCAACGTTTGCCACGGCGCCGACACTAACGCGGCACCGATCGCCACGATGATGGCGAGCACTTCGAAACGAATGTTCCGCCGCAGCCGCAGCGAGTGCCAGCCATAAGTGGCGACGCTCGACACCATCAGAAAAGCAATAAAGGCAATCCACGGCGCCACCAGCCAGGGCGAACGAAACCATGGCTCGCCGGTGATGAACCACAGATACATCGGCAGCATCGCGCCGATCGCCCCGGCGGGCGCGGGGATGCCGGTCAGATAGCCCGCCGCCTTGCGCGGCTGATCGCTGGCGTCCATCGCCGCGTTGAACCGCGCCAGCCGCAGCGCGCAGAACACCGCGAACAACAGCGAACACACCCAGCCGAATTTGGGCGCGTTGTGCAGCGACCACAGATAGAGAATCAGCGCGGGCGCGACCCCGAAGGAGATCGCGTCGCTGAGCGAATCGAGCTCGGCACCGAAGCGGCTTTCCCCGTGCAGCATCCGCGCGACCTGGCCGTCGACCCCGTCGAGCGCGCTGGCGACAAGGATCATCACCACCGCCAATTCCCAGTTAGGATTGCCCGAGCCTTCGCCGATCGCGAACCGCACCCCGGTCAGCCCGGAACACAGCGCCAGCGCGGTCAGCGCATTGGGCGCAATCGCGCGCAGGGGCAGCCCCGGGCGGCGAACCCGGACCGGGCGCGGACGCCTCACTGCGTGACGCCGCGCATCGGCTCGCCGCCGACTTTGCCCAATATCGTCTCGCCGGCGATCGCGCGCTGGCCCAGGATCACCTGTGGCACGGTGTCGGCGGGAAGAAAGACATCGACGCGGCTGCCAAAGCGGATCAACCCGACGCGCTGCCCCGCGGCCAGCATGTCGCCTTCCTTGACGAACGCCACAATACGGCGCGCGACCAATCCGGCGATCTGGGTGAAGCCGATCAGCCGACCGTCCATGTCCTCGACCACCAGATGCTGGCGCTCATTCTCTTCGCTCGCCTTGTCCAGGTCGGCGTTGAGGAACTTGCCCGAGATATAGACAACGCGGCGGATCGTGCCGCCGATCGGGGTGCGGTTCACATGGACGTCGAACACGCTCATGAAGATCGACACGCGGATCAGCGGTTTATCGCCGAGGATGTCGAGTTCGGGCGGCGGCATCACCGGCTGGATCATCGTGATCAGTCCGTCGGCCGGTGCAACCACCAGCCCTGCGCCCTTTGGCGTTACCCGGATCGGATCGCGGAAGAACGCCGCGACGCCCAGCGCCAGAAATGCGAGTGGCCAGAACAGGACGTTCCAGATCAATAGCGAGAGCAAGGCGGCAACGACGACGATGATAACGTAACGCTGCCCTTCCGGATGCATGGAAGGAAAGCGCCACTTGATCGTGGGCGAGCCGGTCTCCGGCGGGTCGATAGAAGGCATGACGCGCGGTCTAGCTGTGTTGCCCGCGCGATACAACGCGTTGGATGATAAGCGCTTTCCTACATTGCATGTTTCTGTTATGTTCTGCTCCTGTCGTATGTCACCGAATTGGACGAGCGTTAACGCCCGCGGCAACCGGGCTGCTGGCGATGCCGATAGTGTGAAGTTAGTGTCAACTTAGGGCGCGAACGGGTGGCGCTTGACCCCCCTCCCCGCTTGCTCCTAGACGCGGCGCCAAACCTCCCATTCTCAGGAAAGCGAATATGGCGAAGATCAAGGTAAAGACGCCGGTCGTCGAAATCGACGGCGACGAAATGACGCGGATCATCTGGGAATGGATTCGTGAGCGCCTGATCAAGCCGTACCTGGAGATCGACCTCGATTATTACGATCTGGGGATCGAATATCGCGACCAGACCGACGACAAGGTCACCGTCGACAGCGCCAGGGCGATTCAAAAATACGGCGTCGGCGTGAAGTGCGCGACGATCACCCCCGACGAGCAGCGCGTCGAGGAATTCGGCCTGAAGAAGATGTGGAAGTCGCCCAACGGCACGATCCGCAACATTTTGGGCGGCACGATCTTCCGCGAACCGATCGTGATCAAGAACGTGCCCCGGCTGATCCCCGGCTGGACCCACCCGATCGTCGTCGGGCGCCATGCCTTTGGCGACCAGTATCGCGCGACCGATTTTCTCGTCCCCGGCCCGGGCAAGCTGCGGCTCGTGTTCGACGGCGACGACGGCACGGTGATCGATGAAGAGGTGTTCCAGTTCCCGTCGGCGGGCGTCGCACTGGCGATGTACAATCTCGACGATTCGATCCGCGATTTCGCGCGCGCGTCGATGCATTACGGGCTCAACCTGAAATGGCCGGTGTACCTGTCGACGAAGAACACGATCCTCAAGGCTTATGACGGCCGATTCAAGGACCTGTTCGCCGAAGTGTTCGAGGCCGAATTCAAGGACAAGTTCAAGGACGCCGGCATCGTCTATGAGCACCGCCTGATCGACGACATGGTCGCCAGCGCACTCAAGTGGCACGGCGAGTTCGTCTGGGCGTGCAAGAATTACGACGGCGACGTCCAGTCGGATCAGGTCGCGCAGGGCTTCGGCTCGCTCGGACTGATGACCTCGATCCTGCTCACGCCCGACGGCAAGACGGTCGAGGCCGAGGCCGCGCACGGCACCGTCACGCGCCACTTCCGCATGCACGAACAGGGCAAGGCGACGTCGACCAACCCGATCGCGTCGATCTTCGCCTGGACCGGCGGGCTCAAGTATCGCGGCAAGTTCGATGATACCCCCGACGTGACCAAATTTGCCGAGACGCTCGAGCGCGTGTGCATCGAAACCGTCGAAAACGGCGCGATGACCAAGGATCTGGCGCTCCTGATCGGCCCCGACCAGCCGTGGATGACCACCGAACAATTCTTCGAAGCGGTGCGCGCCAATCTCGAACAGGAAATGTCGACCTGGGCCTAACCCGGTCGCGCGCCTGATACCGCCCGCGTGACACGAGAGCGTCACGCAGCGGTCATGAGGGTGACGCAAAACATCGCGACGACCCCGGATGGGACGGCATGCCGCTCATCCGGGGAGAATCGAGATGCTTGGTCGATGGGGCAGTCTGGCGCTGGCCACGTTGGCATTGGCATCCTGTAGCGGCCAGTCCGCGCCGATCCGCGCGGCGGGCTCTTCCACCGTCTATCCCTTCACCAAAGCGGTGGCGGAAGCCTTTGCCCAAGCCAAGCCCGGGCGCACCGCGCCGGTGATCGAGTCGACCGGCACCCAGCCGGGCCTGATGCGCTTTTGCGAGAGCTCGGGCGCAGAATCGTTCGACGTCGCCGACGCCTCACGCCGGATGAAGCGCGTTGAATTCGACAAATGTCAGGCGAACGGCGTCCGCGAAATCATCGAGATCCCGATCGGTCTCGACGGGCTGGCGCTGGCCGAATCGATCGACGGGCCCAAACTCTCACTCAGCCGGAAGGACATCTATCTCGCGCTGGCGGCCAGCCCGTCCGGTAAGCCCAACACCGCCAAAACGTGGAAGGACGTCAATCCCGCGCTACCGGCGATCCCGATCCTCGTGCTCGGCCCCCCGACCACCAGCGGCACGCGCGACGCATTCGTCGAATTGATCCTTCTTCCCGGCTGCCTTGAAGCGGTGCCGGCGGCGAAAGAAATGAAGGCCTCGGGCGATCCCGCCGCCTTTTCCCGTCTGTGCCGCGACATCCGTACCGACGGCGCCTATGTCGTGGAGGGAGAGGACGACACCGTCATCGTCAAGGGCCTGGCGCGCGACCCCAAGGCGCTGGGCCTGTTCGGCTATTCCTATCTCGAACAGAATGCCGCCCGGCTGCGCGGAGTGCCGATCGACGGCATCGCGCCCGAATATGCGGCCATCTCGGGCGGGAAATATCCCGGCGGTCGGACGCTCTATCTGTATGTCAAAAACGAGCACCTCAAACAGAAGCCGGAACTGCTCGAGTTCCTCAACCTGTACGCGTCGATGTGGGGCCCCAACGGGCCGCTGGCAAAACGCGGGCTGATCGTGATGTCCGAATCGGCGCGGAAACGCTCGGCCGAGGCAATCAAGGATGGTCGGCCACTGGAAGCGGCGATCCTGTATTAGGCTTGGCTAGCCCCGCCGGGGATCGTTAATTGCTGCGTCGGGCGACCGCACATGTTCCGGGCGGAAGCCCATGCCGATCCCGCGCGCCGGGATGCGCTGGAGCAGGTTGAACCGGTCCAGCGCCCGCGCGACCAGCGGCGGCCGGTCCATCGGCGTGGTGCCGGCGAGCAACGGCGCGACCATCATGTTCTGGATCAGGCGTTGCATCCCTTGCGTCAGCTTCACCGCGCGGATGCGGCGGTCATAGACTTTGTGAAGCAACGGATCGGGATCGACACCCGCCGCCATCGGTCCCGCCAGCAGGTTCGCGGTCGCCACCGCATCCTGCACCGCCAGGTTGATCCCCACGCCGCCGATCGGCGACATGGCGTGCGCAGCGTCGCCGATCACCAGCAAGCCTGGCCGGTGCCAGCGCTCCAGCCGGTCGACGGTCACCGTCAGCAATTTGACGTCGTCCCAGCTCTTGACGGTGTCATCGACCGCCTGCGTCTCCGGCCCCACGGCGCGCACGCGATCACGAAAGGCATCGAGCCCTTCGCCCCGTATCGCCTCCGCCGCTCCCTTCGCGAACACGAACGCGCATTGGTAATAGTCACCGCGGTCGAGCAGGACGAACAACAAGCCCGTATCGAACACCCCCATGCTGGCGTTTTCGGGCTGAACGATCTTGGGAATGTGAAACCAGAACACGTCCATCGGCGCACCGATCACGGTCCGGGGCAGGCCCTCGCGGTGGGTCGAATCGCGCCCGTCGCTGGCGATGGTCAGTTTGGCGCGAATGTCCTCGCCATCGGCCGTCCTCACCCCGCACACCCGCCCGCCTTCTTCGATCAGTGTCGCGCCCTCGCAACGCTGACGCAGTGCGAACGCCAGATGGCGCCGTGCGGCATCGGCGACGAAATCGAGGAAATCCCATTGCGGCATCAGCGCGATGTACGGCGCGGGGACGTCCAGGTGACTGAAGTCCACGACATGCATGTCGCGCCCGGCAATCCGCGCACCCAGTTGGCGGACCTTCTGGTGAGGCCGCTCGAGCAATTCGTCGAGCAGCCCGAGCTCGCTGAAGATCCGCAGCGTGGAAGGATGCACCGTGTCGCCGCGGAAATCGCGCAGGAAGTCGGCATGCTTTTCCAGCACGATTGTCTTCACGCCCGCCCGCGCGAACAACAATCCCGCGACCATTCCGGCGGGCCCGCCGCCGATGATGCAAACATCGGTTTCAGTCATGACCTGACAAACCTTTCATTCCCTGCTTTGGTATGACGATGGCGACGGGTCTCGAAAATAGCGGTTTCAGCGATACACTGGTGATTCTCGGCGCGGCGGGGATCGTGATCCCGGCATTCGCACGTTTCAAGGTCAGTCCGGTGATCGGCTTCATTCTCGTGGGGATGCTGGTCGGTCCAGCCGGGTTGGGGCGGCTCGTTCCGCAGCATCCCTGGTTGTACCACCTGACCATCACCGATCCGCACGCGATCGAACCCTTCGCCGAATTCGGCATCACACTATTGCTATTCTCGATCGGGCTCGAGCTGTCGTTCAAGCGCTTATGGTCGATGCGCAGCGCCGTGTTCGGGATCGGTGCAGCGGAGCTGTTCGGGTGCGCGGCCGTGATCGGTGGCGCGCTGCTGATGTTCAACCAGACCTGGGGCGCCGGTCTGGGCGTCGGGCTGGCGCTGGCTTTGTCCTCGACCGCGCTTGTCCTGCCGATCGCCGGGACGACCAGCCCGGTTGGCCGCTCGGCGTTCGCCATGCTGTTGTTCGAAGACCTCGCACTGGTGCCGATCATCTTCGTGCTCGCTGCGCTGGGCGGTAGCGGCGGTGGCGTGGGCAACGTCCTGCTATGGGGGGCTGTGAGCATTGTCGCGATCTTTGCCGTCGGTCGCTTCATCCTGCCCCGGCTGTTCGCTCAGGCGGCACGAACGAAAAGCCCCGAACTGTTCCTCGCGATCTCGTTGCTCGTGGTGATCGGCGCCAGTCTTGCGACCAGCGCTGCCGGTCTGTCGCCGATCGTCGGCGCGCTGCTGGCCGGCGTGCTGATCGCAGAAACCGAATATCATTCCGAGGTCGAGGTGATCACCGCGCCGTTCAAGGGCCTCGCGCTCGGTGTCTTCCTGATCACCGTGGGGATGAGTCTCAACCTCGAGACGCTGTTGTCGCACTGGACAGACTTCGTGCTGGCGCTGGCCGGCGTGGTTGCCGTTAAATCGCTCGTCACGTTCGGTCTGCTCAAGCTGTCGGGCGCGCGCAGCGGGGTCGCCGCCGAAACCAGTCTGTTGATGTCGAGCCCGTCGGAAACCACCCTCATCGTCCTCGGCACGGCAGCGACGGCGGGATTGATCGGGCGGGACGATGCCGCTTTCTGGCAAACCGTCACCGCGCTCGGCCTGACGATTACGCCGCTCTTGGCCGAACTCGGTCGGATGGTCGCACGCCGACTGGAGGCGCGCGAAAAGCTGACCCCCGATCTTCAGTTCGACAAAGCCGGACCGGGAACGGTGGTGATCGGCTTCGGTCGCGTCGGGCGAATGGTCGCCGACATGCTCAAGGCGCATGGCCGCACCTATGTCGCGGTGGAGGCCGATATCGATGCGGTCAATGCCGCGCAGGAGGAAGGCTATTCGGTCATCTTCGGCGATGTCGCCCGCACCGAACTGGTCGACCGGCTCAATCTCGGCCGCGCCGATGCCCTGGTCATCACGATGGACGATCCCGTGCTATCGATGCGCCTCACCAAGCGTATCCGCGGCTGGGTGCCCGGGCTGACGATCGTCGTCCGCGCGCGCGACGCCACGCATGCCGCGCAGCTCTACAAAGCGGGCGCGACCGACGCGGTGCCGGAAACGCTCGAAAGCTCGCTTCAGCTTTCCGAGGCCGTATTAGTCGATCTGGGCGTGGCGATGGGCCCGGTGATCGCCTCGATCCACGAAAAGCGCGACGAATTGCGCAAGTCGATCAAGGAGGAAGCGGGGATGGAGCGCGAACCCCGGCTCAGGCGGGCGCGCAGGGCGGACCCGGTTTAGCTGGCCAGCGCCGCCCGCACCGCGGCGACGGCCGCTTCGCCCTTATCACCGTCGGGACCGCCGCCTTGCGCCATGTCCGGGCGCCCGCCGCCGCCTTGCCCGCCCAGCACCTCGACGGCCTTCTTCAGCAGATCGACGGCGTTGAATTTGCTGACCAGATCGTCGGTCACCCCGACGGCGACCGATGCCCGGCCATCGTTGACCGCGACGATCATCGCTACGCCAGATCCGATCCGCGCCTTGGTATCATCGACCGCGCCGCGCAGGCCTTTGGCTTCGAGCCCGTCGACCACCTGACCGACAAAATTGATCCCGTCGATTTGCTCGGGGCCGGTTGGAGACGCGCCGCCAACGCCGCCTCGCGCCAAGGCCTTCTTCGCCTCAGCCAGTTCGCGTTCGAGCCGCTTGCGGTCCTCTACCAACTGCGCCACGCGCGCCGGCACTTCGTCGGGGGAGGATTTCAGAGCCGACGCCGCCTCACGCAATTTCTCGTCGCGCGACGTCAGATACGCACGCGCGGCTTCACCGGTCAGGGCCTCGACGCGTCGGATCCCACTCGAAACGGCGCCTTCACCGATCACCGTGAACAGCCCGATATCGCCCAGCGCGCGGACGTGCGTGCCGCCGCACAGTTCGAGCGAATAGGTCTTTTCGCCTTCGGTGCCCATCGACACCACCCGAACTTCGTCGCCATACTTCTCCCCGAACAGCGCCATCGCGCCTTCCTCGATCGCTTCGTCGGGGGTCATCAGACGCGTCGAGACGGGGCCATTGGCGCGGATCTGCTGGTTCACGTCGGCCTCGACTTCGGCGATCCGGGCGGGATCGATCGCCCCGGGCTGCGAAAAGTCGAAGCGCAGGCGGTCGGGCGCGACCAGACTGCCCTTTTGCGCAACGTGGAGCCCCAGCCGCTGCCGTAGCGCTTCATGCAGCAGATGCGTGGCGCTGTGATTGGCGCGGACGCGGTCGCGGCGGGCAGCGTCGATCGTCAAATGAAGCGCGTCGCCGACGGCAATCTCGCCTTGCTCGATTGTCGTCTGGTGCGCGAACAGCCGACCCAGATATTTGCGGGTGTCGTCGACCTGCCCCACCACGCCGGGTGCGGTGAGCGTGCCGGTGTCGCCAACCTGCCCCCCGCTTTCGGCATAGAACGGCGTCTGGTTGACCACGATCTCGACGGTTTCGCCTACGCCTGCGCGGTCGACTCGCGCGCCGTCCTTAACGATCGCGACGACCTGGCCCTCGCCTTCTTCCGACGCGTAGCCGATAAATTCGGTACTCCCGGTATCCTCCGCAATGTCGAACCACACGTCGTCCGACGCGCGCTGGCCCGAACCCTTCCACGCGGCGCGCGCGGCGCGCTTCTGTTCGGCCATCGCGGTATCGAAGCCCGCGCGATCGATCCCGAAGCCCTGAGCGCGCAGCGCATCCTCGGTCAGATCGTACGGGAAACCGAACGTGTCGTAGAGCTTGAACGCGGTCTCGCCCGGCAGCGTCGCGCCAGGCGCCATGCCCGCGGTCGCTTCGTCGAGCAGGCGCAGGCCGTTGACGAGCGTGCGGCGGAACTGAGTCTCCTCCTGCAGCAAGGTCGATTCGATCGACGCCTGCGCGCGGACGAGCTCGGGATAGGCCGCGCCCATCTCCGCCACCAGCGCGGGCACCAACCGGTGCATCAACGGCTCCTTCGCGCCCAGCAGATGCGCGTGACGCATCGCGCGGCGCATGATGCGGCGCAGGACATAGCCGCGGCCTTCATTGGCCGGCAGCACGCCATCGGCGACGAGAAAGCCCGACGAGCGAAGATGGTCCGCGATCACCCGATGACTGGCCTGCGTCTCGCCGGTCGAGGGCGTGCCCGTCAGCGCCGAGGAGGCGGCGATCAGCGCCTTGAACGTGTCGGTGTCGTAATTATCGTGGACGCCCTGCAGCACCGCGGCGACGCGCTCCAGCCCCATGCCGGTGTCGATCGACGGTTTGGGCAACGCCGTGCGCGTGCCGTCGGCCGACTGGTCGAACTGCATGAACACGAGGTTCCAGATCTCGACGAACCGGTCGCCATCCTCATCCGGACTACCCGGGGGACCGCCGGGTATGTGATCGCCATGATCGTAGAAGATTTCCGAGCACGGGCCGCACGGGCCGGTGTCGCCCATCGACCAGAAATTGTCGTTGGTGGCGATCCGGATGATGCGCTCTTCCGGAAGCCGCGCGATGCGCTTCCACAGATCGAACGCCTCGTCGTCGGTATGATAGACGGTGACGGTCAGCCGGTCAGGATCGATCCCCCATTCCTTCGTCAGCAGGTTCCACGCGAGCGTGATCGCGCGTTCCTTGAAATAATCGCCGAACGAGAAATTGCCGAGCATTTCGAAAAAGGTGTGGTGGCGTGCGGTATAACCGACATTGTCGAGGTCGTTATGCTTGCCCCCGGCGCGCACGCATTTCTGGCTGCTCGTCGCGGTTGAATAAGGCCGCGATTCGAGTCCCGTGAAGACGTTCTTGAACGGCACCATCCCCGCGTTGACGAACATCAGGGTCGGGTCGTTCTGCGGCACCAATGGCGCCGAGGCGACCGGCGCGTGCCCTTCGCGCGCAAAATAGTCGAGAAAGCTGCGGCGGATGTCGTTGGTCGATGTCATGCGCTGCGACTTAAGCGGGGATGCGTCCCTTGCCAAGCAACCTCAACCAAAGGGCTGATCGATCGATGGCGGCGGGGTGCTGAACCATTTCGGGCCGGTGTCGGTAATGTGGAAGCAATCCTCCAGCCGGACGCCGAACTTGCCCGGAAGGTAGATGCCCGGTTCGTTCGAGAAGCACATGCCCGGCGCGAGTTTCGTGGTTTCGCCGCGCACCAGGTTGACCGGCTCATGCCCGTCGAGGCCGATGCCGTGCCCGGTGCGATGCGAACAGCCGGGGAGTTTGTAACCCGGGCCATAACCGTAGCCGTCGTACAGTTTGCGCACCGCGTCATCAACGCTGCCCGCCGACGCGCCGATCTTTGCCGCGGCGAAGGCGGTCTGCTGGCCTTGATGGACCTGATCCCAGACGGCGCGCTGCTCCTTGTTCGCCGCCCCGAACACGAAGGTCCGCGAGACGTCGGATTGATAACCCTGCACGGTGCAGCCGCAGTCCATCAGCACGATCTGGCCGTCATCGACCTTTTGCGCCGCCTTCGTGCCGTGCGGATACGCTGCCGCTTCGCCGATCAGGATCAGGCTGAATTCGGGATCGCCGCCCAGCTTGGCAGTAGCGGCGTCCATCAACGCGCCGATATCGCGCCCGGTCATGCCCTTTTCAATTCGGGGATAGGTCCAGCGATAGGCAGCGATCGTGATGTCGGTCGCCAACTGCATCAGCGCGAGTTCGGCGGGCGTCTTGATCATGCGGCACCCGCGCACGACGGGATTGGCCGACACGATTTTCGCGCCGGGCTGAGCACGCGCCAGCATGTCCGGGATGAAGAAGCGCACCGTCTCTTCGATCCCGACCGGATGCGCGGCGAGCTTGCGGTCTTTGAGGAAACCCGCGACGACCTTCAGCGGATCCTCATCCTCCTGCCACACGCGTACCTCGGCGGCGATGCCCAGCGTTTCGCGCATGCGAGGCTCTTCGAAATAGGGCGAGACGATGCACGGCTGCCCCTCCACCGGCAGGATCGCCAGCATCGCACGCTCGCTGCGGCCCCAGCGGATACCGGTGAAATAGGATAGCGACGACCCGGGTTCGATCAGCACGGCGCCGATCCCGCTCGCCTTCATCAGCCGCTGAGCCTGCACGACGCGGGTGTTGCGTTCGCTTTCCCCGATCGGCGACGCGCCGACGGTCATGTCGCTGAGCGACGCCAGATCCGGCCCAGCCGCGCGGGCCGCCCCGGCGACCAGCAGCGGAGCGGCGGCAGCAGCGGCGAGCAGAGCGCGGCGGGCGGGGGAAAAGGTCGGTTCGGGCATGGCCGCGACGATAGGGTTCTTGACCCGGCCGCGACAATCCCCTTTCCCTGTCCGCCGCAAACGGGGAGAGCGACTTTGGCGAAGCGGCTGACGACCTTCATTCTGATCGGGCTGGTGCTCGGGCTGATCGTTGGATGGGCCATGCATGTCTGGATCGCGGGCGGCGACACCAGTCCCGACGCGGCGCTTCACCTGAAAAAGATCGCCGGCTATTTCTCGATCGTCACCACGATTTTCCTTCGACTGATCAAGATGATCATTGCGCCGCTGGTCTTCTCCACGTTGGTCGTGGGGATTGCGCATATGGGCGATTCCGGTGCGCTGGGCCGCGTTGGCGGCAAGGCGCTCGGCTGGTTCGTCGGCGCCAGCCTGATGTCGCTGACGCTCGGGCTGATCATGTTTCACCTGTCCTCCTCGCTGGGCGACATGCTGGGCCTGACGCCCCATCTGACCCCGCCGGCTGCCACGGCCGCGTCGGGGATCGACAAGGCCAATTTCGATCTGGCGAAGATCATCACGCACATCGTGCCGTCGTCGATCGTCGATGCGATGGCGACCAACGAGATCCTTCAGATCGTTATCTTCTCGGTCTTTTTCGGCGTCGCTATCACCGCGGTTGGCGATAAGGCCAAGCCGCTGGTCGTGGCCGCCGAAGGGCTGGCTGCGGTGATGCTGCAGGTCACCGACTATGTCATGCGCTTCGCACCTGTTGCGGTGTTTGCGGCGATTTCCGCGGCGCTGATCGAACACGGTCCCGACCTGATCATCAAGCTCGGCTATTTCATGATCAGCGTTTACGCCGGGTTGGGGACGCTGTGGCTGTTGCTCGGGTTCGCGGCGTTTCTGATCATCGGCAAGCGTGCGTGGCTGCTGTTCCGTTATATCCGCGAACCGACGCTGCTGGCGTTTTCGACCGCCTCCTCCGAAGCGGCATTTCCGCGGACGCTGGAAGCGCTCGAGCGCTTCGGGGTACCGCCCAAGATCGCCAGCTTCGTCCTGCCGCTCGGCTATTCGTTCAACCTCGACGGGTCGATGATGTACATGACCTTCGCGTCGCTGTTCATCGCCAGGGCGTACGGGATCGAGCTGACGATCGGGACGCAAATCGCTATGCTGCTGACGCTGATGGTCACGTCGAAGGGCATTGCCGGAGTGCCGCGCGCCAGTCTGGTCGTGATCGCCGCCACGCTGTCGCAATTCGGCATTCCCGAAGCGGGCCTGCTGCTGATCGTCGGGGTCGATCAGTTCCTCGACATGGGCCGGTCGGCGACCAATGTCGTCGGCAATGCCGTCGCGGCGAGCGTCGTGGCGCGGTGGGAGGGCGAACTCGATACGCCCGTCGCCTCCGAAATCGAGCCGCCGCATGCTCCCAGCCACGGGCTGAGTGGCCGGGGTTGAGCGGTCACGCGTAAGCGTAGGGTCCGCCCTTTTCGAGCGCGACCTGGTACGCCGGACGGGCATGGATCTTGGCGAGCCAGGCGGTTGTCGCGGGGCGCGACGCGTCGAGTCCGGCGCGGCTGCCGGCGGCTTCCAATGGGAAGCTCATCATGATGTCGGCGGCGGTGATCTCGTCGCCGGCGAACCACGGGCGGCTGGCCAGTTCGCTTTCGACATAATCGAGATGCACGTCGATCATCGGCTGGATCCGCTTTGCAACGGTTTTGCCCATCAGTGGGATGCGGTTGACCACCAGCATCAGGAGCAAGGGCGGCATCATCGAGCCCTCGGCATAGTGAAGATACTGGCGGTAGAGCAACGCGGCGTCGCGATGCGCGGGCGCGCCCAGTTTGCCGTCGGCTTTCTCGACCAGATATTCGCAGATCGCGCCGGTTTCGATGATGATCCGGCCTTCATCCTCAAGCATCGGCGACTTGCCGAGCGGGTGGACCTTGCGCAGTTCGGGCGGCGCCAGCATCGTCTTCGCATCGCGCTGATAATGCTTGATGTCGTACGGGAGCCCGAGCTCCTCGAGCATCCACAGGATGCGCTGCGAGCGCGAATTATTGAGGTGGTGGACGATCAAGGTCATGCGGGCTCTCCTGCCCGCGCGGTCCATATCCAGGCCGCTGCGGGAAACTCTATCTGACCGTCCGTCTCGTGCGCGGCAAGCACCGAGGTCAAACGCGCGAGCAAATCGGCGCGACGATCGGGCTCGGCATCGGCCAGCGCGCGCGCAGCAGGGCCGATATGCGCGAAGAAATCGACCGCATCCGCGACCGGGTCCGGGCCGGCGCCGGCGATGTAGGTATAATCGATGGGCACCGCTTCGATGTCGGTCCAGCCGGCGCGCGCGAGGATCGCCGCGGTCGCTTCGCGATCCGCGAACCCGAACGGGCCGGGGGCATATCCTGCGGCCGCTACCGGGGCGTCGGCCGATGGTGCATCGACGATCGTCGACCACGGATTGGCGTCGGGCGCGCGGAAGCAGGAGAAGACCAGCGCTGCGCCGGGCGATGCTGCCCGGCGGATCGACGTCAAGGCCGCGACGGGATCGGCGAAGAACATCACCCCGTGGCGGGAAACGAACAGAGTGGCGGCGGTCGCCGGATCGAGCGCGGCGGTGTCGCCGACGTGAAAAGCGAGATTGGCGATACCCGCCGCGCGGTCGGTCGCGATCGCGATCAACCCGTCGGACAGGTCCACCCCACGCACGGTGAGCGCGGGTCGCGCCGTCGCCAGCGCGATGCTGGTTTCGCCCGCGCCGCATCCGAGATCGATCGCCAGCCCGCGATCGGGCGCAGCAGCGAGGATCGCGGCGTTGAGGTGCGGGCTGAGTCCGGCAAAGCTGCGATCTGTCCTCTGCCATTCGCGCGCCCAGACATCGCCGACAGGCCCGCTCCAGTCATAGGCGTTGGTCATTCCTGCTCCTCCCGCGTCACTCGACATACGTTCTTACCGGAATGTCGTCGCGCCGGAAGCCGTCCGCAATGGAGTTTCGGCGCCGCGCGGAAGATGACAAAGGTGACGCCCTCCCCCGACTGCGCACCAGCGCTGCGCCCACCGTCCAAAGTTGACACTAACTTGACACTATCGCGTGTGAACCGGTCCGTCCCCAAATATGAAAGGCCCGCCGACACGGGCGGGCCTTTCCGGGAAGTGCGGCGGAGGGGGGATCGCCGCGGGGGGTAAAGTGTTAACGGCCAGCGCCCGACTTGGTTGCATCGCACCAAGATTGCCGGATCTGGCCGGATCGATCAAAGGTCGTCGTCTTCCGACGGGCCGGCCATCATTTCCTCGGCGACGATCTCGGTGCGGGTGCGGATCGCCTTTTCGAGCCGCTCGGCCATTTCGGGGTTTTCCTTGAGGAAGACCTTGGCGTTTTCGCGTCCCTGCCCGATCCGCACGCTGTCGTAGCTGAACCATGCGCCCGATTTCTCGACCAGCCCGGCCTTGACCCCGAGGTCGAGGATTTCGCCGATCTTGGAAATGCCCTGGCCGTACATGATGTCGAATTCGACCTGCTTGAACGGCGGCGCGACCTTGTTCTTGACGACTTTGACTCGTGTGGCGTTGCCGACGACCTCGTCGCCGATCTTGATCGCGCCGGTGCGGCGGATGTCGAGCCGGACGCTGGCGTAGAATTTGAGCGCGTTGCCGCCGGTGGTGGTCTCGGGATTGCCGTACATCACGCCGATCTTCATGCGCAGCTGGTTGATGAAGATCACCATGCAGCGCGAACGGCTGATCGAGCCGGTCAGCTTACGCAACGATTGCGACATCAGCCGCGCCTGCAGTCCGACATGGCTGTCGCCCATTTCGCCTTCGATTTCGGCGCGCGGCACCAGGGCGGCGACCGAATCGATCACCAGCACGTCGATCGCGTTCGAGCGCACCAAGGTATCGACGATCTCGAGCGCCTGTTCGCCGGTATCGGGCTGCGACACGATCAGTTCGTCGATGTCGACGCCCAGCTTCTTGGCGTAGATCGGATCGAGCGCATGTTCGGCATCGACGAACGCCGCGGTGCCGCCGTTGCGCTGCGCTTCGGCGATGACGTGGAGCGCCAGCGTGGTCTTGCCCGAGCTTTCCGGCCCGTACACTTCGATCACCCGGCCGCGCGGCAAGCCGCCGACGCCGAGCGCGATGTCGAGCCCGAGCGAGCCGGTCGAGATCGTCTCGACCTCCATCGACTGCTTCGAGCCGAGCTTCATCGCCGAGCCCTTGCCGAACGCGCGGTCGATCTGCGCCAGCGCCGCTTCGAGTGCTTTCGCGCGCTCGTTCGCGCTCTTGTCGTTGGAGAGTGCCATAGGGTTGTCGATAACCTTCAAAGATGCCGCCATTGCTGCCTCCACCGCTAGTGCGAACCGCGTCCGCGTCAATCTGTGAAGCTGCATGTATCGTGTTTGTTCCTATAGAACAATAGCGGAACATAAAATATTTCGCCTCCGGATCGGATCAATATTGCGCGGGCACCTACAGAAGCAGCGCGACAGGCAAATGGACGTGCTCGACCTGCCGGGCTACTCTCGGAGTCATGGGAAGCGATATCAATGCGCTACAGGCTAACCTTGCCGCCGCTAACGCACGCCTGACCGAGGCTTACCGAGCTCTCGCCCCAAAACATGTCGGTGGAGAAGTCGAAGAATGTGAAGCCGCCCGGCACGCCGTATGGGCCGCGGAGCGAGCGTTGGCCGCGGCAGAGGGTCGACCTTATGCGATACGCGCAGACTTTCCGTTACAATGGGATGTCGGGGCACCATTGCCGCTATTGCTGCAATTGGACAGCAAAGCCGTCCTGTTGTTTCTGTTGGCCGAGGAGGGCCAGATCGGCGTGGTCGACTTCGATTGGTGCCTGGCCACCAAATTCGGCAGCCCGGGCGACGAAACATTTGCGGGCCATCCGCTGAACGGCAGTGGGTTCGAGCCCTATACCGCAATGAAAGTGATCGGTTCCCGCTGGATCGAAGAGCTTCGGCGCATCGATAGCGTCCACTCACGCCACGACCCGTCCAGCTACGACTCTTACGACCACCTTATATTACCGTTTCACGACACCACGTTCGAATGTGTGACGCCCGGATATACCACATCGATAGAGCACGGATCGCTTTTTGCCGTTGCGCAAAGCTTGTTCGATCGTCTGGAATGACGACGGGCTTGCCCCCGCCGCCGTCCCGCGCGATGCTGCACCGCATGATAACCGACCTGAACGCCTTCATCGCCGGCCTGCCCAAGGCCGAGCTTCACCTGCATATCGAGGGCAGCCTCGAGCCCGAGCTGATGTTCGCGCTGGCCGAGCGCAACGGCATCGCCATTCCCTATGCCTCGGTCGAGGAGGTGCGCGCCGCGTACAGCTTCTCCAATTTGCAGGACTTTCTCGACATCTATTATGCCGGCGCCGGGGTGCTCCAGACCGAGGCCGATTTCCGTGACCTCGCGATCGCCTATTTCGATCGCGCCGCGGCGGACGGGGTGGTGCATGCCGAAATCTTCTTCGATCCGCAGACGCACACCGATCGCGGGATCGCGTTCGGCACGGTGATCGAAGGGTTGCTCGCGGGGATGGCGGAGGCCGAGGCGAAGCATGGCCTCACCTCCAAGCTGATCCTGTGCTTCCTGCGCCACCTCGACGAGGAGGCCGCGTTCGCGACCCTCGCGATGGCCGAACCGTGGCTCGACAAGATCGCCGGGGTCGGGCTCGATTCGTCCGAAGTCGGCCACCCGCCGGAGAAGTTCGCGCGCGTTTTCGCCGAAGCCCGCGCGCTGGGCCTCAAGCTGGTCGCGCATGCCGGCGAGGAAGGCCCGCCGGCCTATGTCTATCAGGCGCTCGATTTGCTCGACATCGACCGGCTCGATCACGGCAATCGCAGCCTCGAGGACCCGGTACTCACTGCGCGGCTGGCGCGCACGGGGATGACGCTGACGGTGTGCCCGCTGTCGAACGTCAAATTGTGCAACGTGGCGTCGATCGACGAGCATCCGATCGACCGGATGCTCGATCTGGGCTTGCGCGCCACGATCAATTCGGACGATCCGGCCTATTTCGGCGGCTATATCGGCGCCAATTTCATCGCGGCGGCCGAGGCGCGCGATCTGAGCAAGGCCGAACTGGTCACGCTGGCGCGCAATTCGTTCCTGGGGTCGTTCCTGAACGACGACGAGGTCGCGCAGCACCTCGCGACGCTCGACGCTTATGTGGAGGCCAATTGATGCCGGTTTTTACCCCGATCCCGCATGACGATTTCGTCGCGCAAATCCATACGCTCGCCGCCGAACTGGCGAAGGGCGGGTGGACGCCGAGCTTCATCATCGGGATCGGACGCGGCGGGCTGGCGCCGGCGGTCTATCTCAGCCACGCGACCGGCCTGCCGATGCTGTCGGTCGATCATTCGTCGAAGGTCGAGGATTTCTCCGACGCGCCGCTGATCCGGCTGGCGGCGCGAACGCGCGACGGCGAAAGATTGCTGTTCGTCGACGACATCAACGACACCGGCGCGACGATCGGCAAGCTGCGCGCGGCGCTGGCGACGGCGGGCGCGGCGCGCGACAGCATCCGGTTTGCGACCTTGCTCGACAACAAACGGTCGAGCGAGACGGTCGAGTATCGCGCGGAAGTGATCGACCGCAATGTGCAAAAGGACTGGTTCGTGTTTCCGTGGGAGGCGGTCGCGCCGATGGATTCGCTGGAGGCCGACGCGGCGGAAGTGCCCGAACGGACGGCCTGACCTGCCGTCACCCCAGCGAACGCTGGGGTCGTTTGCGGCTCTCGTACTGCACCATCGCCTGCGATCCCAGCATTCGCTGGGATGACGCGTCAGCCCAAAGCCGCCAGCGCCTTCTCGACCCCGTCCATCGTGTACGGCTTGGCCAGTCGCGGGCGGTCGGCATGGCCGTCGGCGACTTCTTCACCCCCGCTCGACAGCACGAACGGGATGCCCTTTGCCGCCAGCGCATCGGCGACCGGCCAGCTTTTCTCGCCACCCGACAGGTTGATATCGAGGATCGCGGCATCGGGATGTTCCTGCTCGATCGTCGCCAGCGCCGCCTGCACGCAGTCGCACGGGCCGACATGCACCTTGCCCAGCATCTCGAGAAAATCTTCGAGCATCATCGCAATCAGCGGCTCGTCCTCGACGATCAGGATACGGAGTGGTGCGGCCATGGAAGCGCTTTGTCAGTCCGTTACGGCTGCGGCAAGTACATCGCGCGCGGCTTCCGCCAATTGCTGCACCGAAAAGGGTTTGGCTAGGAAGGCGACGTTGTCGAGGTCGATCGACTTGCGCAATTGCTCCTCGGCATAGCCCGACATGAACAGGATCGGCAGATCGGGGTATTTTTCGCGCGCGTGGCGGACCATCGTCGGGCCGTCCATCGTCGGCATGACCACGTCGGAGATCAGCAGATCGGGGCGCGGCGAGGTGGCGAGCAATTCGAGCGCGGCTTCGCCATGCTCCGCGGTCAACACGGTATAGCCCTGCCGGGTGAGCGCGCGTTCGGCGACGGTGCGGACCATGTCCTCATCCTCGACCAGCAGGATCGTGCCGGTGCCCCACAGATCGGCGGGCTTATCCTTGGCCAGCGGGATCGCCTTGCCCGATTTTGGCGCTTCGGCGCTGTGCACGGGCAAGTAGATCGTGAACACCGCCCCCTGCCCCGGCGTCGAATCGGCAAAGATGTACCCGCCCGATTGTTTGACGATGCCGTAAACCGTGGACAGACCGAGCCCGGTGCCCTTGCCGACTTCCTTGGTGGTGAAGAACGGCTCGAAAATCTTGCCGACGATCTCGGGCGGGATGCCGACCCCGGAGTCGCTGATCTCGAGCGACGAATAATCGGCGATCGGCAGGATATCCGACCCCATCCGGCGGACCTCGGCGGCGCTGACCGCGCGCGTGGTGATCGTCAGCGTGCCGCCGCTGGCGTCCTTGGTCAGCATCGAATCGCGCGCATTGACCGCGAGGTTGACGACGACCTGTTCGAGCTGGCCGGGATCGGCACGCACCGCGCCCAGATTGCGCCCGTGGCGGATTTCGAGCTTCACGGTTTCGCCCATCAACCGCTTGAGCAATTGCGACACTTCGGAAATCACATCGGGCAATTGCAGGATCTGCGGGCGCAGCGTCTGCTGGCGCGAGAAAGCGAGCAATTGCCGGGTCAGGCTGGCGGCGCGGTTCGAGTTGGCCTTGACCTGCTGGATGTCGTCATAATCGCTGTCACCGGGCGAATGGCGCATCAGCATCAGGTCGCAATGCCCGATGATCGCGGTCAGGATGTTGTTGAAATCGTGCGCCACCCCGCCCGCCAGCTGGCCGACCGCCTGCATCTTGGTGGCCTGCGCGACTTCGCGTTTGAGCCGCGTTTCCTCGCCATTGTCCTTCAGGCTGAGCAGCACCGCGGCATCGCCCAGCCCGCGCGCGCCGGCGATCGTCAGCGCGACCGGTTCGTCGGGGTGATCCTTCAGCCGGATCGCCATGTCCATCGAATGCGTCGCGCCGCTGGCGAACTTGCGGATCATGTCGGCGACCGCGGCCTTGTCTTCGCGCACGACGATGTCGCCGGGGTAGAGCGGCGGGTGCGCGGCATCGACCTGCGCCGCGCGGACGAAGCTGTCGTTCATCTGGACGAAGCGGCCATCGCGGTCGACCAGCGCCAGTCCGACGGGGAGCAGCGAGATCAGGCTTTTGACGGGCGCGGCGGCGCTGCCGCCGATCGCCGGCTGCCCGCTCGTTTCTTCGTCGAGCAACGCGACCAGGATCGGCGCGTCGTCGCCGTCGAGGAACGGGATCTGGAGCACGCGCAGCGGCGTGCCCTTGGCGCCTTCGCGCTCGAAGCGCACCTGCCCCTTATCGTCGGCGGTCAGGAAGCGCGCGAAATCGCGGCCCGCGACAACGCTTTCCTCATGCCCCATCGCGCGTTCGCGCAACACGCGGTTGGCGGCGAGCAGGCGCCCGTCGGGGGCGATCAGCGCGGCCATGATCCCGGCCGCAGCCAGCCGGTCGCCGGTGGGCCCGGCGATCAGCGACTGGACGTTGGTGGCAAGGTCGAGCCCTTCCGCCTCGTGGAAGCGCCAGACGAGCATGTCTTCGCTCTCGCCGGTGCGCTCGATCGCGACCGCCAGCGGCGCGCCGCGCGTGAGCACGCGGTCGAGCTGCGCCGACCCGTCGCGCCATGCCGCGCGGCCGGCGGTGGCCAGCTCCGCGCCGCCATTGCCGTCGAGCGGCAGCCCGGGCGGAGTGGGATAGCCGTTGAAGCGCGCGCGATAACGCTCGTTGGCGCAGATTAGCCGCCCGGCGCGGTCGGTCACCGCGAGCGCATCGTCGCTGGCGGCGGCGAGCGTGCGCGCGATGCTCCAATCGGTGTCGATCGCAACTTCGGCGGTACCGGGCACAAAGCGCGACCAGACGTACGCGGCACCGGCCATCAGCAGCATCGCCGCGACGAACCCACCGGCGACTTGCGGGCTCTTGAGCACGAACAGCGCGATCAGCGCCGCCGCGACTGCGCACCCGCCCGCGACGAGCAACGCGCGGCGGTGACCGGGCGCGGACATATCGGCGAAGGGAGCGGGACGCGAAGCCATCCCGCTCCTTGTGGCGTGGATAAGGGGGAGGTCAAGGACCGCGATTCTCCCCTCCCTGGAAGGGAGGGGTCGGGGGTGGGTCGGCCCGAGAGGAAATGCCTCGCCCGGCCTCGCACCCACCCACCCCTAACCCCTCCCTTCCAGGGAGGGGAATCCAGAAGGAAACACCGCCGACGGGTTTTCCCACCGACGGCGCTATTATCCTCGCTTGCGCGACGTCAGATCACCAGATCCGCACGCGATCCTTCGGTGCCAAATACAGTTTCTGCCCCGGGGTCGGTTTGAACGCGGCGTACCACGGGTCCATGTTGCGCACGATATTGGCGCGCTGTTCGCTGGGCGAGTGCGGATCGGTGAGCAGCCGCTGGAGCAGGTTCGCCTCGCGATAGCTGCGGCGCCACACCTGCGCCCAGCCGAGATAGAAGCGCTGATCGGCGGTATAGCCGCCGAGCACCGGCGCGGGCTTGCCGCCGAGCGACGCCTTGTACGCATCATACGCCACCGACAGCCCGGCCAGATCGGCCGAATTCTCGCCCAGCGTCAGCTTGCCCTGCACGTGCTTGCCCGGCAGCGGCTCATACGCGTCATATTGCGCGACCAGCATGTCGGACAGCTTCTTGAACGCCGCGACGTCGGCGTCGGTCCACCATTTGGTCAGCTTGCCGGTCTTGTCGTATTTCGCGCCCTGATCGTCGAAGTGGTGCGACAATTCGTGCCCGATCACCGCGCCGATCCCGCCATAATTGACCGCGGCGTCGGCGTTGGGATCGAAGAACGGCGGCTGCAGGATCGCCGCGGGGAAGACGATCTCGACCATGCCGAAATTGGCATAAGCGTTGACCGTCATCGGGGTCATGCCCCACTCCCAGCGCTGGAGCGGCTTGCCGAGATGGCCGATATTGTCGCGAACCTGCCATTGATTGGCGCGCAGATTATTGCCGAACGCATCGCCCTTGACGATCGACAGCGAGCTATAGTCCTTCCACTGGGTCGGATACCCGATCTTCGGGGTGAACGCCGCGAGCTTCTCGTGTGCCTTGACCTTGGTTTCGGGCGACATCCATTCGAGCTTGTCGATCCGCTTGCCCATCGCCGCGATCACGTTCTTGACCAATTTGTCAGCCGCAGCCTTGGTCGCGGGCGGGAAATATTTCTGGACGTAGATTTTGCTCACTTCGTCGTCGAGCGACCCGGTGGTGAACTGCACAGCGCGCTTCCACCGCGCTTCCTGCTCGGGCGTGCCCGACAGGACCTTGCCGTAAAACGCGAATTGTTCGTCGTCGAACGGCTTGGGCAACACGTCGGCGAAGCCGTCGAGGCTGCGCAGGATCAGCTGATCCTGGAGCACCCCGATCGGCGTGTCCCCGACCAGCTTGGCGATGCCGGTGATCGCCGAGGGCTGCGACACGATGACGCTGTCGACCGGCGCCCCGAGCCCCTTGAAGATCGTCGCATAGTCGAGCCCCGGCGCCGACTTCTGCAGGTCGGCGACGGTCATCTTGTTGTACGTCTTGTCGGCGTCGCGGCTGTCGATGCGAGTCCAGCTGACCTTGGCGATTTCCGTTTCGAAATCGACCACAGCCTTGGCGCGCGCCTCGGGATTGGCTTCGCCTGCGAGCGTGAAGACCTTGGCGATGTGCGCCTGATACGCAGCCTTGGCTTCAGCCAGCTTGGCGTCGGGTTTCAGGTAATAGTCACGATCCGGCAGGCCGAGGCCCGACTGGTTGACGCTCAGCACATAGACTTCGGGGTTCTTGTCGTCCTGGCCGACATAGGCGCCGAGCACGCCGCGTACGCCGACCGCGCCGGCCTTGGCGAGCAGCGCCGAATAGCCGTCCTTGGCCGTGCCCTTGATTTCGGCGAGCCACGGCTGGATCGGCGCCAGTCCCTTGGCATCGATCGCAGCACGATCGAGATAGGTCGAATAGGCCACCCCGATCTTCGAATTGGGGTCGCCGGCAAGGCCTTCCAATATCCCCTTGGTGCGCGCTTCGGACAGATCGGAGAGCAGGTTGAACGAGCCGTAATTGGCCTTGTCGGCGGGGATCGGCGTGTTCTTCGCCCACGTGCCGTTGCCATATTGGTAGAAATTGTCCCCCGGCGCGACGCTCTTGTCCATCCCCGGCGTATCGAATCCGAACGTGCCGAACGTGGGCTTACCGGCGGGGGCGGCGGTGGCGGCGGTCTGCTGGACGATGGCAGCGCCGCCCAATGCGGTGGCGGCGAGCAGAGCGAAGGCGATAGGCTTCATCGAGAGACATCCCTTGTTTAGCGAGTACGGGACAGCGGACGCGCATGAGCGAACATGGCCATCGCGGCCCCGAATGCACGGTGTTCTACTCCGGTGCTACGGCTAGTCAATTGGTCGATAAGAGCGGTCGTCTCCCCTCCCGCCAGCGCGAGGGGAATGACGGTTTACCCGCGCTCGCGCATGATCCGGCCGGCTTCGCGCTTCCAGTCGCGTTCCTTGATCGCGGCGCGCTTGTCGTGATCCTTGCGCCCCTTGGCCAAGGCCAGTTCCACCTTCGCGCGACCCTTCGAATTGAAGTAGATCATCAGCGGAACCAGCGTCATGCCTTCGCGCGCGACGGCGCCATGCAATTTGTTGATCTCACGTTCGTGCAGCAACAATTTACGCGGCCGCTTGGGTTCGTGATTATAGCGATTGCCGTGACTGAATTCGGGGATGTTCGAATTGACCAGCCACACGCCCGTGCCGTTCACTTCGGCATAGCTTTCCGCGATCGATCCCTCGCCGCCGCGCAGCGACTTCACCTCTGTCCCGGTCAGCGCGATCCCCGCTTCGTACACGGTATCGATCGTGTACTCGAACCGCGCGCGACGGTTTTCGGCGACGATCTTGGTCTTTTCGAACGTGGGGGGTTTGGGACGAGCCATCAGATGGCGGGATGTAGGGGCAGCGGCGAGACTACGCCACCCCCGCTTTCGCCATCGCCTCGTCCACCGCCTTGCGGCTCGTCTCGTTCGCCTCGGTCATCGGCAAACGCAGGTGCAGCGGCCATTCGGGCTTGAGCTTGCTCAGCGCATATTTGACCGGGCCCGGCGACGCGTCGGTAAACATCGCGAGGTGGAGCGGATAGAGCCGGTCGTGGAGCGCGCGCGCGGTGGCGATGTCGCCCGCCGCCCATGCCGCCTGAAACTCGGCGCACAGCCGCGGCGCGACATTGGCGGTGACCGAGATGCACCCCGTCCCGCCCATCGCGTTGAACGCCAGCGCGGTTTCGTCATTGCCCGACAGCTGTTCGAACCCCGCGCCGCATCCGGCGCGCTGTTCGGTGACGCGGCCGAGCGATCCGGTCGCGTCCTTCACACCGATGTAGACATCCGGAAACGCCTGAACGATCCGGGCCATCGTCGCCGGCTGGATGTCGGTCACGGTGCGGCCGGGCACGTTGTAGAGGATGATCGGCAGCGGGCTTTCCTTCGCCACCGCTTCGAAATGGCGAAAGATGCCCTCCTGGCTCGGACGATTGTAATAAGGCGGGACCATCAAAGCGGCGTCGGCGCCCGCGGCTTTCGCGGCATGGACGTTGGCGATCGCGACACGCGTGTCGTTCGACCCGGCGCCCGCCAGAATCGGCACCCGCCCGGCGGCTTGATCGACGCAGACGCGCACGACGTAAAAATGTTCGTCATAGGTCAGCGTCGCGGCTTCGCCGGTCGTCCCGCACGGCACCAGTCCGGCCGACCCTTCGACAATCTGCCACTCGACCAGCTCGCGAAACGCGCTCTCGACAAAAGCGCCATCCGCCGCGAACGGCGTGACCAGCGCCGGGATCGAACCCGAAAACATGCTTAAATGCTCCTGTGGCGCGCCGAAACCGCGTACTTATGTATTTTTGTGACCTGACAGATACGTGGCGATGCCCTATTCTGTCCACATGGTACGGCGTTGGATCAAAGCGGGCGTTTTCGTTGTCGCTGTAACGGGGCTGGCAGCGGCCAGCGTTGCATCGTTCCAGGACCAGCTGGAATGGGCCAAGTCGAAGCTTGGCGGGACGAGCGCCGATCCGGCCGCGAACGCCGCATTGTCCGCCGCGATCACCGACTGGCGCTCGCTCAACGGCATCGCCACCGCGCCGTTCGACAGTTACGCGCGCTTCCTGCTCGCGCATCCCGGTTGGCCGGGCGATGTCCAGATGCGCAAGGCGGCCGAAGCCGCGCTGCAACGCGCGCCATTTTCCGCCAATCTGGTGATCTCCTTCTTCCGCCGCTATCCGCCGCAAACCGCTTCGGCGTGGATGCGCTACGCGCAGGCGCTCGGCGGGTTCGGCACGCCGGCCGAAGCAAAGGCTGCGGCACGCAACGGCTGGGCGATGGGCACGCTGACCCCCGCCGACGAAGCCATGGTGCTGGCAAGCTGGCCCGATGCGCTGACCGCGGCCGATCACGACGCGCGGATGGATCAATTGCTGTGGCAGGGATCGATCGCGCAGGCGCAGCGCCAGATCGCGCTGACCAGCCCCGCCAGGCGTCCGCTGTTTCAGGCGCGGCTCGATTTGCGCACCAATGCCCCCGGCGCGGGCGCGAGCGACCTCATTGGTGCGGGCGATGCCGGCTATCTGGCCGACAAGGCGGTCTGGCTGACCACGGCCGGTGCCGCCGGGTCGGCGCGATCGCTGTTGGCGCGGCCGCACAATTTCGTCACGCGCCCCGCCGACGCATATCGCTGGTTCGATCTGCTGCTCAGGAACGCGCGCGCAGCGATCGCGGCGGGCGACTATTCGACGGCTTACGCCATCGCCAGTCAGGTCGACGATGCCTATGCCCCCGGCACCGACGTGTCGGCGCGCCCGCTGGGCGAGCGCGATACCTATACCAATTTGACGCTGCTGGCCGGGCAAATGGCGCTGAAGCGACTGGGGCGACCCGCCGACGCCGTACCGCTGTTCGTCCGCTATGCCGGCGGATCGCGATCGACCGCGCTGAAGGCGAAGGGGCAATATTGGGCCGGGCGCGCCGCGCAATCGGGCGGGCGGAGCGAGGACGCGAAGGCCTATCTGGCATCGGCCGGGCGCTTCGGCGACCAGTTTTACGGGCAGCTGGCGACCGAAGCGCTGGGGCAGACGTTGCGCCCGCCGGCGGATCCGGGCCGGCCCACGATCAGCCCCGCCGCGCGCTCGGCTTTCTACGCCAGCGAAGTCGTTCGCGCGGCGCAATATCTCGGGACGATCGGTGCGTACAAGGATCAAAGCGCGTTCATCCGGCAGATCGCCTATAGCGGCGCGGTGACGGTCGAGGGTCAGGCGCTGGCGGCGGAACTGGCGCGCACGATCCAGCGCCCCGATCTGGCGGTGATGACCGGACGCAGCGCGCTCAATAACGGATTGAGCGACTACACGCTGACCGGGTTCCCGGTGGTCAACGTGCCCGATCAGGTCGGCGGGATGTGGACCATGGCGCATGCGATCATGCGGCAGGAAAGCCAGTTCGACCGCGGCGCGATCAGCCGGGTCGGCGCGAAGGGCATGATGCAGCTGATGCCGGGCACCGCGCGCGAACAGGCCGGGAAGCTCGGCCTGTCGTGGGATTCGGAGCTGTTGCTGTCGAGCACCGACTATAACATTCAGCTCGGCACCGCCTATTTCCAGCGGCTCTACGCGCAATATAACAGCTATCCGCTGGCGGTCGCGGCGTACAATGCCGGCGGCGGCAACGTGAACAAATGGCTCGCCGCCAACGGCGATCCGCGCGGCGGCAGCGTCGATACCTGGATCGACTGGATCGAGGCGATCCCGATCGAGGAAACGCGCCGCTACGTCCAGCACGTGCTCGAAAACGCGGTGGTCTATGACCTGATCAACCCGCAGCGTTCGCTCTCGACCGGCCAGGCACGGCTGAGCTGGTATCTCGGCAACAAACGCCCGGGCTGACGCTCGATTTCCGACCGCCCCAATTACATCACCCCGGCCGGCTATGCGGTGCTGCGCGCCGAATATGAGCAGTTGCTCGGCGTCGAACGCCCCAAGATCGTCGAGGTCGTGTCGTGGGCGGCGGGCAATGGCGACCGGTCGGAAAATGGCGATTACATTTACGGGCGCCAGCGGCTGCGCGAAATCGACCGGCGGCTGGGCTTCCTGTCGCGGCGGATGAAGGCCGCGAAGGTGATCGATCCGGCGGCGCAGGAAGATCGCGGCAAGGTGTGGTTCGGCGCGACGGTGACGATCGCCGACGAGCATGACGATGAGCGCGTGCTGACATTGGTCGGCGACGATGAGACTGACACCACAGCCGGCCGGATCGGATGGAGCGCGCCGCTCGCCCGCGCGCTGCGCGGATCGGCGGTGGGCGATCTCCGGCGGGTGACGCTTCCGGCGGGCGAACGCGAATATGAAGTGATCGCGATTCGCTACCCCTAAGTTCGCCCGCGCGGGCGGGGCCCGGAGCCACGCAGCACATCGCGCGACACCCTGGCCCCCGCCTGCGCGGAGGAACACGCTTTAGCTGCAACGGACCGTTTCCGCCCGGAGGATGGTTCTTACTCCCGTCGCGCCCCACATCGGGGTCGTAACGAACAGGGAGTTTACTCATGCCTATCCCCGCCAGCTGGGCCGCGCGCCTGCTTTCGATCCTTCGCATCGTCGCGGGTTTCGGATTTATCGAACACGGCACGTCCAAATTCTTCGGGCTGCCGCCGTTCCCCGCGCCGCTCAATCCCTTGCTCTACGCCGCGGGCACGCTCGAGCTGGTCGGCGGCGGGCTGATCATCCTCGGGCTGTTCACGCGCCCCGTGGCGTTCGTCCTGTCGGGAATGATGGCGGTCGCCTATTTCATGGCCCACGCACCCAAGGGGTTCTTTCCGGCGGCGAACATGGGCGAACCGGCGATGCTCTATTGCTTCATCTTCCTGTATCTGGCGGCGGCGGGCGCGGGGCCGTGGAGCGTCGACGCGGCGCGCAGCAAATCCAGCTAGGATATGGCACGGCGATCGCGCGCGTCCGGCGCAGGAGCGCGCGATCGCCGCCGGTGCCCGCGGATTATCCGGGCAGCTTGTCCTTGATCTCGCCCAGCCGGTCATAGACCTTGAACATCAGGATCCACATCTCGCACGCGAAGCGCCACACCAGCGCGTAAATAATCACGGCGATCGGCGACAGCAGGATCATGAGCAGGCCGTAGGCGGGTTGATAGCCCAGCGCCATTACGCCCGCGAACAGCATGAACAGCCCGGCAATGGCGATCCCGATCAGGCCGATGAAATACATGATCTTGATCAGCACCGGGCCGATCATCGTATCGAAATTGAGCATCTTGTTGATGATCGTGCCGGCGTTCGGATTGTCCATTCTGGTTCCCCCCAAAATTACGGAACGGGGAACATTACATATTCCGCATCAATTGCAACCGAGCGCCGGGGCATCGGCTCGCCGCAAATGCGCGCATCTCGCCGCTGAGATGCTCCGCGCACGCGGCGAGTGGCGGTGCCCGACCGTCCCAAACCCCGGACGATAGTGCTAAGCCTTTGAATGACGGGCGGGATCAACCCGCCGTCGCGTAAAGGGTTCGTGTATGGGCGTCATGCAGCGCGTGTTGGTGTCGGGCAAAGTCCACCAGGTCGGCTATCGCGACTTCACCATCCGCCACGCGCACAGGTTGGGGGTCACCGGCTGGGTGCGCAACCGCACCGACGGAACGGTCGAAATCATGGTATCCGGGGAGGAAGAGGCCGTCGCGGCGCTGGTCGAAGCCTGCCGCGAAGGCTCCCCGCTGTCGCGGGTCGACCATGTCGAAGCCTATGTCGAAGCGGGCCAGCCGGTGAAGGGGTTTACGAAGCGGTTTACGGCTTAAGATGGCCGCGCGGCAAATTGATCCGTTTTGCACGCGATTGTTGGGAAAACGGCTCCTTTATGGTAAGTTTGCGCTATGAACGTTCCGCAAGCGATCGACACGTCGAACGTGCCTCGGCGTCACTTGTTGACCCAGCAGGAATATCGCCTGCTGGACGAGTCAGGCGCGTTCGATCGCTATGCGAAGACCGAGCTGATCGAGGGGCAAGTATTCGCGGTGAACGCGCAATTCGCCAAGCATGCCCGGACTCACACGGCGCTCTTCAGGGCGCTGGCAGCTGCTTGCGATCACCGTACGGACGGCCTGCAAGCATGGATTGAAGCGTCGGTAGCACTTGGCGAACACAGTATGCCGCAACCGGACATTGTCGTGGCGTCTAGCCTGCCGGAAAAAGGACCAGTGCCACTCGATGCTATCTCGATGGTTGTTGAGATTGCCGATACCTCGCTCGATTACGACCTAACCACTAAGGCGCGTCTGTACGCCGAAGCAGGCGTCGCTGAATATTGGGCGGTCGATGTCAATGCGCGGGTCATCCATCAGTTCTGGGCGCCGACCGGCGAGACTTTCGGTGAGCGGCGCGAAACCGCATTTGGCGAGCCGATCGTGGCGGCAACGATTGCGGGTCTGTCGGTCGAGACGGCGTCGCTCTGAACAAAGCGTGTCGCTCGGGGTCCCGGCTGTCGCGGCTTGAGGCTACTGAAACCGGCGACGTTTGAAAGCTGAGACGTCGGTTCGTGACAATCTGAACCATTCGCCATTTGCTCGCTTGTCGGCAAATCGCCGGTGCCAATATGCTTCGATTCCCGGCGGATCGTCAGTCTGGATGGTGTGTTCGAGAGTCGAAGCGTGAGGTAGGGCAATTCTAATTTCCTTCATCCGCCGTTCGATTTGATCGCTGCGCCCGATTTTGAAAAAATCACCTGACTTGACCAAATACACGTGTCCCTCCGTGATCTTCTCCTCGACTTCCATGTGCGAAGTCACTGCCGCTGGCAGCATGTCGATAACCGTTGCAAATTCGGGCTTGTTACCGACCCAAGCTCGCAGCGCCTCCACTAGCGCGGGGCGGGTCAGATAGTGGTTTTCAAGCGTGCTGGTGGAAGGGAAATCAGGGTTGCCACGACCATAGACTCGCAGGTCAGACGTGGACGGCAAGCGACCGAAGTCCAAACAGGCCCGTCCCAACTTCTCAAGTATGTCGTCACCGCTCATCCGCGGGGTTAAGGCATTGGGTTCGAAGCCAGCTTCGAGCAACGCATCGCCCCAACGAGCCCAGATCTTGCCCAGCCATTCCTTCCTTGGAATGCCCGTAGCGATCTCAAATGACTTTATTCCCGGTGTTTGACCGCGATTATCAGCAACGAATTTTCTAATCTCACTGATGATGCGGTCGCGCAAATCGGCCACTCCCCCAACGCAACTTGAGTGGAGTGCCGGGTCGGGTCAAGAGCTACCGCGTCAACTTCTTATACGCCAGCGCCGTAGGCCGATCCGCCGCGTCGCCCAATCTCCGCCGCTTGTCCTCCTCGTAGCTCTCGAAATTCCCCTCGAACCACTCAACGTGCGAATTCCCCTCGAACGCCAGGATGTGCGTGCACAGCCGGTCGAGGAAGAAGCGGTCGTGGCTGATCACCACGGCGCAGCCGGCGAAATTCTCGATCGCCTCTTCCAACGCGCCCAAGGTCTCGACGTCGAGATCGTTGGTCGGTTCGTCGAGCAGCAGCACGTTGCCGCCGCGCTTGAGCATCTTGGCGATGTTGACCCGGTTGCGTTCGCCGCCCGACAGCTTGCCGACATTCTTCTGCTGGTCGGCGCCCTTGAAGTTGAACGCGCCGACATACGCCCGCGTCGACTGGTCGAAGCCATTGATCTTCATCGAATCGAGCCCGTCGGAAATCTCTTCCCAGACGTTCTTCGACGGATCGAGATGGTCGCGGCTCTGATCGACATAGCCCAGACGCACCGTGGTGCCCTTTTCGATCGTGCCGGTATCGGGCGTCTCGGTGCCGATGATCATCTTGAACAAGGTCGACTTGCCCGCGCCGTTGGGGCCGATCACGCCGACGATCCCGCCCGCGGGGAGCGTGAACGACAGGTTCTCGAACAGCAATTTGTCGCCATACGCCTTGGACAGGTTCTCGACCTCGATCACCTTGCCGCCGAGGCGTTCGGGCACCTGGATGACGATCTGGGCGCCGCTCGGCTTGCGGTTCTTCTGCGTTTCGACGAGCTCTTCGAACTTGGCGATACGCGCCTTGGACTTGGTCTGGCGCGCTTTGGCCCCCTGACGAATCCATTCGAGTTCGTTCCTGATCGCGGTCTGGCGGCTCGATTCCTCGCGGTCCTCCTGCTCCAGACGCTTGGATTTCTTCTCGAGATAGGTCGAGTAATTGCCCTCGTACGGGAAATACTTGCCGCGATCGATTTCGAGGATCCAGTTGACGACATTGTCGAGGAAATAGCGGTCGTGGGTGATCATCAGCACCGCGCCGGCATATTCTTTCAGGTGGTTTTCGAGCCACTCGACGCTTTCGGCATCGAGGTGGTTGGTCGGTTCGTCGAGCAGCAGGATCGACGGCTTCTGGATCAGCAGGCGGGTCAGCGCGACGCGGCGCTTTTCACCGCCCGACAATTTGTCGACCGGGCTGTCGCCGGGCGGGCAGCGCAATGCTTCCATCGCCAGTTCGAGCTGGCTGTCGAGGCTCCACCCGTCGACCGCGTCGATCTGGGTCTGGAGATCGCCCATTTCGGCACCGAGCGCGTCGAAATCGGCATCGGGCTCGGCCATCAGCATCCCGATCTCGTTGAACCGCGCCACCAGGTCCGCGGTCGCGCGCGCCCCGTCCTTGACGTTTTCCAGCACGCTCTTGGTCGGGTCGAGCTCGGGCTCCTGCTCAAGATAGCCGACCGACACATTCTCGCCCGGCCATGCCTCGCCCGAAAAGTCCTTGTCGATCCCCGCCATGATCTTCATCAGCGTCGACTTGCCGGCGCCGTTGGGGCCGACGATGCCGATCTTGGCGCCGTGATAGAATTGCAGATTGATGTTGCTCAGCACCGGCTTCGGCGCGCCGGGGAAGGTCTTGGTCATGTCCTTCATGACATATGCGTACTGGCCGGCCATGGTGGCGCGTTGCTCCGTGTCTGGGTGTGCGGAAAAGTCGAGCGGGCAGATAGCGATTGGCGTGCACGATTGAAAGTCCAACCTGATTCCCCTCCCTGGAAGGGAGGGGTTGGGGGTGGGTCATGAGTCTCCTGACCTCGGCCAAGGTTCCACCCACCCCCGGCCCCTCCCTTCCAGGGAGGGGAGAAGGGACTTCCCCGCCCGCGTCCCCCGCTCTAAGCCGCTGCCAACACCTTTCAGGGAGAACAACATGCGGATCGCCCCCCTCCTCCTCGCCGGCATCGCCGCCATCGCCGTCCCCGCGCTGGCGCAGCGCGCCCTGCCCATCTCGGTGGCGGTCGATCCGGCGGTCGCCAAGGCGCGCGATCTGGCGCTGAAGGACGACGTCGCATGGGACATCGTCGAGGGGCTCACCACCGAAGTTGGGCAGCGGCTGGCCGCGACCGAGGCCGAAGCGCGCGCCCGCGCCTGGGCGGTGGTCAAGCTCAAGGCGCTCGGCTTCAAGAACGTCCATATCGAGACCTACACGATGCCGGTGTGGGTGCGGGGCGAGGAGAAGGCCGAGATCGTCGGCCCCTACCCGCAGAAACTGACGCTCGCGGCGCTGGGCCGGTCGGGCGCGACGCCCGCTGAAGGGATCACCGCCCCGGTCGTCTATTTCCCCACCATCGGCGATCTGATGGCCGTGCCCGACGGCAGCCTGAAAGGTAAGATCGCGTTCGTCTCGAACAGCATGAAGGCGGCGCAGGACGGCAGCGGCTATGGCGCGTTCGGCGCGGCGCGCTTCGTCGGCCCCAACATCGCGGCCAAGAAGGGCGCGGCGGCGATCGTCATCCGCTCGATCGGCAGCGACAAGGGCCGCTGGCCGCATACCGGCGGGACGAACTGGTCGACCGGGGTAACGCCAATCCCGGCGGCGGCCTTGTCGGTCGCCGATGCCGAACAGCTCGAACGCATCTTCAAACGCACCGACAAGGTCACGCTGCACCTGACGCTGACCCCCAAGGTGCTGCCTGACGCCGAATCGGGCAATGTCGTTGCCGACGTTCCGGGGACCGCCCCCAACGCCGGGATGATCGTGATCGGCGGGCATCTCGACAGCTGGGACCTGGGCACCGGCGCGATCGACGACGGCGCGGGCGTCGCGATCACCACAGCGGCGGCCAAGCGCCTGCTCGATGGCCCCCGCCCGCGCCGCACGATCCGCGTCGTGTGGTTCGGCGCCGAGGAGCCCGGCGGGTTCGGCGGTGAGGCCTATGCCAAGGCGCACGCCGGGGAGAAGGTCGCGATGGCGTCCGAATCCGATTTCGGCGCGGACAATGTCTGGAAGGTCGAATTCAACCTGGCCGACGGCGCCAAGCCCGTGGCGGATCGCATCGCGGCGGCGCTGGCGCCGCTGGGCATCGTGCGCGGTCGCGACAAGGCCGGCGGCGGCACCGACGTCGGGCCGCTGCTCAAGGCCGGAGCGCCCGGCATCGACCTCGGGCAATCGGGCTGGCGCTATTTCGACTGGCACCACACGCCCGAGGACACGCTCGACAAGATCGACCCCGAACAGCTGCGCCAGAATGTCGCGGCATGGACCGTCGTGCTGTGGCTGATCGCCAACGCGCCCGAGGAACTGGGGCCGGTGACGCCCAACGCGCGCGGCTGAGCGCGCGCGAACGACCCGTCGCAAAGCGGGTAGTGCGGTGGCGATTGGCGATTGACCGCCACATTGCTGCCGCTATTCCTCTGCGCTCGCCAACGGCACAGCCGGAGGGCGTACGGATCGTTTTTTGGGGAGCCTTCGGATGAAGAAGATTGCTTTTGTTATCGCCGCCGCTGGCCTGATGTCGCTGGCCGCGTGCAAGCAGCAGACCGTCGTCGTCAACGACGCCGACACGACCAACGCCGCGCTGGCCAACGACGCTGCGGCGCTCGACAACCAGATCAACGCCGAAACCAACAACGTGTCGGCCGCCGCGACCAACCAGGCGACCTCGCTCCAGTCGAAGACCGACAGCATCCGCTCGGAAGTCTCGACGAGCAACACCACGACTACCACGACCAAGTAAGCCGCTTCGGCTGACCGAAGTCGACAGAGGGCGTCCCGTTCGCGGGGCGCCCTTTTTGTTTTATCGCGACAGCGCTTGCCGCCCCCAACAATGCCCCCTAGAGGATCGCCCGCGTCGGGGAGTGGCGCAGTCTGGTAGCGCGCCTGCTTTGGGAGCAGGATGTCGCAGGTTCGAATCCTGTCTCCCCGACCAGATTTGCGCAGGTGGGGCCTGTAGCTCAACTGGTTAGAGCTGCCCGCTCATAACGGGTAGGTTGCGGGTTCAAGTCCTGCCGGGCCCACCAGCCGCTTCAATCACCTCTGCCAGCCCCGCGGGCCGCACGCCCGATCGATCGAGTTCGGCCAGTACCTTGTCCCACCACAGCCAGAACGCGCGCAGATCGGAATCGTCGCGCACGTACGGCGTATGCCCTGGCGCGAGCGAGGGCGAATGGAACGCGAAGCTCAGCACCCGCACGCCATCGCCCACCGCGACGCGCACCGCCTCCAGAGCCTCTGCCACCGGAATACCTTCGGGCGTCAGCGGGATGCGCTGGAGCAGCCGCGCGCGCGCCAGCACGGCCCGGCCTTTGGGCACACGTCCGCCCGCCCGATAGAGTGTCATCCCCCCTGCCCGCGCCAGCCCGGTAAACACCGTGGTCGACGGCAATTCGACAACCCCGCCGACACGAAACGCGTGATTGTTGAGCGCCGAGAAATCCGGCCCGCCTTCAGGAGCGTAATCGAACCCCGGTCGCATCGACGAATCGAGCCGATAGCCGCGTTCGGCCAGCAACTCGAACGTCGTCGGTCCGAGCCCGTAGCGCCCGGCCCGGTACGCCGTCGGGCGCGCGCCGAACGCCGTCTCGATCGCGTGGGTCAGCACGTCGAGTTTCGCGGCCTCCAGTACGCGCGGCAAATTGCCCGCAAAACTGTTGGCAGGGGTCAGCGCTTCGTCGAACGGCGGATTGACCCAGGGATGGAGTTGCGTGCCCACCGCGCTGCCGCCGGTCAGCAGCGGCCCGATCAGATCGATCGAGCGGGGGTCGGTCGCCACCGGATGATCGACCATCATCGCCAGCGGCACGCCGACTTGCGCAAAGCGGGCGTGCGCGGCGGGCAACGCGGCAATCGCTTCGGTCGAGCGATGCGCACGCGACAGCGGGCGGTCCCAGTCGAATTCTTCTTCGGTGTCGGCGAAAACGACGAAGCGCGTGCCGAACGCTTCCGGCCAGACGATCAGGTCCGATCGATCCGGCGGTGGGGGGCGAAAGCCTGCCACGTCAGTTGGAAGAAAGCTGCCCCACGTCGTGATCCAACGCTGCCGGGAGCCGCAATGTCAAGCGATCGTCGCCGATCGTCAGCGTGCCGCCGAGCTCGATCGCCAGATTGCGCGCCAGCCGCAGCGCGAAACCGATACCGAGCAACGACACGCCCTCCCCCTGATTTTCGCTGTCGAGCGTCAGCAATTTCTCACCGGGATAGGCCGCAAACGCCACCGGACGAAGGATCGAAATCTTGACCTTGTCGCGCTTCGCCGCCGCCTTGACCGCGATCCGCTCGCCGATGCCGGCGGCGCCCATCGCCAGCGCCATCAGACGGTTGACGATCCGGGCGACCGCAATTTCGTCGCCCGCGATGCTGAGGCCTTCGGGGCCGACGTCGAGGTCGAACACCGACTGGCGCAGATCCATCAGCGGCTGCAGGTCGCGGTTGCTGCGTTTGAGCAGGCTGGCGACCTCCACCGTGCCGGGGCGCAGTTCCAGCGCATTCTGCTCCAGCCGCGCGGCGGTATCGACGTCTTCGATCGCGTCGAGCAGATCGCGCGTGTTGCTGCGGATCGTGGCCGCGCGCTCGCGATAAATGTCGGGGGCCGGGCCCAGTACCTGCGCTTCGATCATCTCGGCAAAGCCCGAAATCGCGTTGGTCGGGGTGCGCAATTCGTGGACCAGCGCGCGCAACGCTTCGGCGGCGGGCCGGATCGGACGGATCGGTTCGGCGCGTTCGTCCGCGCGCGGGCGGCGCGCGACCCCGCGATAGCCGGTGAATCGCCCGCTGGCGGGGTCGAAACCGGGCGTGGCCGACACTTGCCACTGCCCCGCAGCAGGCGAAGCGCCGCCGATAACCAACCGCGCATTGGCGAACGACGCACGGCGGCGGAACGCACCGATCACGACCCCATCGACCTGCGCCGATCCAGCGCCCAGCAGGACGCCGATCAAGGGCTCGCGCGGGGCGCCGTCGACCCAGCGGATGGTCCCCGTCGCGTCGGTTTCGAAACAGAAATGATCGACCGGCGCATCGCTGATTCGCGGTAAGGGCGGACGGTCGAGGTCGCCATGATCGCGCTGATACGCGTCGAGCCGCGCGACCAGTTCGGCGATCGGGAACGGCCCGGTGCCGAAACCGGGGGCAACATCGTTGGCCGGTTCGGTCGGGATCGGCGCGACAACGTCCGAAGCCGCCGTCGCGACCAGCAGCTCCGGCAGGTCGAATACGTCTTCATACCCGTCGGGCAACGGCAGCGCGAAATCCGACGCGCCATAGCTGTCCAGCGCTCGGCGTGCCCCCGCGGGCAGATCGCGCCGATGCCGCAGCAGCGCGCGCGATGCCGGTGGCAGGTCCGGAATAATCGCGCGCCACTCGGCGTCGGACAGCTGCGCCACCGCGATCACCGGCGCGGCGATGGCGGGCTCATCCTCGGCGAACAACTGCACCAGGCTCGCGGGGGGATTGGCGAACGCGAGACTGCGCGCGCTGGCGGCACGCACCGGCGGAGGGATTTGCCCGCGAATCGCGCGCAGCCGGGCAATCGCTTTGTCATTGGGGGCTACCCGACGGCGGCCGACCAGGTCGGTCAGCTGGCGCCACGCCGACTGCGCGCCGAACGGCGTCGCGGTGTCCGCTGCCAATACCGTGTCGAGGCTGTCGTCGAAGCGCAAGAGTCCCGCCCGTCATGCGGCGCGCAAAACGCCACGCCGTAAGAATTTCTTAACCGCACCGGCGAGCGCTTCAATCGCTCATTTTGGTACGTAGCAATGTGGGACGATTGCGCCCGCCCGCAATTATATTATGCTGGATGACGGGCACACACGTTAAAAACACCCCGGGGAACAGACGATGGCGTTGGATCGAATCGACCGGCAGATTTTGTCGCTGCTGCAGGCCGATGGGCGGATGACCAATGTCGAACTGGCCGACAGGGTCGGGTTGACGGCCCCGCCCTGTCTGCGCCGCGTGCGCGCGCTGGAGGAGTCGGGCGCGATCACGGGCTATCACGCCGAACTCGATGCAGCGACACTCGGCTATCCGATTACGGTGTTCGCGATGGTCAGCCTGAAGAGTCAGGCCGAACGCGACCTGACGGCGTTCGAAACGCATGTCGCTACCATCCCCGAGATCCGCGAATGCCATATGCTCAACGGCGAGATCGATTTCATCCTGAAGATCGTCGCGGGCGACCTGAAGGCGTTTCAGGATATCCTGACCACGCACCTGACGCCCGCGCCCAACGTCGCGAGCGTCAAGACCTCGCTGACGATCCGCACCTCGAAGCATCAGCCCGGGATCCCGGTGGGGGACGACTGAAGCGGTTAAACGAAAAGGGGCGACCGAATCGGCCGCCCCTCTCTATGATCCGTACGGGACCGTCACTTGGTTGGCGGATTGTCCACCCAGACGCTCCAGAAGCCGGCGATTTCGCTGCGCGGCGCGGTGGTAACCGCTGCAAACGCCGTCTTGGCGCCGACCTTGTCGCCGGACAGCGCGAGCGCGATACCGAGATGGGTGTTGACCTCGTCGGCGTTGGCCACGCCCTTGGTCAACGCCGCCCGGTACAGCGGGATCGCCTTGGCATATTGCCCCGCCCCCAGATAGGCGTCGGCGGTTTGCGACGACAGCGCACCCGTCTTGTCCAGATCGGCCTTCTTTTCCAACGCCGCGAATGCCGCCGGTGTGGTGACCTGATTGGCGGTGCCGCTCACCAGCGCCTGGATCGACGACGTTCCCGCGCCCGGGATCTTACCATTGGCCTTGCCCTCGGCGATCACCGCACGGGTCTCGTCCGGAAGCCCGATGTCGTTCGCCTTCTGGGCATATTCTTCGTAATAATATTGGTCGGCCAGCCCGCCGGTCTGCCGCATCAGGCGGAACACATCGACCGATTCGCGCTTGCCGAGCTTGGCGATCGGCTTCTGCCCCAGCGCATAGAATCCCAGCGCATCGCGCCACGTCTTCGACGTCGGAACGGCCACAAGCCAGCGCTGCAGCCACTTGATCGTTTCGGCCTTCAGCCCGGCCTGGTTGGACTGTGCGATCGCATATTTGTAAAAGTCTTCGTTCTGCGCTTTGCCCGACTTAAACAGCGTTTCCAGATCGGCCATGCCACCGGCCGCATCGCCGCCCTGAACCTTCGCTTTGGCGATATAAAGCGGCGCGTTGGGTTCGGTCGATCCGTCGGCGAGAGCGCGCTTGAACATGTCGATCGCGACCGGCCACGCCTTTTGATCGTAAGCGATCGTCGCGCGGCTATATTCGAACTTCGCCTTCATGTCCGCCGGGGTCTTGGGATTGGCGATCAGCGAATCGAGCGGCGCGATCATTGGACGGGGATCGAACACCCCGTTGGTCGTTGACGCGGAATCGGCAATTTTTTGCGAAATCAACGCATAGCGCAGGAAGGTCGCCAGATATTTGTCATCGTCGGTCTTCACCGCCGCTTCGGCTTCGGCGATCGCCGCGTCGGCCGTGACCATGTCCTTGGCCAGCAGGGCGGTCTTTGCCTTTTGGGCCGCCAGCGCTACCGCCTGCGTGTAAGCCGGACCCTTGGGCGCCGGTTCTTCCTTCTTTTTGGCAACCGCAACGGGCGCGAACGCCACCCCGGCCATACCCGTCACCAGCGCGGCAGCCAGAACGGTGGTCGAAATCCTCTTCATCAAACTCTCCTTTGGGGACGCGGGCGCCCGTCGATTTCGCTCTAGTCAGTGGGCGGCGGGCGTTCAAGCTATGTGGTGTGCGAATTAGGCGATAGCGGCTGAACGCCGATTGAATGATCTGGTTGCGCCGCACCCGCCTCGCGTGCGCGCGTACGCGCGCATGTGCGTGACATCGACAGCCGGAGCTCCTATACCGTCACGCAACAGCAACATCATCTGAAAGCAGCGGCAACTTGACCGACGAGACCATCCTCGCCGACCCTTCGGACATTACCCCCATCTCCATCGTCGACGAGATGAAATCGTCGTATCTCGATTACGCGATGAGCGTGATCGTGGCGCGCGCGCTCCCCGATGTGCGCGACGGGTTGAAACCGGTGCATCGCCGCATTCTCTATTCTGCCTACGAATCTGGTTATGTCGCCGGGCGCCCGTATCGCAAGTCGGCGCGCATCGTCGGCGACGTCATGGGTAAGTATCACCCGCACGGCGACAGTTCGATCTACGACGCCCTCGCGCGCATGGCGCAGGACTGGTCGATGCGCGTCCCGCTGGTCGACGGTCAGGGCAATTTCGGGTCGATGGATCCCGATCCGCCCGCCGCGATGCGCTACACCGAGTCGCGGCTGGCCAAGGTCGCCAATGCGCTGCTCGACGATCTCGACAAGGATACGGTCGACTTCACGCCGAACTATGACGGGTCGGAGAATGAACCGTCGGTGCTCCCGGCGCGCTATCCCAATCTGCTGGTCAACGGCGCGGGCGGAATCGCGGTCGGCATGGCGACCAACATTCCGCCGCACAATCTGGGCGAAGTGATCAACGCCAGCCTCGCCTATATGGACGACGGCGCGATCACCACCGAACAGCTGATGGAGATCGTCCCCGGTCCGGACTTCCCGACCGGCGCGATGATCCTCGGCCGCAGCGGCTGCCGTTCGGCCTATGAAACCGGACGTGGCTCGATCATCGTGCGGTCGCGCTACGAGATCGAGGAGGGACGCGGCGATCGCCGCTCGATCGTGCTGACCGAAATCCCCTTTCAGCAGGGCAAGAACGCGCTGGTCGAAAAGATCGCCGAAGCTGCGAAGGACAAGCGGATCGAGGGCGTCAGCGACATTCGCGACGAATCGAGCCGGTTGGGCGTGCGCATCGTCATCGACCTGAAGCGCGACGCCACTCCCGAAGTCGTGCTCAACCAATTGTGGCGGCACACCCCGGCGCAGGGGTCGTTCCCGGCCAACATGCTGGCGATCCGTGGCGGGCGTCCCGAACTACTCAACCTCAAGGACATCATTTCGGCATTCGTGACGTTCCGCGAGGAAGTCATCACGCGGCGCTCCAAGTTCGAACTCGCCAAGGCGCGCGACCGGGCGCATTTGTTGCTCGGCCTCGTCATCGCGGTCACCAACCTCGACGAAGTCGTGCGGATCATCCGCGGATCGTCCTCGCCCGTCGCGGCGCGCAATGCGCTGCTGATGCGCGAATGGCCGGTGGCCGAGATCGCCCCGTACATCAAGCTGGTCGAAGCGGTCGAAACCGAAGTCACGGGCGACAGCTATCGTTTGTCGGATTTGCAGGTTCGCGCGATCCTCGACCTGCGGCTGCATCGCCTGACCGCGCTGGGCCGCGATGAAATCGGCGACGAGCTCAAGACGCTCGCCGATTCGATCGCCGAGCTGCTCGCGATCCTCGCTGACCGCGTGAAACTCTACGCGGTGCTGCGCGAGGAACTGATCGAGGTCCGCGACCAGTTCGCCACCCCGCGCAAGACCGAGATTGCCGCCGCCGCCGACGGGATCGACGACGAGGACCTGATCGAACGCGAGGACATGGTCGTCACCGTCACGGTGCAGGGCTATATCAAGCGCACCAGCCTCGACACGTTCCGCGCCCAGCATCGCGGCGGCAAGGGCCGCGCGGGCATGGCGACCAAGGACGAGGACGCGGTCGCCGAATTGTTCGTGACCAGCACGCACACGCCGGTGCTGTTCTTCTCGACACTCGGCCGCGTCTATCGGATGAAGGTCTGGCGCCTGCCCGAAGGCGGGCCCGCGACGCGCGGACGGCCGATGATCAATTTGCTGCCGCTGGCCGAGGGCGAGACGATCTCGACCGTGCTGCCGCTGCCCGAGGACGAAGCCGAATGGGGTGCGCTGCACGTCATGTTCGCCACCGCCAAGGGCAATGTCCGCCGCAACTCGATGGACGCGTTCACCAACGTGCCGTCGAACGGCAAGATCGCGATGAAGTTCGAAGGCGAGGATGAAGACGACCGGCTGATCGGCGTCGCGTTGCTCAACGATGAGGACGACGTGCTGCTGGCGACTCGTCAGGGCAAGGCGATCCGCTTTGCCGGCGACGACGTTCGCGAATTCCAGAGCCGCAATTCGACCGGCGTGCGCGGCATGCGCTTGGGCAAGGGCGACGAAGTGATTTCGCTGTCGATCCTGCACAAGGTCGGCGTCAAGGATCAGGACGAGCGCGAGGATTATCTCCGCCACGCGCCGTGGAAGGGCGACGACACCGACGGCGTGCGCAAGCCGCGCGAGATGGACGACGAGCGGCTGGCCTATCTGGCCGAACGTGAGCAGTTCGTGCTGACGGTGTGCGCCAACGGCTATGGCAAATTGTCGTCGGCCTACGAATATCGCCGCACCGGCCGTGGGGGTCAGGGCATCACCAATATCGACAATATCGCGCGCAACGGCCTCGTCGTCGCCAGCTTCGCCGCGACCAAGGCGCAGCAGCTGATGCTGGTCACCGATCAGGCCAAGCTGATCCGCATGTCGCTCGAAACGATGCGCGTGATCGGGCGCGGTTCGGCGGGCGTTCGCCTGTTCAACGTGGCCGACAACGAGCATGTCGTGTCGGCGGCGCGGATCGAGGAGGCCGAGGAAGAGGCAACCGAGGCGCTCGACGGAGCGGCAGAGCCGGCTGCAGAAACCGCGGCCGACACCGGACCGACCGAAAGCGAATGACCGACCGGCCGACCACCGCGTACAAGGTGCTGACATCCGATCAGATGCAGGCGCTGGAGGCGGATGCCTTTGCCGGCGCGCCGGTCGATCTCGCCGACGGCTATATCCACCTGTCGACCGAACAACAGCTGACCCAGACGGTGGACAAGCATTTCGCCGGACAATCGGGATTGTGGGTCGCGGCGATCGATCTCGAGGCGCTGGGCGACAGCGTGAAATGGGAGGAATCACGCGGCGGGGCGCTGTTCCCGCATATCTATGGCCCGCTGCCGCTGGAGACGGTGTTCGCTTATTCGCCGCTCGAACGCGACCAGGACGACGCGGTCAAGCTTCCCGTCGCAGGCTGACCGCGCGTTGGAGTCCGGCGCGCATCGCCGTCGGCCGAGTTCAACAGGTCAAGATCGCGCAACGGCATGTTGCGGTAAACCACGAACAGCGGCGCGATCGGTCTGTGGAACGTCAGCCCGCATGATTTTTCGCCATTCCATGCAACGGTCGCGACCACTTCGAGCCCGATCGCACACAGCACGACTTCTTGTCCGCGCAAAGGCAGATTATCCCCGCGCAGCTGCGCGCCAACCCGCGAGATATCGGCGATCTCGACCCCCATCGGCACCCGGTCGACGATCAGCGTCCCGGTAAATTTCGTGGGAAATCGCTGCTCGTTCCGCCCCGCAGCGACATCTTTGATCGACCTTCCCATGGCTTCCTCCTCATTACAGGAGGGAGAACAAGTGCGCTTTCAGGTAGTTCCAAGCTATTTATGGATAATATTTCGTAAATTGCACTCTTCACAGCGTCACTACAACATAGGTTATACAAATCAATGGAAGTAAAAGTATTCGGATCGGTCCTATTCTGACTAGGGCAGCAAATCGACTATCGGCATTCCCATGTCTACTTCTCGCAGCAACATCGTTCTGTGGCAGTGATGCGCTTCACGCTCGAAACATAGGACCGCTGAAGGCTTTTCCATCGCGAGATCGCGCAAGCGAGCGGCCTGCGCTTGCGCTTCGGGCAGTTCGAGTTGCCCGGCATAGATCCGCTCCATCGTCCGCCAGTCGCCCTTTTTCGCGGCATCGCGCCCCGGCTTGGGGGTGCCCAGCGCTTTCAGATGGACGTAGCCGATGCCACGGTCGGCCAGAGACGCGGCGAGCGAGGTCTTCGAAAAACCCGGCCGGCGCGACAGCGGCAACGCGCGGACGTCGATCACCTGCTCCACCCCCGCCGCGGTCAACGCGGCAAGGAAATCGTCCATTGTCGTGGCTTCATAGCCGATGGTGAAGATCGTCATTGTCCCTCCACCGCGCAAGGCTGGACACCACACCCCAGGCGACCAGCGCCTGACCGCCGAAATAGAGCGGCCAGATCAGCAGACGCGGGATCCATGAGTCGGCGAGCGGGCCAAGCTGGGCAAAAATCAGCAAGTCGGAGGCGGCAAAGGCCAGCGCGCCGATCCCCACGCGATAGCGCGGAAACCGGCTGATCCACGCGCTCGCCGCCATCGCACCGAGGCCGCTGGCATAGAGCGCAACGCCCGGCGCGGCGGCCCGGTCGCTCGGCAACAGGAACGCGATCAGCGGAATGGCGCCCAGCAGCACCACCGAAAGACCGACCTGACTGGGCGACGGTTTGGCCCTGCGGTGCGTCAGGTACAGCCAGACCGCGCTCAAATGACCCGCGAGGAAGCCGATTCCGCCCCACGTGCGGCTATATTCCAGCACCACGTCGCCGATCGCGCCGAACACCATCACCGCGACGAAGATCCAGCCGGAACGATCGCGCGCGTTGAGCGCCGCCCAGATCGCGAGCAGCACGACGCACGTGGCTTTCCACGCGACCCAGGCTGTTGTCGGTGTCGGCGGCCGGTCGACCAGCTTGAACGTCACGCCCGCGAGCACCGCCAGGCCGAACAGCCAGAGATATTTGGGAGCGATGCGCGTGGCCGACATTGCGGCGTGATGCGACATCGACCGCGGTCGGGCAACCCCCGAACGATTGACGCGCCGCCGCTCCGCCGCCATCCCGCGCGGCATGACTCACGACATTCACATCATCGGCGGCGGGCTCGCCGGATCCGAAGCCGCATGGCAGCTGGCCGAAGCCGGGCTGCGCGTGAAACTGTCCGAAATGCGCGGGTCCGGCGAGATGACTCCGGCACACCACACGGACGGGCTAGCGGAACTGGTGTGCTCGAACAGCTTTCGTTCGGACGACGCGGAAAACAATGCCGTCGGGCTGCTCCATGCCGAGATGCGCGCGCTGGGCTCGATCATCATGAGCCAGGGCGACATCCACAAGGTCCCGGCCGGATCGGCGCTGGCGGTCGATCGCGACGGCTTCTCCGAAGGCGTTACGGCGCGGCTCGCGGCGCATCCGAACATCACGATCGTGCGCGAACGAGTCGACGTGCTGCCCGACGGCCCTGCGATCGTCTCGACCGGCCCCCTCACCGCCCCCGGGCTCGCCGCGAGCATCGGCCAAGCCACCGGCAGCGACGCGCTGGCCTTTTTCGACGCGATCGCCCCGATCGTCCACCGCGACAGCATCGACATGGACAAAGCGTGGTTCCAGTCGCGCTGGAACAAGGGCGAAGGGAAGGACTACATCAACTGCGCGATGGACAAGGCGCAGTACGACACCTTCGTTCAGGGGCTGGTCGACGGCGAAAAGACCGAGTTTCGCGAATGGGAAAAGGATACCCCCTATTTCGAAGGCTGCATGCCAATCGAAGTGATGGCCGAGCGCGGGCCCGAGACGCTGCGCTTCGGGCCGATGAAGGGCGTCGGGCTCGACGATCCGCGCGACGGACGCTGGCCGCACGCCGTCGTGCAGCTGCGGCAGGACAATGCCAGCGGCACGTTATGGAACATCGTCGGGTTCCAGACCAAGCTCAAGCACGCCGAGCAGGTGCGGCTGTTCCGGACGATTCCGGGGCTGGAGAACGCCGAATTCGCGCGGCTGGGCGGGCTGCACCGCAACACCTTCATCCGCTCGCCCGAACTGCTCGATCCGACGCTTCGGCTCAAGTCGCGCCCGAACATCCGCTTCGCCGGGCAGATCACCGGGTGCGAAGGCTATGTCGAAAGCGCGGCGATCGGGATGCTCGCGGGGCGCTTTGCCGCGGCGGAACTGCGCGGCGAGGTCATGACGCCACCCCCCGTCGAAACCGCGCTGGGGGCGCTGCTCCACCACATTACCGGGGCGGCGGAGGCCGAAACGTACCAGCCGATGAACGTCAATTTCGGGCTGATGCCGCCGATCCCGGGACGCACCAAGAAGGCCGACCGCAAGAAGATGTACACCGACCGCGCGCGCGCCGCGCTGGCGGAGTGGATCGCGGCCTGACACTTCGCAAAAACCGTCACCCCGGCGTTGTGCCGGGGTCTGCCGGGCGGCGCCGGCTGGCCTGGAAGGAGAAATTCGTTCTGAGAGGCTAAGCGGACCCCGGCACAAGGCCGGGGTGACGACATGAGTGAGGCGCGCGCGTCTCAGCTATCGTCATCCTTGCCGTCACCCGCCACGGGCTTGCCCGGTGGACATTTGGCACGAACCGGCTCTTTCCGCTTGACCGCGGTGGTGGCGAACTCGACCGCGTTCATCGCGCCGGACTTGTCCTTGTCGGCGAGCGCGAACTTGGCCTCTGCTTTGGTCGCCCATTCATCGAACGACAGCGTTCCGTTCCCGTCGACGTCGAGCTTGGCATAGGCCTTCTTGCGTGACGCCAGATATTCGTCGCGGGTGATCGCGCCGTTGCGGTCCTTGTCGTAGCGGTTGAAGCGCTTTTCTTCGCGCGTTTTTGCGGTGGCTTCGGGGACGCCTACTGCGCCGTTGTCGGGCCCGTCGGTGGCAGCCGCGGCGGCCGGCATCGCCGCCAGCGCCGTCCGGGGTCCCGGCCGCATCGCCTGCAGCGTCATCCCCGCCACGACCAGCAATACGCCCGCCCCGGCGCCCGCAAGATATCGCCACATCGATTTGCCCTCCGACCGATCCGGCCGGCAAATTATCCCAAGCCGAACCCGCACAAAAGCTAGCGCCCGGTCAACCGATGCCAACCAAGGCGGAAAACCGTGGAAACTCCGTCCGAACCGGAGGCTTTAGTTCGGGCGATCAGCGTCATGGCCCCGAGCGGCCGGCCATTTCGGCTCCAGCGGTGCCCGATCGCCGCGGTCAGCAGCGACTCGGCGCTTGCGCGGACCGTGCCCACCAGCGCCGGATCGCTCAGGTTGGCGGCCAAATCGGCGAGCGCCCATCCCTGCCCGGCCAGGGTCAGCGGATCGCGATCGCCGGCACCCAACAGCGTGCCTGCCAGCGTAAACAGCGCGGCGCCGCGACGGCTGGCATGAGCGGCGATTGCGGTGTCGTCGATGTCCCCCAATAACGGCTCCCATCCGTCGACCAGTTCGGCCAGCATCGCCCCCGTTAGCCCCGCAGGCACCACGTCGACGGCCAGCGCCTGCAGCACCGGCTCGCCCGGTGGCGGCGCGGCATCGAGCCGCGCCAGCGCCTCACGCCACCAGGCCAGCCGCATCTGCCCGACCATCGGTTCGCGCGTCGTGCGCAACACCTGCCCCAACGCCGCGTCGAGCGCGAACAAGGCCACCAGCGCTGCGCGGCGATGGGCTGGCGCGTAACCGATCGCCAGTCGGCTGAGCGGATCGTCAATCATCGTCACCGTAACGTTAACCATAGCAATTGAGGCCCTGTTATCCCTCCCTAGCCCATGGAGCACGCTCGTGGGACTATATCGGGCGGAACGGGGCATATGATCGGATTGATCGGCCGCAAGCGGAAAGTGGCGGCAACAACGTTGGGGCGGCTGCGCTCGGACGTGCGCGGCAACACGCTGGCGATGATGGCGATCGCGTTGATTCCGCTGTGCGGGATCATCGGTTCCGGGATCGACACCGCACGGCTGTACGTGGTCAAGGTCCGGTTGCAACAGGCATGCGACGCGGGCGTGCTGGCCGGCCGCAAGTCGCTGGTCTCCAGCACCGCCCCGCTCGACGTGACACCGTCGGGTCAGGCGCAGACCTTTTTCAAGAACAACTTCAAGTCGGGCTGGATGCGCACTACCACGGCCACCTTCACGCCCGTCAAGACCAGCGATAATCAGGTCAATGGCACCGCCACGACCAACGTGCCGATGACGATCATGAAAATGTTCGGGATGCCCGACGTCGCGCTGACCGTGACGTGCCAGGCGCGCTACGACGTCGCCGATACCGACATCATGTTCGTGCTCGATACGACCGGGTCGATGGCGTCCAAGCCTGACGGTTCGGGGGCGGGAACCCGCGCGCCTTATACGCGCGAAAATGGTACTCAGGGCTATGCAAATGGCGAAGCGTCGGGGTCGAAGATCGGTGCGATTCGCGCCGCGGTGCTCAACTTTTACGATACCGTCGCCGCCTCGGCTGATAGCACGACGCACATCCGCTATGGGTTTGTTCCTTACAGCCTGACGGTCAATGTGGGGCAGGCGATATTTTCGCTCGACCCCAGCTATCTCGCCGACTCAGCACCTTATAACTCGCGCCAGCCGGCCGGCGAACCGGCGGACACCGTTTACTCAACAAACGCCGGTAACCCGCCTAAGACGACCAACACGGCGCAAACCGCCTGTGCGGTCGGCGTCGTTCGTACCCCAGCGACCGGGTATACCGTTGCTGGCTCGGGCACGGCGGCCACGGCGACCGCCATCCGCAAGACGACGACGTGGACGAACTCCAACGGTGGGACCTGCACTACGGTCACCGACAACATGAAAGTGTCGTGGACGTATCAGAACAAGTCGATCGACACGTCGCAACTGAAGACGTTTGCGCCGACGACCGATCCTACTCGCTTCGGCGGTGGCACGATCACATGGAATGGCTGCATCGAAGAGGGCGGCAAGGACGGATACGGATTGACCAGCTTCAATCAGAGTGCCCTACCCTCCGATCTCGATCCCGATTTCATCCCGACGGCGGGAAAGGAGTGGAGACTCTCGCTGCCCGAAGTTAGCTATTGGCGCGGCAACAACACCGCCTGGACAAGTAGCGGCCCGACATCGGCTAGCGCGAATAGCGATTTTCCTGTCCAGCCTGGCTATTGGAATCCAGGTTACTGGGTCGCCGGAGGCTACAACAGCGACTATGTCGTGTGTCCCAAGGCAGCAAAGCGTCTGTCGGCGATGACACGCAGCGACGTCGCAAACTATGTCAGCGCCAGCGGTGATTTCCGCGCCGCCGGATTCACGTATCACGATTCGGGCATGATTTGGGGCACGCGCCTGATCGCCCCGAATGGGCCGTTCAAAGCCGACACCGCCGCATGGCCCAATCGTAACGACCCCAATCGCTACATCGTGTTCATGACCGACGGCGACATGGTCAACACCTGGAACGCCTATCACCTGTACGGCATCGAATATTACGATAAACGCATCAGCGGCACCGACAACGACATGACGTATCACAACGCGCGCTTCCTCGCGGAATGTGCGGCCGCGAAGGCGCGCGGCATCACGGTGTTCGTCGTCGCCTTTGGCCAGACGCTGACCACGCCGCTGAAGACCTGTGCGTCGCCCGGGCAATCGTTCCAGGCGAACGACAGCACAGCGCTCGAGACCGCGTTCCAGAATATCGCGAAGCAAGTCGCGCTGCTTCGGGTGTCGCAATGATGCGCCGGCTCCGCACGCTGACGCGCGACACGCGCGGCGCGACGATCGTCGAATTCGCGATTGTCGCGCCGGTGATGATGATGCTCCTGATGGGGCTGTGCGACCTCGCGTACCAGATCTACGCGCAGTCGATCCTCGACGGCGCGATGCAAAAGGCCGGTCGCGATGCCGCGCTTCAGGGGGGCGGCACCAAGTCGGCCGATCTCGACAAGAACGTTCAGGACATGGTCAAGAAGATCGCCGCCAACGCGACCTTCACCGTTTCGCGCGTCAATTACGATTCCTTCAGCGTGATCAAACCCGAGCCGTTCACCGACAGCAACGGCAACGGCGTGCGCAACGCCGGCGAGTGTTTCACCGACGTCAACGACAACGGTGTGTGGGACTCGGACCCCGGTCTGGCCGGTCAAGGCGGCGCGAACGACGTGACGCTGTACACTATGACGGTAACCTATCCGCGGCTGTTTCCGGTCGCAGGCTTGCTCGGATGGTCGTCGAGCCAAACGATCAGCGCGAGTACGCTGCTGAAGAACCAGCCCTATGCCTCGCAATCGGTGGCGGCAGCAAAGCAGGTTTGCACATGACCAACCTTCGGCAGATCGCCGCTCGTCTCCGCACGGGCTCCAGCCGGCTCGCGCGTGACAAGAGCGGTCTCGCGCTGCTCGAGTTCGCCTTTGGGATGCCGTTGGTGCTGATGATCGGGCTGTACGGCCTCGAAACCGCCAATCTCGCGCTGGTCAATCTCAAGATCAGCCAGATCGCGCTCGGCCTCGCCGACAACGCCTCACGCGTCGGTGTGTTGAATGCCACTCAGATCGAACAGCTGCGCGAAGTCGACATGAACGACGTGCTGCAGGCAGCCCGGATGCAGGGGGCTTCGATCAATCTGACAACCAACGGCCGGATCACCGTATCGAGCCTCGAAGCCGATAGCGCTGGCACGCAGCGCATCCACTGGCAGCGCTGCATCGGGCTGAAGAGCGGCGTCGGATACGATTCGTCGTACGGGATCACTGCTGCCAGCAGCCCCGGCAATCCGCTGACCTCCGATCAGACCCCGTATGACCCCACCGCCGGGGTGAACACCGCGACGGGGGGCAACCCGGACAATTCGGCGTCGCACCCCGGTAGCCGCGCAGTCGGCGTCACCGGCGCGGCGGTCGTCGGGATGGGCGACGATGCCGCGTCCGCGGTAACTGCGCCCGCCAGCGGCGGCGTGATCTTCGTCGAGATCAACTATCTCTACAAACCGGTCGTCGGTAACTGGCTGTTCGGCCCGTCGCGGATCCACTATGTGGCGTCGTTCATCGTCCGCGACAATCGCGACTTCACGCAAATCTACAACCCCGTGACCACCCCCGTCACGCCGCGAGCGACGTGTAACCTTTACGCGACTTGATACGCCAACGGCCACGCACCCTGATCGGGAGGCGTAGCCGCAGGAGCCCGACGTTTCGCGATCAATACCGATAATGATCGGGCTTGAACGGCCCTTCGACCGGCACGCCGATATAATCGGCCTGCTTCTGCGTCAGCTTGGTCATGTGCACGCCGAGCTTTTCGAGGTGCAGTGCGGCGACCTTTTCGTCGAGATGCTTGGGCAGGACGAACACGTCGTTGGCGTATTCGTCGCCCTTGGTGAACAGTTCGATTTGCGCCAGCGTCTGGTTGGTGAAGCTCGCCGACATCACGAACGACGGGTGGCCGGTCGCGTTGCCGAGATTGACCAGACGGCCCTTGGACAGGATGATGATCTGCTTACCGTCGGGGAATTCGACCAAATCGACCTGCGGCTTCACTTCGGTCCACTTATAGTTCGACAGAGCGGCGATCTGGATCTCGCTGTCGAAATGGCCGATGTTGCACACGATGGCCATGTTCTTCATGCCCTTCATGTGCTCGGCGGTGATCACGTCGGCATTGCCGGTCGCGGTGCAGAAGATGTCGGCGCGGGTGACCGCTTCCTCCATCGTCACGACCTCGAAGCCCTCCATCGCCGCCTGCAGCGCGCAGATCGGATCGACTTCGGTCACCATCACGCGCGCGCCGCCGTTGCGCAGCGACTGCGCCGAGCCCTTGCCGACATCGCCGAAGCCGGCGACGCAGGCGACCTTGCCGGCGAGCATCACGTCGGTGCCGCGACGGATCGCGTCGACCAGCGACTCTTTGCAGCCATAAAGGTTGTCGAACTTCGACTTGGTCACGCTGTCGTTGACGTTGATCGCGGGGAACGGCAGCTCGCCCTTCTTGGCGATCGCGTACAGGCGGTGGACGCCGGTGGTGGTCTCTTCCGACACGCCCTTGATATTCTTGACGGTCTCGGTGAGGTAGCCCGGGCGCTTGGCGATGAACGCCTTCAGCGCGCGCTGCATCTCGACTTCTTCCTCATTCTCGGGCTCGGGCATCGTGTGCCCGGCTTCGAGCTTGGCGCCCCACAAAGCGAACATCGTCGCGTCGCCGCCATCGTCGAGGATGATGTTGGCGGTCTGGCCGCTGCCGTCGACGTCCCAGTCGAAGATCGAGCCGACATAGTCCCAATAATCGGCCAGGCTCTCGCCCTTGATCGCGAACACCGGCACGCCGGTCGCGGCGATCGCGGCGGCGGCATGGTCCTGCGTCGAATAGATGTTGCACGTCGCCCAGCGGACGGTCGCGCCCAATGCGGTCAGCGTTTCGATCAGCACCGCGGTCTGGATCGTCATGTGCAGCGAACCGGTGATGCGCGCGCCCTTCAGCGGCTGCGACGCGCCGAATTCCTCGCGCAGCGCCATCAGGCCCGGCATTTCGGTTTCGGCGATGTTGATCTCGGCGCGGCCGAAATCGGCTAGGCTGATATCCTTGACGACATAATCGGTCGCGCGATCGAGCACAGTGGCCACGTATAATCTCCGGCAATCTGGTTGGATTTGGCTCCCCTACCTAACCGCGGGATCGATTGCAACGGGGATATAAAGATTTCTTTATATGTCGCGGACCAGCACGCACGCCGCCATCGTTGCGCGGTGACGGAAGCCGAGCCGCTCATAAACGGCGATCGCGCCCGCGTTCGACGCGCTGGCGTGAAGGAACGCAGTCTCGCCTTTCGCGACCATCCGCGCCATCACCACGCGGATCAGCGCCGCGGCATAGCCCTTCCCGCGATGATCCGGGTGCGTGCAGACCCCGCTCACTTCGGCCAACCCCGGCATGCGCATCCTCTCCCCGACCATGGCGACCAACCGATCCCCCTGCTTCACCCCGACGAACCTGCCCAGCCGGTTGGTGTGCCGGACATAGGGGCCGGGCCGGGTCAGTGTCGCGAGGTCGAACATCGCCGTTCCGTCGATCTCGGTCAGGTCGATAATCTCGAACGCAGGCGGGGGCGCGGGCGTCGGGCGCTCGCACACCATTTGAACGACCGCTTCGGGCGGATGCAGCAAGCGCGTTCCCGCCGGCGCGGGGCATGCCGTCCCGTCGACAACCCATAGCTCGCCGTTGTCCGGCACCAGCGCGGCCAGCGCCGTCAAACTCTCGGCGGAATGATCGGCGGGGACGCCGAACATCCCATAGTCGCGCCGCAACCGCCACGCCCGCGCATCGCCCTCGGCAAACGCGGCCCAGCGCGTGGTCAGCGCGTTCCATAGCGGCCTGTCGAGCAGTCCCATGCCCATCCCGCGTCGCTACCCGGAATGGCGGTTTTCTCCAAGGGGCGCAGCCGCGTCCGTGCGATGGTCGGCACGACTGGATGAGGGGATCATGATGATTTTTCGCGTAGCGATAACGGCCGTGACGCTCGTCGCACTCACCGGCTGCGGCGGGTCGGGACCATCGACCTCGGGTAGTTCCGGCAGTTCGGTCAGCACCACCCCATCGGGCGCGAGCATTCCCGACCAGTTCGTCGGTACCTGGGCCGCCGACTGCACCTCGCCCTATGTCAGGTTCAATGCGGATGGGACGATGCACGTCTATCCCGATAACGCCGACTATACGATCAAGTCCGCCGCGCTCGACGGCAGCGACCTGAAGGTCGGCTATGTCTCGGCGAGCGGCGAGACCACCGACGTCTATGCCAGTGAGGGCAGCACGCTCCGCCTGACCAGGACGATCGCCGGCGGGCAGGAAGCGGCGTGGACCAAGGCGCCGATGAGCAAGTGTTCGTAGAACGCTAGGCTGTACCCGTCTGGCTGGCGAGCAGGCGCGGGTCGATCCCCGCGCTTTCGAACCCGAGCGTCCAGCGGTGGTCGGCCTCCGTGTCGTACAGCAGCGCTTCGTCGCCCGCGACGTTGAACCAGCCGTGGCGAAGCATTTCGCCGTCGAGCTGCCCCGCGCCCCAGCCGGCATAGCCGAGCGCGACCAGCCAGCGGGCGGGGCCCCTGCCCTCGGCGATCGCTCTCAGCACGTCGAGCGTCCCCGACAACGCCCAGCGCCCCGCGACCTCGACCGTGTCCTGACCGCCCCAGTCGAGCGAATGCACGACGAACCCGCGGCGGGGGTCAACCGGTCCGCCGAAATGGACCGGCGCGTTGGGCGCCTGCCCGGGATCGATCTCGAACTGTTCGAGCACGTCGTGCAATCCCAGACCGTCGATCGTCGCGCCGATGCCGATCCCGATCGCGCCCTCTTCGTCGTGCCCGCACATCGCGATCACGGCCCGGTCGAAGCGCGGGTCGCCGATCCCGGGCAGAGCGAGCAGAAATTGTCCAACCAGAAAGCGCGCCGATTCCATGACATGTTCTGTACGCCGCCGCGGGCCGTGTCGTCACGGCTTGAAATTCGCGCTCCGAACGCCAATTGCGACGGCGAGGCGCATGGCCGCGCCAGGGAGAGAATCACATGACAATATCCGTCGGCGACAAGCTGCCCTCCACCACCATCGTCAAAGCTACCGAGAACGGCCCCGAAGCGGTCAGTTCGGACGAGTTTTTCGCGGGGCGCAAGGTGGCCCTGGTCGCCGTCCCGGGCGCCTTCACTCCGACCTGCTCGGCGCGCCACCTGCCGGGGTTCCTCGACAAAGCGGGCGAACTGAAGGCCAAGGGCGTTGACGAAATCGCCTTCACCTCCGTCAACGACGCGTTCGTGATGGGCGCGTGGAGCAAGGCCAATGACGCGGCGGGCAAGATCACCATGCTGGCCGACGGCAATGCCGATTTCGCCAAGTCGGTCGGGCTGTCGTTCGACGGCTCGAAATTCGGCATGGGCGAACGCAGCCAGCGTTATTCGATGATCGTCAACGACGGCGTGGTCGAAGAACTCAACGTCGAAGCGCCGGGCGAATTCAAGGTCAGCTCGGCCGAACATATGCTCGATCAGCTCTGATCGGCCCACAGGCGAAACAAATGGGCGCGACGGCCGGAACACGGGAGCCATTCCCGGCGTTTCGGTCGTCGTTATGCGTTTACGCCAGTGGAGGATTTTATGAGCACCGAGCCGAACACTTTCGACAGCAAGATTCAGAGCGATATCGATACCGCCAAGACGCAGGGTGAGACGTTGATCGCCAAAGCGACCGCCGAAGGCGAATCGTTGCTGGCGAGCGCCACCGAGGAAGCCAAATCGCTGTTCGCGCGTGCGCAGGAAGTCGTCAGCGACGCGATCGAAGCGACCGTCGATGCGGTGAAGGAGCATCCCAAGGCCGCGGCGGGTATCGCCGCCGGTGCGGCTGCTGCGGTTGCCGGGGCGGCGTATGGCGCCAACAAGCTTCGTTCGGGGTCGACCACGACGACCAAGAAGTCGACGGCTAAGCCGCGCTCGACCAAATAACTGCTGTTCTCCCGCGAAAGCAGGAGTCCAGGATCACAAGCGGTGACCTTCGCCACTCTGGACCCCCGCTTTCGCGGGACAACTGACAGGGGGCGCCGCGCTCCGACTTGCCAGCGTCATCCGTCTGCCTTAACCGCAGTGGATGACGCAGGCTTCCGATATCGTCGCCGAACTTGATCGGCTCTATTCCGCCTCGGTTCTCCGCCTCCAGGAAGCGCTGACCGACTATCTCACCGCCGGAACGACGCCCGACCCCGAGTCGCGGACCGACGGGTCGTTCGCTTACCCCGAAATTCACCTCACCTATCGCCCGCAGCATGACCGCCCTGCCCCGTTGCGCTCGTTCGGGCGGCTCAGCGAACCTGGCGAATACCGCATCAGCGTGACCAAACCGGCGATCTTTGCCGACTATCTGACCGAGCAGCTGACGCTGCTGATCGAGGATTATGACGTCTCGGTCGCGGCGGTGCCCGGTCGGCAGGAAATCCCCTTTCCGTACGTGCTCGATCCCGGTCATGCGCTGAGCCTCGACGAAGTGTCGGCGGTCGAACTCGCGCGCTGGTTCCCGGCGACCGAACTGGCGCATATCGGCGATGAGATCGCCGACGGCCTGTGGGCCGCCGACGAAGTCCGCCCGCTGGCCTTATTCGATGGGCTGCGCACCGATTTCAGCCTCGCACGGCTGCGCCACTATACCGGCACCCCGCCCGAGCACGTCCAGCGCTATGTGCTGTTCACCAACTATCACCGGTACGTCGACGAATTCGTCCGCTGGGCGTTCTCGCAACTCGGCGAAGGCAGCCGGTTCACCGCGGTGTCGGGCGCGGGCGGCGTGCTGCTTCACGCCGGCGACGATATCGAAGCGGCGCTGGCCGATACCAGCGCGTGGCGGCGGCACCAGATGCCGGCCTATCATTTGATGGCCGACGATCAGACCGGGATTACGCTGGTCAATATCGGCGTCGGCCCCTCGAACGCCAAGACGATCTGCGATCACCTCGCGGTGATGCGGCCCGAAGCATGGCTGATGATCGGGCATTGCGGCGGCCTCAGGCCCAGCCAGCGGATCGGCGATTACGTCCTGGCGCACGCCTATCTGCGCGACGACCACGTGCTCGACGACGTGCTGCCACCCGAAATTCCGGTCCCGGCGATCGCCGAAATCCAGCTGGCGATGGCGCGCGCGGCCGAAATCATCAGCGGCCAGTCGGGCGAAGAGCTCAAACGGCGCCTGCGCACGGGCACGATCGTCACCACCGACGATCGCAATTGGGAACTGCGCTACACGCAATCGGCGCTGCGCTTCTCGCTCAGCCGCGCGGTCGGGATCGACATGGAAAGCGCCACCATCGCCGCGCAGGGCTATCGCTTCCGCGTGCCCTACGGGACCTTGCTCTGCGTCTCGGACAAGCCGCTCCACGGCGAGCTCAAACTGCCCGGCCAGGCCAACCGCTTCTACGAACGCGCGATCAACGAACATATGCGGATCGGCATCCAGACCTGCGAGGAATTGCGGCTCGAAGGCGCCAAGCTCCACAGCCGCAAACTCCGCGCGTTCAACGAGCCGCCGTTCCGTTAATCGCGCCGCGGGCTATCACGGCAACGAAACAACCTGCTATGCGTTGGGCTTAGCGACCAGAGAACAGGGAAACATCGATGGCCACTACGCCCAAGAAGACGACTGCCAAGCCCGCCGCCAAGCCCACGACGACGGCCAGCGCCGCTCCAAAGACCGCCGCGCCAAAGGCCCCGGCAAAGCCCAAGACGGCAACAAAGCCCAAAGCTGCGCCTGCGACCAAGCCCGTAACGGTGAAAGCGGCAGCCGCACCGAAGGCTGCTCCTGCCAAGACGACGCCTGCACCCAAAACGCCCACTAAGCCCAAAACCACAGCGAAGCCTGTGGCAGCAGCCAAGCCCGTCGCGGCACCGAAAGCTGCCCCCAAGCCCAAGGCTGCTGCCACGCCCAAGCCTCCGGTCGCAGCGGCACCCAAGCCCAGCGCGGCACCCGCCCCGTCAAAGGTCGCCACCATCGCCAAGCGCGGCGGGATCGTCGCCGGGATTGCGGGCGCGATCGGCGCGGTGGTTGCGCTGTTCACGCTGAAGGGCAGCAGCAAGAGCGGACCCATGGACAGCGATAGCTGAGAACCGGGTAGTCGGCCCCTATTTGGGATCGAGCCGGAAGCTGACCGTCATCGGCACATCGACGGGCACGGTATCGCCCGTCGACTTCCGACCGAGCAGCCCGAACGGCGGCGACTTGCCGTCGCCGATCATCATGAGCGAGCCGAGATCGGCTTTTTCGCTGATCGCAACCAGCGTCACCGCGCCAAGCCCCAGCTTCGTCGCATAGCCGTCAGCTTCGGCACGCGCCTTTGCCAGCCCATCGCTCTTCGCGGCGCGCCTCGCAGCCGTCATGTCGTCGAGCGACGATAACACCATATCGTTGCTCTTCGCGCCCTCGGTCGAAGCGACAATCGCTTTGACCTTGTTGGCGATGGCGCGGGTCGGCGCGGTGATGTTCAACGTCTCGCGCGCGGTCTTTTCCTTGCCCTCATCCGCCACATCGTTACCAATGAACCCGCCGCTCATCAGCACAGCCATAGGGTTTGTTTCAGCGCTGCCGAGCTCTGCGCCCGCCGCGATGATCTGGTCGATCAGCGTCTTCCTGCGCTTGACCAGCAAGTCCTTGGCGAGTGCCTCGCTCGCGCCTTTTGCTTCGACGAAGACGGTCAGCTCGTAGCGTTGCGCAGGCGCGTCAACGTGCCCCACCGTGACGATATCCACCGTGACGGGCTGTGTTGCGGGTACCGCCAGCGCGAACGCCAGCCAAATCGGGGCCATTACCATCCCTGCGGTTTCCCCTTATTCTGCTCATCGAGCCATTTCTTGAGCGGCGCAAAATAATCCACCAGCGCCTGCCCCGAAATCTCGCGGCTGCCGGTGAACTGCTGGAGCGCGTCCGGCCACGGCTTCGACTGGCCGAGTTCGAGCATCCTCTGAAGGTTCGCGCCCACCTGCTTGTTTCCATAGAACGAACAGCGATGGAGCGGTCCGGTCCAGCCGGCCTGTTTGCACGCCGCCTGATAGAATTGGAATTGGAGCAGCCGCGCGAGGAAGTACCGCGTGTACGGCGTGTTGGCCGGGATATGATACTTCGCACCAGCGTCGAAGCGCGTCTCATCGCGCGCGACCGGGGGCTTGATGCCCTGATATTGCAGCCTGAGCGCATCCCAGGCCGACTGATAGCCCTGCGGCTTGATCGCGCCGCTGAACACGCCCCAGCGCCATTTGTCGACAAGCAGCCCGAACGGCAGGAACGCGACCTTGTCCATCGCCTGACGCAGCAGCAGCCCGGTGTCCTTGTCCGCGCTCGGCACCTTCGATTGATCGAGCAAACCGATCTTGACGAGGTAATCGGGGGTAATCGACAGCGCGACGAAATCGCCGATCGCTTCGTGGAACCCGTCATTCGCGCCGTTTTCGTACAGGAACGGCTGATTCATGTACGCGCGCTGATAATAATTGTGCCCGAGTTCGTGATGGATCGTGACGAAGTCGTCGCCATTGACCTTGATGCACATTTTGACGCGCACATCTTCCTTGTTGTCGATGTCCCATGCCGAGGCATGGCAGACGACTTCGCGGTCGAGGGGCTTGGTGAATTGCGAGCGGGTCCAGAACGTCGCGGGCAGCGGCGCGAAGCCGAGCGAGGAATAGAAGCCCTCCCCGGTCTTGACCATTTTCAGCGGGTCATACCCCTTCGCCTTGAGCAAGGCTTCGGTATCGTAGCCGATATCCCCCGCCCCCTTGGGCGCGACGATATCGTAGATATTGCCCCATTCCTGCGCCCACATATTGCCGAGCAGATCGGCGCGGATCGGGCCGGTCTTGGCCTGCACCTTGTCGCCGTATTTCTCGTTGAGCTTCCAGCGGACATAGGTGTGGAGCGAGAGGTAGAGCGGTTCGACCTGCTTCCACAATTTGTCGGTGAGCTTGGCGAATTCCTCCGGCGACATGTCGTAGCCCGAGCGCCACATCGACCCGACATCCTGATAGCCCAGCTCGGTCGCGCCTTCATTGGCGATGCCGACCATCCTGGCGTAATCGTCCTTGGCGGGCGCGCCGACATTGTCGTTCCAGCTGGTCCACATCTCCTGCAACTTGGCGGGATCGCGCGTCGTGCCCATCGCCGCTTCGATGTCCGATCCATTGATCGGCTTGCCGTCGAGCGTGCCCTTGCCCTTGCCGTAGTTCGACTGGAGCCGCGTCGCGATGGTGGAGAGCTGGTCGGCGGCGCCGGGCCGAGTCGGCGCGGGCAGCGTGATGCCGTTGCGCAGCAGATCCAGCTTGCGCTTCGTGTCGAACGACAGGCCCGGGATCTTCTGATATTTCGCCGCTTCGGTCGCGAATTTGACCGCGAGCGTGGTCAGCTTGGCGCCCGAACTCGCCGCCAGCGCGTCGGTATCGTCGGTGATATAGGTCGCGTTGACCCAGGCGATCTGCGCGCCCTCGACCGAAGCTTCGGCCAGTGTCTTTTCGGCCTGCGCGACGAACTTGTCGGCGTCGGCGGGAGTAGCGGGCGCGTCGGCCGGGCTGCCGGCCAGCGCGATCGCCCCCGACAGGACCAAAGCAATCGCAAGGCTGGACGCCACAGCGGTACGGATCATGAGAACGACTCCCCCGGGAACTGGATGTGCGACAATTGGCGCCACCCGGGGCGTCCGGTCAAGCGGAGAGAAAGTCCGCCATGGCCCGACCGAGTTCGGGTTTGATCACCGCGCTCATATGGTTGCCCGGCACCTCGACATAGCGCGCATGCGGGAGCGTATCGGCCAGCGCGGCGCTGCTGCCATTGTCGTAATCGGCGGCACCGTTGAGGCACAGAGTCGGCCAGGCGAAGGTCTCCAGCAGCTCGACCGGCGTGCTGACGAACGTGTCGATAATGTGCAGCAGCGCGACCGGGTCGCCGCCGGTGGTCTTGAGGAACGCCTCGGCGAACCATTCGGGGCTGCCCTGTTTATGCGTGCCCAGATTGCTCAGAATATTGCGGAAATGCCCGGCGCGCCGGTCGGTGTGCGTCAGCCCCTCCAGTCCCATCCCCGAAAAGATCACACGGCGCGGGCCAGCCCCGGTCGCGAGCATGCGGCTGACGGTGCGCGCGCCCAGCGAATAGCCGCCCAGATCGTAGTCGGTGAGGCCCAGATGCGCGATCAGCGCATGCCCGTCTTTTGCCAGCGCGTCGGGCGGGTAGGCCGCGGCATCGTGCGGCTTCGCGCTGTCCCCGTGCGCGCGCAAATCCGGCATAACGACGCGAAAACCCTTCGCGGCAATCGCTTCGGCATGGCCATATTTGATCCAGTTGGTGGCCGCATCCGAAAAGAAGCCGTGGAGCAGTACAACCGTCCGCCCCTCGCCCATTTCGCGCCACGCCAGACGTTGATCGTCGAAGCTGTGGAAGAATTGCGGTTCAATCGGGGAGTTTGCCAACGGCTTTCATCCATCGCTCGACAAGCGGTTTGTTGTCCTCCGTCCGCTTGGCGGGAAGCGCGCGGGTGTCAAGCCACTCTTGGTGCCAGCTTTCGGTCGCGAAATGGCCTTTGGGCTTGAAGAAATACGGATCGTCGAAACTCCCCACGGTCAGATCCATGCTCTTTCCATCGTCGAATTCGAACGTCAGCGGCGTGCCGCACTGCGAGCAAAACCCACGCTGTGCGATCGGCGAGGAACGGAATCGCTGGGGTTCGCGTTCCCACGTAACCGCTGCCCTCGGTAGTCCTACAAAAGCTGCGGATAACCCGCCGGTGGCGCGCTGACACATGCGACAATGGCACAGATAGGCATCCTCATTCTCAATAACTGCCGAGTATCGGACTGCACCGCACTGACAACCGCCCGCCATCGTCGTTCCCATGTCGATTTCCTTTGCTGCGCTGCGCAAAACGTTGCATTTTAGGACTGGATTAAATAAGCACACTTATTATATGCAGCTCTATGACCGATTCCCTTGGATTCCTGATTAGCGATGTTTCGCGGCTGCTGCGCCGTCGTTTCGACGAACGCGCACGCCAGTTGGGCACGACGCGCGCGCAGTGGCGCACGTTGCTCACGCTCAGCCGCAACGAAGGGCTCAATCAGGGCGCGCTCGCCGATTTGCTCGAAGTCGAACCGATCACCCTGTGCCGCATGATCGATCGGCTGGAAGAGGCTGCGCTGGTCGAACGCCGTCGCGATCCAACGGATCGCCGCGCCTGGCGGTTGTTCCTGACCGAAAAGTCGAAACCGCTGATCGCCGAATTGAAGACGCTGGGAGACGACCTGATCGACGGCGTGTTGTTCGGCATGAGCGAACCGGCACGGATCGCGCTGGACGACTCGCTCAACGTGATGCGCGCCAACCTGCTTTCGCTCCCTTCTCCTCGCACGACCGAGACCGCCCATGGCTGACGCCGACCCCAAAATCGATCCCAAGGCCGAACAGGTCGCAGCCGCCAACGTTATCGAAACGGTGGAGGCGCCGATTCCGGTGCGCAAGAAGCGCAACTGGACGCGGATCGGGCTGATGCTGATCGTGCCGCTGCTGATCGCGCTGGTCGCGGGCTATTTCTACTTGTCTGGTGGCCGCTACGTGTCGACCGACAATGCCTATGTTCAGCAGGACACGATTTCGATCAGCCCCGACGTTTCGGGCCGGATCGTGCAGGTCAACGTCAAGGAAAACCAGCGGGTCAAAGCCGGCGACATCCTGTTCGTGATCGATCAGGAGCCGTATAAGAACGCGCTGGCGCAGGCCGACGCCGCGCTGGCAGCGGCGCGCGTGCAAGTCGCGACGATGTCGACCGACACCGGCAGCGCCGCCGCCGATATCGAAAGCGCGAACGCCGACATCTCGCTCGCACAAGCGACCTATGACCGGCAGGCCGCGCTGATGAAGAAGGGCTTCACGACACGCGCTTCGCTCGACGCGGCGGCGCATAACGTCGCGGCGGCGCGCGCCAAGCTCGCCACCGCGCGCGCCTCGGCGCAGCGTGCGCAGGTTCAGATGGGTAGCGGCACCGGTGCATCGGGCGTGCCCGCAGCGGTCGCAATGGCGATGGCCGAACGCGACAAGGCCGTGCTCAACCTCAGCCGTACTGTCGTGCGCGCGCCCAAAGACGGCATCGTCAGCCAGACCAGCCGGTTGCAGATCGGTAACATCACGCCATCAGGCGTGCCCGCTCTCAGCCTGGTCACGCAATTCCCGTGGGTAACCGCCAATTTCAAGGAAACCGACCTCGCCAACATGCGCGTCGGACAGCCGGCCGAGATCACTTTCGACGCCTATCCCGGGCTGAAATTGTGCGGCAAGGTCGACAGTATCGGCGCGGGGACGGGATCGTCGTCGTCGATCCTGCCGGCGCAGAACGCGACGGGTAACTGGGTCAAGGTGACGCAGCGCGTGCCGGTGCGGATCGCGATCACCTGCAAGACCGACCGCGCGATGATTGCCGGGCTGTCGAGCGACGTGTCGATCGACACCAAGCCCAATGGCTAGTGCCGCCGCGCCCGCGCGGGGCGGGCCGGCCTTTGCCGCGCCCGCCGTCCCCGGCCCCGGCAAAGCCATGCTGGCGACGCCCAATCGCGCGCTGCTGATGGTCGGCGTGATGGGGGCGATGATCATGCAGATCCTCGACACCACGATCGCCAACGTCGCGCTGCCGCACATGACGACGCAGCTGGGTGCGACGCGCGACACGATCACCTGGGTGCTGACCAGCTACATCATCGCCACCGCGATCGCACTGCCCGCAACCGGCTGGCTCAGCGACCGGCTGGGATCGCGCAACCTGTTCCTGCTGTCGGTCGGCGGTTTCATCATCGCGTCGATGCTGTGCGGCACCGCGGTGTCGCTCGGCGAGATGGTCGTGTTCCGCATCATGCAGGGCATTTGCGCAGCGTTCATCGGGCCGCTGTCGCAAACCGCGATGATCGACATCAGCCCGCCCGAAGGGCAGGCCAAGGCGATGTCGATCTGGGGCATGGGGGTGATGGTCGGCCCGATTCTGGGGCCGGTGATCGGCGGCTATCTGACCGACAATTTCAACTGGCGCTGGTGCTTCTACGTCAACCTGCCGGTCGGGTTGCTGACCTTCGCGATCCTGTGGTTCCTGCTCCCCTCGCGCGAAAAGGCGCACCGCGATTTCGACTTTACCGGATTCATCTTCCTGGGGCTGGCCGTCGCCAGCTTCCAGCTGATGCTCGACCGCGGGCAGAATGAGGACTGGTTCGGCAGCTGGGAAATCATCACCGAAGGACTGATCTCGATCGGGGCGCTGTGGATGGCGCTGATCCATTTGTCGACGGCGAGTAAACCGCTGTTCGACCGGCACTTGTTCAAAAACCGTAACCTCGTCGTGGGCATGTTCTTCATGATCATCATCGGCATCTCGACGATGGCGCCGATGGCGCTGTTGCCGCCGATGCTCCAGCAATTGTTCGGCTTTTCGGTGGTTCAGACCGGTCTGATGATGGCGCCGCGCGGGGTCGGCGTGCTGTTCACGATGGCGATCGGGCCGATGTTGATGCGCCGCATCGATACGCGGCTGGTGATTGCCGTGGGTCTGCTGGTATTCGCCTATTCGCTGCGCATGATGGCGGGCTGGTCGCTGGCGATCGACAGCTGGTTTGTGATCAGCTCGGGCTTCATTCAGGGGCTGGGCATGGGGCTGGTGTTCATGCCGCTCAACGCGCTCGCCTTTGCGACGCTCGATCAGCGCTACCGCACCGACGGGTCGAGCCTGCTCAACCTGATGCGCTCGATCGGCCAGTCGGCGGGTATTTCGATGGTGACCGTGTTCCTGGCGCGCAACATCCAGCAAAGCCATTCCGACCTGGCGCAGCACATCACCGACAAGACCCTTCCCGGGGTAAACCTGAGTCAGCTCGATCAGTTCGGCGTCGGCTCCGATGCGATCTTCGGCATGGTCGATGGCATGATCAACAAACAGGCCGCGATGATCGCCTATATCGACGATTTCTACCTGATGGCGTGGATCACCGTCCTCGTCCTGCCGCTGCTGCTGCTGATCCAGAAGCCCAAGGGCAAGATCGAGGTCATTCACGCCGAATAGGCGTCAGCCCTGCGCGCTGAGCGCGGCGATAAAGTGGGGCGCCGGCGCCATTTCGGGCCATTGCGGCACATCGTCGGGCAGCGTGACCCAAGCCTGTTTGTACGCCGTGAAAATGTGCGCCCTACACGCCAGTTCCTCGGACCGGTCGAGCGTTCCCGCGCGCACGACCGCGATCCCCGGGCGACGCGAATTGGTGTTGTAGATTCGCGCCAGGCACTCGCCGCAAAAGCGCTGGGTCGATATCCGGTCCTCGGTCGCGATCGCGCGCACGACGATCGGACCCGTCACCGTCAATTTATCCTCGGGCACCAGCGCCTGCAGGCTGAAGGCGCTGCCCGACACGCGCTGGCAGATGTGGCAGTGGCAGGCGTAGACCGGTGGCAACGCGTCGACCGCGATCTCGTAGCGGCACGCGCCGCAGCGGCATTGCCCGGTGATCGTCACGTGCGCTTCTCCAGCCCGGCCTGCTCCATGCGCCACAGCGCGAGTTCGACCCGGTCCTGCCCGAAAAAGGGTTCGTCGTCGAACACCAGGGTCGGGACGCCCCAATGCCCGGCGGCCTCCAGCGCCGCCTGATTGGCGGCGACTTCGGCATCGATCGCCTCGGCGTCGCGCTCGGCTTCGGCGTCGAGGTCGTCGAGGTTGAGCCCCGCGCGCTCGGCGGCGAGCTTCAGGTGATCGCCCAGATGCCAGTCGACCGTGCCGCCCCAGACAAGCTGCGCAACTTCGTCGGCATAGGCGAACCCCCTGCCCCGCCGCGCCGCGACCTGCCCGGTGCGGACGAGGCGGTAGATGTACGGCTGCTCTGCGGCGATCTTCCGCGTCGCCATGTCCTGAACGATCGGGTCGGGCCGTGGCGGCATGAACGGCGTCCCGGCATGCTGCGCGACGCGCATCATGTCGCGGATCGTGTAGCGCAGCCAGTTGGGATGGTTGCGTTCGAAGAAGTTCGGCTCGCGGATTGCCAGCGGGTAGACCGGCTTGAGGTCGATCTGAAGGTCGTAATCACGCACCGCCGCGCGCCATTTGGGCAAAGCGAGGTACGAATAGGGACTGCGGAACGAGAAATAGAGGTCGGCCCGCAGCGTCATCCTATGCCGCCTTCTTCAAATGCCGCCGCCCGAGCAACTCTGCGATCTGCACCGCGTTGAGTGCCGCGCCCTTCCGCAGATTGTCGCTCACCACCCACATCGACAGCCCGCTGTCGACCGTCGGATCCTCGCGCACGCGGCTGACGAAGGTGGCGAACTCGCCGACGCATTCGATCGGGGTGATATAGCCGCCGTCCTCATGCTTATCCACCAGCATCACGCCGGGCGATTCGCGGAGAATGCTCTTCGCCTTCGCGGCGGAGATTTCGTCGACGAACTCGATATTGACCGCTTCGGAATGCCCGACGAACACCGGCACGCGCACGCACGTCGCGCTGACGCGGATCTTGGGATCGAGGATCTTCTTGGTCTCGACCACCATCTTCCACTCTTCCTTGGTCGATCCGTCTTCGAGGAAACTGTCGATGTGCGGGATCACGTTGAACGCGATCTGCTTGGTGAACTTGCCCGGCACGGCGGGATCGCCGACGAAGATATTGCGCGATTGCTCGAACAATTCGTCCATCCCGGCTTTGCCCGCGCCCGACACCGACTGGTACGTCGCGACGACGACGCGCCGGATCGTCGCGAAATCGTGCAATGGCTTGAGCGCCACGACCAGCTGCGCGGTCGAGCAGTTCGGGTTGGCGATGATGTTCTTCTTGAGATAGCCGTTGATCGCGTCGGGGTTCACCTCGGGCACGATCAGCGGCACGTCGGGGTCCATCCGATAAAGCGACGCATTGTCGATCACCGTGCAGCCCGCCGCGGCGAAGCGCGGCGCGTGCAGCGCGCTGCCTTCGCTACCGATCGCGAACAGCGCCATGTCCCAGCCGCGCGGATCGAAATTCTCGATATTCTGGACCTTGTACTGCTTACCGGTCTCGCCGAAATCGACCATGTCGCCCTGGCTGCGCGCCGACGCGAGCACCGCGAGCTCGTCGATCGGGAATTCGCGCTCGGCCAGGATGTTGAGCATCTCGCGTCCGACATTGCCGGTCGCGCCTGCGACGACCACCCGGTAACCCATTGTCTTGTCCTATCTGTGTCCGCCCCGCCGGCGGCGCTTGCTACTTAGGCCGCGACGCGCAGAATGGAAGGCCGCAATTCTATACGCTGGAGCAAGGTCAGGTTGATGCAAGATTTCCCGATTGCCGCAGTTCGCGCGCGTTTTCCTGCTTTGGCGCGGCAAGTGAAAGGCGAACCCGCGGTTTATTTCGATGCACCCGGCGGCACGGCGGCCTGCGACACGGCGATCGAGGGCGTCGCGGCGCGCATGCGCCTGGGGTCGGCGCATCCCGGCGGGCCGTTCGCGTCGTCGCTGGAGACCGAGACGCTCTGTGCCGAGGCGCAGGCCGCGATGGCCGATCTCCTCGGCGCGCAGCCGCACGAAATCGCGTTCGGGCCGAATATGACGTCGCTGACCTTTGCGGTGTCGCGTGCGCTGGCGCGGGAATGGGGTATGGGCGACGAACTGATCGTCACCCGGCTCGATCACGACGCCAACGTCGCCCCGTGGCTTCAGGTCGCCGAGGACAGGGCCATGACCGTCCGCTGGCTCGATTTCGATCCCGCGACCGGGCGGTGGCGCCTCGACGACCTTGCCAAGCTGCTGACACCAAAAACCCGCCTCGTCGCTCTCGGCATGGCGAGCAATGCACTTGGCACCGTCAATCCAATTGCCGAGGCGGCGAAACTGATCCGCGCGAACACCAATGCGCTCATCTATGTCGACGCGGTGCAATCGGTCCCGCACCTCGTCACCGACGTCGCCGCGCTCGGCGCCGATTTCCTCGCTTGCTCGCCGTACAAATTCTTCGGCCCGCATCAGGGCGTGCTGTGGATGGACCAGCGGCTCGATGAACGCGTGCGGGCGTACAAGGTCCGCCCCGCGGGCAACGAAGGCGCGCACCGTTTCGAAACCGGCACGCCGTCGTTCGAGGGTCAGGCCGGCGTATCGGGAATGGTCGACTATCTCGACTGGCTGGGCGGGCAGGTCGATCCCGGCGCCAACAGCCGCCGCCAGCGCCTGATCGCCGCGATGACCGCGAGTTCGGCGTACGAGCGATTCTTGGGCGAGCATCTGCTGGCGGGCCTCGCCTCGATCCCCGGACTCAAACTCTGGGGCCCGCCGACAATGGACGGCCGCGTGCCGACCTTTTCCTTCACGATCGACGGGCACGCGGCGCAACAGATATCCGAACACCTCGCGGCGCGCGGAATCTTCGCCTGGGCGGGCAATTTCTACGCGGTCGAAGCGGTCGAGCGGCTGGGCTTGGCCGACGCCGGTGGATTGCTCCGCGTCGGGTTATGTCACTACAGCACGAGCGAAGAGATCGACCGCCTGATTGCCGCGTTGCGCGACCTTTAGAACCAACCGTCACCCCGGCCGAAGTGCCGGGGTGACGCAGGACGTTACGGCGCCAACCGTCTCTTCCGAAACGGCTGCCGCTTGAGATAGGCGAGGCTGCGCCACGCCCACTCCATCGGACCCGTCGCGAAATAGCGCGTCCAGATGTTGGCGGCGATCAGCAACGCTACGAGCATAGCCAGCGCCACGGCATTCAACCCGGCCCAGCCGAATTTGCCCCACAGGTTAAAGCCGTAGGGAGAAAACAGGATGTGGATGCCGATCAGCTGTTCGAGGAAATAGAGCGAGAAAGCGATGCGGCCGGCCGCCTTGAACGGCGACAGGATTTTCGCGCCGATCCCCGACGTCACAATCAGGTTGATCAGCGCGACATGCCCCAGCCCGATCGCCAGCCGGGCAAACTCGATCGTCACCCAATAGGGATTGGGGTCCAAACTCCCCGACAACCATTGATCGGTCCCGGCAATCCGCGAGCCGATTCCGAAGGCATAAGCGACCGTCGCCAAGCCCGCGTAGAAACGCGCCGACCTTTTCCCCTGGATAATGCCCCATTTCCACAGAGCGACGCCGATCAGCATCGCCGAGAAGGCTTCGAAAATGACCGTGAGCAACAACCCGCCCGACCAGAAGAACTTCATCCACATCGCCCAGTAGAAGCTGGCATAGCCGAACCAGCCACCGGCATGGGCCGCTTTTTCCTCGGCAAGATTCTTCAGCGTCTCAGGGTCCGGGGCGGTCGCCTTCTTGCGGTCGACCAGCTTCTTCCACTCGTCGAGCGCCTTCTTGTCCTGATCGGTGATGGGCTGCCCGGCGGCCTTGTGCGCTTGCGCGGCGTGCACGGTGTCGATCAGCGTAGCGCGCTCGACATATTGCGCGATGCCCCAGCCCGCGGTCCATAGCGCGCACGCCATGCCCAGTGCGACAAGCGCCTTCGGGCCCAGCTTGCGGAACGGAAACAGCGGCAATGCGGCGACGGCGTAGGCGAACAGAATGTCGCCGGTCCACAGCCACACGAAGATGTCGAACAGGCCGAACGCCGCCAGCCACAAGGTGCGCCGGTAATAGAGGTCGGCGACCGCAACCGGCCCGTCCGGCTCCATCGCCTTTGCGGTGAGCACCATCATCCCCGCCCCGAACAGGAATTCGAGCAGGCAGCGCTGCGTGCCTTCGAGCAGCACCTGCACCCAATACCAGTTCGCCGCATCGAGCGGCGTCCATCCGAGGAAGCGCGGATTGTCGAACGCGAGGTTCACCGACGCGCCCTGGAACGGCACGTTCATGAAATAGATTCCGAGGATCGCCAGCCCGCGCAAAATATCGAGCACATCGATCCGCGCGCGCCCCCGCACCGGCGTCAGTTCAACCGCTTCCCCCGCCATAGCCTTCCCCCGAAGCTCGTCTATTTCACGGTCTTATTCTTCACCGTTCGATCGAAATAGGCAAAAATCGTCGTCCAGACATGGATGTCGCGTCCCGCCGCGTGCGTCTTGCCGGGGTAGAACATCATCTCGAACGGGCGGTTCTTCGCCTGCATCTTTGCCGCGAACGCGGTCGAGTTTTCGAACACCACGTTGTCGTCGGCCATGCCGTGGATCAGCAGCAGCGGGTCCGAAATCCGCGCCGCATTGTCCATCGCGTTCGAGCCGGCATAGGCCTTGGCGTCGTCGCCCTTCGGGTCGGTGCCCATATAGCGTTCGGTATAATGCGTGTCGTACAGGTCCCACTTGGTCACCGGCGCCCCCGCCACCCCGGCGGCGTAGACGCCCGGATTGGCCTCAAGCATCTTGAGCGTCATGTACCCGCCGTACGACCAGCCATAGATGCCGATCCGGTCGCCATCGACGAAGTCCTGCGCCTTGAGCCATTTCGCGCCGGCCAGCTGATCCTCGACTTCGACCGTGCCCATCGCGCGCCAGATCTGGTCCTCGTACGCGGTGCCGCGATTGGCCGAGCCGCGATTGTCGATCTGGAAGAAGATATAGCCCTGATCGACGATGTATTGCTCCATCGGGCTTTCCCAGCCGCGCGTGACGGTCTGGCTGTGCGGGCCGCCATAATGCTGGAAGAAAACCGGGTATTTCTTGCCCGGCTCCATCTTGGGCGTGATCATTTCGTAGTACAAAGTGGTCCCGTCGACCGCCTTGATCGTGCCGAAGCTGCGCGTCCGGTGCTGCGCGAGATACGGGTAATAAGGATGCCCCGGCTGGACCGCATTTTCGTTGATCCACGCGATCCGCTTGCCGTTCGCGTCGGCGAGGTAGGATTGCGGCGGCTGGTTGGGATTGGAGCGCGTGACGATCAGCCGCGACGCGGTCTTGTCCATCGCCGCGCCGTTCCACCAGCCGCGCTCGGTCAGGCGGGTGATGACGTTGGGCCTGGCGATATCGACCGAATAAAGCTGTTGTTCGAGCACATCGTCCTTGTTGCCGAGGAAATAGAGCCGCCCCCTGACTTCATCGACGCCGGTCAGGTCGGTGACCACCCATTTGCCGCTGGTCAGTTGGGTCCATTTGCCCTTGGCGAAATGATAGAGGTGACCATAGCCGTCGCGCTCGGACTTCCAGATCAGGCTGCCGTCCTTGAGCACGCGGTAGTCGTCGCCCAGGTTGATCCAGCTCTTCGGGCCCGATTTCTCGCTGAACCAGATCTTCGCCTTGCCCGTCGCGGGGTCGACCGACAGCATGTCGAGCTGCGTCTGCGCGCGGTTCTCGCGCTGGACCAGCAGCGTCTTGCCGTCGGGCGTCCAGTTGACGCGCGCGAGGTAGATATCGGGATCGCTGCCCAGATCGACCTTGACCTTCGCGCCGGTCGCGGGGTCGATCACGTAAAGTTCGACTTTCACATTGGGCGTGCCCGCGGCGGGGTAGCGCTGATCGTAGACCTTGGTGCCCTCGGCGCCGATCGCGGCGCGCGTGACCACCCCGACCGGGGCTTCGTCGAACCGCTCGACCGCGATCAATTTGTCTTGCGGAGACCACCAATAGCCGGTGCGCCGGTCCATTTCTTCCTGCGCGACGAATTCAGCCTCGCCCCAATGCACCGTCCCCGCGCCATCGCTGGTCAATACCTTGGCCGCGCCGCCGCCGAGCGGCTGCACGAACAGATTCTGGTCGCGGACGAAGCTGACATAGCCGCCGTCCGGGCTGATCGTGGGATTCAGTTCGCCGCCGGGCGTGTTGGTCAGCCGCGTGACCTTGCCGTCGGGCGTCGCGAGATAGAGGTCGCCGTCGAGCGGAACGAGGATCGATTTGCCGTCGGGCGACCAGTCGTAGGCGACGATCCCGCGCTGCGACGCGATCCGCGCGCGTTCGCGCTGCATCTTCTCGGCTTCGGTCAGTTCGGCGCCGCTGCCGACCTTCTTCGAATCGACCAGCATCCGCTCCGCCCCCGTCGCGGTATCGCGCGCCCACAAATCGTAGCGATCGCGGTCGTCGGGCCGATTCTTGAGCAACGTCAGCAACTTGCCGTCGGGCGACAGCTTCATCGCGCGCGGCTGCGGGCCGGCCAGATCGGGGCTGGCAAACAGCCGCTCGAGCGTCAGCTTCTGCGGCCCCTCGTCAGCGGCCATCGCCGATCCCCCCAGCGCCAGCACCGCGGCCAGCCCGAATGTCCATTTGCGCATGTCCTTCAAATCTCCGCGACGCATCGCCCGGCGTGCGCGGGCGTTGCGCGGCTTATCGCCAGTCGCGGGCGGCGCGTAAAGGCCGCGCGATTTTGCGCTTGACCTCAACTTAGCTTGAGGAAGTATCCGCGCCGCCACGGCATCCAACCACGAAAGGAACATCCATGCCCGGCGCCTTCATCGAACACGTCAACCTGACCGTCCGCGACCCCGACCGCAGCGCGCGACTGCTCCACGATCTGTTCGGCTGGAACGAGCGCTGGCGTGGTCCGTCGCTGCTCGGCGGCCGCACGATCCATGTCGGCGACGATCGTTTCTATATAGCGCTCTACACGCATGACGGCGCCGACACGCCCGCCGATACCTTTCGCAAGGGGCGCCCGTTCAACCATATCGGGATCGTGGTCGACGACCTCGACGATGTCGAGCGCCGCGTCGAAGCCGCCGGGCTGATCCCGTTCAGCCATGGCGATTACGAGCCGGGGCGCAGGTTCTACTTCCTCGATTTCGACGGGACGGAATATGAGATCGTGAGTTACGCACCCTGAGCTGGTGATAGCGTAACGCCTCCCCGGCGAAGGCCGGGGCCCAGTTGCAAGTCGGTGACAGAAGGGCGATGAGCTTCATCACTTGGCACATTACAGCTGGGCCCCGGCCTTCGCCGGGGAAGCGTATGGAGGCGGGCGACCAGGGAATGAAATCGCTCGCACGTCCGACAGCCCCCGCCCTGCTCTGCCTCGCGATCCTCATCGCCGGCATCACCGCGACCCTCGCCGCCTATTGGCCCGGCTTCATGACATGGGACGCGATTCGCCAATACGGCCAAGCGGTCAGCGGCGATTTCGACGATTGGCACCCGCCCGCGATGGAATGGGTGTGGCGGCAACTGATCGCGATCCATGCCGGGCCGGCGCCGATGCTGGTGCTCCAGCTGATCCTGTTGTGGGGCGGCCTGGCGTTCCTCGCCACATGGGCCGTGCGCGAGCGGCGCGGCGGGCTGGCAATCGCGATCATGGCGTGCGGGCTGATGCCGTTCAGCCTCGCGCTGACCGGCGAAGTGCTCAAGGATTGCCTGATGGCGGGCGCGTTGATGAGCGCGGCGAGCGTGATCGCGTGGCGCCAGTCCCTGCCAAGCAAACCGCTGCGGATCATCATGATCGTCAAGGCGGTCGCCCTGCTCGTCTTCGCCTCGGCGCTGCGCTTCAACGCCTTCCTCGCGGTCGTGCCGCTGGCGCTGGCGCTGTTGCCGCCCGCCGCGTGGAAAACGCCGCTCCGGATGGGCGCGACAGCACTGATCGTCGCCGCCTTGTCGCTCGCCACGATGCCCGTCGCCAACCGCTTGCTGGGCGCCAAGCCCAGCGGCGTCGGGCTGTCGCTGATCATCTTCGATCTCGGCGGCATCACCCATTTCAGCGGGCAGAACGCCTTCCCCCCGATCGCGGATTTCGACGATAGCGACGACCCTGCGGGTATCGTCAGCGCATGCTATGATCCGTCGAAATGGGACCGCTATGCGTGGTGGGGTGCGGCGCCGTGCGATATCGGCTTCGACAATGTCCAGGAAGCGTTCGAGCGCCAGCACATCAACCCCTACAGCTGGTGGCTCAAGCAAATCGCCGCGCATCCGATCGCTTATGCCGAGCACCGGCTGGCGCATTTCAACATCAACGCGCGGCTGGCCTCGCGCGACGCGACCGAGCGCGCAGTGCAGATCGACTCGCCGCCGAACGAGTGGGGCTACAAGCTTCAGCCGAGCCCGATCCTCAGTATGATCGATGGCGCGGCGATGTGGAGCGCGAACACGCCGTTTGGCTGGCCGATCGCATGGATGGCGCTGGCGCTGGGGCTGCTGATCCTGAGCCCTGCCCTGCCCTCGCGCCGGGTCATCGTGCCGCTCGCGTTATCGGCACTGCTCTATGGCTTGGGCTACGGGGTGTTCAGCGTTGCGTCGGAACTGCGCTATCATTTGTGGACGATGCTCGCGGCGGCCGTCGCAGCGGTGATTGCGGGGGCGGATATCCGGGGCGGCGCGGAATGTGCAAAACGACGCCTTCTGCTTGCCGCGCTGCCAGTCGCGGTCACCCTCTCGGCGTGTTTCGTCTGGCGACTGCTCTTCTGATCCTCCCCTGATGGGGGAGGACGGCAACTCTAAATCTCCGACGCCGCCGTGGTCCATCCCAGCGCCGGGATCGTCACCGACCGCCGGTTGGACAAATCGGTGCGCGTGACGATGATGTCGCGGTCTTCCATGTAGCTCAGCACGCGGCGCGCACGGCCGATCGAGCTGGTGCCGTAGATCCGCGCGATTTCCTCATAGCCCGGGCATTCGGCCTCTTCCCGCGCCGCGCGCGCGATCAGCAGGAACGCGCCGAGCATGTCGTCGGGTACCCCCGCCGCGGCATCGAGCGCTGGGGCCCATTCGTCGTCGAGCCCCTCGAAGATCCCGGCCCGCGCCGCCGCCAGCCGCCGCGCGAACGCCGACAAATCGAGCGGCGGGGTGCGCACCCCCGCCATCCGGCAGCGCACCTGAAAGTCCTGGAACAGCACCGGCGCGGTGCGCAGCGCGCTGTCGGGATCCTCGACCAGCGCGCGCAACGCGGCCGCCATCACCTCTTCGCTGCGCGCCGGATCGGCATCGACCGGTTCGACCACCGGCGCCGGGGCACGCGCGAGTTCGCTGAGGAGGTCGGCGGACGTCGCGACCTTCGACCGCGGCGGCAGGACAGGCGGGGCGATGGGTTCGTCGCCGGGGGCGAGCAGGAACTCGCGCATGTCCGGCGCCGGCGCCGTTGGCAGCGGGACGAGCGACGGGCTGGAACTGCGCGCGCTCGTCTCGACCGCCCCGATCCGCACCGTCACCGGGCGCCGCGCGATCGCCGGTCCCAGCCCCAGAAACGACCCGCGCGGCAAATCGCGGATCGCCTCGGCCTGGCGCCGCTCCATCCCCAGCAGGTCCGCCGCGCGCGCCATATCGATGTCGAGAAAGGTCCGCCCCATCAGAAAATTGCTCGCTTCGGCGGCGACGTTCTTGGACAATTTCGCCAGCCGCTGCGTCGCGATGATCCCCGCCAGCCCGCGCTTGCGCCCGCGCGACATCAGATTGGTCATCGCACCCAGCGAGGCGCGGCGGACGTCCTCGCTGATTTCGGCCCCCGCGGCGGGCGCGAAAATCTGCGCTTCGTCGACCACCACCAGCGCGGGAAACCAGAAGTCGCGCGGCGCATCGAACAGCCCGGAAAGGAAGGTCGCGGCGCAGCGCATCTGCCCTTCCATCTCCAGTCCCTCAAGGCTGAGCACCACCGAGGTGCGATGCTCGCGACACCGCGCGGCAAAGCGCGCAATCTCCGGCAGCGCATAGTCCGCCGCCTCGATCGCGACATGCCCGTGCGGCCCGGCCAGGGTGACGAAATCGCCCTCGGGATCGATCACGATCTGCTGCACCTGCCCCGCGCTGCGTTCGAGCAGCCGCCGCAGTAGATGCGACTTTCCCGACCCCGAATTGCCCTGCACGAGCAGACGCGTCGCCAGCAGCTCCTCCAGATCGACCAGCGCCACCGCGCCGGCCGCGTCGATTCCCATGTCGATATGAAACGTCATCGCGGGGTGCATGGTCCAGACGGCGCCGCGGCGGCAAGTACGAAGCGACGAGCGGCAGGGAGATTTCTTTGCTATCGTCGCGGGGCAGTGCTTAGTCCGGCGGCGTATGGTTCCGGTTCAGCGGAGGGCGATCGTGTCGGACACGGAGAATGCGGTGAAGAACGGCGACGCGTGCGTCGTCACGACCGGCACGCACAAGGGCAAGTCCGGCACGGTCGAGGATCTCAAGCTGAGCAAGACCGGCCATGCCACGATCACCGTGCGGCTGGCGGACGGGGATCGGGTGAAGACGCTGGCGCGGAATGTGACTCTCTTAGCCGAATAACTCTTATCGTCACCCCGGCCTCGAGCCGGGTCCCGCATTCCTGCTTCGAAAGTGAATGCCGGAAAGACCCCGCCAATCGGATTGTGCCCCTCGATCAGCGCGAACTTCCACGCGCGCCGCCGCTCTATCGCCGCTGGATAAAAGAAGCGGGTCCCGGCTCTAGGTTGGGGCGAAGGTTGAAGGCGGACCAATTCATCCGATTTGAATCGAGTGACCGCTAGCGACCCGGTTGCGGACGCTCGCCACGCCATACTCCGTCATCCTGAACTTGTTTCAGGATCCATGTCTCGACGGGCGAAGCAATTGCTTGCGGCGCCATGGATGCTGAAACAAGTTCAGCATGACGGGAAAATTGGAACGTCCGCAAACCACCAATTTCAAACATTGCTTGCAAAGTTGGATTCCGTTTGAGAGCGTAGGATCGTTCTTTGACATCGTGATGCTGGTCTTTTTCGTCGGACGATCCGCGAAGTGCGTTTGCGCGGCAACGTCGCCGCGTTCCGACCGCCGAACCGTAGCCCGCTCGCTCGGCCGCAGACCGATCGCGATAGTGTGAAGCTAGTGTCAACTTTCGCCCGATGCCGCCGACAAAGCCGTCGGCCGGATGAGCCCGGGGCTGTCCGCTGTCCGCGTCGGTCGCTCGCGCGGGAAAGCGCGACCGGGACGGGCGTGGCCGTCCCGACCCCCAACGAGAAAGGGCGCCGGAACCATCGTTCCGACGCCCTCCAATCTCGTTGTTCGCCGGAGCTTATTCAGCGGCGGCAGTGCCCTTGGCCGGACGCGTGTCGCGGCGTTCGGCGATACGTGCCGACTTGCCGGTGCGGCCGCGCAGGTAATAGAGCTTGGCGCGACGCACGGCGCCCTTGCGGACGACTTCGATGCTGTCGATGTTGGGCGAATAGAGCGGGAAAACGCGCTCGACGCCTTCGCCGAAGCTCATCTTGCGCACGGTGAAGTTGCTGCCCATGCCCTTGTTCGAGCGCGCGATGCACACGCCTTCGTAATTCTGCACGCGGGTGCGCTCGCCTTCGACGACCTTCACGCCGACCTTCAGCGTATCGCCGGGGCGGAATTCCGGAATCTTCTTGTTCTCGAGGAACTTGGCAATCTGCTCTGCTTCGAGCGTCTGGATGAGATTCATCTCATTCGTCCTTCGTCTGTCGCCGCGCGCCAGAGGGCGACTGAACCCGAGCACCCTCATGGCGCTCCCAAAGGTCCGGCCGCCTTAGCCGTGTATCGGTCTCGGCCATGTGCTTTCGCCATGCCTCGATCCTCGCATGATCCCCCGATCGCAGCACTTCGGGGATCGTGCGCCCTTCCCACATCGGTGGTCGGGTATAATGCGGGTATTCGAGCAGCCCCGTTTCGAAGCTCTCGTCCACACCGCTGGAAGGCGCGCCCATTACGCCGGGAAGCAGCCGAATGCAAGCGTCGAGCAGGACGAGTGCGCCCATCTCTCCGCCCGACAGGATATAGTCGCCGATCGACACCTGTTCGATCGGGCGTGCGTCGAACAGGCGCTCGTCGAATCCCTCGAACCGGCCGCACAGGATGATCGCGCCGGGGCCGGCGGCGAGCTCGCGGATTCGGGCTTGGGTCAGCGGAGCACCACGCGGCGTCATCGCCAGGATCGGGCGACCGTCGGACACGCTGTCGACCGCGCTGGCGACCACGTCTGCGCGCAGCACCATCCCGGCACCCCCGCCTGCCGGGGTGCCATCAACGGTACTGTGCCTGTCGGTCGCGAAATCGCGGATATTGACCGCGTCGAGGCTCCAGATCCCCTCACCCAACGCCCGCCCCGCCAGCGACGCGCCGAGCGGCCCGGGAAACATGTCGGGATAGAGCGTCAGGACGGTGGCGGCGAAGGTCATAGCGTCCAGTTTTCGAACTTGAGATCGGGAATGTCGGCGAAGTCGTGTTCGTTATTGGTGACGAGCGTGAGACCGGTCGCGAGTGCGTGCGCGGCAATCAGGCGGCCGAACGAACCTCGTCGAAAGGGCAGATCGGCAAATCGGCGTGCCGCGAACTCGTCGAAAGGCAGCACCTGAAGTGCACCGAGAAATCGCGCGAATTGCTTTTCTTGCTCGGGCCGTGACCGTTGCCCCACTCCGAGTTCGGCAAGCGTGATCGTCGAAATTGCCAACGCCCCTTCATCCTGAACGCTGATCCGCTGGCGAAGCGGCTCGCCCAAGGCAAGGATCGCGTAAAGGCAGATGTTCGTGTCGAGCAGGTAAGACGGTTCAACCATCCCGCTTCAACAGCTTGCCGTCCCAGTCCAGTTCACGCTCTTCGAACTGGCGATCTTCGGGTGTGAGCGGCCTCAGTCCCCAATCCTTGCCAATCCCCCAAATGTCATCGAGATTGATCTTGCGCCGTATCGCATCGACCGGCTCGGCAATGTAGTGCCCATGCTCTTCGCGCACGCGCATCTCGGTGCCTTCCTTGATGCCCAGTGCCTTGGGCAGTCGCAGCGCCAGCGAGTTGCCCGATTTGAACACCTTTGCGCGATATTCTGTCGACATGACCGTCTCCGTATATACCTGATGTATATACATCAATGCCGTCAGTCAACGGAACAGTCCAGATCGTGGCGCGTATCGGTCGCATGGACGACTGCATCATTATCGGGGCCGGCCCTGCCGGGCTGACCGCCGCGATCTATCTGGCGCGCTTTCACCTGCGGATCCGGCTGTTCGACAATGGATCGAGCCGCGCTGCGCTGATCCCGCGGACGAACAATCACGCCGGCTATCCGGAGGGCATTCCAGGCGTTGACCTGCTGCTGCTGATGCGCCGTCAGGCAGAGCGCTTCGGCGCGGTTCGCGAGGAGGCAGACGTCACGGCGATCGAGCGTGATGGGGACAATTTCATCGTCCGCGTCGGCGACAGGGTGGTCGCCGGCCGAACTGTCCTGCTTGCCACCGGCGTGGTCAACAATCGCCCCGACATGCCGCGCGATGTGCACGATGCGGCGCTGGCGAAGGGGCTCATCCGCTACTGCCCGATTTGTGACGGCTACGAGGTCACCGACAAGCGGGTGGGGGTCATCGGCACCGGCGACCATGGCATGCGCGAGGCGCTCTTCATCCGCGGCTTCACCAAGCAGGTCACGCTGATCGCACCGGGGTCAGCGCACAATCTCGACGCGAGCTGCCGGGCCAAGCTGGCGGCAGCCGGGATCGAGCATATCGACGGCCCGTGCGGCGCGTTCGCGATCGGCGACGACACGATCTCAGTTGCGACCGCCGGTGGGCTCCAGACGTTCGACAGCATCTATCCGGCACTGGGGTCGGTCATCCGGTCGGAACTCGCGGTGGCGGCTGGCGCCAATGCCGGCGACGATGGCTGCCTCGAGGTCGATGCCCATCAGCGTACCAGCGTGCCGGGCCTGTTCGCGGCGGGCGATGTGGTGAAGGGCCTCGACCAGATCAGCCACGCAATGGGCGAAGCGGGCGTCGCCGCCACGACAATCCGCAACCTGCTCGACGAACAGCGACCGATCAGGCGCTAGCAAAGGCGGCGGTCACGACCAGCCGCGCGTCGTTCCACTCGGGCACCGCTTCGACCCGCATCGGCACCATGAAGCGCTTGCCGTCGGGGCGTTCGATCTCGAGCACGTCACCCGCGCCGAAATTCTCGACCAGCACGACACGCCCGACATCCTCACCCGTATCGGTCACCGCGGGGAGCCCGATCAGGTCGGCATGGTAATATTCGCCGGCCGCGAGCGGCGGCAGCGCAGAGCGAGGCACGGTCAGTTCGGTCCCGCGCAGTGCTTCGGCGGCGGTCCGGTCGGGCACTTCGGCGAAGCGCGCGATCGCCCCTTGCGGCGTGGGCCGCAGCGAGGTGAGCGTGAGCGTCCCGGCGTTGAAGCGTTTGTGCGCCTTGAGGTCCTCGGCGAAGACCTTGAGGCGGACGTCCCCCGCCACACCGTGCGCGCCGATCACGGCGGCAAGCGTGACGGGCAAGTCTCCCCTCCCGTTTACGGGAGGGGTCGGGGGAGGGCTTGTCTCTGACGGCATCGCTGGCGACATGCCCTCCCCTAGCCCCTCCCGTAAACGGGAGGGGAACTTTGATCAGCCCTCGGCCGGTGCCTGAGCGGATTCGCCTTCCGACTTGGCGGCGTCATCACCGGCGTCGCTGTCGGGGGTTGCTTCGTTGGCCGGAGCCTCTTCGGTGGCGATTTCAACCGGCGGGGTCTCTTCAGCGACCGCCTCGGCCACGGCTTCGGCCTCGGGCGTCGGCTCTTCGGTCGCGGCTTCGATTTCGGCGGCCATCACCTGTTCGGTTTCCTCGTTCGAGTCAGCGGCAGGAGCAGCGACTTCTTCCGGGGCAGCTTCTTCGACGACAGGCTCGGGGGCCGGCGCGTTCTTGGCTTCCTCGGCAGCGGCAGCTGCAGCGGTCGCCTTTTCGGCACGCTCTTCGGCGCGCTCAACGGCCTTCTCGCCGGGCTTGCCCTTGTTCGGATTGCTCTTGGCAGCGCGTTCGCGCACGCCGGCGGCATCGAGGAAGCGGGCAACGCGATCGGTCGGCTGGGCGCCGACGCTGAGCCAATGCTTCGCACGCTCCGCGTCGAGCTGGACGCGCTGATCGTTGTCCTTGGCGAGGAGCGGGTTGTAGTTGCCGATCTTCTCGATGAACTTGCCATCGCGCGGGCTGCGCGCGTCGGCAACGACGATGCGGTAATACGGGCGCTTCTTCGAGCCACCGCGCGAAAGACGAATGCTGATTGCCATTGTAACTCTACTTCCTTCTTCAAAATCGTCACCCCAGCGAAAACTGGGGTCGGTTGGTTGGATGTCGTGTCTTTGCCGCATGAGATCCCAGCCTGCGCTGGGATGACGGCTATTTTTTCTTCACGTTCATGAAATTCTGAAATCCGGGGGGCAGTTTTTGCCCGGTGCCGGGCAGGCCGGGCAAGCCGCCCATCTGATTCATCGCATCGGGCAAGGCTGACGCGCCGAGGCCACCCGTGCCGCCGCCGGCACCGCCCCCGCCCATGCCGCCGGGACCTCCCATGCCGCCCATGCCACCACCGCCGCCGAACATCGCCATCAGGCCCTTGATGCCGCCCATCTTTTTGATGCGCTTCATCGTGGTGGCCATTTCCTGATGCATCTTCATCAGCTTGTTGAGGTCCTGCACCGTGGTTCCGGACCCCTTGGCGACGCGAATCTTGCGCTTGGCGTTGAGCAGTTCGGGCTTGGCACGCTCCTTCGGCGTCATCGACCCGATCATCGCGTCCATGCGGAGCAAAATACGTTCGTCGACATTGCCCGCAGCCATCGCCGCCTGCGCCTTCTTCATGCCGGGGATCATCCCGGCCAGCGCGCCGATGCCCCCCATGTCGCGCATCTGCTTCAGCTGCTGGCGAAGGTCGTTCATGTCGAACTGACCCTTGGCCAGCCGGGCCGCCATGCGCTCGGCGTCTTCCTGCTGGATCGATTCCGCCGCCTTTTCGACAAGGCTGACGACATCGCCCATGCCAAGGATGCGCCCCGCGACGCGGCTGGGATGGAAGCCCTCGAGCGCGTCGAGCTTCTCACCGGTGCCGGCGAACTTGATCGGCTTGCCCGTGACGGCCCGCATCGACAGCGCCGCGCCGCCACGCGCATCGCCATCCATCCGGGTCAGCACGACGCCGGTCAGCGGCACCTGCGCGGTAAAGCTTTGTGCGACGTTAACCGCATCCTGCCCCGTCAGACTATCGACGACGAGCAGGATTTCCTGCGGTTTCGAAATGTCGGCGACAGCCTTCATCTCGTCCATCAGCGCCTGGTCGACGTGCAGACGGCCCGCAGTGTCGAGCATCAGGACGTCATAGCCCTGCAATTTCGCGGCCTGCAGCGCGCGCCGCGCGATATCGACCGGCTGCTGACCCGCGACGACGGGAAGCGTGGCGACTTCGATTTGCTCGCCCAACACGGCCAGCTGTTCCTGCGCGTTCGGGCGATTGACGTCGAGCGACGCCATCAGCACCTTCTTGCGATCGCGCCCGCCCTGCCCGCTGCTCAGCCGCCGGGCGATCTTCGCGGTGGTGGTGGTCTTGCCCGAGCCCTGAAGCCCGACCATCATGATCACGGCTGGCGGAGTGACGCCGAGGTTGAGCTCGCTCTCGTCCGCGCCGAGCATCTCGACCAGCGCGTCGTTGACGATCTTGACGACTTGCTGCCCCGGCGTGACCGAACGCAGCACCGACTGGCCGACCGCCTGTTCGGTGACCTTATCGACGAAATCGCGCGCAACCGGCAACGCGACATCGGCTTCGAGCAATGCCACGCGCACTTCGCGCATCGCCGCGCGCACGTCCGCCTCGGTCAGGGCACCGCGGCCCCGCAACCGGTCGAACACACCGCCAAGACGATCGCTCAGGCTGTCGAACATAAACCTACCTCGTCATGCCAGCGAAAGCTGGCATCGCTATCCATGTGCCCCTCACGAGACCCCGGCTTTCGCCGGGACGACGACCTAAAGGTCGTCAAACGCAAAACGCGCCGGCGGACGAAAACTCGTCGGCCGGCGTCACCACATGGGTGCGCATTTCGCGTTCGCAAAGGGAACGGTCAGCGGCCCGATACGGGCATCCGCAAAAAAACGCAACCACCCCGCCCGGCTTAACACCTTCTTGACCCAGAACTGCGCACTATTGCGTAGGACGGCCCGCGGACGCGCAGGCCCATCGAGAGGGATTTGGGGCATGAGCGAACCGGCCAGCGCCCGGCGTGACGTATTGGGCGGTGCGATCACCGTGGCGGCGATCCTGCTGTTCGTCGGGATCGCCAGCGAAGTGCTGTCCCGACTGCTCACCCGCTATATGGGGGGCCAGGCGAATCCCGATCAGACCTTGATCATCGCGCTGCTCCTGAATGTCGCGCTGATCCTGTTTGGCTGGCGACGGCACAGCGAACTGACCCGCGAGGTCACCGTGCGCACCGCCGCGGAAGAGCGTGCCAACGTTCTGGCGTCCAAAGACCCGCTCACCGGCTTTCTCAACCGCCGCAGTCTGGCCGAAGAAGGCGCCGCGATGTTCGTCCGCGCCGAGCGTCGCCACAAGACGATGGCGCTGATGATGCTCGACCTTGATCATTTCAAGACGATCAACGACATGCACGGCCACGGCGTCGGCGATGCGCTGCTGCGGACCGTCGCGATCGAGATCGCGGCGGCGCTTCCCGAAACGGCACTCGCCGCGCGCTTCGGCGGCGATGAATTTTGCTGCGCGATGCTGTTCGACCCCGAAAATCCCGACAGCGTCGAGCGCGTCGCCGAACGGCTGGTCGCGCGCATGGGCCAGCCCTTTCATGTCGAAGGGCTGCACCTCAACATCACGGCGTCGTTGGGCATCGCGCGCAGCGACGCCAATTGCCCGAGCATCGACGCGTTGCTCCGCGCCGCCGATATCGCGCTCTACGCCGCCAAGAATTCGGGCCGCAACCGTCACGCCTGGTTCGATATTTCGATGGAGCGCGAGCTTCAGGCGCGCAACGATATGGAGGGAGCGCTTCGCATCGCCATCCCGCGCGGCGAGATCGTTCCCTATTTCGACCAGCAGATCGACCTGACCACCGGCCGCCTGACCGGATTTGAAGTTCTGGCGCGCTGGGAGCATCCGCAGCGGGGTCTGGTCGATGCCGACCATTTCGTCGGAATTGCAGAAGAAACCGGGATGATCGCCGATCTGTCGATGACGGTGATGCGTCAGGCGTTCGCAGCGGCGCGCGACTGGCATCCCGGACTGACGCTGGCGGTCAATATCTCGCCGTGGCAGCTCAAGGATGCGTGGCTGGCGCAGAAGATCATCAAGTTGCTCACCGAAACCGGCTTCCCCCCGAGCCGGCTTGAAGTCGAGATCACCGAAAGCGCGCTGTTCGAGAACATCGCGCTGGCACAATCGGTGGTCGGCAGCCTGAAGAATCAGGGCATCAAGCTCGCGCTCGACGATTTCGGCACGGGCTATTCGAGCCTTGCACATCTTCGCGCGCTGCCGTTCGACCGGATCAAGATCGACAAGAGCTTCATCATGTCGATCAACCAGAACCCCGAGAGCGCGGCGATCGTCAATGCCATCACGCGACTGGGCGACAGCCTCAACCTGTCGATCACCGCCGAGGGAATCGAAGATCAGGCGACAGAGGAGCGGTTGCGCTCGCTCGGCTGTTCGCGTGGGCAAGGATATTTCTTCGGACGTCCGATGTCGGCGGCCAATGCCCGGCGCCTGCTCGCGGAGCGCCGGCTGCTGGTGGCCGCGCCGGGCGAAGCGGTCGCCAAAGCATCGTCCGACAGGCGGCTCGCCGGCTGACCAGCCGCTGCATCTCGGCCACTCGATGGACTTGAGCGCCCGACGCTTCTAGATCACGCGCCATGTCGTCCCTTTCGCAGCCCGAGGTGATCAGCCTGGGGTGCCGCCTCAATATCGCCGAGAGCGAAACGATCCGCCATATGCTCGGCGACCGCGACGTCGTGGTGGTCAACAGCTGCGCCGTGACCAATTCCGCCGTGCAACAAACTCGCGCCGCAATCCGGCGTGCCCGCCGAGATCGACCGGAAGCAATGCTGGCGGTGACGGGCTGCGCTGCGCAAATCGACCCGGCCAGCTTCGCTGCGATGCCCGAAGTCGACCGGGTCATCGGCAATAGCGACAAATTGTTTGCCGAATCCTGGGCATCGAGCGAGCCGCTGATCGTGCGCGATATGCAGCGCGTCCGCGAGATGGCGCCGCAACTCGCGGTCGCCGACGATCAGGCGCGTGCCTTTGTCGAGGTGCAGAACGGCTGCGATCATCGCTGCACCTTTTGCGCGATCCCGTTCGGGCGCGGGCCGAGCCGCTCGGCGCCGGCGGGCGCAGTGATCGAGGCGATCGAGCGCGTGGTCGATGCGGGCAAGCGCGAAGTCGTTCTGACCGGCGTCGATCTGACCAGCTACGGCCACGATTTGCCCGGCCAGCCCAATCTCGGCAGTCTGGTCGAGCGGATCCTGACGCACGTGCCCACCCTAACGCGCCTTCGCCTGTCGTCGATCGACGCACCGGAGATCGACGACCGGCTGTTCGCGTTGCTGACACAGGAATCGCGCGTGATGCCGCATCTGCACCTCTCGCTCCAGGCGGGCGACGACATGATCCTCAAGCGCATGAAGCGCCGCCACAGCCGTGCCGATGCAGTGAGCCTGGTCGAACGGCTGAAAACCGCGCGGCCCGAGATCGCGATCGGCGCAGACCTGATCGCCGGCTTCCCGACCGAGGACGACGCGATGGCGGCCAACAGCCTCGCGCTGATCGACGAGTGCGACATCGTCCACGCGCATATCTTTCCCTACAGCCCCCGCGCCGGGACCGCTGCGGCCCGCATGCCGCAGGTCGAGCTTGCGGTGCGCAAGGAACGCGCGGCACGGTTGCGCGACGCGGCAGCGCGGCGCAAGGCGGCGTGGCTTGCCGGGCTGGTCGGGACGACGCAGGAGGTGCTGATCGAAGCGCCCGGCAATCGCGGCCACACGCCGGGTTTTGCCGATGTGCGACTCGACCGAAGCTATCAAACAGGCGACATCGTCACCGTGACCCCGACAACCGAAAATCTGACCGGAATGCCCGCATGAGCACGACTCCCTCCTGGCGCGACCGCCTGCTCGGCGGGTTCAAGCGAACCTCCGACCGGCTGGTCGGCAATCTCGCCGGGCTTGGCACCGCGCGGCTCGACGAGGCGACGCTCGACGAGATCGAGGAAGCGCTGATCGCCTCCGACCTCGGCCCCGCGACCGCCGCGCGGATCCGGGCGCGATTGGCCGAGGGTAGCTACGAGCGCGATATGGAGGAGCTGGGCATCCGGCTCGTCGTCGCCGAGGAGATCGAGAAGACGCTCGAGAAGGTCGCGAAGCCGCTCGAAATCGAAGCCTTTCCGCGCCCACAGGTGATTCTGGTGATCGGCGTCAACGGTTCGGGCAAGACCACCACGATCGCCAAGCTGGCGCATTTGCTCAAAGAGCAGGATTACGGCGTCATGCTCGCCGCCGGCGACACGTTCCGCGCGGCGGCGATCGGCCAGCTTCAGACCTGGGCCGACCGCGTCGGGGTGCATCTGGTCAAGGGCGCCGAGGGCGGCGACGCGGCGGGGATCGTGTTCGAGGCGGTGAAACAGGCAACCGACAAGGGTATCGACGCGCTGATCGTCGACACCGCCGGCCGGTTGCAGAACAAGCGCGAGTTGATGGACGAACTGGCGAAGATCCGCCGCGTGCTCGGGCGGATCAACCCGGCCTCGCCGCACGATGTGATCCTCGTGCTCGACGCGACGACGGGGCAGAACGCGCTCAGCCAGATCGAAGTGTTCAAGGAAGTCGCCGGGGTCACCGGGCTGGTCATGACCAAACTCGACGGCACCGCGCGCGGCGGCGTGCTGGTCGCCGCAGCCGAGCAATTCGGTCTGCCGATCCACGCCATCGGGGTCGGCGAAAAGATCGACGATCTCCGCCCATTCGACGCGAAAGAGGTTGCGCGGATCATCGCCGGGGTCGAGGAGCTGGTGCGATGACCGCCACCAAACACGGATCGCCCGGGCTGCGGCTGGCGATCGACTATGCCCCGCTGCTGATCTTCATCGCGATCACGTTCTTCGTGTCGGACAATGCCGTGCGCCTGCTGGTGGCCAAGGCGACCAACGGCCTGGACGGCATGGATCAGCTCAAGGCGATCGTCATCGCGCGGGTGATCGTCGCGACGACGGCGTTCATGATCGCCACCGTGATCGCGATGGTCGTGTCGCAGATCAAGCTCGGATCGATTTCGCCGATGTTGTGGATTTCCGGCGTGCTGGTCGTCGTGTTCGGCAGCCTGACGGTTTATTTCCACGATCCCAGCTTCATCAAGATGAAGCCGACCTTCGTTTATCTGCTATTTTCGGGCACCTTGTGGTTCGGACTGCTTACCGGGCGGCCACTGCTCGAACAATTGCTCGGCACCGCGTATCCCGGCCTCAGCGCCGAAGGATGGAAAAAAGTCACCCGCAACTGGGCGATTTTCTTTCTGTTCATGGCCGCCCTCAACGAATTCGTCTGGCGCACCACGTCGCCGAACGCCGGCGATCCGATTGCCTTTTGGGCCGGGTTCAAGCTGTGGGGCGCGATCCCGCTGACGATGCTGTTCGCGTTCGCCAACGTGCCGATGATGATGAAATACGGGCTGATGAGCGACGAGAAGAGCGCGACCGAGGCGGCAATCGACGAACTGCCGCCCGAATAAGCGTCTAAGTTGACACTAAGTTGACACGATCAGCGACGTATTTGGCAGCTCGGATCGACGGTATGAACCGCGCGAAAGGTACCGATGGTGCCGCGGAATCACACGTCATCTTTCCGGCGCGCGCGTCGGCGCGGAGAGTGGCGAGGCTGACGATGAGAAAGAACGCGCGGAGAGGCTGACGTTCGAAGTCCTACATTGCAAGCAATGTCTGCAATTGGTGGTTAGCTGTCTGTCTGCTTGAAGGGCAATCTTCGTTGATAGCAGTCCAGCAAGCCGCAGTTTATTGTATCGTCAGCATGATCGCCGTTCGACCGCTCTTTGCCGATCTACCCGTCCTTTTGAGATAATTTTTGAGCCGTTTCTCGTGCCCATTCGACTTGCACCATTGGGCCAGAGCAAAGAACCCCATCTGTCGCCGATAGCGCATCAACAGATCGCCACGCTCTCGCTCTGTGAGGTTCGGCCTAAAAGATGCGAGGTATCGGTCCGCAGCAATGAGGGAGGATCGTTTTTGGTCTGCGCAGATGGCCTGGGCGCGAGTGGACGCTTCCACCACATCAGCGTCCCGCGCCCAAGATGATCCCGGCCCGTTCCCTACCGCTTGCGCATAGCAGTCGAAGTAAGGCCTGTAGGCGGCGCTCAATTCCGGGTCCGACCATAGTCGGATGGCTGGCTCATTTTCTCTCAAGACATCTGCGTTTGTATTTTGGCACCAAGCAGCTGGCGGGGCTATTCCAAGGACGGCAACTAGACAGACGACCTTTCCGATCATGGTTTGCGCTTCCCATTCGCTTACGCCCGGTCTCAGGAATGACTCTAGGGTGCATCTAAGGCAACAATTGGGTCGAAAACGGACAGTCAGGTCTTCCGACCGCTATTTCGGAGACGAAACGGGCATTTCCACGCATTCGCCTGTGGTGTCGCCAGTGAAAACCGGGTGGCTGTTATAATAGAAGTAGAAGCCAGTCAGATGGTAGCGACCCGAGGAATCGTCGGGGACCATCCGTAACCAAGCTTGCGATAAACCAATATCGGCGAAGATTTCGACAACACCCGTTCGTGTGATGCGACCCTTGATGCTTTTACCGGTCAAGTAGCTAACCACACCTTTTGGGTCATCAACCTTCACGTCTGTAAGCCTCGTTTCGGCAAACGTTTCGCGCGCCCGGGGCGGCAAGCCGAAGCTGATCCGAACTTCCCCACCGCTGCTGCTGTCCGTGGTCGCTTGGCATTCATACGCCTTCCGCTCACCTCCTACGAGGGGGGGCAACCGCCAAGAGCGCGATGGCCACCATCATCGCCAGCACGCCGACGCAAGGTCGCGGATTTTGCAGGTACCTTTGTCTGCCATGCATGGACGAATACAAGTCCTGCGAAATGTCCGCAATCGGGTCGGTAGCGGACGTTCGGCGTCACGGACGGCGGCATAGCCCAAGTCGAACGAAAACGGGCCCCGGCAATCGCCGAGGCCCTTCGTAACATCTGTCCGGAAACCGATCAGCCAACGCTGTCGTAAATCCGCCCGGCCTCGTCCCAGTTCACCACATCCCACCACGCCTTGAGATACCCCGGCCGGTCGTTTTTGTAGGTCAGGTAATAAGCGTGTTCCCACACGTCATTGGCCAGGATCGGGGTGCCCTTGTCCTTGGCGTCGTCCATCAGCGGGTTGTCCTGATTGGGGGTCGAAACGACCTTCAGCGCACCGCTCGAATCCGCGATCACCCACGCCCAGCCCGATCCGAACTGGCCCGCGCCCTTGCCGTTGAAATCTTCCTTGAGCTTGTCGAGCCCGCCATAGGCGTCGATCGCTTCGGCCAGCTTGCCCGAGGGCTTGGTCGTGCCCGCCGGCGCCATGATCTTCCAGAAAAAGGCGTGGTTCCAGAAACCACCGCCATTGTTGCGGACCAGCGGCGGCTGCGTGGACATGACCGCGAAAATCTCCTCGATCGTCTTGCCCTCCAGCTTCGGATCCGCGGCGACGCCCTCATTCAGCTTGGCGGTATAGGCCGCGTGATGCTTGTCATGGTGATACATCATCGTCTCTTTCGAGATCGTCGGTTCCAGCGCGTCATAGGCGTAAGGGAGGGGCGGAAGCTCGAAGGCCATGGAATATTCTCCGGTTGGATTGAGTCGGGGACATAACGATCCGGCGCGCCTCCCGGTTCACCCTCTCGCATCGATTTTTTGCGTAATCGTTACGTGTGACAAACGATCGGCACTGGCTTATTGGCTGCCACCGGGCGTCGGGTGCGCGAAAGGCGCGCCTGAGAAATAGGGGTGAAAAGATGATGGACAAGATACTCGGCAACCTTTGGATCACGATCGGCATCGGCATCGTGCTGGCGCTCGGGTTGGTGTTCGCACCGTTTTATGCGCCGGCCACCGATGCGCTCGGCATGTTCCAGTGGATCCACGTCTTTTTCGGGATCGTGTGGATCGGGCTGCTTTACTATTTCAACTTCGTGCAGATCCCGACGATGCCGTCGGTCCCGGCCGAACTGAAACCCGGCGTTACGAAGTACATCGCGCCCAAGGCGCTGTTCTATTTTCGCTGGGCGGCGCTGTTCACGGTGCTGAGCGGGCTGATCCTGGCATGGCTTTATGGCGAACTGGTCGAAGCGCTGGAGGTTCGTCCCCCCGCGCAGCTGATCGGCATCGGCATGTGGCTGGCGATCATCATGGCGGCGAATGTCTGGTTCGTGATCTGGCCGAACCAGCAGCGCGCGCTGGGCCTCGTCACTGTCGATGACGCGCGCAAAGCGAAGTCGGCGCGGATCGCGATGCTCGCGTCGCGCACCAACGTCGTGCTGTCGATCCCGATGCTGCTGGCGATGACCAACTACCGCTGATCGAAACACAACAAAAAAGGGGCGTCGCACCAATCGGGTGCGACGCCCCTTCTTTTTGGATGACGCGTTAACCCGCGACCGCGAGCGCGCAGGCTTCCAGACCGATCAGCGGCGTTTCGACCTGGTCGAGCTTCAGGCTTTCGATCACCTTGTCGCCGTCCATCAGGCCGAACAGCTTGTTCTTCGCCAAATCCGCCATGAACGTCTTGCCGGCGACCGAGAATTTATACCCCGACCCCAAATCGGGGAGCGTGACGCCCTTCAGCTTGATCTGGCCCCACCCCTTGTCGATCGTGTCTCCGTTCACGAACAACAGGCTGAACTGATAATCGCCCCCGTCGCGGACGCCCGACAGCGCCTTGTCGACGATCGCGACGCGCGCGGTATCTTCCTTGGCGAAATAGGAAACGCGCAAAATCGTGTCGCCGGCATAGGTGCGCAGCAGCGCGCAATTGTCCGAATTGCGATACAGGCTCCAGCCGCCCGGATATTCCTTGATCGCATTATCGTCGGCGACGCCCATCGCCGCGCCAAGCATCGCTACCAGCCCAATCAGCATTTTCGTTACCCCCCAAAATCCGGAATATGCCGCCGTCATTGACGCTTGCCAACGCCGAAGTCTTGGACGTTTCGGGCAGCCTTATCCGGGCAGCAAATCGTGGCGGCGCAGCGCATGGCGCAACTGATCGTAACTCAGCCCCAGCGCCTCGGCCGTCTGGCGCTGGTTGAAGCGGTTGGCGGCGAGCGCCTTGGTCAGAACGTCGCGTTCAAACCGGGCGACGCGCGATTTGAAGTCGACCGGCTCGGCGTCGCCGGACAAGGCCGCGGCCGGGGCGACATACTCGACAATCGGTGCGGTCTCCCCATTGGCTCCGGGCCGGTGCGGCGACTGGAACGGGTCGAACTCGATCACCGCGATCGGCCCCGATTGCTCCCAGCGATAGACCGCGCGTTCGACCACGTTGCGCAACTCGCGCACGTTGCCGGGCCATTGATAGTCGATCAGCGCATCGACCGCTTCGGGCGAAAACCCTTCCCACTCGCGCCCCATCTCCGCAGCCATGCGGCGCCCGAAATGGTCCGCCAGAACGCCGACATCGCCGGGCCGCGCGCGCAGCGGCGGCAAGGTCACGACCTCGAAGCTCAACCGGTCGAGCAGATCGGCGCGAAACTGATTGCGCTCGACCTTCTCCGGCAGATTCTCGTTGGTGGCAGCAACGATGCGGACATCGACGCGCACCGGATGCGACGACCCGATCCGCGTGACTTCGCCATATTCGGTCGCGCGCAGCAGTCGCTCCTGCGCCGCCATCGACAGCGTACCCAATTCATCGAGGAACAGCGTGCCGCCATGCGCTTCCTCGAAGCGCCCCGGCCGCGCGCGCGTCGCGCCGGTAAACGCGCCCGCTTCGTGCCCGAACAATTCGGCCTCGATCAGCGTCTCGGGCAGCGCCGCGCAATTCATGATGATCAGCGGGTGATCCCAGCGCGGGCTGAGGCGGTGGAGCCGTTCGGCGACCAGCTCCTTGCCCGTCCCGCGTTCCCCGATCACCAGCACCGGACGGTCGAGCGCGGCGGCGCGGCTGGCGCGTTCGAGCGCGTCGAGAAAGGGGCCCGATTGCCCGATGACCTGACTCGTGCGCTCCATGCCAATCACTTGGCGTATATTACCAATGTTTAGCAAGCGAAAAGCGGAACGGCGTCGCTTGGAATAGGAGAAATGGCGGTTTTCTGCGGTTTTCTGCAATTGGCACGGTAGCTGCAATCACGTTGGCAACGCCGGATGATCGGCGATGACACACCAGGGAGTTAAGACAATGCAGCCGGTTTCGAATGGTCTGGGACGCACGATCGTGGTGGTTGCCAGCACGTTGCTGTGTGGTTCCACGCTGATGTTCGCGGCACTGGGCCCGGGCATCGCGCAGGCCAACACCGCGCCGCATCAGGTTGCCGCCGCCCCCCGGGCGTGACGGTCAACCGCCGGGGCGGGTTTCCCCCTTGCTGCCCGCCCCGGCGGCCCCACTAATCCCCGTAACAGCGTATTTCCGAGGAGTAATATCAAGATGGGCATTTTTTCCCGCACCCGCGATATCATCGCCGCCAACTTCACCGACCTGCTCGATAAGGCCGAGGATCCGGCGAAGATGATCCGCATGATCATCCTCGAAATGGAAGAGACTTTGGTCGAGGTTCGTGCCTCCGCCGCTCGCACCATCGCCGATCAGAAGGAAATGCGCCGCCACGTCAGCAAGCTCGCGCAGCTCGAAGAGAGCTGGACCGAGAAGGCCGAACTGGCGCTGTCGAAGGACCGCGAGGATCTGGCCAAGGCCGCTCTGGTCGAGCGCCAGAAGGCGACCGACATGGCCGCCGAGCTGACCGCGCAGATCACCGTGCTCGACGATGCGCTGAAATCGTCGGAAGAGGACATCGCCAAGCTTCAGAAGAAGCTGAGCGAGGCGCGCAACCGCCAGTCCTCGATCGCCACCCGGTTCGAGACCGCGAACAACCGTTATAAGGTTCGCGAAGTCTATTCGGCCGGCCGCACGCAGGAAGCCTTCTCGCGCTTCGACGTGCTCGAACGCCGGGTCGATCTGGCCGAAGGCCGCGCCGACGCGCTGGGCCTGGGCGGCGAGCCCAAGTCGCTTGAGGAAGAGATTGCCGAGTTGAAGGCCGCCGAGAAGGTCGATGCCGAGCTCGAAGCGCTCAAGGCGCGCCTGAAGAAGGGATCATAAGATGGAAGACGTTTTGGTACCCGTCTTCGTCGTCGGGATCCTGTTCCTCGGTCTGCCCTGGCTCGTTTTCCACTACGTCACCAAGTGGAAGCAGGCGCCCAAGATCACCAACGAGGACGAAAAACTGCTGGATGAGCTCTACTCGCTCGCCCGCCGCCTCGAAGATCGCGTTTCCACGGTCGAACGCATCGTTGCCGCCGACCACCCGGATTGGAAAGCGGGCATGCCGCTCGCCGCCGACCCGACCGACCTCACCTCTTCACGGAGCAACTAAGATGTCCGTCAGCCGCACCAAATTCTACCTCGACAAGCAAAACAGCAAATGGCTGGGCGTGTGTTCGGGGATTGCCGACTATACCGGCTTCGACGTTACCGTCGTCCGCGTCGGCACCGTGATCCTGGCATTGATGACCTCGGGCTGGGTGATCCCCGCTTACTTCATCACCGCCTGGCTCGCCCCGAACAAGCCGTTCGGGCTGTACGAGGACGCCGACGACGCCAAGTTCTGGCAGGGCGTGCGCACCAATACGTCGCGCTCGACCAGCGAGGTCCGCTCGAAGTTCCGCGACCTCGATCGCCGGCTCGCCGATATCGAGACGCTGTACACCAGCCGCAACAGCCGCCTGGCCGACGAAATCGACAGCCTGCGCTGAGCGCCAGGACTGTCAGGGAAAGGGAAGACAATGGACCCGACGCCATATTTCATCATGGGCGCACTGTCCGGAACGGCCGCCACGCTCGCCATCCAGTGGTTCGCCAACCGCAAGGTCAACAAGGCGCTGCGGATGATCCAGGCGCTGCCGGCGGCACCGAACGAGGAAGTGCTGCTTCAGCAGCGCGAAACCGCCGAAATGCGTAGCCGCCTGGTTGTTCTGGAAAAGATCGTCACCGACCAACCACACCGTCTGGCGCGCGAAATCGAAACGCTGCGCTGAGCCTGAGAACGGGGAGCCGAACAATGCCTGAAGCTGGTATGATCTTTGTCCTCTTGCTGGTCGGCATGTCGACCGCCGGATGGCTGATCAACAACTTGATCCGCGCGAAGCATGGCTATGCGCTGGAAAATGAGTGGAAGGGGCAAACGCCCAAGGGCAACCCCGACGATCAGCGCAAGATCGAACTGTTGACCAACGAAAACGAACGCCAGGCCGGGCAGATCACGCGGCTCGAAGCGCGGCTCGCGGTCCTCGAACGGATCGTCACCGATCCCGCCGAACGCACCGCCCGCGACATCGACGCGCTGCGCTGACCGATCCGAGAATAAGGGAGTTTAGAAATGCATATCGACGGTCAATTGTTCGTCCTCGCCATCATCGGGATGGGCATCGTGGGCGGCATCGTGAAGATGTCGATCAGGGCCAAGCACGGCTACCCGCTCGAAGATCGCCGCAGCCGCCGCAACGCGCGCCGTGATGGCTTCGTCGATACCGGCGACGACATTCAGGCACAGCGCAAGATCGAGCTGCTGTCGAACGAGAATGAGAAGCTGGTCAGCCAGATCGGTCGTCTCGAAGAACGGCTCCGCGTGCTGGAACGCATCGCCACCGACCCCGCCGAGCGTGTCTCACGCGAGATCGACGAACTCCGCACCCGCGACTGAGGATCAAGACATGGACGGCTTCACTATCTTCATGCTCGCCCTGGTGGTGGTCGGCATTCCCGTGATGATGGGTGTGGGCAGCGAAATGCTCAAAACCTGGACCAAGCATCAGCAGGCGATGTCGACATCGCTTAACGCCCAGGCCGCCGAGAAGGCCGCGCAATATGCGGCGCATACCGAACGGCTCGAACAGCGGATGCGCGTGCTCGAACGGATCGTCACCGATCGCGGCATCGACGTCGCGGACGAGATCGACAAGCTTCGCGACGCCCCGTCGCAGCCGCTCAACTGAGGACCGCACGATGAGCCCACTCCTTATCCCGATCCTCGGCATCAGTTGCGGCCTGCTCGCGATCTTCGGCGGGGTGTTCCTCCGCCCGTGGTTCCGGATGCAGGAACGCAAGATGGAATTGGAGGCGCAGATGGTGGCCGAAAAGGCCGCGCAATATGCCGCCCACACCGAACGTCTCGAACAGCGCGTGCGCGTACTCGAACGGATTGCCACCGACCGCGGCATGGATGTCGCGGACGAAATCGAAAAACTGCGCGACGACCCCTCGTCGCCGCTCAATTGAAGGACGTAAAATGGGTTTTGTTATCTTGATCGCGATCATCGCGGTTCCCACGGGTATCTGCGTCTGGCTCGCCGAACGCGTCGATCGCCCCCGCCGCCGCGCGATGCGCGACGCTCACATCCTCCCGGCCGAATAAAGCGCCGGACGACCTAGCATGGAGATGTCAATCATGACTGACCCCAACCTTTATATCACCATGGCGGGCGCCGGCCTGGCCGGACTCGGCATGGTGTGCGTCGCGGCGCTGGCCGGTTGGCGCGGCTGGCTGACGCTCAAGGAGCGCGAACTGTCCGCGTTCGGCGATCACGGCCACCACAACGACATGCCGGTGCCCAATGCCAGCGCACGGATCGAAATCGCCGACCTCAAGGAGCGCATCCGCAAGCTTGAGGCGATCGCGTCGGGGGTGGATCTCTGAGCCGATCGTCACCCCGGCGAAAGCTGGGGTCGTTGGCCACCCAGGCTGCGGTTGCGGCACACGATCCCAGCTTTCGCTGGGATGACGGTTTCGATCCGCTATAGCGCGGATCATGCCCAGCCTGACCGACCTGCAAGACGAATATGAATTCCTCGACGCCGACGACCGCTATCGCCTGTTGATCGATCTCGGCCGCGCGCTCGAGCCGATGCCCGACCCGCTCAAGACCGATGCGACCTTGGTGCGCGGCTGTTCGGCGTCGGTCTGGGTCTATCCCACCGTTCGCGAGGACGGAGCGCTGCATTTCCTGGCCGACAGCAATGCGGCGATCACCAAGGGCATCATCGCGCTGGTCCTGCTGACCGTGCAGGATCGCCAGCCGGGCGCGATCCTGGCCACCGATATCGACGCCGCGCTGGCACCGTTCGACCTGAAGAACCAGCTCAGCTCGAACCGCACGCAGGGCATCCCGAACATGATCGCGCTGATCAGGGCGACCGCAGGGCGCTACGCTGAAGGTTAGGCGAAATCCAACGTTGCCCCTGACGTCTATCCGCGCTTCCGGGGCTGCCGGTTGAGCGCCACCGCTGCCTGGATCAACCCGATGAAAGCTTCCTCGTCGATCGTCGCACCCTCGGAAAAGTCGATCGCCCGGCGCACGTTACCGTCGAGGCTCGAATTGAACAGCCCCTTCGGATCATCCAGCGACGCGCCCTTGGCGAAGATCAGTTTGACGACCGCCCTGTAGCTTTCACCGGTGCAGATCATGCCGTCGCAATACCAGACCGGCACCCCGCGCCACTTCCATTCTTCGACGACATCGGGAATCGCACGTTTGATCAGGCTGCGTAACCGTGCCAGCGTCGCGCCCCGCCAGTCGCCCAGCGCTTCGATCCGTTCATCGATCAGTTCTGACGGGGTCTTGTCGGCGGGGTCGCTCATCGCCTTACTGTGGTGCGGACAGCGCGGCGTCGCAAGAGCAGGTCAGGCAGCGTCCCAGTCGAACGCGAGCGGCGCCTCCCGGAAAGCAAAACGATCGAGGTGGCGCGCGACCGCGCCTTTCAGCCCTTCGAGCTGTTCTTCTCCACTGGCGTCGATCCGCACGTCGAGCGCGTCGGCGCCCGCATCGAAGGTGACCAGCGCATCGGCCGGCCAGTCGGCGCCGCGCGCGTCTTTCGGGAAGACGACCGTGCCGTGATCGGCGGTGAATTCAACGGTCAGATTGTGCTGCCAGTGCTTGCACAATTGCCGGAGATATTTGCTGGCGCTCGCGGTCGGCACGCTCGCGGTGGAGGATATGGTCATGGTGAAGTCCTGAATCGGGGCCGGCGGCCGGGACGATGCCCGCCGACGGAGAATTTGCAAGCGGGTGATGCCGCTCAACTTACTTACAACCGTTCGATCTTCTGCGCGGTTTCATCGATCAACGCGACCACATCGTGCAGCACCGAATCGTCGAAATCGCCCGCGCTGAGCCGGTTGATCAGCACTTCGCGAAGATTGCCCATAGCGCGGCGGACCGACTTCACGTCGACCTTCTCGCGTTCCTCGCCCAACGACGTCAGGCGCGCGATCAGCGTCTCGACCAGCTCCTTATTGGCCTCAAGCTCGGCGGTGCCGGCGTCGGTCACGGCATAGGCCTTCTTCGCGCCCTCGCTCTGCTGCTGCGCGATGAAGCCCATATCGTCGAGCAGGGTGACGGTGGGATAGACCACCCCCGGGCTGGGGGCATAGGCGCCGCCGGTCATCTCTTCGATCTGGCGGATCAGGTCGTAGCCGTGGCGGGGCTCGTCGGCGATCAGTTTGAGCAAGACGAGGCGAAGTTCGCCGCCGTCGAACATGCGGCGCTGCCGACCGCCGCCGCGAGCGCTGTGTTCGCGCCCGCCCCAGCCGCCGAAGCCGCGACCGTGATGGCCGAAACCGCCGCGCATCGCATGGTGTTCGCCTTGGTGACGGCCGCGGCCGCCGTGATGTATAAAGATCATTTGTGGTTTCCTGTACGTTTCATGATGGGGCTAAGATATATCTTTCACTGAGTGCGTCAAGATATATCTTAGAAATTATTCCCTGCCCGTCATGCCGGGCTTGTCCCGGCATCCGCAGCGCCACGCGCGAAGCCTACGCGACTGGAAGGGCAGACCCCGGCACAAGGCCGGGGTGACGGGTGGGATTCGGGAACCAACACGCCTATCTTCGCCTGATGGCCGACCTCTTCGCGGGCTTCGAACCCGAAGCCGCTCCCGACACGCTCAGCGACAACGCGCCGCTCGCCGACCGGCTGCGGCCGCGCTCGCTGGGCGAGGTCGTGGGGCAGGAACATATCACCGGCCCCGAAGGCGCGATCGGGCGGATGGTCGCGGCGGGGCGACTGTCGTCGATGATCCTGTGGGGACCGCCGGGAACCGGCAAGACCACGATCGCACGGTTGCTCGCCGATGCGGTGGGCTTGCGCTTCGTCGCGATCAGCGCGGTGTTTTCGGGCGTCGCCGACCTGAAAAAAGCCTTTGCCGAAGCGCGCGAGCATGCCCGGATCGGCAAGCGTACGTTGCTCTTCGTCGACGAAATCCATCGTTTCAACCGCGCGCAGCAGGACGGTTTCCTGCCCTATGTCGAAGACGGCACGGTGACGCTGGTCGGCGCGACCACCGAAAACCCCTCGTTCGAACTCAACGCCGCCGTGCTCAGCCGCGCGCAGGTCCTGATCCTCCACCGGCTCGACGCCACCGCGCTGGAGAAACTGCTCGACCGCGCCGACGCGCTGATGGAACGGCCGCTGCCCCTCACCCCCGATGCGCGCGCGGCGATGATCGCCAGCGCCGATGGCGACGGGCGCTTCCTGCTCAATCAGGCCGAGACGCTCTATTCGGTCGATCTGCCCGAGCCGCTCGACCCCGCCGGGCTGTCGGCGTTCCTGCAACGCCGCGTCGCGGTGTACGACAAGGATCGCGAAGGGCATTACAACCTGATCTCCGCGCTGCACAAAGCGTTGCGCGGAAGCGACCCGCAGGCCTCGCTCTATTACCTCGCACGGATGCTCACGGCAGGCGAAGAACCGCTCTACGTCCTGCGTCGGATCGTACGCTTCGCCAGCGAGGATATCGGGCTCGCCGACCCGCAGGCGCTGGTGCAATGCCTCGCCGCGAAGGATGCCTACGATTTCCTGGGCAGCCCCGAAGGCGAACTCGCGATCGTTCAGGCGTGTCTCTATTGCGCGACCGCGCCCAAATCGAACGCCGCGTACAAGGCGATGGGCGCGGCGTGGCGGAGCGCGAAGGAGACGGGATCGCTGATGCCGCCGCAGAACATCCTCAACGCGCCGACCAAATTGATGAAGGATATCGGCTACGGCAAGGGCTATGCCTATGACCACGACACCGACGAGGGCTTTTCGGGATCGAATTACTGGCCCGAGGAAATGCGCCCCGAGACGTTTTACCAGCCGACCGATCGCGGGTTCGAGAAGCGGGTGCGGGAACGACTGGAATTCTGGGACAATTTGCGTCGCGGAGAGAGGGATGGCGGCTAAATTCGAGACTTGGGAGGACGTGGTCGCGTTCGCGCTGACGTTGCCCGACACGGTCATGGAAAGCTTCTACGGCACCCCCTGCCCGAAGGTGAACCAGAAGGCGTTCGTCTCACCCAGCCATGAGGCCGAAACCAGCTTTCACGTCCCCAGCCCGCACGCCGAGAAAGCCGTGCTTCTGGACACCGATCCCGACACCTTCTGGCAGACGCCGCATTATGCGAGCTACCCGGGACTGCTTGTTCGCTACGGCGCCGACGATCCCGAGCGGATCGCCACCGTCATCCGCCGCGCGTGGTGGGACCGTGCGAAGAAGCCGCAACGCGAGGCGTTCGGCGACCGCCCCTGATCATCGCACCGGCTTTTCGACGATCGCCGGAGCACCTTCCCAGCCGCCGCCCAGCGCCTTGAACACGCTGATCTGCGCATCGGCGCGATCCGCCGCCGCTTGTGCCAGCGCCGATCGGTTGGACGCGCGATCGCGTTCGGCGTCGAGCAATTGCAGGAAGCTGTCGGCGCCGGCGTCGAAGCGGATCCGCGACAGCCGCGCGGCGTCGTCGCTGGCGATCACCGCGCGCTGCAACGCCTGTTCGCGCTGGATCGCCCCGCCCAGCCGCGCGAGCGCCTGCTCGGCCTCGCGCAACGCGCCCAAAACGGTGCCGTCGAAGCGCGCGAGACTCCCGGTGGCCGACGCTTCGGCCTGACGTACCCGCGCCCGCGCGGCGCCGTTGAACGGGAAATTCCAGCTGATCAATGGCCCGAGCGCAAAACCGAACGATTGCGGTTTGCCGATATCGCCGAGCCGCGACGCGCCCAGGCTGACCGAACCGAGCAGCCGGATCGAGGGATAAAGATCGGCGGTCGCGACGCCGATGCGCGCGACGTCGGCGGCCAGCGTTCGTTCCGCCGCGCGCACGTCGGGCCGCCGCGCCAGCAACGCCTGCCCGTCGCCGATCGGCAGCGGCGCGCTGGCCTGGGGCGCCCGAACGCAGGCAGCGGCGGCGGGATCGACATTGGCGGGCGGTTCGCCGGTCAGCACCGCGAGCGCGTAAAGCGACGCGCGACGTTCGGCCTCCAGCTGCGGCAGCTGCGCATTCGCCTGTTCGACCAGCACGCTCGCGCGGTCGACGTCGCGGCGCGTACCGCGACCGCCGTCGAACAGGCGCCGGGTGAGCCCAAGCGTGTTGCTTTGCAGCTTGACCGTTTCACGCGCGACCTCGGCCTGCGCGGCGAACGAGCACGCGCTGGCATAAGCGCGCGCGGTCTCTGCGGCGACGGCGACCCGCGACGCGTCGACTTGTGCCTGCGCCGCCTGATAATCGGCCCGCGCGGCCTGGATCGACCGGCTGACTCCGCCGAACAGGTCGATCTCGTACGACGCGTCATAGCCCGCGGCGAACAGATCGGTGTCGATCTTCTGTCCGGTCGGGGCGGTGACGCGTTCGCGCTGATATTGTCCGGAGCCGGTACCGGTGGGGAGCAGCCCCGCGCGCGATTCGGACAACACCGCCCGCGCGCGCTGCAGATTGGCCGCGGCGACGCGCAGATCGGTGTTGCTGGCCAACGCCTTCTCGACCAGCCGGTCGACATTGGGATCGTCGAACAGCCGCCACCATTTGTCGGGCAGCGGCGTGGGCGTCACCCCGACGACGTCGGACTCGCGCAACGTCGCGTTCGGCGCGGTCAGGTCTACGGGCTTCTTGTAGGTCGGCCCGACCATGCACGCCGACAGTGCCAGCGCGGAAAGAATCGCGAGCCGCTTCATGCCGGTTGCTCCGTCGTCTCGGGCGGGGGCACCTCGCCCTTGGGCTGGCGTCGAACCTTGCTCGACACCCAGTCGCCCAGTTTGCGGCTGAGGACGTAGAAACTGGGGGTAAAGAGCAGCCCGAAGGTCGTCACGCCGATCATCCCGAAGAACACCGCCACGCCCAGCGCACGGCGCATTTCGGCGCCCGGGCCCGATCCGATCACCAGCGGGAGCACGCCCAGAATGAACGCGATCGAGGTCATTACGATCGGGCGCAGCCGCTGTTCGGCGGCGTGGATCGCGGCTTGCCACATATCCATCCCCGCTTCCTCGTTCTGGCGCGCGAATTCGACGATCAGGATCGCGTTCT
>JAZJYW010000002.1:0-100351 GCA_040390165.1 Pseudomonadota bacterium | reverse complement strand
CCAGCTGAGAAGTTCGCTCAGAGCGTTGCGTCGATCGGTTGAACCCACCACCAATAACGGACATTCCCGCTGATCGCCGCGCGTGGTTGCCCTGAACGTCTGCAATTGGTGGTTAGCCGTCGGGAAGGTTTGCATATAGGGTTGGAGTAAGCGGACGCTGACGACGAGCCGTGAACGTCGGTGTCCGGTCCCTAGGAGTGAAATATGCGACTTGCGACTATCACGCTCGCACTCACACTCGGTGTGGCAGCTACGTCGGCGCCGCGCGTTGGCGACACCTTCCGGGTCAATACCGATCGGGAGATGGAAGAGCACGGCAACCGCGTCGAAAGCGGACGAAGCACGTCTACGGATCGTGATAGCTATGTCGAACGCGTTGTCGCAGTGCGTCCGGACGGTGTGGTCCTTGAGTATGATCTGCCGCCGAGTGCTTCGGCGGATGACCGTGCCACCACTTGGCAGTTTCCCTTCCAAGTACTGAAATCGTCAGACGGCAAGCTTCAGCTGCTGAACGCGCAGGAGCTGGAAGGGAGAGTTGATCGCTGGCTGAAAGCAGCAGGCGCAACGCGTGCCGCCTGCGGAAAGTTGATTTTTACTTGGAACGCCTTCCGCATCGACTGCGATCCGCAATCCACGATCCGTTGGCTGACCACTGTCACCCTTCCCGACAATCTCGAAGTCGGCAGAGAAGTTACCGATCCCGATGCGCGAGCGACCGCCGCATTGCGACCTGCCGGTGCAAATAAATTGGTTGCCACGCTGCAAGCTGATCCCGCTACTATTCGTCGTCAGCGCGCAGAAACAGATATTGGCGTCGCCGAGTTGATGCGGAAGCCGCTGACCATGGAAGCTGCACTCAAGGCGCACGAAACCGAAACCGTCACGGGCACAATCGCGCTCACATTTGAACTAGACCCAATGGGTCGGACGCGCCGACGGATGCGCGTGAGGACCCTACAGATCGCGTGGCCGAACGGTCGCATCGACACGCAGACCGTGACCGAGACGGTGGCGCGCGCACCGCTCTAAGGCGGTTTCAAGGTCATGAGGCAACGACAATCATCGATCCAACTTTGGCAGCTTACGGGCTAGGCACTGGACGGTTGGAATGGCAGCCTTTGGGTCGTTCGCTGCCGTTCCGCACGGATCATGCCGAGCAACCGCTTTTACGCGTAACTGTAGCGTTTCCCCGGCAGCCTCTCAGCCACCGGGGAAGCTAGGTCAGATTTCATTTGCCCAAGTAGTTCCAGATATTTCTGAGCCAGCATTAACGGCCTCTAGCATTACTCCTGCATCTAGATGGGCGTATCGCTCGGTTGTTTTAGTATTACTATGACCAAGTAATTTCGCCACGATATATAGAGACCGACCAGCATTCACAAGATTACTCGCCGCTGAATGCCTAAGATCATGGATTCTGACATCCGGCACGCGCGCCGCACGCCGTGCACTATCCCAGCTATTATAAATCGAAACGAACGGCTTCAACGTTTTTGGATTTGGCACGATATACGGACTTTTTCCGAACCGAGGTATCCGTCTGAGTACCGCGATAGCGTCTTCAGAGAGCGGCACGTGACGGGGGCGACCCGTTTTACTTGTGGGTATTCGCCACACTTTGCGATCGAGGTTCACCTCTTCCCATTTGGCGTCGAGCAGTTCGCGCTTTCGGCAGCCGGTGAGCAGCAGCAAGGCGACGATGTGCTTGAGGAGCGGGTTCGGGCTTTCCTCGACCGCTTGCTTAAGCCGCGCAGTCTCGGCCGGGGTAAGGTACCGCTCGATCCGATTGTTGCAGTCTTTCTGTTTCACGCCTTCCAGTGGATTTTGGTCGGCGCCGGGCAGACCCCACTTTTTGGCCATCCGCATCATATGCGAAAGAATGACCTGCCAGCGATTCACCGTCGCCTGCGCATAGCCCGCCTGGACGTTTGACTGCAGCCATTCCATAATTTCAGTCTGGTCGAGCTGGTCGAGGTGCAGCTTACCGAAGCGCGGTAAAAGGTGAATCCGCAGATAACGCTCATCAATGTCCGCCGAGCGTTTGTACGTGCGGGCGTAGTCGAGATAGCGCGCCGCTAGTTCAGCGACAGTGGGAATACGGCGATTGGCCTTGCGCTCCTCGACCGGGTTTTGACCGACCGACACGCGAGCCTTTACCCTGATTGCTTCTTTCTTGGCTTCGGCGAACGACACGTCGGCGGCATTGGCGATCTTGTACTGGCGCTGCCGACCGTACTCATCACGATATCTAAGTGCATAGGTGGCCCCGCCGTCGGGACGTTTTTCAACCACGAATCCGACAATGGCTTCGTCGAAGTAAGTCTCCTTGGCTTTGTGGGCTGGGCAGAAGAGTAGCGGGATCATTCCCGCATCGAGCTTAACTTTAGGCATCGTATATTTCCTTCGTGAAAGGCCGATAGCTGAGGCGCGCACAGGGACGCTCGACTTCGGCGGGGGTTATGGCCACGCGCGGTGCGCAGCCGTCTGTGTGGTTCGGAGAAAGGGCCGCTCGGGTACGGCCAAGGGTCGAGGGACCTCCCCGGTCGCACTCCGGGTAAGTCCGCCGCCATCACGCCGATTGCACCGGCGCAAAGGAGGCAAAGAGGGTTGTGGATCAGGCCGGCGGGTCGCCCCCGATGTCGATCTTCACGACGCGCCATGCGTTGCGCGACGAGCATTCAGCCGCCTGCAGTTCGAAGCCGGCGACGACCCGGTTGGCGTTGCGTTTGAGATACCAACCGAGCTTACTGCGATTGATGACGTCCCGATCGACCACTGGCAGATCCAGAAGCGCATCTTCCAGCCCCGGGTCGTCCGAGCCCGCAATAATCAGGTCGCGGAGCATTATCGCTTTTTCACCAACGGCGGCGTGCCAAGCCCCCAGCAATCGCCCGAGATCGTCTTGGTCGGGATCGTGCAAAAGCTGATCGATGATGCTTGTCGCTGGATCGGGTAGTCCCAGCCAAAGCAACGGCTGCCGACACATCTCGCTCCAAACGCCGTAGCTGGCGATGCTGGGAACATCGGCCATGAGCGAACCCGCCGCTCGCCACGCCGCGATGATTGTCAGCGCCGCTGAAACGTACTTGCCACGGTTTTCCCGCACTAGGTCTGCCGGTCTGCCGTCGTACTTTTCGAGCGCGGGCGTAGCTGTCTTATGATGCAACCTGATCGTGACGACGCGTCGGGTCATGTCGCGGATCGGTCCGACGTTATTGCCGGTGCCCATTATCAAGCTGCGCGTGCTGACCGTGACCGTGCGACTGACGCCCAGCACCCGGTCCGTTATAGTGTCGCTCGTTAGCGCGCGATTGATCGCACCGTACGGCATCCACTGGCCTTGCATGTCGTCAAATAAAACCGCCGCTGGAGCGCCTAGGAAGATAGACAGCATCGCCTTCGTCGCCTCGTCGGCCGAGGTCGGATAGCTGATCTTCAGCGCGGCCCCCGGTCCCGCGAACGGGAGTATGGTCGAGGCGAGATAGCTCTTACCGCTGCCGGGCGTTGATGCGGTTATATTGAACGCGGGGGCTACGGGCAGACTAGGCCGGACAGCGGCAGTGAGCATGGCACAAAGCGCAGCGGAGCGATCAGCGGGTGTTGCGAAGCGGAATTCATCCAGCAGTGAGTCCATGACCGCCAGCGCCTCGCGCGCAGCCTCTTCTGTTGGTCCGGGGATCACAAACTGGGCGGCATCAAACGCGGCGAAGCGGCCCGTAACCTTGTCGTAGCCCGGCTTCTTCACGAGCTCGCCGTCTTCCTCACGAAAGAACGGTTGGCGCGCTAGACCGGTCAGCGCCGGCAGGTGATCGAGCTGCTGAGCCCTGAGCAGCGTTTGCACATTCTTGGCGGGCGGATCCGTTCGCACCGATGCCTGCGCTCGACCATCGAAGCGGTACCAATCGGCCGCATCCGCCAGCGCCGCCGTTAATGGAGCTTCGGTCAAAAGTTCGGTCGAGATGTCTTTCGTGCCAGGATCGGTCCGGATCACGACGATTGCCCCGCCGGCCTGATAGTAGCCGCCACGTAGCGCCAGCGTCATTTCCGCTGCACGCCGCACGCGATTCATTTCACCCGCGACAACATCGATCCGAGCCTTGCAGCGCGCTTTTTCCGGTTTGATGCCGAGGAAGTCGAGCAACTGACCGATATGATACTGGTCGCCGTGCGAGTGTTTGCAATCGAAGCCCCCGAGCGGGTGGTTTTCGTCCGGCTCGAAGTACGCGGCACCCCCGTCAATTTTATCGGTGTGCTCATCGACCCATGGGCAAGTGACGTCGTGCTTCCCCGGCGCAATGACACGCTTGTACAGGCTCCGATCGCGCAGCGCGGTTAGTACCGGGTTTTCGGACGGCTTTGGCGTAAATACGTCGTTTCCGCGTTCGCTTGTGAGGCGCACAGCCCGCTGGGCAGTCCCGTCCTGCACTTTGACCTGTGGCCGGCTGAGGTCGAGTTTGAGGAGGCTGAAAAGTTCGTCAGCCGTATAGTCGGTGCCTGGATTCCAGACGGTAAGGCGACACCTAAATGCATTGCCGTCGTCGTCCCGGTTAGCGGCTTTGCCGTTGATCGCGACCGGTAAGCGCATCCACCTTGCCAAGCCGCCCGCCCCGGCATCACAAAGTCCCGCCGCCTTGATTGCGCTCTGTAACCGGGTAACGGCTTCAGGGTCGCGGATTGGCTCGCGTAGCCGAATACCGATCTGGCTGTTGCCGGGACTGGTCTCGATTTCCCATGTCGGCTGGAAGTCGCCCAGCTTACCGCGATCGACCTTGGTGCCCACGTCGTCGAGCACGAGCACGTGATAGCCGCTGAATCGATCGTTGGTTGCTGACACGCCGCCGGTTTCATCGGTGGTGAAGCTGCTGCAGTTAAAATAGTTGTTCTGGTCGGGCGGGCATTGCCGTTCCGGGTCCGTCGCCACCGTTGCCACCCAGCCCCCGTCGGTCGGGTCACCGGGTTTGGAGCAGATTACGGCGCGTGCATCCCCGGCCACGTCGCGGACGACATTTTCGAGAAACACCGCGTTCGAAAGGGGCAAAGGAGGTTCGCCCTCTTTGCCACCTTTGCCCCCTTTGCCCGGGTCGGTTTGCGAAGTCGTCGCGGGCACGGGCGGTGCGACAGCCGCTTCGGGGGGTTGCTCGCGCTTAGGCACGGTTAAAGCTGAAATATCGATTTTGCGCGGCGTTTCCGGCGCGGTCGATGTGTCGGGATTGGTACTCATTTTTTCGTCCTTTACAGAAACTTGATCTGCGTCCCGGCGGCGTGCTCAAGGTGAGATTTCCACTGGTCGGACGTTCAAAGAGTACTGGTTTTGGCGATCGTCAATAGCTCGTTGTTCACTGTTTGTTCAAATTGCCTTTTAACGGACTTTCACAAGCTTAACTTTATTTTTGAAGGCGAAAGGCCTTTCACAAGGGTGCTGAAGAGATTGCCTTGTGGAAGGCACTTCCAGCTTAGAAATGCCGCCTGCGTCTGGATAACGTGGGCGCATCGCTGACGGCAGTTGGAGCGGCCGACCCGCCGGTTAACTGGCAGGAATACAAACGACTCGCCGCGATTCGCCCTGCCCGCGCTACGCTGTTCGGGTTGGAGATTTCAGGTCCGCGCGTAGATGCGGCACAGATCAAGCAGGTCGGTTGGAACGCCTTCGGTGTCCTGGACGAATACGATATAGGCGAACGTCGATCCGAACGTGACGATCAGTTCGAAGTAGCCACCGTGATCCGCGAGATAGTCCCAGAAGGGCGTGAACCCGGCCTCCCCGGAGCGGATACCGTCGATCGGCTCAACCAACGGACTGAAGCCGACGTGCCGAATGATATCGTCTTCTGTATCGCCGGGCTGGACCACCAAGCACTCCGTCCAGTCTATGAGTTCGTCGCCCAGCGCATTGATTCTCTCAGTCAGCAGCGCGTGAAGCTTAGGGTCAAGGTCGAGCGTGAGTGCGCGCGCGATGGTGGCGCGATCATAGAAATGCAGCATGTTGGTAACCCCTTCGGGCAATAAAAAAGCGCCCGAGGAATCCCTGAGCGCTGGCGGTAAGTGTCCGTGAGTGGGTGTCAGGCGTGGTCGCGGACGAGCCTAAGCAGGTCGCGGTCGATGCCCGGTAGGTCGGGAACGAACAGCACTAGGCCGAAGCCGTCGTCGCTTAAGATCGTTACGGCTTCGTACCAATCTCCGTGACGTTGAACGAATTCGAAGTTGGGCACAAAGTCCGGCTCACCCAGCCGCGTGCTTTCGACGAGGTTCACGGAGAAGGGCACCCCCGCCGCCTTCTCGATCGCCGCCAAGGTATCTTCCGGCTCCACAATCAAGAAATGGGCTAGCTCGCCCAAGTCGTAACCGGTGTGTTCGAGGAGCTCGCGACGGCGCAGCGCCAATAGCCCACGGAGTTCGCTGTCGATCGGGGAGGCCAGCGCCCACGCCATCTCAAGACTGCTTTTTATTGATCTCATGTTGGTATCTCCAAATGAAAAAAGGCCCCCCGGATTGAACCGGAGGGCCTGATGGGTGTGATGGTACCGGCAGCGCCGGCGGGGTATTATCGGAAGGTCGCGACCACCCTGACGTCGGGTTGGCCGCCAATGCGCAGGGGCACTTCGAAGTACGACTGCACGTTCTTTATGGCTTGGCCTTGCGCCGCTTCGACGAACCCTTTGCCCTGCGCCTGTTTAGTGATCGCGCGGCGGGCTTGGGCGTAGTTCAGCTTATTCAATTCATCGACCGTCGCTTGGCTATAGGTCAGAACGCCGCCGTTGATGGTCGTGGCACCCTCTGGCTCGAAGGCGATGTCAGCCATGACCAGCGGCGGCAGCTTCACCGTGACCAGCTTGGCTTTCTCGTTGAACGTGACGTCGGCCAAGCTTAGCTTCGATAGATCAAGGTAATAATTGACGGCAGCGGGAACGATCAAAACCTGTGATCCCCCGAACACCCACAACACGGAACGTTCAACCTCCACCTGCGCTGATCCGCGATAGGCGTAGACCAAGAGTTTGTTCTCGGCGCGCAGACTGTCCACGGTCGCCGACAAGACCCGTGTGGTGTCCTTCTGAAAAAACCCAGATCGTTTTACATCGCTGTCGAGAAGCTCGCGCGGGGCTAGCCAGTAGCCAACCCCGCCCGCCGCCAGATACGTTGCCGCGAAGGCCGCGATGGTGGTTCGTCTATCCACCCCGGTCACTTCAAGGCGAAGGTGAGTTGCGGACTGCTCGACAGCACAAGCCTCCACGTGACCTTGTCGAATGCGGCCTTATCGACCTTCCAGACCGCCACCCCCTTTCCGGAAACGTTGGGGTTGAGGTCGCTGGTCATACCAGTCATTTCCTCCAGCCCGTTGCTGGCCATCATCGACGTAGACACATCGTCGGGATAGCTCTGTCCCTTAGCGTCAACCAATGACAGCGCGGGGCGTTCGGTAAAGGTAAGTGGCGCCGTTCCAACATTTTTAATTGTGTAGCGCGCAACAACATAAGTTTCTCCGGCGGCGGCCTTCATTCCTGCTGCGGCGATGCCGATCTGACCGCGCTGGTCGATCCTAGTGATGGCGAACTCTAAGCCTTCCGCCTTTGCGACTTTGTTGAGCGCAATCGGTGGTGCGACGACACTTGTGCCGGCTGCAGTATTGGTAGAGGAACCGCCGCCGTCGCAAGCGGATGTCGTCAAGGCGAGCGGAAGCGCCGCCAGAATCATGGCGTATTTCATAGGTGTTTCCTTCACGGTTGGATTGAAGACGGTCGATGCCGCCATGGTGTGTCGCCCCCCTGGGGAGCGACCTTCGGCTCAACCTCGTGCCGCCCCTATGAACCTCTCGGGACGACGGCCGAAGCCGGATGTTAGTAACCCGCTGAGACAACGAGCGCATGCGCCTTTACCGGCGAACCGGCTGGACATACGCGCATGCCACCCGGCCTCCGAATTCGGCGACCGAGGTGTCTCAAGAAGGGTTACTACGCCCCACCTCCCGGCTTTCACGGGAGGCGCTGCGATCTTGGGCAGTTAGGCGGCGAACCGCAATAGGCGAAGACATATCTTATGATATATCATCTCCTATATAAGATGATTATTTTTACGCGCGCGCGTTGATGCCGACAGTTCGACCGTCATATTATTTTGACGCAGCGTCAGCCGCGAAAAAGGTTTTGAAGAGCTCGGATGACATAACTGTGTACTGGCTCGAACGGTATTTCTCAAAAGGGAATTGTTCTAAGCCCGTGAGTCGATCACGTAGATTCTCGAACGTCATTTCAACCCCGGCATCCAGAGCCTGCCGCATGGCACCGATCAATCCGTTGACTACCGTGGGAGTCAGAAGGCGGTTCTGAATTGTCCGAGAAGTCGTCCATCGGTCGTTTGGCAGGCGCGACTTCGCGGCGGCGAAGAACAGTCCGATCTGGCTCGCGCAGTAGTCTATGTAACGTTTGCGCACAGTGTCATTCTCGGAACTGACAAAGGTGTCCTTATCAGAATCAGCCCATCGTGCGAAGAGTGGACCAGGCACACTCGGCCTGACAAGAGGGCGAAGGCCGTAGCTAACTACAGAAGTAGTGCGCAGCCCGCTAGCGTCGAAGAAACTCTGTGAGAACTTGCCAGCGAGCGCCCCTTGGCCGTCGTTCAGCTTGTCCAAAACTTCTCTAGCGATTGAATCGGCGAGGAAAGGACGAATGAGTTGGTTGATCGCCTGTTTGAGCTCGGATTTCGCATTTGACTGCGTTGAGTTGATTTCGAGGAACAAGCCGGCTTCAAATCTGGTTTTCTCAGGGTCGCTGACATCATCTGGATAAATGATGCCAGTGACCAAGAGATTCTGTTGCGATCGCAGCGCACCGATCACATTCTCGTTAGCCCCGCCCTCGTAGTACGAAAACACACGATGCTGGCCGTCAATAATTCCTACCGAATTAAACTCACTCGGGATTGAAATCACCGCAGGCTGCGTTGTGTGAATGGTCGTTGTGTCAATCGTGTTTTCATTTGCATCCAAGATCTTTGTGCCTGAAGGCAAGGTCACAATGATATTGTTTACAAATACTCTCTTTTGATCGACGAGATATTTCCTAATAGAATCTAGTTTAGACCGAAGTATCATTCTCTGATACAGCCCACTACGATCCCGCCACCCGTCTCTACGAAGAACGTACGCCCGAGATAATAATGATGACGGTTGAATGTAGAATGAAACCACCTTATAACCCGGTGGAAACTTGGAATGATGTTCAGGTAACACGGAGCCACTGAACGGATCGCGCGGCGATGAATTTGCGTTTAGCGATTTATCGGCGAAGAACTTATACTCTATATTTAAGAATGCCAACAATTCGTGCTGCGCAGATTTACGGACTGTCCTCGTTAAAATTTTGAAGTAGCGGACGACGCTATAATCCATAAACAAGGCATGATTTATCTGAGATTTAAGCTCAGCGTTCACCGTATTTAGTGAGCAATAAAGTAGAATAACCCGAATCTGGTTGTCACTGTACTTTGCGCCAAGCGTTCCATCAATGCCGAGCGGAGCGCCACGTGCAAATTTGAGAAACTTGGCGTCATCCTTCCGGATGCGATCGTACATCAGATATTTTTTCTTGGCGTGTTCGGAAATGTCGCTAGCCGTAGTGTACTCAGCAAAGACAACAACATTTTCCAAAATGAAGACATCATCAAAATCCGAAGTCACCCCATCATAGGTGAATTCCTTATCGGAAGCCCCGTCAGCGCGTTGGAAACCAGCTGCGGAAAAAACTTCTCTGATTTCACGACGGTGCCGTCGCTGCATGTTGCGCTTGGCAAGCTCCTCAGGGCTCAGCACCTTCTTCTTTTTTGGCGTTGCGGCCTTAGGCTTCGCCATCTTGTGCTCCTGTCGAAGCGGGTGCGGTCTCGGCCACATCTTCGCGCCATTCCACGGGAATCTGAGCCACTCGCTCTGTGGGGTGCGGACGACGAACAGGTTTACCCAGTGGTCTAAGCGGCAATTTGCCCTCAGCGTGCTGAGCGATGCGTTCTGCTGCGATCGCGAGATACGGCGGGTGCCGATCAATCCCAATGGCGTGCCGATCGTGTTTCACCGCTGCAATTGCCGTCGCGCCGGTTCCTATAAAAGGATCCAGTACCGTATCCCCCGCCTTGCTGAGCGCCAGCACGCACCGTTCCGCAAGCTCCACTGGAAATTGACACGGATGATCCGTGTGCTCTGGGTGATTTGCCTTTACGTTGGGCACGTCCCAGACTGGATTATTCTGAAAGTCCTCCACAGCGGAGAATTCCCAATAGTCCGATGGGTTCTTGCCTAAGGGGTTGCCGCTCGGCTTGCCCGCCTTATCCCCTTTTGCTGCGCTGTGACGCTTGCCGGGGTAGAGCTGGGGAATCCGGACTGGATCCAGATTGAACGTGTAAGTACCGGTCCTGCTGAACCACAGAACTGTTTCGTAGCGACCGGAGAATCTCTTGTCGGCGTTGTACCCGAAATTATAGCGCCAGATGATGCGATTCCGCAGGCGAAATCCCAAGTTCCGGAATATTTCGATGAAGGGTACGTCGAGTGGGAACACCTCTCCGTCGGCTATGTAAGTACCGACTTGCCAGCACACTGAGGCGTTTTCCGTAAGCGCTGGTAACATAGCTTCAACGACATGAGCCTGCCACCTGACGTACTCGTCGTAAGTGCGCTCATCCGTCCGTTCGTAAGGCTTGCCGATGTTGTAAGGCGGCGACGAAATCGCGAGAGAGCAACTCGCCGGATTTATGTCCCGAAGTCGTTCGATAACATCGCCAGCCAAAAATCGTGCGCTGCCAAGCTCGGCAGTTTTTGCGGCAATCTCTTCAAACGACGAGCTAGATTGTTCGGCTGAATCTTCGGAAAAGCAACCGTGCATTTAGCAACCAGACACTTGGCTCGGCGCGAGCCAGTGAAATTGCTCAACAGCAACAGGTGACGCGTCAGTCCAACATCGTTTTGACGAGAGGTCAAAGAGGTACAGCTCTAAATCCACCACTCAATCACGCCCCTGGAATCTTCTAGTTTTCGCGCTGAAACTAATCCAAGCGTGATTCCCGCGCAAGCTGCCGGATAGTTCGATTTGAACCAATCCACAGGATCGCCACTCCCTTTGATCTAGGCCGAACGTGGTTTTGCATATGGAACTGCTATCGGCCATCGCTCAAGCCAACGCATCTTTATAACACTCCCACCGGCCACCCATCGAAAGGCCCTTACGGAAGGAGCAGCGACGAGTCCCCGTAGGAGTAGAACCGGTAGCCATTTTCAATGGCATGAGCGTAAGCGTCTTTCATCCGATCAAGCCCCATCAGCGCCGATACCAGCATGAAGAGCGTCGATCGCGGCAAATGGAAATTGGTGATCAGCCCGTCGATCCCGCGAAGCGCGACACCGGGCGTGATGAAGATCGCGGTGTCGCCTTCGAAGGGCTGGACGCGGCCCGCAGCATCGACCGCGCTTTCGATCAGGCGCAGGCTGGTCGTGCCCACCGCGATCACGCGTCCGCCCGCATCGCGCACAGCGTTGATCCGCGCTGCGGTGGCGGCGTCGATCCGGCCCCATTCGGCGTGCATCTTGTGCCCGGTCGTGTCCGCCGCCTTGACCGGCAGGAACGTGCCCGCGCCGACGTGCAGCGTCAGCGTGACATGCCCGACCCCCGCCGCGTCGAGCGCCGCCATCAAATCGGGGGTGAAGTGCAGCGCCGCGGTCGGCGCGGCGACGGCGCCGGGTTCGTTGGCGAACATCGTCTGATAATCGTCCGCGTCGCGCGCGTCGGTCGGGCGCTTGGCGGCGATGTAGGGCGGGAGCGGCATCCGGCCCGCGCGCTCGAGCAGCACCTCGACCGGATCGTCGCCCAGAAAGTCGAGCGCGAAGCTGCCATCCTCGGCGCGGTCGCTGGCGATCGCAACGACGTCCGCGCCGAACTCGATCCGGTCGCCGTCGTGCAGCCGTTTGGCGTTGCGGATGAAGGCGCGCCAGCGGCGCGGCCCTTCGCGCTTGTGGAGCGTCGCGCCGATCCTGGCCTCGCCGCGCGTGCCTTCAAGCTGCGCCGGGATCACGCGCGTGTCGTTGAACACCAGCAGGTCGCCGGCGCGCAATTCGCCCGGCAGATCGCCGACCTGCCGGTCGCGCGTGGCATCGCGGTCGAGCACCAGCAGACGCGCGCTGTCGCGTGGGCTCGCCGGTCGCAACGCGATCCTGTCCGCCGGTAGTTCGAAGTCGAACAGGTCGACGTTCACGCCAACCTCCCGATGCTGGTCTGGATTACTTCTTTTTCTTCGCTACCCGCCGTTTGGCGGCAGGTTTGGCCGGGGCCGGCTTGACGACGGTGCCGGGCGCCGGACCGTCGACGAGCGCCGGTGGCGGCGCCACGACAGGCGGCGGGGGCGGCGGCGGGGCGTAGGCGGGCGGATTGTCCGCCGCGATATACGCGCGCAGGATTGTCGACGGATTGGCCGGCGGCTCGCCACGCTCGATCGTATCGACATACTCCATGCCGCTGATCACGCGACCGAACACGGTGTATTTCTTATCGAGCGACAGTTTCGGGTCGAGCACGATGAAGAACTGACTGTTCGCGCTGTTCTCGGCCTTCTTCTTGGCGTCGGCATCGGCGTCGGGCGCCGCGCCTTCGCGCGCTGCCGACACCGCGCCGCGCACATGCGGCATCCAGTTGAACTCGGCGGGGAGGTCGGGCAGCGTCGATCCGCCGGTGCCATCGCCCTTCGGGTCGCCGGTCTGTGCCATGAAGCCTTCGATCACGCGGTGGAACTTCAGCCCGTCATAGAAATGCTGGCGCGTCAGCGTCTTGATCCGCTCGACCATCAAGGGCGCGACATTGGGATAGAGCCGGATCACCACGCGCCCGCCGGTCGACAGATCGAGATAGAGCAGGTTTTCCTTATCGGTCACCGGCGGCGGCGGCGTGCGCTCGATCTGCGGGGTCGCCGCGACCGGTTTTTTCTTGGCCGCCATTGCCGGGCCGCCGGTGATCGCAAAGACCAACAGCGCGATCAGGCCGATAAAGAAACGCATGGGCACTCCAGCAAAACAGAAATTTCAACAGCGCGCTTAGAGCAAATCAGGGGGCGCGCCAATGCGAAGATGGCGTGGCGGAATCAAGGCAGGCCGCCCGCGCCACCCAGCCCGCAGAATCAAACCCGGCTCAGGCCCTCGCGCTGGATCCGCGCCATCACTTCGTCGCGGATCGCAGGCGTGACGAATTTCGAAATGTCGCCGCCAAAGATCGCGATTTCCTTGACCAGCCGGCTGGCGATCGGCTGCAGCGAGACGTCGGCCATCAGAAATACCGTTTCGACACGGTCGTTGAGTTGACGGTTCATCCCCGTCAGCTGATATTCGTATTCGAAATCGGTCACCCCGCGAATGCCGCGAATGACGATCGACGCGCCCTGGCTTTCGGCGAAATCCATCAGCAAAGAACTGAAACCGACCACCTCGATATTGCCCTTGCCGATCGCTTCGACTTCGCGGCGGACGATGGCGATGCGTTCGTCGTCGTCGAACAACGGCGACTTGGCGATATTGGTGGTCACCCCGATCACCAGCCGGTCGACGAGCTTCGCGCCGCGCCGGATGATGTCCATATGCCCCAGCGTGATGGGGTCGAAGGTGCCGGGATAGACGCCGGTGCGGATGGTCATGTGTCGTCCCCCAGAATTACCGCCAGAATCACCGGTCGCGTTCGAGCACGAAGCGCGCGACCGCCCGCAACAGATCGGCTTCGGGTCCGTAGCCGCGCAAATGATCGATCGCCTGATCGACCAGCATCTGCGCCTGACCCTTCGCGCGATCGACGCCGAGCAAGGAGACGAAGGTCTCCTTCCCCGCGCCTTCGTCCTTGCGCAGTTTCTTTCCCGCTTTGTCCTCGTCGCCCTCGACGTCGAGCAAATCGTCGGCGATCTGAAACGCCAGCCCGATATCGCGGGCATAGCCGCGCAGCGCGGTGCGCCCTTCGGGCGGCACGCGGCCCAGAATGGCGCCCGCTTCGACCGAACACGCGATCAGCGCCCCGGTTTTCATCGCCTGAAGTCTGGTCACGGTATTGAGGTCGAAGCGAGATTTCTCCGCTTCCAGATCCATCATTTGCCCGCCCGCCATGCCGTTCGGCCCCGAGGCGCGCGCGATGTCGAGCACCAGCTCGGCGCGGACAAACGGGTCGGGATGCGTCGCCGGATCGGCCAGCCATTCGAACGCCAGCGCGTGCAGGCAGTCGCCCGCGAGGATTGCCGCCGCTTCGCCGAACGCCTTGTGCGTCGTCGGTTTGCCGCGGCGCATGTCGTCGTCGTCCATCGCCGGCAGATCGTCGTGGATCAGCGAATAAACGTGGATCGCCTCGATCGCGCACGCGGTGCGCGCGGTGCAGTCGCGATCGACTCCGAACAATCCCGCGGTCGCGAACACCAGCAACGGGCGCAGCCGTTTACCGCCGCCGATCGCGGCGTGACGCATCGCACGGTACAAATCGGCGCGCGGATCGTCGGGCACGGTCAGCAGCGCGTCGAAGCGACGATCGACCTCCGCTCCTACCTGCGTCAGCGCGGCCTTGAGCGACAAAGAGGCGACCATCTGCCGGCTGCTCATCCCGCCGCGTCGAACGGCGCGACGCCCGCCGGGCGGCCTTCCGAATCGAGCCGGATCGCCTCGATCCGCGCCTGTGCGGCGTCGAGCCGCTCGGTGCATTTCTGGCGCAGCCGCGTGCCTTCTTCGTACAGCGAAATCGCATCGCCCAGTTTGGCGTCGCCGCTTTCGAGCTGGCGGACAATCTCTTCGAGCCGCTTCAGCGCGTCTTCGAAGCTCAGGTCATCGGTCGGCGTGTCCATGGACCGACGCTATGCGACAGCGGATCGACGGGGGCAACCCGCCGATCCGCGTGGCGCAGGTCGAATCAAAGGAGGATGTGGAAGGTCCGGGCGAGGAAGATCAGCAGCATCGCCCCGAGGATCGAGGCGAGGAAACCCGCCGGATGCAGCGCCTTCTGCCCCTGCGCCGGGCTGATCAGCTGAACGATGATACCGGCCAGGAACGACCCCGCAATGCCGAGCACGATGCTCCACAGCCAGTTGAGATGGACCGCGCCCGGATAGAAGAAGCGTGCCAGAATGCCGACGATCAGGCCGACAATGATCATGCGAAGGATACCCATTATTCTCTCTCCCCGGTAGTGATGCCCCGACTTTACACTCCCATTTCGGTTGCACAATGAGTCTCGCACGACGGAACGCCATGCGTGCCGTTATTGAAACGGCTTGCCGTTTCACCGTTAACAGGAGGGGGAACAACTACGCCGGTGAGCGGTTGGCCGCGCGATGACCAGCACAGCCCAAAAATATCCCCTGCTCGCGACCCCGCACATCCGCCTGGCGGGGACGATCGACTATGCGATGTACGAAGACTTTTCGCGCCAGCTTGCGGCCTGCCCGACCGAGGGCATGATCGTCGTCGCCCTGACCACGCTTGGCGGCGATCCCGAAGTCGCGCGCGCGATGGGCGACGATGTTCGCCTGATCCGCGAATTTCAGGGCCGCGACATTCTGTTTCTGGGGAAGGTCGCGGTCTATTCGGCGGGGGCGACGTTCATGTCGGCCTTCCCGGTCGAACACCGCTTCCTCACCCGACGCACGCGCTTGATGGTGCATGAGCGCCAGCTGACGTCGACGATCGAGCTGTCGGGCCCGCTGCGCTCACTGCCCGCAACGCTGAAAGCCAAGCTGCATGAGATCGAGCATTCGATCGCGATCGAAGAGGAAGGGTTTCACGACCTGGTGCACGGTTCGGACGTGACGTTCGATCAGGTCCGCGAACGCGCGCCGAGCAATTGGTATATCGAGGCCGAGGAAGCGCGCGACCTCGGCCTCGTACTGGACGTGATCTGAGCGTCAGACCGCAGCGCCGCCATCGACGTTGAGCGTGGTGCCCGTGATGTACGTCGCGTCGGGACCCGCCAGAAACGCCACGGCGCCGGCGATTTCCTCCACCCGGCCATAGCGGCCCAGTGGAACGAACCCGGTCATCTGCTGCGCGAACTCGCCGTCGGCGGGATTCATGTCGGTGTCGATCGGTCCGGGTTGTACGGTGTTGACCAGGATCTGGCGCGGCGCGAGGTCCTTCGCCCAGCCGCGCGCCAGCGCTGCAACCGCCGCCTTGGTCGCGCTGTAGACCGACGTGGCAGGGAACGCCTTTTCGCCCGAAATGCTGCCGATCAGAATGATCCGCCCACCATCGGCCAGATGCGGCAAGGCGGCGCGGGTGCCGACATGCAGCCCCTTCACATTGACCGCAAACTGGCGGTCATACGTCTCGTCGGTATCCTGATCGACCGGCGAGAATTCGGCGACGCCGGCATTCTGAACGAGAATATCGATCCCGCCCAGCGCCATCGCGGCCTGGTCGACACCGGCACGCTGCGATTCGGGATCGCTGGCGTCGGCCTGAAACGCATAGGCCGTGCCGCCCGTCTGTTCGATCGCGGCGACGGTCGCGTCGGCGGCGGCCTTATTACCGGCATAGGTGATGGCGACCGCAGCGCCATCGGCGGCCAGCCGTTTGGCGATCGCCGCGCCGATCCCGCGCGACCCGCCGGTGACGAGCGCCTTCTTGCCCTTGAGTGACATGAGAAATCTCCAGAATATCCGCCCGCGATCACGCCATCGTGCGCTGTCGGCTGGGGAGCTATCTGGGTGCTCGGTTCAACAGTTCAATATTGCCGAACTATTAAATTTCAGAACCTTTCCTATATGTTCCTCATGGCCCGCTTCACGCATCCCCGACTGGAGGACGTTCCGCTCGACCTTGCCCTTCACGCGCTCGCCGATTCCAATCGGCTGGGGATGGTCGCGCTGCTCGCCAATGCGGAGAAGCTGAGCTGCACCAACGCCGCGCCATGCGACGGGATGCCCAAAAGCACGCTGTCCAACCATCTCCGGCTGCTGCGCGCAGCGGGGCTGATCGAGACGGTTCAGTCCGGGCGTGAGATGATCAACACGCTGCGCCGTACGGAGTTCGACCAGCGCTTCCCGGGCCTGCTCGATGCGGTGCTGGCCAATAACCCGCTTTGACGGGGTTGCACTCGTGCGGCGAAAGGCATAGCCGCAGCGCAGCACCGCGATAGGGAAACGCCATGGCCGAGTTCCGCCTGCCCAAAAACAGCCGAATCAAGAAGGACGGCAACGTCCACAAGGCAGCGCCCGGCGCGACCAATATCCGCAAGTTCAAGGTCTATCGCTACGACCCCGACACCGGCGAAAACCCGAGCTACGACACGTTCGAGGTCGACCTCGACACCTGCGGCCCGATGGTGCTCGACGCGCTGATCAAGATGAAGTCCGAACAGGATTCGTCGCTCACCTTCCGCCGCTCGTGCCGCGAAGGGATTTGCGGGTCGTGTTCGATGAACATGGACGGCAAGAACGGGCTCGCCTGCACCACCGCGATCGAGGACTGTAAGTCGGAGGTGACGATCACCCCGCTGCCGCACATGGAAGTGATCAAGGATCTCGTCCCCGATTTCACCCATTTCTACGCGCAATATTCGTCGATCAAGCCGTGGCTGCAAACCGTCACGCCGCCGCCCGCGGGCAAGGAGCGGCTCCAGTCACCGGCCGACCGCGAAAAGCTCGACGGATTGTATGAGTGCATCCTGTGCGCGTGCTGCTCGACCTCTTGCCCCAGCTATTGGTGGAACAGCGACAAGTTCCTCGGCCCCGCGATCCTGTTGCAAGCCTATCGCTGGCTCGCCGACAGCCGCGACGAAATGACCGGCGAGCGCCTCGACGAGCTGGAAGATCCGTTCCGCCTGTATCGCTGTCACACGATCATGAACTGCGCGAACGCGTGTCCCAAGGGGCTCAACCCGGCCAAGGCGATCGCCGAGATCAAGAAGATGGAAGCCGAGCGGGTCGTTTGATGGAGGGGCTTTGTGCTCCTGCGAAAGCAGGAGCCCAGGATCGCAGGCGATGCGGCTCGTGGCCCTGGATTCCTGCTTTCGCAGGAATACAACCATGAGCGAGAACCCTCCCCCGCTGTTTCTCTACGACGACGACCCCGATCTGCCGGGGTGGAAGCGCTGGCAGTTCCGCGACACCACGCGCTTCAACGCCTTTCTCGAACCGCTCCAGGTCAGGCTGGAGGACGGCAAGGCGCGCGTCCGGATGATGCCGCGCCATGAGCATTCGAACATGCGCGACAACGTCCATGGCGGGGCGCTGCTCGGGTTCATGGACGTGTCGCTCTTTGCTGCGAGCCGGGCGTTCGGATGCCTGACGGCGGGCGGCGCGGTGACGCTCGATTTGTCGGCGCAGTTCATCGGCGGGGGCGAAATCGGCCAGCCGCTCGAAGCGCATATCGAATTGCTGCGCGAAACCAGCCGGATGCTCTTTCTGCGCGGCCTGATCGTACAGGACGGCTTGCCGACGATCGCCAGCTTTACCGGCACGCTGCGCAAATCGTCGCCGCCGGCGAACCTCAAATGACGAGCTGTTCTCCCGCGAAGGCGGGGGCCCAGACTCTTTCGTTGGGCGGGGCCCCCGCCTTCGCGGGGGAACTGGCGGGATGACGTCCGTTCTCCCTGCGTACGAACGACTGGTCGCCGCGGGCGAACTTCGCGCCGATCCCGATCAGGCGACGGCGGCCGCGCGGCTCGACCGGTTGCAGCACGAGCTCGAAGCCATCCCGAAACGCGGGTCGACGCTGTGGCGGATGCTCGGCAAACGCCCCGATCCGCCGCGTGGGCTGTATCTGTGGGGAGACGTCGGGCGCGGCAAGTCGATGCTGATGGACCTGTTTTACGGCTGCCTGAAGATCGGGCGAAAGCGCCGGGTCCATTTCTCCGAATTCATGCTCGAAGTGCATCAGCGCATCGCCGAGGAACGCAAGAAGGAAGCGGGCGACCCGATCCTGCCGGTCGCCGAAGCGCTCGCCGACGAAGCGCGCTGCCTCGCGTTCGACGAGATGATGGTGACCAATTCTCCCGACGCGATGATCCTGTCGCGGCTGTTCACCGCGCTGATCGAAGCCGGCGTGACGATCGTCACCACCTCCAACCGCCCGCCGCACGACCTCTACAAAAACGGCCTCAACCGCGAACATTTCCTGCCGTTCATCGATCTGATCCAAACGCGGCTCGACGTGCTGCCACTCAACGGCCCGGTCGATTATCGCCGCGACCGGCTGGGTCAGCAGGAAACCTGGCTGGTGCCCAACGGTGCGGAGGCGACCGCACAACTTTCCGCCGCGTTCTTCCGCCTGACCGATTTTCCGGTCGAGGATGCCGAGCACGTCCCTGCCGAGGATCTGATCGTGCAGGGCCGCACGCTTCATGTGCCCAAATCGCTCAAGGGCGTCGCGGTCTTTTCGTTCAAAAAGCTGTGCGCAGAGGCGCGCGGCGCGGCGGATTATCTGGCGATCGCGCGGCGTTACCACACGGTGATTCTGGTCGGCATTCCGCGGCTCGGCGCCGAGAACCGCAACGAAGCCGCGCGCTTCGTCGCGCTGATCGACGCGCTCTACGAACATAAGGTCAAATTGCTCGCCGCCGCCGACGCCGAGCCCGATCAGCTCTACGAAACAGGCGATGGCGCGTTCGAATTTCGCCGCACCGTCAGCCGCTTGGAAGAAATGCGCTCGGACGAATATCTGGCGCGGGGTCATGGACAAGTTTAGGGTCGCGCGATGAACGATCCAGACCGCGCCATATTGAGCAAAGTCCCTGCGGTGACGCTCGGCTTCTGGGTGATCAAGATCCTTGCGACCACGCTGGGTGAAACCGGCGGCGATGCCGTGACGATGACATGGCTGGGTGAGACCACGCCGCAGGCCGGCGCGTCGGGGGTCAGTGGCTATCTGATCGGTACGGTTATTTTCCTGCTGCCGCTGATCCTGCTGGTGATCGCGCAGATATCGGCGAAACGGTTCCATCCGTTCCTCTATTGGGCAACGATCATCGCCTCGACCATGGCGGGGACGACGATGGCGGACTTTGCCGATCGCTCGCTGGGGATCGGCTATCTGGGGGGTACTTTACTGTTGCTCGCACTGGTGATCGGGTCGCTGCTGACGTGGAACGCGACGATCGGGTCGGTTTCGAGCGACGATATTCACAGTCCCGGCGCCGGAGCCTTTTACTGGCTGACGATCACCTTCTCGCAGACGCTGGGCACCGCGCTCGGCGATTGGGCGGCGGACGATGGCGGGCTGGGGTATCTCGGCGGTGCGGCGGTATTCGGCACAGCGCTGGCGATCGTCGCATTGCTCTATTTCCGCACCCGCATCAGCCGGGTCGTGCTGTTCTGGGCGGCGTTCATCCTGACCCGGCCGCTCGGCGCGACGGTGGGCGATTTCCTCGACAAGCCACTGGCCAAGGGCGGGCTCGACCTCAGTCGGCCGATCGCCTCGCTCGCGCTGGCCGCGGCGATCCTGTTGCTCATCCTGCTGCTGCCGCAGCGCGCCGGCGGCCACCCCCGCGCCCGACCTGATCCGGCCGCATAGCCGTCAGGATTTTCATCGCGGCGGACGGTCGGGCAAGAGGGCATCGCGGCGACTTTATTGCTCTTGCGAATGACTTGCAATTCAAGATGTTAACCACCGCCCTTTAGCGGTTGCGCCACAGGAGCGAAGCGCCTAAGCGCCGTCGCGTCTCGCGCGCTCATCTGCGCGCCCATGCTGCTCAAGGAGTCCCCATGGCCCGCAAGAAGATCGCGCTGATCGGCGCCGGCAATATCGGCGGCACGCTCGCCCATCTCGCCGCCCAAAAGGAACTGGGCGACATCGTCCTGTTCGACGTCGTCGAAGGCGTGCCGCAGGGCAAGGCGCTCGACCTCAGCCAGTGCGGCCCGATCGAGGGCTTCGACGCCAAGATCACCGGCTCGAACGATTACAAGGACATCGCCGGCGCCGACGTGATCATCGTCACCGCCGGTGTCGCGCGCAAGCCCGGCATGAGCCGCGACGATCTGCTCGGCATCAACCTGAAGGTGATGAAGGCGGTCGGCGAGGGCATCAAGAACAACGCCCCCGACGCGTTCGTGATCTGCATCACCAACCCGCTCGACGCGATGGTGTGGGCGCTGCGCGAATTTTCCGGCCTGCCGCACAACAAGGTCGTCGGCATGGCCGGCGTGCTCGACTCGGCGCGCTTCAGCCACTTCATCGCCGATGAGTTCCAGGTCTCGGCGCGCGACGTCACGACCTTCGTGCTCGGCGGCCACGGCGACACGATGGTCCCGGTCGTGCAATATTCGACCGTCGCCGGCATCCCCGTCCCCGATTTGATCAAGATGGGCAAGTCGACGCAGGAGCGGATCGACGCGATCGTCAAGCGCACGCGCGGCGGCGGCGGCGAAATCGTCGCCTTGCTCGGCACCGGCTCGGCCTATTACGCCCCCGCCACCAGCGGCATCGCGATGGCCGAAGCATATTTGTACGATCAAAAACGACTGCTGCCGTGCGCGGCGTATGTCGAGGGCCAGTACGGGCTCGACGGCCTGTATGTCGGCGTGCCGGTGATCATCGGTGCCGGCGGGGTCGAACAGATCGTCGAAATCGCGCTCGACGACGAAGCCAAAAAGAACCTCGGCGTGTCGGTCGACGCGGTCAAGGAATTGCTCGAAGCGTGCAAGGGCATCGACGGCTCGCTCGCGTAAACAACTAAGCTGTTCCCCCGCGAAGGCGGGGGCCCAGTGCAACGGTAGTTCTGGATCCTCGCTTTCGCGGAGGTACGGATAAGGGATGAAGGCAGGATACGTCTACATCATGGCGAGTGGTCGCAACGGGACGCTGTACACCGGCGCCACCAGCGACTTGGCCGCCAGGACGTACCAGCATCGCAACGGACTGATTGAAGGCTTCACGAAGAGATACGGCTGCACCAAGCTCGTCTGGTACCAAGGTCATGGCACGATCGAAGGCGCCAGAGCCCGCGAATTGCAGATGAAGAAATGGAACCGTGTCTGGAAGCTGCGTGTGATTGAAGAGATGAATCCGGACTGGGACGACCTGTTCGATTCTTTGTTTTAGGTCTGGGCCCCCGCCTACGCGGGGGAACTTAAGGAGTGCGGGAGCGACATGAGCATCCTCGTCGACAAGAACACCAAGGTCATCACGCAAGGGATGACCGGCGAAACCGGCAGCTTCCACACCAACGCGGCGCTGGAATATGGCACGCAGATGGTCGCGGGGGTGACGCCGGGTAAGGGCGGCACGACGCACCTCGATCTGCCGGTGTACGACACCGTCGCCGAGGCCGTGGCCAAGACCGGCGCGACCGCGTCGGTGATCTACGTCCCGCCCCCCTTCGCGGCGGATTCGATCCTCGAAGCGATCGACGCGCAGGTCCCGCTGATCGTCACGATCACCGAAGGCATTCCGGTGCTCGACATGGTCAAGGTCAAGCGCGCGCTGTCGGGATCCAAATCGCGGCTGATCGGTCCGAACTGCCCCGGCGTGCTCACCCCGGGCGAATGCAAGATCGGCATCATGCCCGGCAGCATCTTCTCGAAGGGGTCGGTCGGCGTCGTCTCGCGCTCGGGCACGCTGACCTATGAAGCCGTGTTCCAGACCACCAACGCTGGTCTCGGCCAGACCACCGCGGTCGGCATCGGCGGCGATCCGGTCAACGGCACCAACTTCATCGACGTGCTCGAACTGTTTCTCGCCGACGACGCCACCAAGTCGATCATCATGATCGGCGAAATCGGCGGATCGGCCGAAGAAGAAGCCGCGCAGTTCCTGATCGACGAAGCCAAGCGTGGCCGCAAGAAGCCGATGGCCGGCTTCATCGCCGGCCGCACCGCGCCGCCGGGCCGTCGCATGGGCCATGCCGGCGCGATCGTCTCGGGCGGCAAGGGCGACGCCGAAAGCAAGATCGCGGCGATGGAAGCCGCTGGGATCCGCGTGTCGGCCAGCCCGAGTTTGCTGGGTGAGACGCTGGTCGAAGTGTTGAAGGGTTAATCTTGGCCGTCACCCCAGCGAAAGCTGGGGTCTCTGGCCGCATGCGATCCCAGCTTTCGCTGGGATGACGAGGTGCCAAATGGGCTACGAAGGTCAGGATTTCAGCGAGATCGCCGGCGGCGTCAGCCCGGCATTTGTCGAATCGCTCTACAAGCGCTTCAAGGAATCGCCCGATTCGGTCGAGCCTTCGTGGCGCGGCTGGTTCGAGGGACTCGAAGGCGGGCCGTCCGGCCCGAGCTGGGGCCAGCCCAACTGGCCGCTGACCTCGACCGACGATCTGACCGCCGGGCTCGATCCGACGCAGATGGAGCCCGCGCCCAAGCCGGGTAAGCCCGCGGCGCCCGCCGCCGCGCCCAAGGCGCCGGCGAGCCAGGACGACATCATCAAGGCGGCGAGCGATTCGATCCGCGCGATGCTGCTGATCCGCACCTATCGCGTGCGCGGCCACCTCGCGGCCAATCTCGACCCGCTCGGGCTCAACCATGCCGAACTGCCCGACGACCTCAAGACCGAATATTACGGCTTTTCCGACAGCGACATCGACCGCCCGGTCTATCTCGGCGGGACGATGGGGCTCGACTGGGCGACGGTGCGCGAGCTGGTCGACATATTGCGCGCCAATTATTGCGGCAATGTCGGCCTCGAATATATGCACATCGCCGATGTCGAGGAACGGCGTTTCCTGCAGGAGCGGATGGAGGGCAAGGATAAGGCCATCCAGTTCAGCGTCGACGGCAAGAAGGCGATCCTCAACAAGGTAATCGAAGCCGAGCAATGGGAACGCTTTCTCGGCAAGAAATATGTCGGGACCAAGCGCTTCGGGCTCGACGGCGGCGAAGCGATGATCCCCGCGCTCGAAAGCGTGATCAAATATGGCGGCCAGATGGGCGTCAACGAGATCGTCTATGGCATGGCGCATCGCGGGCGATTGAACGTGCTCGCTAACGTCATGGCGAAGCCGCTGCGCGTGATATTCCACGAATTCGGCGGCGGCAGCGCCAACCCCGAAGATGTCGGCGGGTCGGGCGACGTGAAGTATCACCTCGGCACCTCGACCGACCGTCAGTTCGACGGGCACAAGGTGCATATGTCGCTGGTCGCCAACCCCAGCCACCTCGAAGCCGCCGACCCGGTCGTGCTGGGCAAGGTCCGCGCGATCCAGACGCTGGCGGGCGATCTGGTCGATCACGCCGCCTCGCTGCCCGTGCTGATCCACGGCGACGCCGCGTTCGCCGGGCAGGGCATCGTGTGGGAGTGCCTGGGGTTCTCGGGCATCCGCGGCTACAATACCGGCGGCTGCCTGCACTTCGTGATCAACAACCAGATCGGGTTCACGACGTCGCCGCAATTCGCGCGCTCGTCGCCCTATCCGTCGGACGTCGCCAAGGGCGTCCAGGCGCCGATCTTCCACGTCAACGGCGACGACCCCGAAGCGGTGACCTTCGCGTGCAAAATGGCTATCGAATATCGCCAGAAATTCCACCGCGACGTGGTGATCGACATGTGGTGCTATCGCCGCTTCGGTCACAACGAAGGCGACGAGCCAAGCTTCACCCAGCCGCTGATGTACAAGGCGATCAAGGATCACCCGCCGGTCAGCGAAGTGTACGGCAAGCGGCTGATCGCCGAGGGCGTGATCGATCAGGCGTGGGTCGATACGATCACGCACCAGTTCGAAACCTTGCTCGAAGGCGAATTCGAAGCGGGCGCGAGCTACAAGGCGAACAAGGCCGATTGGTTCGCCGGGCGCTGGTCGGGGCTGCACATCCCCGCGGATTCGGAAAGCGCCCGCCGCAACGTCGAGACGGGAATCGAAAAGAAACTGTTCGACAGCCTCGGGCGGACGCTGACCACGATCCCCGACGATCTGACCGTCCACAAGGCGCTCAATCGCGTGATCGACGCCAAGCGCAATATGTTCACCAGCGGCGCCAATTTCGACTGGGCGACCGGCGAAGCGCTCGCTTTCGGCTCGTTGCTGTCCGAAGGCTATGGCGTCCGCCTGTCGGGCCAGGATTCGGGTCGCGGCACGTTCAGCCAGCGCCACGCGGTGTGGGTCGACCAGAATGACGAGCACAAATATGTGCCGCTGTGGACGGTCGAACATGGCAGCTTCGAAGTGCTCGACAGCCCCTTGAGCGAATATGGCGTGCTCGGGTTCGAGTACGGTTACGCGCTCGCCGACCCCAAGACGCTGGTCATCTGGGAAGCGCAGTTCGGCGACTTCATGAACGGCGCGCAGATCATGATCGACCAGTTCATCGCCGCCGGCGAAGCCAAGTGGCTGCGCGCCAACGGGCTCGTGATGATGCTGCCGCACGGCTATGAAGGCCAAGGGCCCGAGCATAGTTCGGCGCGCCCCGAACGCTTCCTGCAATTGTGCGCCGGCGACAATATGCAGGTCGCCAACTGCACCACCCCGGCGAACCTGTTTCACTTGCTGCGGCGCCAGATGCACCGGTCTTTCCGCAAACCGCTGATCATCTTTACGCCCAAATCGCTGCTGCGCCACAAGCGCGCGGTGTCGAAGGCCGAGGATTTCCAGGGCGCGAGCCACTTCATGCGGATCCTGAGCGACCCCGACGCACCGGCGGATGCCGAGGTCAAGCGGCTGGTGCTGTGCACCGGCAAGGTCGCGTACGATCTGTTCGACGCGCGCGACGCGGCGGGCGACACAAACACCGCGATCGTCCGGATCGAACAGCTCTACCCCTTCCCCGGCGAAGCGCTGGCCAAGCGGCTGACCAACATGCCCAACCTCGAAGACGTGGTGTGGGCGCAGGAAGAGCCGAAGAATAACGGCGCATGGTTCTTCGTCGAACCGTATATCGAGGACTCGCTGAAAGCGGCGAAAACGAAGGTGTCGCGCCCGCGCTACGCCGGTCGTGCCGCGGCGGCATCGCCCGCGACGGGCCTCGCCAAGCGCCACCAGATGGAACAGGCCGCGCTCGTCGCCGACGCGCTCGGCCACAGCGTCCGCGAAGAGATTCGCCGGACGCGCAAGGCGTAATTCCGCTCGTCACCCCAGCGAAAGCTGGGGTCGCTGGCGGCAGGAACGAATTCAAACGATCCCGACTTTCGCTGGGATGACGAGGGTAGAAGATGGCAACCGAAGTAACCGTCCCCGTTCTGGGTGAATCGATCGTCGAGGCAACCGTCGGCGAATGGCTCAAACAGCCGGGCGACCCGGTCAAGGCCGACGAGCCGATCGTCAGCCTGGAGACCGACAAGGTCGCGGTCGAAGTCCCCTCGCCGGTCGCTGGCGTGATGGGCCAGCACGCGGTCGCGGTCGGCGATAACGTCGCGGTCGGCGCGCTGCTCGCGACGATCGACGCTGCCGGTGCGGCGGCTCCCGCAGCGCCCGCACCTGCTCCTGCCGCAGCGGCCCCCGCGGCGCCGGTTCCTGCCGCGCCCACTCCGGCGTCGATCGATGCTCCCGCCGCCCTGTCGCCGTCGGTGCGGCGCGCCGTCCTCGAAACCGGGGTCGATCCCGCTACGGTCACGGGCACCGGCAAGGACGGTCGCCTGACCAAGGACGACGTGATCGCCGCCGCCGCTACACCTGCACCGACGCCCGCCGTCGCGGCTCCGGCCGCCGCGCCGTCGGACAGCGGCGTCGCCGCTGCCGGCCGCGCGGAGCGGAAGGAAGAGCGCGTGCGCATGACGCGGCTGCGCCAGACCGTCGCGCGCCGCCTGAAGGAAGCGCAGAACACCGCGGCGATGCTGACGACGTTCAACGACGTGGACATGAGCGCGGTGATCGAGGCGCGCACCAAGTACAAAGACCTGTTCGAGAAGAAGCACGGCGTGCGGCTGGGCTTCATGGGCTTCTTCGTGAAGGCCGCGTGCATGGCGCTGAAGGACGTGCCCAGCGTCAACGCCCAGATCGACGGCGATGACATCGTCTATCACGATTATGCCGACATCTCGGTCGCGGTCAGCGCGCCGCAGGGCTTGGTCGTCCCGGTTATCCGCGACGCCGACCAGCTAACCGTCGCCGGCATCGAAAAGACGATCGGCGACTTCGGCAAGCGCGCCAAGGACGGCAGCCTCAAGATGGAAGAAATGAAGGGCGGCACCTTCACCATCTCCAACGGCGGCGTGTTCGGCAGCCTGATGTCGACCCCGATCATCAACCCGCCGCAGAGCGCGGTGCTCGGGCTCCACCGCATCGAGGATCGCCCGGTCGTGGTCAACGGCCAGATCGTGATCCGCCCGATGATGTACCTCGCACTCAGCTACGACCACCGCCTGATCGACGGCCGTGAGGCCGTGACCTTCCTTGTCGCGCTCAAGAACGCGATCGAGGACCCGACGCGGATTTTGATCGACCTTTGAGGATGACAGTGCTCCTGCGAAAGCAGGAGCCCAGGGTTACATCTTGGGCCGTTGGAGATTTGGCCCTGGGTTCCTGCTTTCGCAGGAACACAAGACAGGAGAACGGCAACGAAATCGGGTTGCGTTTACCTGATGGCGAGCAAGCGGAACGGGACACTCTATCTAGGGGTGACCAGCGATCTTCCGGCACGCGCCTATCAACATCGCAACGGCCTGGTTGACGGATTTTCGAAGAAGCATGGCTGCAAGCTTCTTGTTTGGTACGATTGGTGCGACGATCTTCAGGGAGCGCGGCTCCGCGAGCTTCAGATGAAGAAGTGGAAGCGAAGCTGGAAGATCGAATTGATCGAGCGGGAGAACCCGCAGTGGACGGATTTGTACGAGACGCTTTTCTAGCTCCTCGTGTTCCTGCGAAAGCAGGAACCCAGAGCCAAGAGCGGCAAATCTCGTGACCCTAGGCTCCTGCGTTCGCGGGAGCACAGTGAGGTAGAAAATGGCTGACTACGATTTCGACGTGCTGATCATCGGTTCCGGACCAGGCGGCTATGTCGCGGCGATCCGCGCGGCTCAGCTCGGCCTCAAAACCGCCTGCGTCGAAAGCCGCGAGACGCTCGGCGGCACGTGCCTCAACGTCGGGTGCATCCCGTCGAAGGCGATGCTTCATGCCAGCGAATTCTACGACCATGCTGCCAACGGCATGATGGCCAAGCTGGGGATCAAGATCGACGCGATGAGCCTCGATCTGCCGACGATGCACGCGCAGCGGCTCGATGCGGTCAAGCAGCTGACCGGCGGGATCGCGTTCCTGTTCAAGAAGAACAAGGTCGAATGGATCAAGGGCCGCGCCGCGTTCACCGGCACCGACACGGTGCAGGTCGGCGATCGCACGCTCCGCGCGAAGAACATCGTCATCGCCACCGGATCGAGCGTCACGCCGCTCCCCGGAGTCGCGGTCGATAACGACAAGCAGGTCGTGGTCGATTCCACCGGCGCGCTCGAACTGGCCAAGGTGCCCGAGCATCTGGTCGTGATCGGCGGCGGCGTGATCGGGCTCGAGCTCGGCAGCGTGTGGCGGCGTCTCGGCGCGAAGGTGACGTGCGTCGAATTTCTCGACCAGATCCTGCCCGGCTTCGACGGCGAAGTCCGCAAGGAATCGAACAAGATCTTCAAGAAGCAGGGGATCGAGTTCAGGCTGTCGACCAAGGTCACCGGCGTGGCGGTGAACGGCGACACGGCGACGCTGACCGTCGAACCATCGGCTGGCGGCGCGACCGAGACGATCGAGGCCGATTGCGTGCTGGTGTCGATCGGGCGGCGTCCCAATGTCGACGGGCTCAACCTCGAAGCGACGGGAATCGCCCCCAACCCGCGCGGCCAGATCGAGACCGATCATCGCTTCCAGACGAGCGTCCCCGGAATCTGGGCGATCGGCGACGTCATTCCCGGCCCGATGCTCGCGCACAAAGCCGAAGACGAAGGCATTGCGGTCGCCGAGAATATCGCCGGGCTGACCGGCATCGTGAACCACGACGTCATCCCGTCGGTTGTCTACACCTGGCCCGAAATCGCCGGTGTCGGGCTGACCGAGGAAGCCGCGAAGGAACGCGGCGAGATCAAGGTCGGCAAATTCCCGATGCTCGCCAACAGCCGCGCCAAGACCAACCACGAACCCGACGGCTTCGTGAAGATCATCGCCGACGCCAAGAGCGACCGCGTGCTCGGCGTCTGGGCGATCGCGTCGGTGGCCGGCACGATGATCGCGGAGGCCGCTTTGGGCATGGAAATGGGCGCGACCAGCGAAGACATCGCCTATACCTGCCACGCGCACCCGACGCATTCGGAAGCGATCAAGGAAGCGGCGATGGCGGTGACGGGCAAAGCCATCCATATTTAGCCTGCGGCTAAATATGGATCACAAAGGCTTTGCCCCGGCCGGCGGCGCTTCAGCGCCGACCCACGACGCGGCTTTGCCGCGGCGCTACCCCGCCTTCGGCGCCACCCAGGCAACAACCCCGGTCAGCACCGCCGCCGCCACAACGGCGACCCACAGCGCGCCCATCCCGACATGCAGATACGCCCCCGCGCCCATCACCGCGCCCGCCGCGAACCCGGCCCATAACGCGAGATAGGGCAGCCACGCCCAGCGATCACCCTCGCCGATCAAGGCCGCCGCCAGTTTCTGCCCGAGCTTGACCAGCGACCCGGTCATGTAGGTCACGCCGATCGTCACCTCGCCGTCGCGCGCGAACACGCCGTTCGCCGCGCCCATCGCCGCGGCGACGATCAGCAGGTCGATCTGATCCGCCAGCTGTCCGGCAAGCGATGCGGCAACCACCAGAAGCAGCGTCACCAGCGTCATCACCGCGACCTTGCGCCGCGCGGCAAAGGCGTGCGCGGTGACCGTCGCCGCGATCACGCCCGACAGGAATGCCAGCAGCAGCGCGCCGGCAATCGCGGCGTTGCCCAGTTCGCTGCCACTCAACGCGACCCCCATCCGGGTCGAATTGCCGCTCATGAACGAGGCGAAGAACCCCAGCGCGGAAAAGGCGATCGCATCGACGAATCCGGCGAGCGCCGCCAGGGCGACGGCGATGGCGATCAGGGGGCGCTCGTAACGGTGCACCAGATTGTCCTAACGCCTTGGCCCGGCGGAGCAACGACTATCCTGCCGGTATCGCCGTGCGCCTTCAGCTTTCAACCGTCGCTGGATCCGACGCCAAGGGCGGGCGCGGCGCAGGCGGCGGAGGTGGCGGAGGTGGCGGCGGCGGAGGTGGCGGAGGCGGAGGCGGCGCTGGCTCCGGCGCGGGAGGCGGTGGTGCGACATAGACCGGCGCGGGTGGCGGCGGCGGGGGAGGCGCGACATACGGCTCCGGCGCGGGCGGCGGAGCGGGCGGCGGCGTATAGACCGGTGCGGGCGGCGGTGGCGGCGCGACGTAGACGGGCGGCGGCAGCGGCGCAGGTTCGGGCACGACAGCGATCGGATCGGGCGCCCGCGGACGCGCCACAGGGGTAGGCGGCGGGGGCGGCGCGTCGTCGGGCACGGTCTCGACCTGCGGTTCACGCAGCGGGGTGCCATTGTACATTTTACCCGGCCCGCGCGGCCGTCCGACCGGCGCGGGAGGAGCCGGCGGCGCGACATAGACCGGCGGCGGCAGCGGCGCGTCGGCGACCGGCGCCGGGGGCGTCGGGGGTCGCTCGCCGCGCGGCGGACGCGGGGGACCGCCGGCGCCCGGGTCCGGCGACCCCGGTTGAACCGCACCGGGCGGCGTCGGAGCACGATCCGGCCCGTTCGGGCGTCCGCCATCCGGGCGTCCGCCATCCGGACGACCGCTGTCCGGACGACCGCCGGGACGACCATAGCCCGGGCGCCCATCATCGGGTCGACCAGCCGACGGCGGTGCGGGCGGCGTGCCCGGGGTCGGTGGCGCGCCATCGTAACCGGGGCGCTTGCCGGGATAGCTTCCCGGCGGCGTCGGCTGACCCGTGGGCGGCGCGGTCCAGCCGCCTCCGCCCTGCGGCGGGGGTCCGCGATAGCCGCCGTTGCGCCACTGGTCGAACCGGTCCGAGCGGTCGCGGCGGCGTTTGCCTTCGTCGCCCAGCCGGTCCTGCCAGTCGCGGCGTTTCTTGTCGTACCCCGGACTGGTGCGATAGCGCGACCAGCCGGGCTTGTTACGCCAATTGCCCAACCGGATGGTGAAATCGTTGAAATACCACAGACTGTCGTTCCAGTCGGGCGCGACCACCGGCTGGCGATTATAGCGCGCCTGCTTCATGCGGTAGCCGCGCTCGGACAGCCACGACGCGCCGCTGGCGATCGGATCGGCCGGGCTCCACGACACGAGCGACCCTTCATAGCCATAGACCGCGGCCAGCGCGCGCCCCTCGAACCCGTAGCTATAGGCATCGTCGCCGACGAAGAACGGCCAGGAATCGCCCGGATCGAACGCATAATAACGGTAATGATCGCCGACCGGCTCGGCCAGCAGGACATAGCCGCCGCTCAGCTCCCACGCCCAGCAATCGATCCCGTCATAGCGGAACCCGTAATCGGGCGGCGACGTGCCGACCGTGTCGAGCAACGCATCGGCATCGTCGAGATAGCGATAGAGCGACGCATCGAATTGCGGCGGCGCGGGCGGTGGCGCCGGGGGCAAGGGTGGTGCGGGCGGTGCGGGAACCTGGACATACACGATCCGCGCGGGCGGCTGGACACGCACCAGCTTCTTGCCCTTCTTCTTCGCGACTTTCCTGACCGGTTTCTTGGCGACCGTCTTCGCCGCAGCCTTTTTGGCCGCGGGGGCGGCCCAGACCGGCGCCGCCGATGTCGCCAGCAACGCGGCGATCACGCCCGCGGTCGTCCCCAGAAATGTCTTCCTACGCTCGTTCATGCTCAACCCCCGTTTACGCGGTTCACCATGGACGAGGTCGTTACATGTCCGGCATGAACCCAAGCTGTCGCACGCGTTCAGTCGAGGTTGCCGATCCGAACGTCGGCAAGCGTGGCACTGAAGCGTCGGCGTCTGGCGCGCCGTACCCCTGGGCACATCGTGCCCGTTAACGGGGGCGTGTCAATGGATCGACGCGCGGTCGCACGCGCTATTTGCGCAGGATGATCAGTTCGACGCCCGATTTACCCGACCCGCCCGGCGCACGGCTGGGGCCGGTGGCGATACGGTATTCGGCGACGCCCAGCCCGATCAGCGCGATCCGGATCGCCGCTGCCCGGCGCGCTGCCGCCGCGCCGCCACGGGGCGCGATACCCAGCTTGATCAGCGTGTTGGGGCGGTCGATCATCACCGCCGCGATCGACCGCAAGGCCTTCTCGCTGCCGGCGTCCAGCCCGGCCGATCCGGCGCCCAGGTCGATCGTATCGAGCGTGAAACGTTCGGGCGGCGGCGCGTCGGAATTGAGGAATTCGGCGACATTGGTTGCGCTGGCCGGAAGCAGCCCGGCGGGGGTGGCGACCGGCGCGGGCGCGGCGACAGGCAACGGCGCGGCGATCGCGCGGGGCGCGGGGGGCGCAACGGCGGTGCCCGGCGCGGCGGTGCGCCTGGCCTCGGGCTTTTCGCGCAACACCAGGCTGGTGCCGCCATAAGCCAGCGCGATCCCCGTTCCCGCAATCGCCAGCCACGCGGCCGGCCCAAGGATGCGGCCGGGCTTCGCGACATCGGCGCTCACCCCGCCCGGCATGGCCTGCGCCGCCGGGCAATCGAGCGTCACGCGGTCGGTCACATCGGCGACCCAGGCGAGCGGAATGTAATGCACATCGGTGTCGACCACGCCGATCCGGTTGAGCGATATCCGCACCCCCGACACGCGATGCACGGTACCCACGAGCACGCCGTCCGACCCGAAGATCGGCATGTCCGGAATGATCGACGGCCGGCTGGCCATGAACGAAGCCCCTGAAATCTGTGGTGCGGTCGCGACGCACCGAAGCCTTTCTAGCGCGCAACCGTTTACGTTGCGTTGATTAACCTCGATCCCCATCTCCATCCCGACACCGCGACCCTTGTCAGCGGAACATCAATGGAACATAATCACCCTCATGCTGACCCACATCTCGGTTCGCGGCGCCCGCGAGCACAACCTCAAGGATGTCTCGATCGACATCCCGCGCGACACGCTGACGGTGATCACCGGACTCAGCGGCTCGGGTAAATCGAGCCTCGCGTTCGACACGATCTATGCCGAGGGGCAGCGGCGCTATGTCGAGAGCCTGTCGGCCTACGCGCGGCAGTTCCTCGAACTGATGCAGAAGCCCGATGTCGATCATATCGAGGGCCTGTCCCCGGCGATCTCGATCGAGCAGAAGACCACCAGCCGCAACCCGCGCTCCACGGTGGCGACCGTCACCGAAATCTACGATTACATGCGCCTGTTATGGGCGCGCGTCGGGGTGCCCTATTCGCCCGCGACCGGGCTGCCGATCGCCGCGCAGACGGTCAGCCAGATGGTCGACCGCGTGATGACGTTGCCCGAGGGCACGCGGCTGTATCTGCTCGCGCCGGTCGTGCGCGGGCGCAAGGGCGAGTATCGCAAGGAAATGCTCGAATGGCAGAAGGCCGGCTTCACGCGCGTGCGGATCGACGGCGAACTGCACGAGATCGACGAAGCCCCCGCGCTCGACAAGAAGTATAAGCACGACATCGAAGTGGTGGTCGACCGGCTGGTGGTCGGGCCCGACATGGCGACGCGGCTTGCCGACAGTTTCGAAACCGCGCTCAAGCTCGCCGAGGGGCTGGCCTATGTCGATCTGGTCGATACGACGGTCCAGTCCGTCACCCCGGCGAAGGCCGGGGCCTTAGGCGATGGCGCGGGGCAGGAGCCGCCAGCGGCCCCGGCCTCCGCCGGGGTGACGGATGGCGGCGCGATGAAGGGCGCGGGGGTTCCGGACAACCGCATCGTCTTCTCCGAAAAGTTCGCCTGCCCCGTGTCGGGCTTCACCATCGCCGAGATCGAACCCCGCCTGTTCAGCTTCAACGCCCCGCAGGGCGCGTGCCCGGCGTGCGACGGGCTCGGCGAGAAGATGATCTTCGACGAGGACCTCGTCGTCCCCAACCACGACCTGACGATCAAGAAGGGCGCGATCGTGCCGTGGGCCAAGTCCAACCCGCCCAGCCCCTATTATATGCAAGTCCTCGGCAGCCTCGCGCGCGAATTCGGGTTCAACCTGGAGACGCCGTGGAAGGATTTGCCGCCCGAGGTACAGCTGATCATCCTCCACGGCACCGGCGGCAAGCCCGTGACGTTGACCTTCGTCGACGGCCGCAAGAGCTACGACGTGCGCAAGCCGTTCGAGGGCGTGATCGGCAACCTCAACCGCCGCTTGCTCCAGACCGAAAGCGCGTGGATGCGCGAGGAGCTGAGCAAGTACCAAAGCTCGCAGGCCTGCGAAGTGTGCCACGGCGCCCGCCTCAAGCCCGAGGCGCTCGCGGTCAAGGTCGCGATGAAGGACATCTCTTACGCGACGCACCTCTCGGTGGTCGACGCGCTGGCATGGTTCGAAGCGCTGCCCGCGCAGCTGAACGGCCAGCAAAAGGAAATCGCCGAGCGCATCCTCAAGGAAATCCTCGAACGGCTCGGCTTCCTCAACAATGTCGGGCTCGATTACCTCAACCTCGACCGCACCTCCGGCACGCTGTCGGGCGGCGAGAGCCAGCGCATCCGCCTCGCCTCGCAGATCGGCTCCGGCCTGTCGGGCGTGCTCTACGTGCTCGACGAACCCAGCATCGGGCTGCATCAGCGCGACAACGACATGCTGCTCAAGACGCTGCGGCGGCTGCGCGACCTCGGCAATACCGTGCTGGTGGTCGAGCATGACGAGGACGCGATCCGCACCGCCGATTACGTGATCGACATGGGGCCCGGCGCGGGGATGCACGGCGGCGAGATCGTCGCGCACGGCACGCTCGATCAGGTGCTGGCCAACCCCGGCAGCATCACCGCGGATTACCTGAACGGGGTGCGCGAAGTGCCGATCCCGGCGACGCGATCGAAAGGCAACGGCAAGAAGCTGACGGTCGAAAACGCCACCGCCAACAACCTGCGCGGCGTCACCGCCAGCATCCCGCTCGGCACCTTCACTTGCATCACCGGCGTGTCTGGGTCGGGCAAGTCGAGCTTCACGATCGACACGCTCTACGCCGCCGCCGCGCGCGCACTCAACGGCGCGCGCATCCTGTCGGGCAAGCACGACAAGATCACCGGGCTGCAATATCTCGACAAGGTCATCGACATCGACCAGTCGCCGATCGGCCGCACCCCGCGCAGCAACCCCGCGACCTATACCGGCGCGTTCACGCAGATCCGCGACTGGTTCGCCGGGCTGCCCGAGAGCCAGGCGCGCGGCTACAAGCCCGGGCGCTTCAGCTTCAACGTCAAGGGCGGGCGCTGCGAGGCGTGCACCGGCGACGGGCTGCTCAAGATCGAGATGCACTTTCTCCCCGACGTCTATGTCACGTGCGACGTGTGCCACGGCCACCGCTACAATCGCGAGACGCTGGAGGTGAAGTTCAAGGGCCACAGCATCGCCGACGTGCTCGACATGACGGTCGAGGACGCCGCGGAGTTCTTCAAGGCGGTCCCGCCGATCCGCGACAAGATGGAGATGCTGGTCGAGGTCGGGCTCGGCTATATCAAGGTCGGGCAGCAGGCGACGACGCTGTCGGGCGGCGAGGCGCAGCGCGTCAAGCTCGCCAAGGAACTGTCGCGCCGCGCGACCGGCAACACGCTGTACATCCTCGACGAGCCCACGACGGGGCTGCATTTCGAGGACGTGCGCAAATTGCTCGAAGTGCTCCACGCGCTGGTGACGCAGGGCAATACGGTGGTGGTGATCGAGCATAACCTCGACGTCATCAAGACCGCCGACTGGGTGATCGACCTGGGGCCGGAGGGCGGGGTCAAGGGCGGCGAGATCGTCGCGGTGGGCACGCCGGAAGATGTGGCGAAGGAGCCGCGGAGCTTTACCGGGCAGTATTTGAAGGGGTTGCTCGAGGCGAAACAGTCCAAAGTGGATGAGAAATTGCGAGCTTAGAACGGGCAGCCTCAGGGTAGTCGTTGACAACCTTTCGCGCATCAGGCCGATTGTCCTAAAGGGGAAAATTAATGGCGCTCTTGGCGAAGGTTTCTCGCAAGGTTTATTTCTTTCGACTTGCCGATCATTCGGAGTTCATCGGAAAACTTGAAGGCGTAGTCTCGCATATTGCGAAACTACCGTTCAATGACCAAGGGCGTTACCAAGCGACCTCTGGCGAAGACACCGTGCTAGCGGTGTTCGTCGAGAGTCCCGATTTTCCTATCAAGATTCAATTTGCCAGAATTCGCCGCGACAATCTGCCTCTCGTGGAGCGAGAGGGTGCGATCACGCCGCTTACCTTAGAGGCGAACGCCGGACTTATGGACTGGAGTCACATCGTTATCTTCAGCGATGGAATTGTCGCCGCGGAATTTAACCAAGATGCCCCGCGGCTGCGAAGACTCGGACAATATCTGATGTTTAAAGGTGGGGTTGAACTACCCTCAGCACCCCGATTCTTACCGCTATTTCAACGCAACGTCATGGAAGAATTAGAGAACTTTGAGAATGTGACGATATTAGAATTAGAAGCTCTGACTAGCGACGCCGATTTGATCGCTGAGGGCGACCAAAACATCGGTGCCGCGTTCAAAGCCTGTCAAAAAGCCGGCAATGTTAAGAAAAGTCAAATTGTCTTGAAATCCGTCCGCAGCAATGATGACGGCCTAAAGTCACTTGCGAGAAAGCTATTTAATAATCCGGCGAGCCGAGAAAGCCTAGCGAAGCTAAAAATAGTTGGCCGTTCAGGAGATCAGCGCAAGCCGTTAGATATGCTCGAAGAATATTTGATTAGCATCGAGGCTTTTGTCAGACTGGACCCGAGATTCAAGGCTATTTCGACAGCAGACGCATTTCGCGTCCTCGAAAAATCGTACAAAGACAATAAGCATAAATTTGCTGGCGCTGCGACCGCCAACGAGCCGTGGGCATGACACGTTATTGGCGACATCAAAAGTTTATTGACGTCGTTCTGGCACTTGCTCTTGCAATTATTGCCATTCGACTCGGAAAAGCCGGTTACCGCGTGGTCGAGTACGATCCTGGGAGTATCAAGTCGGTTGCAGCGAACTGGTTTGGCGCAATTCTCTCACTCTTTGGCTTGGTCGCCGCGATTGTGGCGTTCGTCTTTTCTGCTATCGAAGGGCCAGAATTCAAGATTCTTAGAGAGAGTAAATCTAAATACCAACTCTGGGATATATTTTCAATTACGCTGATCTCACTTTGCTTCTCATCGATCTGGTGTGCCGTCTTGTCGATATCCTCGATCACGCCCCGTTGGGTAGATTTCGTCGCATTTATAAACTGCTTTCTAATTATTCTGAATGCCCTGCTACTTTTGAAATTTACTTGGGTCATGACTCGAATCATTGCCGTAAAATCAAAGTGACCCTTCGTTGAGATTCCTTCCGCGTCGCTAGAGTCCGCGGGACGCGCATCGTATCGAGCCTAGGACAACACCTCCCCCTCCTCCGCTCGCAGCAGCAACGTCGGAATCGCGCCGCAGCACATGCTACCAAAAACCGGCGTATCACATTTCGTTTGCCATATTTGATAAGTATATTATACATATACTACGGGAGGTCGAATTATGTCAAAATATCTCAAACTTACGCTTCACCTAGCCGCCCTAGATCAGGGAATTTGGGAGCCGAAATTCGATGAAGTCGAGGAGGTGTTGGGTTTCCCGCTCCCCGCGAGCGCACGGCAATATCCAGCGTGGTGGGCAAATCAGAGTCGAGGACAAAGTTTGGCTTGGCAAGGCGCAGGCTGGAGCACGAACTCCGTAAATCTCGCCGAGGAGAAGGTGACTTTTCTCTACAACGAGGATCGGGGAGAGGGCGACGCCACGACCGTGCCGCCATTGACAATTTCGGATGCCAAAGCCGGCTTGGCAGCGCATTTTGGCGTCTCAACCGACGCTATAGAAATCATTATTAGAGGTTAGCCCGCCGCGGCAAAGCCGCGTCGTCGGTCGCGGCTGCTGGCCGCGCCGGCCGGCTGAGCCTCAAGCTCGATTTTAGCGCCGCTAAAATCCTCGCCGGCTCAGCTCCAAACCGCCGACAGCGGATACAACACGATCAACCACCCCAGACACGCCAGCACCACGCCCCGATCCCGTGCCGCGATCGCCACCGCCGCGACCGGGAAGAACGACCAGCCGCACACCAGCGCGCGCACGTTCATCATCGGCGCCAGCCCGATCGTCGCGACCACCACCGCCACCAGCACGACGTTGCACACGAACACCCCGCCGATCACCATCCGCCGGTTACTCGGTTCGTTTGGTCATCTTCAGCCGGCCCGCCGCTACGCGCTTGTTGATCGCAACGCGCAGTTCATCGAACAGCAGTTGCGGAATCGCATCGTACAACGGCGTGTCGTGGCCGGGCGCCACGCGGATGTCCGGGCCGGGCCAGATAAAGCGATTGAGTTCGGTCGTGACGATCCAGCTCCGCTCTTGATCCAGACCAAGTTGCCGTTTGACCCTCGCGGGCATCTCCACCCCGTCCTCCGGACGATCGGGCATGCTGTGCGTCACCGGCGCGACGACGATCTCGGTGTGCGTTTCCCGGACGATCCGCGCCACGACCACGACTACCGGGCGATCCTTCAACCCCTCGTCCTGCCCTCGCTCCGCCTCGCGCGCCCACAGATAGGCGTAGCTGATGACGTCAGCCGGGCTCGGAGTCGTCCATGAGGTGGTTGAGCGCCTTCGATCGTTCCGAGGGTTCGGCGGAGAGGATTGCTTCGAGCGTTTCGTCATCCAGGTCTTCCGTCCTGATCACCTGACGATCGCGGCGCAGCAGGCGCTCATATTCGTTGAGCGACAGCATCACGACGCGCGTGGTGCCGTGCCGCTGGATACCGACCGGACGGAGCATCGCTTCGTCGGTATAATATCCGAACTTGCTCGACGCCTCCTTTGCCGAGACCTCCAGAAGAGGTTGGGCCATGTCCTAGTCCTTTCCTATGGCGAACTCAGCCACCGAGCCGATAAGGCTAGACCTTTATAATATGAGCTATCTTGATTTTCAATAAAGTAGGGAAAGTCTCCATTATGGAGATATTACTTCCGCCGCCGTCGCGATCACCTCCTCAAGCACCGCAACATCGACATCCTTCAGCGCCCTGAACCGGATGCAATACCTCGTCACCGACGCCTTGCCGATCCGCTCCCCGTACGTCCGCGCCAGATACGTCTTGTCGTCGATTCCCATCACATAGAGCGAAATCCCGCTGCTATTGCCGCTGATCCCGATCCGGTAGAAGTCGCGCGAGCTGCCGTCGGCGTAACTCATCGTCTGATGCCCGTATCCGATGTTGGGGTTGGACACGATCTTTCCCGCGTCGTTCCTGCCGTCGAGGAACCACAGGCGCGCGCCGGGCATGGCGTGCAGGATGATCTGGTGCAACGCGTGCATGTCGCTGCGTTTGGGCTCGGGCTGGGCGGCGATATAGGCTTCGACTTGCTCTTCGACGGTCATTTGGAGGCACCCCCCAGGCTACGTAGCGGTGGGAAATAGACGGTCGGCCCGCCGCGGCAAAGCCGCGTCGTCGGACGCGGCTGCTCGCCGCGCCGGCCGGCCCCGGCTCAAGCTCGCGATTAGCTGCGCTAATCGCATCGCCGCCGGGGCTTGCACGTGTGTTACTACACTGCTACACCGACACCGTAACGATTCGACCTCCAGGGACTGACTATGGCTACCACCTTCCGCGCGCAGCCCTCCGCCGAGCGCCGCTTCTACTCGTTCATGGCGCTGTTCATGATCGCGCTCGTGCTGATCGGCTTCGCGCCCAGTTTCTATCTGCGCGGCATCGTCCATTCGCCGCGCCCCAACCCCAGCCTGTCGCCGATGGTGATGTTCCACGGGCTGATGTTCTCGCTGTGGATGGTGATCTTCTGGGCGCAGACGGCGCTGATCGCCGCCAACAACCGCGCCGCGCACATGCGCTTCGGGATCGCGGGGATGGGGTTCGCGGTGCTGCTGCTCCCGGTGATGTACCTGACTGCGGTGGGGCAAGTCGCGCGCGCCAACCAGCCGCCGATGGTGACGCCGCTGGCGTGGACGATCGTCCCGCTCGCGCTGATCCCGGTATTCGCCGCGCTGATCTGGCTCGGCTGGCGCGAGCGCAAGAATGCGCAGGCGCACAAGCGGCTGATGCTGTCCGCGGCGTTGATCATGATGGACCCGGCGATCGGCCGCCTGCCAATCGTGCCGCCGGTACTCGCCGGGTTCGCCTTCCTCAACCTGCTCAGCCTGCTGACCTTCGCGCCGCTGGTGTGGTGGGACCGGAAGACGCTGGGCAAGCTGCACTGGGCGACGAAGACGGGGGCGGGGCTGTTCGCGGGCGCGCTGGCGCTCCGCATCGTCGTGCTCGCCGCGCCGGGGCCGTGGGAAGCGATCGCGGCGCATTTGCCCGGGGTGTGAGGCGACCGGGCGCGGCGGGGCGCCCGCCGGGTCGAATCGTTCGCGCAACCAAATGGCGGCCCGATCATTATGCCTGTCTCGCCCGCGCTTCCTTGTCGGGCCCAGGCAATAGGGACGATCTTTATGCGTACGATTACTTTGGGGCTGCTTGCGGCCGCGACGGCATTGACCGGCGGTTGCACCACGATGGATTACGGTTCGGGCGGCCCGGGTCAGTATTCGAGCTATCGTCAGTACGATTATAACCGCCCGGATCCGCAGTATAACGGCTATTATGCCGATCAATATTATGTCGACAGTCCGCGCTATCAGGAACGCCGCCTGAGCCGCAACGACCGCGTCTATGCCGGCCGCGACGGGCGCTATTATTGCCGCCGGTCGGACGGCACCACCGGGCTGATCGTCGGCGGGCTTGCCGGCGGTGCGCTGGGCGCGGCGGTAACGTCGGGCAATTCGCAGCTGCTCGGGGTCATCCTCGGCGCAGCGGCCGGCGCGGCGATCGGCAATTCGGTCGACCGCGATTCGAACGGCAACAACAACCGTGGCCGCGGGCGCAACAACGACGTGCGTTGCCGCTAATCCAGGTCGGCTCGGGCAGCGGCTCCTTCGCGGAACCGCTGCCCGCGCATTTTACTCCGCCGCGGCGGCGATGTCGTCGAGGCTGGGATAGTCGGAATAGCCCTCCGGCCCCGGCGTATACCAGGTCTTGAAGTTGTCGGGCGTCAGCTCGGCCCCGGTGCGGAAGCGCTCGACCAGATCGGGGTTCGAGATGAACTTCCGACCCCACGCGATCCCGTCCGCCAGCCCCGACGCCACGTCCGCCTGCGCCGCTTCGAAGCTGTATTCCTGATTGAGGATCAGCGGACGGGTGAACACCTCGCGGATCTTCGGGCTCAGACGCGGCACCTCGCTGGTACCGAAGGTACCTACGGGCTTGAGTTCGCGCAGTTCGAGGAACGCGATGCCCAGATCGTTGAGGACCTTCGCCGCGGGGACGAACACCGCTTCCGGGTTGCTGTCGTCGGCGCCCTGCGTCTCGCCATTGGGCGACAGCCGGATCGACGTCCGGCCCGCGCCAACCTCGGCGATCACCGCCTCGACCGACTCCTTCATGAAGCGGATGCGATTCTCCGGCGACCCGCCATACTCGTCGTCGCGGTGGTTGGTCCCGTCGCGCAGGAACTGGTCGATCAGATAGCCGTTCGCGCCGTGCAGCTGCACCCCGTCGAACCCGGCCCGAATCGCGTTGCGCGCGGCGGAGGCATATTCGTCCTGCGCCTGTTTGATGTCGTCGAGCGTCGCGGCGCGCGCCTCGGCATAGGGATTTTCGGGCTTCGGATACGGCGCGCGCGTCACCGAAGACGACAGCGGTTGCAGTCCGGTCACGTCGGGGCGCGCGAGGCGCCCCATGTGCCAGAGCTGCGCGACGATCTTGCCGCCCGCTTCGTGCACCGCGGCGGTCACCGGCTTCCACGCCTCGACCTGGGCATCGGTCCACAGCCCCGGCGCGTTGGGCCAGCCCAACCCCAGCCGGCTGACGCCGGTCCCTTCGGAGATGATCAGCCCGGCGCCGGCGCGCTGGCGGTAATAGTCGACCATGATATCGGTCGGGACATGCTCATCGGTTGCGCGGCAGCGCGTCAGCGGCGCCATCAAGATGCGGTTCTTCACGGCGATGTCGCCAAGCTGGATCGGGTCGAACAGGCTGGTCATCTGAAGTGGGTTTCCCTTTGCTACCTGACGACCCGGAGATAGGGCGCTAAGCGAGATCATGCACCAGCCTTCGCCCACAAGAAAAGCTACCAGCGCGCAAAGCGTGACCGCGCATCCGCTCGCGTTCGTGTCGCTGGTGCTCGCCAACCTGTTGCTGGCGTTCGGTCCGGTCTTCGTGCGGATGAGCGATGTCGGTCCGGTCGCAGCGGGCTTCTGGCGAATCGCGCTGGCCGCGCCGATCCTCGTCGCGGTGGCCTTCGGCAGCGGCTGGCGGCCCGCGGGGATGAGCAAGACACTGTGGTGGGTGCTGGGCATCGGCGGTCTGTGCTTCGCCGCCGATCTGGCAAGCTGGCATATCGGCATCCACAAGACGCAGCTCGCCAACGCCACCCTGTTCGGCAATTCGGCGACGTTGATCTTCCCGATCTATGGCTTCCTCGTCGCGCGCGCCTGGCCGTCGCGGACGCAGGCGGTGGCGTTGATCATTGCGCTGATCGGCGCGGCGCTGCTGATGGGGCGGTCGTTCCAGATTTCGTCCGACAATCTGCGCGGCGACCTGTTCTGCCTGCTCGCGGGCGTGCTCTACACGGTCTATTTCGCGGCAATGGCAAAAGCGCGCGATACGATGCCGCCGGTCCCGGCGTTGGCGATCTCGACGCTGATGGGCATGCTCCCGTTGCTGGTCTTCGCGCTGCTGCTGGGCGAACGGGTGATGCCGCACGACTGGACGCCGCTGATCGCGCTGGCGCTCGCCAGTCAGGTGTTCGGGCAAGGGCTGATGATCTTCGCGCTCGGCCAATTGTCGCCAATGGTGATCGGGATCGGCTTGCTGATCCAGCCGGTGGTCGCCGGGATCATCGGATGGACCCACTACGGTGAGAAGCTTGATGGGGTCGACCTCGTCGGGGCGCTGTTGGTCGCGGTGGCGCTGGTGCTGGTCCGGCGCGAGCGCAAGTCGACCGCACCGCTTGCCCCCGAAGCCCCGACGGGAGCATAAGGCGACCATGACGCTCCCTGCCGATCCCACACTCGACGAAATCCGCGCCGCGCTGGCGCCGCTGATCGCCGCCAATGCCGCGTTCGATGGCTGGAAAGCCGCCGCGCGCGACATCGCCGCCGACGCGCTCGACGTCGATCGCGACGTGGCGTCGCTGGCGCTGCCCGATGCGGTGGCGATGATCGACGCGTGGTTCGGCTGGATCGATGCCGGGATGGCCGACGCGCTACCCGCGGAGAAACTTGCGACGATGAAGGTGCGCGAAAAGATCGCCGCATTGGTGGAGGCGCGCCTCACGCTGCTCGCCCCGCACCGCGAATCGCTGCGTCGCGCGCTGGCGATCCTCGCGATGCCGCAACACGCCGCGCACGGCGCAAAGCTCGGCTGGCACGCCGCCGACCTGATGTGGCGCGCGGCGGGCGACACGGCGACCGATTATAACCACTATACCAAACGCGCGATGCTGGGCGCGGTGTATGGCGCGACCGTGACGGTGTTCCTCGACGACGACAGCGAGGGGCAAGCCAATACCCGCGCTTTCCTCGCGCGTCGGATCGAGGGGATCATGCGGTTCGAGAAAGCCAAGGGGCATTTCCTCGGCCGGTTCGAGCACCGCCCCAGCCTGTCGCGCTTCATCGGACGGTTGCGCTATCCGGCGGTATAGGTATTTTCAGTTATTGATAATCAATCGCAGCTATCCTAGCTAGCGATCATGGCGATTCCACTCAGCCTCGAACAGCTCCCCCAGCGTCAACCGGCGACCGTCGCCGATATCGACTGGAGTCAGCTCGCCGCACCCGAAGCACGCCGCTTGCGCGAACTGGGGTTCGATCAGGGCGTCGGGGTCGAAGTGCTGCACCGCGCGCGGATCGGCGGCGGCCCGATCGCGTGCCGGATCGGGCGAATGACCGTGGCGCTCCGCCGCCGAGTCGCAGGCGCCGTCAGCGTGTCGCTTATCCAGCCCGCCGAATAGGATGAACGCCGTTCCATTGGTGGCGCTGGTCGGCAATCCCAATGCCGGCAAGAGCGCGTTGTTCAACGCATTGACGGGCGCGCGGCAAAAGGTCGGCAATTATCCCGGCGTGACGGTCGAGCGCCATGCCGGTCGGATGGCGCTGCCCGACGGGCGCCCGGTCGAACTGATCGATTTGCCCGGTGCATACAGTCTGGAGCCTTCCAGCCCCGACGAGCGCGTCACGCGCGACGTTATCACCGGCACGCAAGCCGGCGAGCGGCTTCCCGACGCAATCATCGTCGTGGTCGATGCGTCGAACCTCGACAATCATTTGCGCTTCACGCTCCAGTTGATCGCCCTCGGCCTGCCGATCGTGGTCGCGCTCAACATGTACGATCTGGCCGAACGCGACGGGCTAAAGCTCGATCCGGCCTTGCTCGAACGCGAACTCGGCGTGCCGGTGATCCCGACCGTCGCGGTGCGCAAGCGCGGAATCGACGACCTCAAGAACGCGCTGAGCGACATGGTGACGCCGGGCGCGGTATCGGTGCGCAGAAGCGATCCGACGCTCCACGCCGACATCGCGACGCTCCAGCGCCGCGCGCGCCAGATCGCGGTCGCGGCGACGATCTCCGAAACCTCGTCGCGGCGCTGGACGCACTCGCTCGACGCCGTCGCGCTCCACCCGGTCTGGGGCGTCATCCTGCTCTTCACGATTCTGTTCCTGATGTTCCAGGCGGTGTTCACCTGGGCAACCGTTCCCGCCGACGCGATCGCCGCGGGGTTTGCCTGGCTTCAGGCTCAGGTGACCGCGACGATGCCCGGCGGCATCCTGCGCTCGCTGATCACCGATGGCGTGATCGCGGGGGTCGGTGCCGTCATCGTGTTCCTGCCGCAAATCGCGATCCTGTTCTTCTTCATCCTGATGCTCGAAGCGTCGGGCTATATGGTCCGTGCCGCGTTCCTGATGGACCGGATCATGTCGACCGTCGGGCTGTCGGGCCGTGCCTTCATCCCGCTCCTGTCCAGCTTCGCCTGCGCGGTGCCGGGCATCATGGCGACGCGCGTGATCGACGACGAGAAGGACCGGCTGACCACGATCCTGATCGCGCCGATGATGACCTGCTCGGCGCGCTGGCCGGTCTATATTCTGGTGACCGGGGCGTTCATCCCCAATCGTCAGGTGCTGCCGTTCATCGGGCTGCAGGGGCTGGTGATGTTCGGGCTGCTGCTGACCGGAATTTTCGGCGCCTATGGCGTGGCGCTGGTGCTGCGGCGCACGGTGACCAAGGGCGTTTCGTCCGGCTTCATGATGGAAATGCCGCGCTATCAATTCCCCAACTGGCGCGATGTCACGATCGGGCTGTGGACCCGCTGCTGGATCTTTCTCAAGCGCGCGGGCACGATCATCGCGACGACGACGGTCATTCTCTGGGCGCTGCTCACCTTCCCGCAAGTGCCGAAGGGCTCACCCGTCAGCCAGGTCAATTATTCGGTCGCCGGCCGCATCGCCAACGGGCTGGAGCCGGTGTTCCGACCGATCGGTTTCAACCGCGACATCGTGCTCGCCTTGATCCCGGCGATGGCGGCGCGCGAAGTCGCGGTTTCGGCGCTCGCCACCACCTATGCGGTCGATGCGCCCGAGGGCGATGCCGGCCAAAAGCAGCTGAGCGACCAGCTGCACGGGCGCTGGAGCCTCGCCACCGCGCTCGCCTTTCTGATGTGGTTCGTCTTCGCGCCGCAATGCATATCCACAATTGCGGTGACCCGGCGCGAAACGAATGGGTGGAAATGGCCGGCGTTCATGGTTAGCTACCTGTTCGTGCTGGCCTACGTGATGGCCGGAATCACATTCTGGCTGGCGACCTTCGCCGGCCTCTAGGCAGAGGCGACAATGGCAGGCTCGGTTAACAAGGTAATTCTGGTCGGCAATCTCGGCCGCGACCCGGAATCGCGCACCTTCCAGAATGGCGGCAAGGTGGTCGAACTGCGCATCGCCACGTCCGACAGCTGGAAGGACAAGAACACCGGCGAACGCAAGGAAAAGACCGAGTGGCACACCGTCAAGGTGTTCAACGAGGGCCTCGCCAACGTCGCCGAGCGTTACCTGCGCAAGGGGTCGAAGGTCTATATCGAAGGCGCGCTGGCCACGCGTAAGTGGCAGGATGCACAGGGTCAGGACCGCTATTCGACCGAAATCGTGCTGCAAGGCTTCAACAGCGTGTTGACGATGCTCGACGGCGCGCCCGGTTCGGGCGGCGGCGCTGGCGGCGGTGGTGGCGGCAACGTCAGCAGCGGGCGTGACGATTGGGGTTCATCGGGCGGTGGCGGCGACGCCTTTGCCGGGGCCGCGGGCGGCGGCAACAAGAGCGGTGGCGGCGGGTTCGCCGACGATCTCGATGACGACGTGCCGTTCTGAACCCCAGGAACCTCCGCCCGTTCCTTAGAGTTTACCCCCGTGTATGAGCATTTCCCCTTCGACCGGCCCGACGCCCGCCGGACGGTTCGACGAGCACGCGCGTGCTGCGGCGATCGCGTCCTATAACCCCGATACGCTTCGCGATAGCGAAGCGCTCAGGGCGATCACGGACTTCGCGGCGGCGTTGTGCGGCTGTCCGGTATCGCTTGTCAGCATCGTCGAGGAATCGCGCCAGACCTTTCTGGCGCGCGCCGGCACCGACCTGACAGAAACCCCGCGCGACGTGTCCTTTTGCGCGCATGCGATGCTCGAAGACGATCTGATGGTCGTGCCCGACGCGACGCTCGACCCGCGCTTCGCGGGCAACGTGCTGGTGACCGGCGAACCGCATATCCGCTTCTATGCGGGCGCGCCGCTGGTCGGTGACGACGGCATCCCTTTGGGGTCGCTGTGCGTGATCGACATTGTGCCGCATCCCGACGGTCTGACCGCGCTGCAACATCAGGGGCTGTCGATGCTGGCCGAAAATGTCATGGCGCGGATGACCGACAGCCGCGACGCGACGGAATGGCGTAAAGCGCAAAGCCATGCGCAACGCGCGCTCGACGAGAGCGAGGTCCGGTTTCGTACGCTGGCCGACACGATGCCGCAGATGGTCTGGTCGACGCTGCCCGACGGATTCCACGATTATTACAATGCGCGTTGGTACGAATTTACCGGCGCGCCGCTGGGATCGACCGATGGCGAAGGCTGGAACGACATGTTCCACCCCGACGATCAGGACCGCGCCTGGGCGCGCTGGCGCCGGTCGCTGGAAAGCGGTGAGCCGTACGAGATCGAATACCGGCTGCGCTACAACGACGGCACGTATCGCTGGGTGCTGGGCCGCGCGCTGCCGATCCGCGACGATCACGGCGCGATCACGCGCTGGTTCGGCACCTGCACCGACATTCACGAACAGAAACTGGCGCTCGAAGAGCGCGACGTGATCAGTCAGGAACTGAGCCACCGGATCAAGAACATCTTTTCGGTGGTGTCCGGGCTGATCTCGTTTTCGGCGCGCGGGCGGCCCGAAATGGCGGGACTGTCCGCCGACCTGCGCGCACGGATCACCGCGCTGGGCCGCGCGCACGATTTCGTCCGGCCGCACAGCCCGGCATCGATGCCAAAGGCGGCGCCCACCAGTCTGGTCGGGTTGCTGGGCGAACTGTTCCTGCCCTATCAGTTCGACGACAAGGCGCGGATCGCGGTGATGGGCGACGACGTGGCGATCGACGATCGCTCGGCGACCCCGCTCGCGCTGATGTTCCACGAACTCGCGACCAACGCGACCAAATACGGCGCACTGTCGCGCGCGGACGGCTCAGTAACGGTATCGGTGGAAACCAACGACGCGACCGTCCGGCTGGATTGGAAAGAACAAGGGGGCCCGGTCGTCGCCGCCCCGATCAAGCAGGACGGCTTCGGGACGAAGTTGATCGAAATGAGCGCGATGCGCCAGTTGGGCGGCACGATCGAACGGGATTGGGCACCGGGCGGGCTGGAGATCGCGATCAGCGTCCCGCTGGCGGCGTTCAGCCGTCGCTGACGCCGCTCGACAGCAAAATCAAATCGTCATTCGCCGGGACCGGATCGGCCCGGCCCGCCGCAACCGCCGCTGCGGCCAGAATTGCGCGCTCGCTAAAGGGCTTGCGGATATAACCGAGCGCGCCGGTGGGTTCGCCGATCTGCGCCGGGTTCGCGGTCACGAACACGACCTTTACCCCGTCGCGTGCCAGCTGAGCAGCGATTGCGGGGCCGGTCGGCCCGTCGCGCAGGTTGATGTCGACAAAGGCAAACTCGCACTGCCCCGAAGCCGCCAGCGCCGATTCGCGATCGGCAGCGATTGCGGTGACGTTATACCCCGCGTCCACCAGAATCCGTTCCAGATCCAGTGCCACGAAAATTTCGTCTTCGACGATGAGCGCAGTTGCCACGATGAATTGATCCAAATCAGGTGTGTCAACAACCCGGATCGAGCCGATTCGGTTCCACCGTTACCGCTTCAGCAGAAACACCGCGTGCTCGGCGAGCAAGTTCGCCATCAGCGCGCTGGTCTGCTTGTCGCCCGACAGGAACCACGCGCCTTCGACCGTGATCCCGCGTTCCTTCACCAGCGCGCGGAAATCGTCGATCGTGACGTGGTGGATGTTGGGGGTTGCGTACCATGCGACAGGCAACAGCCGCGTCACAGGCATCCGCCCGCCCCACAGCAGCGACGCGCGCACGCGCCAGTGCGCAAAATTGGGGAACGACACGAACGCTTGCCGCCCGATCCGGAGCAGATGTTCGAGCACCACGTCGGGCGCGCGCGTCGTCTGCAGCGTCTGGCTGAGGATTGCGTAATCGAAGCTCTGGTCAGGATAGTCGGCGAGGTCGGTATCGGCATCGCCCTGCACCACCGACAGCCCCTTGGCGACCGCGCTGGCGACGTCGCCCGAATCGAGTTCCAGCCCGCGCGCGTCGACGCCCGAGCCGTCCCGCAAGGCCGCCATCAACGCGCCGTCGCCGCATCCCACATCGAGCACGCGGCTGCCGCGGGCGACATTGGCGGCAATCACCGCGAGGTCGGGACGCAGACTCATGGCGCGACCTTCAGCATCTGCGCGAAATCGGACGATAGCCGCTCCATATAACGCTCGGGGCGAAGCAAAGTGTGGAAGCCCAGGCTCTCATACACGCCATGCGCGTCGGCGGTGACCAGCGCCATCCGCCGCAGCCCCTGAAAATCGGGATGGTCGAGGAACCAGCCGACCAGCCGATGCCCGATCCCCTGCCCGCGCACCTTTTCCTCGACCCACACATCGGCGAGCCACGCGAAGGTGGCGTGGTCGGTGATCATCCGCGCAAACCCGACCTGTTCGCCCTCGTCATAGGCGCCGAGGCAATGCGAGCCGAAGATCGCGCGCTCGACCGTGTCGCGGTCGATCCCCGGCGACCAGTAGCTCGACGCGAGCCAGTGATGGACGCGCGCGATGTCCAACCGCCCCTTGTCGTCGTCGAGTTCGATCATGCTGCCCGTCCGTCCGCGCTAAACAAGCCAGTGCTCCTGCGAAAGCAGGAGCCCAGAGTCGCGAACGACCCGCTTGCGGCCCTGGGCTCCTGCTTTCGCAGGAGCACGACGTGGCCGAGTTCGATCATGAGCCTGCCCTCAGGAATCCGTCGACCACGCGGTTGAGTTCGGGCGATTCGAGCAGGAACGCGTCGTGGCCGTACGGGCTCGACAGTTCGACGAAGCTGACCGCCGCGCCGGCGGCGTTGAGCGCATGGACGATCGCGCGCGATTCGGGCGTGGGATAAAGCCAGTCGGTGTCGAAACTGACCAAAGCGAACCGGGTCTTCGTGCCCTTGAACGCGTTGGCGAGCAGCCCGCCATGTTCCTCCGCCAGATCGAAATAGTCCATCGCGCGCGTGATGTAGAGGTAGCTGTTCGCGTCGAACCGGTCGGTGAAGCTCAGCCCCTGATGCCGCAAATAGCTTTCGACCTGAAAGTCCGCGTCGAACCCGAACGTCTTCGCGTCGCGTGCCTGAAGCTTGCGCCCGAATTTCTCGGTCAGCCCGGCCTCGGACAGGTAAGTGATGTGCGCCGCCATCCGCGCCACGGCGAGGCCCGCGGCGGGGGGATCGCTCGCGGCATAATAGTCGCCGCCGCGCCATTTCGGGTCGGCCATGATCGCCTGCCGTCCGACTTCGTGGAACGCGATATTCTGCGCGGTGTGGCGCGCGGTCGAGGCGATCACGACCGCCTTGGTCACGCGCTGGGGATAGGTCGCGGCCCAGCTGAGCGCCTGCATCCCGCCCATCGACCCGCCGACCAACGTCACGCGGTCGATCCCCAGATGGTCGAGCAGCATCGCCTGCGCGCGGACAATGTCGCGGATCGTGATCACCGGGAAACTCATCGCCAGCGGGCACGACGTCGCCGGATTGACCGTCGCGGGTCCCGACGAGCCCATGCATCCGCCGAGCACATTGGCGCAGACGATGAAGTGCCGCGCCGGATCGATCGGCTTGCCGGGGCCGACCATCTTGACCCACCAGCCCGGCTTGCCCGTGGTCGGGTGATCGGATGCGACATGCTGGTCGCCGGTGAGCGCGTGACAGATCAGGATCGCGTTCGACGCATCGGCGTCGAGCGTGCCATAGGTTTCGTACGCGATATCGACCGGCGACAGCAGCGCGCCCCCGTCGAGGCGAAGCGGCCCGGACAGGGTGATCTGGCGCGACAGCCCGAAACGCTGATCGTCGGTCATGGGGACGCGGTTAGAGGGAAAAAGCGCTTCCCGTAAGCCCCTCCCCTTCAGGGGAGGGGTTGGGGTGGGGCAGTGCCGCGAGCGACGTCCCTGCGAGGCATCCCCCACCCCTGACCCCTCCCCTGAAGGGGAGGGGCTATATTTGCCTCAAATCCGTCGCGCCGGCGCCCTTGCCCCGATCACCGACTGCGCCGCCAGCCGCCCGGTCTGCGCGCCGCCATTCATGTACCCGGGATAGGCATCCGACAGATGCTCGCCGGCAAAATGGACGACCCCGGCCGATACCGGGCTCGACGCGATGCCGTCGCTTTCGGTCCAGATCAATTCGGCGAATTTGGTCAGCTGGCCGGGACGGAAATTGACGTAGGCACCCATCGAGAACGGGTCCTTGTGCCAATTGGTCCGGCGCACCGTCGGGCCGGTCGCGGCCGTCATGCCCTTCACGCTCCCCTCCGCCATTTTGGCGAATTTGAGCGCGAGCGCGCGCGGGTCGGCCAGATCGGCGGCGGTGACTTCGCTGCCGCCGGTGAACCACGTCCAGACGCTCCCGGCGCCGGTCGCGGGGCGCACGCCGCCATCCCAGCCGAGTGACGATCCCACCGCATGGTCGGTCTGCCAGATTTCGCCGCCGCGCCCGATCGCCTTTTCCCACGGGCGGGCCTTGGCGACCGCTTGGACCTTGCCGTTCTTGCCCAGCCCGACCTCGGCGTTGAACTGGCGCCACAGGCTCGGCAGCGGCGCACCGAAGGCGATTCTGCTGATGATCGAGATCGGCACCGCGACGATCACCGCCGACGCGTCGATCTTCTCGCCGTTGGAAAAGGTCACGCGCGCACCGCTTGCCACCGCGTCGATGTTGGTCGCCCGCCGATACGTCGTGATCCGGCTCGCCAGCCGCGCCGCCATCGCATCGACCAGCGACGAGCTGCCCCCCGCCATCAAATAGCGTTCGTCGCTGCGGCTGAGCACGTCGATTCGCCGCCCCTGAATCGTCGGCAGGTTGAACACCAGTTCGAGCGCCGAGGCCTGGTTGGGCTCGCAGCCATATTCGGTGCGCGCGGTCGCTTCCATCAGCCGCCGGACCCACGGTTCGGGGATCAACTTCGCATATTTGTCGAGGTAACCGCCGAACGACATCGTATCGAGTTCGGCTGCGACCTTGGCGTAATTCTGGTCGAGCCGGACCGAATCGGCGTCGATCTGCCCGGCGATTCCCCGCAACGCTGCAACCAGTTTGGCCTCGGGCACCTCCTTCGCGCCATCAAGGATCATCGTACGATACTGCCCGCCCTTGCGGTCGATCAGCTGGATGCCGAATTCGCGGCAGAGCGTGTGCATGTCGGCATGGTCGGTATTGACCAATTGCCCGCCGATTTCGATCGACGGCTGACCTTTGGTCTTGGCCGTATACATCCGCCCGCCCAGTCGCGTGCGCGCTTCGTACAGCCGCGCATCGATCCCCGCCTGCGTGAGATGCCACAGCGCCGACAGGCCCGCGATTCCGCCCCCGATGATCACCACCGGCCCACTGCCCGTCGCGGCACGCGCGGGGCGGGGAAGCATCGTGCTTGCGGCAGTCGCGCCCAGCGCCAGCAACACGGCGCGCCGCGTCTGCCCCTCGTCGCCGGGGGTTGGGATCGCGTCGCCCGCTTGCCTGAGATTCGCTTCGCGCGCGCTTTCCAGCGCCTGCCAAAATGCCGTCGGTCCCCGCATCGTCCCTCCCGTTGACCGGTCCATAGCGACTGGGGTCCACTCTTGCCAAGGCGACGGCCTCCCGCGCATAGGCCGCTCCATGACAGCACCCGTGCCCAAGAAATGGATCATGGACATCGCCCCGTACATTCCGGGACGATCGACCACCGATGACGGCCGCAAGGTTGCCAAGCTCTCGTCGAACGAGAACCCGCTGGGCACCAGCCCGAAGGCGCGCGAAGCGTTCCTGAGCGCGGCGACACGGCTCGAACGTTATCCCGACGCAAGCGCGACCGAATTGCGCGATGTCCTGGCGGAGAAGCATGGGCTCGACCCGGCGCGGATCATCTACGGCAACGGATCGGACGAAGTGCTGCATCTGGTGGCCGGCGCGTTTGCCGGTCCGGGCGACGAAGTGATCTTCGTCAAATACGGCTTCGCGGTGTACGAAATCGCCGCGCGGCGTGTCGGCGCGACCCCGGTGATCGCCCCCGACAAGGACTATGCGACCGACGTCGATGCAATCCTTGGCCTCGTGACCGAGCGCACCCGGATCGTCTATATCGCCAACCCCAACAACCCGACCGGCACCTATGCCAGCCGCGCCGACATCCTGCGCCTCCACGCCGGGCTGCCCAGCACAGTGCTGCTCGTGCTCGACCATGCCTATGCCGAATATATCGAGGGCGATGCCGAAGACGGCGGCATGGCGCTGGCGGAAAGCGCGCCCAACGTGCTGGTCACGCGCACCTTCTCGAAGATGTACGGCCTCGCCGCCGAACGGATCGGCTGGGGCTATGCCGCCGCGCCGATCATCGAAGCGATGCACCGGATTCGGCTGCCCTTCTCGATCACGATTGCGGGCACGGCAGCGGCGGTCGCGGCGCTCGGCGATACCGAGTTCGTCGAGCACACAAGGGCGCATAACGCCGAATGGCGGCGCTGGTTTGCGGACGAGATCGGCAAGCTCGGCAATGCCGGACTGCGCGCGGTGCCGAGTCAGGCGAACTTCGTGCTCGTGCTGTTCGAGGGCAAACTGACCGCGGAGATCGCGTATAAAGGCCTGATGGACGCGGGATACATCGTCCGCTGGTTGCCGGGTCAGGGTTTGCCGCACGGGCTGCGCATCACGGTCGGGACCGAAGACGAGACCAAGGGCGTGGCGGCCGCGCTGCGCGATCTGGTCGGGAAGGCGGGGTGATGGCCGCGACCTCCGGCGTGCTCATGCGAAAGCAGGAGCCCAGGATCACAAGCGAAGCATCCCATGGCGCTGGATTCCTGCTTTCGCAGGAACACGGGGAATAAAGATGCTGCCCTTCTCCCGCGTCACGATCATCGGTCTGGGCCTGATCGGCTCGTCGATCGCGCGCGCGGTCAAAGAGCATATGCCGAGCGTTGTCGTGACCGGTCATGACGCGGACGCAGGAGTCCGGGAAGCGGCCACAGCGCTGGGGTTCTGCGACGACGTGACCGACACGCCGGGCGCTGCCGTCACCGATGCCGATCTCGTGATCCTGTGCGTCCCCGTCGGCGCGATGGGCGCGGCAGCGGAATCCTTTGCCGCCGATCTGCCCGCCGATGCGATCGTCAGCGATGTCGGATCGTCGAAGGGCAGCGTGCTGGCCGCGCTCACTGCGGCCTTGCCCGGCGCGACGATCGTCCCCGCGCATCCCGTCGCCGGAACCGAGCGCAGTGGCCCGGAGGCGGGTTTTTCATCGCTGTTCCACGGGCGCTGGTGCATCGTCACGCCGCCCGATGGCGCGCCGCCCGCCGCGATCGAACGCGTCGCCGAATTCTGGCGCCGCCTGGGTGCCGAAGTCGAGACGATGGACGCCGCCCATCACGACCGCGTGCTCGCGATCACCAGCCATTTGCCGCATCTGATCGCCTACACGATCGTCGGCACGGCCAGCGACATGGAAGAAGTCACGCGTTCCGAAGTGATCAAATATTCGGCCGGCGGTTTCCGCGACTTCACCCGTATCGCCGCGTCCGATCCGACGATGTGGCGCGACGTCTTCCTGTCGAACAAGGAAGCGGTGCTCGACATGCTCCAGCGTTTTTCGGAGGATCTGTCCGCGCTCCAGCGCGCGATCCGCTGGGACAAGGGCGACGAATTGTTCGACCTGTTCACGCGCACCCGCGCGGTCCGGCGATCGATCATCGAAGAGGGCCAGGACGACGCGGCGCCCGATTTCGGACGCACGCACGAGTGACGCTGGCAATGTTGGATTTGGCCTGTCAGACTCGCCGGACTCTTTGACATCGTCAGTCTCAGCTTCGCATCTTCTCTATGCGATGGGCGCGAGGATCGTGAAGTTACGCGCCGATTTCGGCCGCCGGCTCGCCATCCAGCACATTGATCGCGGCATGCACGCGCGCTTCGATCTCGGCGCGCGGCAGCCCCGGCGGGATCGGCTCACCGAAGCGAAACGTGACCGTGCCCGGGCGCTTCAGCCCGTGTCTCGGCCATAGTCTGCCGGTATTGCTCGCCACCGGCACCACCGGCAACCCGAGCATCTTGTACAGTCCGGCAAAGCCCGACTTGAGCGGCGGCTGCTCGCCCGGTGCGACGCGCGTGCCCTCTGGAAAGAGCAGTACCGATCGTCCCTGTGCCAGCGCCACCTTGGCCTCGCGCAACATGGCCCTGAGCGCGCCCGCCGAGGCGGCGCGATCGATCGTGATCACGCCGTAGCGCCGGGCGACCCACCCCCACACCGGGATTCGACCGAATTCGCGGCGCATGATGATCGCGGGAGACCCCAGCTCGGCCATCAGGTCGAAGGTTTCATAGAGCGACTGGTGCTTTGCGGCATAGAAGACCTGGCCGATTGGCCGCGGGCCTTCGTAACGGTTCCGGATGCCGAGCAGGTAGCGAACACACCAACGGTGGAAGCGCACCCAGCCGCGCGAATAGGCGATCAGCGCGGGCTGCCCGAACAGCGCGGAAACCGGCGCGACCAGCACGATCGGCACCGACAGGCCGTAAAACACCAGCACATACGCGGCATTGCGAACCCTGATCACTCGCCGATCCCGGTCCATAAGGCAACGCGGCGCAGCAGCAGTTTGTTATATTCGACGATCAGCAGACCGAGCGGCGCTTCGCTCGGCACCGCGTCCGACACCACGGCGACGTCGCTGCCCAGCACCGCGACCAGTTCCATCCGCGCGCGCGCCATGTGCCAGTCGGACGTCACCAGCCGGACCGATTTGAACGCGTGCCCGCTCAGCCAGCGCGCGGTCTCCATCGCGTTGGAATGCGTATCGACCGCCTCGCGCCCCAGATCGATGCAGCAGGCGAACAAGGCGATCGGCGCACGATATTGTTTCGCCAGGTCGATCGGCCGCACCCCGGGCGCGACGCCGCTGATCAACAGGCGTTTGGCCTGATGCTGCGCGATCAGGTCGATTCCGCGATCGATCCGCCCCGCCGCGCCGGTCGGCACCACCACCGCATCGGTAGCCTGCGGCGCGGCCGGACGGGGAAGCGTGACCATGAAAGCCGCAAAACCCAGCAGATAGAGCAACGCGGCGATCGCGATGATGCGGCGGATCATTGCACCCGCCTCAATCGGCCCAGCACCGCGATCCGCGCCGCCAGCGTCGCGACCCCGGCAAACAGGATCGGCAGCAGCGCCAGGATCAGCCAGTCGCGCTGCGTCAGCACCGCGCCGCTGACCAGATCGGATCCCAGCCCGCTCATCTGTCCGACCAGCAGCCACAATGCCACCATCGCCACGACCGACCCGATCGCCCCGCCGATCAGCGTGTCGAGCGCGATCCGTCGCTGAAACAGCCGCGCGACCTGAACATCGGTCGAGCCCAGCATGTGCAGGATCGCGATCGTATCGCGGTGCGTCTCCAGCCCGGCACGCGCCGCCAGCAGCACAACGGCGGTCGTTGCCGCCGCCATCAGCAGCACCAGCGCGAGCGCGGCCAGGATCATCGTCCGCATGAAGTCCGCCACCGGCGACAGCCAGCGCGACTGGCTGTCGACGCGTGCGCTGGGCGACGCCGCACGAATCCCCGCCGCGACGCGCGTCGCCGATTCTTCGCCGGGCACGCTCATGTCGATATCGATCAAGGTCGGGATCGGCACGTCGGCATCGCTCGACGCGTCGCCGAGCCAGGGTTTCAGCAACCCGGCGAGCCGCGCGGGATCCACCGGCTGGGCGCGCTTGACCGCGGGCATCATTTTGATCGCGGCCAACACCTTTTGCGTCGCCTCCGCGCGCTTGCCCGGATCGGCATCGACGATCTGCACCGTCAGCCGCCCCGCCAGTTGCCGGTCGAGCGCACTTGCGGCGTTGACCATGCCCAGCCCCAGCGCCGCCGCCAGCACCGTCAGGAACAGCATGATCGCCATGATCCAGCTCATCGCGCGCGTGCTGCGCCGATCGTCCAGCACGCGCCGGTCGGCCGCGGTCGAGATCACGCCGACGCTCACGACGCAGGCCGCGCGGGCGGGTTGCGCAGCGCGCCGGTCGGATCGAGCAACCGCCCCGCCTCGAGCCGCATCATGTGCGCGTTCTGGATCCGGCCGAGCAGGTGAAAATCGTGCGTCGCGACGACCACCGTCGTGCCGAGCCGGTTGAGCGATTCGAACAAATGCAGCAACCGCGCCGCCATATCGGGATCGACGTTGCCGGTCGGTTCGTCGGCGACGAGGATTTCGGGGCGACCGATCACCGCGCGCGCGATCGCGACGCGCTGTTGCTCGCCGCCCGACAGCGTCGGCGGCGTGGCATGGCCGCGTTCGGACAGGCCGACCCAGGCGAGCATTTCGCGCACCGGCGCCTCGACATCGCTTTCGGGCACGCCCGACAAGCGCAGCGGCAGCGCGATATTGTCGAACGCCGACAAATGCGGGACCAGGCGGAAATCCTGGAACACCACCCCGATCCGCCGCCGGAACCCGGGCAGGCGGTTGCGCGGCAATTCTCCCGCATCTTCGCCGAACAGGCGGATCGTGCCGGTCGTCGGGCGCTGCGCCAGATAGAGAAGTTTGAGGAGCGACGTCTTGCCCGCCCCGCTGGCGCCGGTCAGGAAATAGAAGCCGCCCGACGCGAGCGTGAAATGCACGTCCGCCAACGTATCGCCGTCGCTACCGGGATAGCGCAGCCCCACTTCTTCGAACTGCACGATATTCGCCATGCTGGCGTCTGCTACCCGCTATCGACTGGCCCCGCCACTGCCTTCGCACGTTACCCGACCCTTCATCAAGGCAGGAGACTTGCCGCGAGTCGGCGGCCCGCTTAGGGAAAGGTTACAGGGACGCGACACTATGATCCTCGAATGCAGCCAATGTCACTCACGCTATTTGGTCCCCGACACAGCGATCGGGCCCGAAGGCCGCAGTGTGCGGTGCGCCAATTGCCGGCATAACTGGTTCCAGCCGCCGGCGGGCTTCGTTCCGCCGCCAGCGCCGATCCAGACGTCCGTGCCGGTCGAGACACCTGTGCCAGTTCAGCCGGTGGTGGCGCCCGCACCGATCCCCGAGCCCGCATTCGCCAGTGACGATACCGATTACGACGCGTTCGCGCACGAACCGCCGTTCCGCGCGCGCCGCAATCCGGCGCGGTTGTGGACGATTGCCGCCGTCACTGCGGGGATCGCGATGCTGATCGCGGCAGGTGCCCTGGTCTTTGGTAATATGTCGGGCGTCGCCGCGATGCTGGGGATACCGCTCAATGCCGGCGATACCCCGCTCAAATTCGTCAATCTGAAAAAGCCCGACCGCCGCGATCTGCCGTCGGGCAGCGAATTGTTCGCGATCGGCGGTCAGGTGCAAAATCCGACCAGCCAGCGCCAGAACGTTCCCGATATCCGCGTCGACCTGCTCGACGCGCAGCGCGAACCGCGGATCGTCTATAGCTGGGTGATCCGCCCCGATCAGCGCACGATCGCGCCCGGCGGGCTGATCAACATCGAAAGCGGGCGGCTCGACGTGCCGCGAAGTGCCAAGACGATCAGGCTGAGCTTCGCAACCGCCGCAACCGCGAACTGACCAGCGCGAACCGCGCGCCGTGCAGCGTCGCGGCGGTCAGCATCCCGGCGCCGGACGCCCAGACCAGCCCCATCGGCCCGGCTTCGGCGCGATGGATCAGCCACCAGCCGAGCCCGCCGGTGACGAGGAAATAGGCAATGATCGAGTTCACCCCCGCGACAACCTGATCCCCCAGCGAGCGCAACGCGTAGAGGAACGTCAGCTGGACCGCGTCGAACAGGATGAACGGCGCCCAGGCGAACAGCATCGCCGCCGCCAGCGTATGGACCGCCCCGGTCGCGGGAAAGATCGCGATCGTGCCGCCCGGCGCGATCATCAGCAGCGCCGCCATCGCGCCGGTAATCAGCGCCGCCAGTCCGACCGCGATCAGCGTGCGCGGCACCGCCAGCGCCGGTTGCCCCTCGCCCAACGCATTGCCCGCGCGCACCCCCGCCGCCGATCCCAGTCCGATCGCCGCGCCGAAAGTCAGATTGTGGATCGAGAAGACCAGCTGGAACGCGTGCGCCGCGGTGTCGCTGAGTTCGGTCGACAGCCCGATCAGCACCGCGAACCCGGCCAGTTCCAGCCCCGACGAAAAGCCCGGCATGATTCCGAAGCGCAGCAACCGGACCGCGCCGGCCACCGCCGGCCCGATGCGGGCGAGCCGCGCATCGCGCAACCCGCGCTCGACCGCGTCGGGCAGCAGGAACGCCGCCCCCGCCATCCCGACAGCCCCAAACACCGAGGCGATCAACGTCGCCAGCGCAGCACCCACCGCGCCGAGCGCGGGCAGCCCGAAATGCCCGCCCGACCACGCCCAGGCGAGCACGCCGTTGAACGGCAGGATCGTCAGGTTGATCGCCATCACCCGGCGCGGGCGACTGATCCCTTCGAGAAAGAAGCTGATCGCCAGACTGACCAGGCTCGGCGGAAACGCAAACGCCATCACGCGCGTCACCGCGCTGGCATTGTCGAACAGATGCGGCGCGACCCCGAGCAACCCGAGGATCGGCCCAGCGAGCAGCACAAGCACCCCTGTCGTCGCCACCCCGACGATCAGCGCCAGCGCCACCCCGTCGCGCATCGCTTCGCCGGTTTTGCGCAAATCCCCCGCCCCGTCGGCGCGCGAGGCAAAGACCAGCACGCCCGACAAGATGCCGAAGGTGATCATGAACGCGACGATCGTCAACGCGCGGCTCGCGCCCAGGGCCGCGACCTGATCGGTGCCGGTCAATCCGACCACCGCCAGGTCGGTCGCCTGCAACAACGTCCAGTTGAGGCTGTTGAGCATCACCGGCCACGCAAGCCCGAGAATGCGCCGCGCCTCGGGGACGATCGGGGTGGAGGGCGCGGACATCGCGGCGACCTAGCCCGACCCGCCGCGCGAGGATAGCGCACAACCGCCATTGCCATCCCCGATGGCGCTTGCTAGGGGCGCTCGCCTGCCAGCCACCGGTCTCGTCCGGCGGCATATACCACGTGCGGCCGTGGCGGAACTGGTAGACGCGCAACGTTGAGGTCGTTGTGGGCGAAAGCCCGTGGAAGTTCGAGTCTTCTCGGCCGCACCACTCCCGATCAAGAGAGGGCACCATGGGTGCCCTCTGTTCGGGTTCGTCGTTCGCGGCGAGTTCCAGCGACTTGATCGGGCCGGTGATCGTGATCGTGCCTGGCGCGACCACGACCTTTTCGATGAACCGGCGCGCATAACCTTGGCGCACGCTGCTATCTTCTGAGCGAAGTTTGGCGAGGATCACCTCACCCAGTCGATCGACAGCTTCGAGCGTGACCCGTCGGTCGGAGGTCGATAGTTGGCGTTCAACCAGCAGGATTTCCTGTTCGAGATCGGCGCGCCGAGTGCGCTGGTTGGCGAGCCTGGCAGTGAAGTCGGCGTCTCGTGGACTGACAATGCCCTGTTCGATGAAATCGAACATGTTCTGGATCGCCCCTTCGACGCGCGTGCGCTCGGTGCGCAAGGCCTTCAGATGCGCCTGGCGTTCACGCACGGCAGACGAGCTATCGTCCAGCAGATTGGCGAGAAGCGTCTGCAGGCGTTCGGGGCGGAGCAGGCGCTCGGCCATGGCGTCGATCACCACTGTCTCGAGCGCCTTATCGCGCATGCTGATCCCGGGGCATACCGTTTCGCCGCGGCGCAGGCGACGTGAACAGCGATAATACCGATAGCGGCCGCCCTTCCCGGTGGCGATCGTCAGCGCGTGACCGCACTCGGGATGACCGCATTTGGCGATTCCCGCGAGCATCGTCGGGCCGGATACGAAGCTCGGCGGAGTGACATGCCTGGAGTTGCGGACGATGCCGGCCTGGACCTCGAGCCATTCATGTTCCGGGATGATCACAGGCACGGCGACCTTCTGCCATTCCTCCTCGGGCCGCTTCACGCCGTTGCGGGTATCCTTGACGCCGTAGAGATGAATGCCCCGATAGGTCGAGCGCGTGAGAACATCGCGAACGTTGGAGACGTGCCATTTGCGCCCTCGCAGCGTCGCGCCGGTCGCATTCAGGTGGCTAACGATCTTCTTGTAGCCCATCGGCGCCCGACCGACCCCGATCCTCTTCATCCGGTACATCTGCTGGACGACCAGCGCTTCGGACGGTTCGATCACGAGCCGCTTCTTGGCCTTGGGGCCGCGCATCTCGGCAATCTCCGAGATGTAGCCAAACGGCGCGACCGCCCCGTTCCAGAAGCCGGCTTCCGCATTGCGCCGCATCGTATCCATCGTGAACTTGGCGGTCTGGCGCGACTGGTACTCATCGAAGTTCGAGAGGACTGAGCGAACCAGGTCACCCTCGGCATCCTGGCCCACCTCCTGCGTGATCGCGACGATCCTGACGCCTGCGCGCTTCAGCTTGCGACGGTAATGTTCGAGCAGATAGTGATCGCGAAACAACCTTGAGAAGCTGTACACGCCGATCTCGGTGATACCGCTGCCGGGCCGCATTGCGTGTTCGAACAGCGCCTGTAGGCCGGGCCGGTTATCGGTCGTCCCCGACAGGCCGCCGTCGCGGTAGATATCGACGAGTTCGATGCCGCGCTGCGTGCAATGCGCCGTCAGGCGCTGCTCCTGATTATCGAGGCTGATGCCACCTTCAGCCTGGCGCTGGGTCGAGACGCGGACATAGCCGAGCGCACGTTCAATCTTGGGTTTTGGCATAAGCTGGGCCTTCGAAGATGTAGCGCAGTTCGTCCGCGCTGAGCAGCGTCAGCAGCCATTCTGACTCGGAACGCTCAAGAGCGAAAGAGTCCGGAAGCCGATCGCGCACATTCCGGTCGCGCGAGCCGGTGCCAGGCAACGCGCCGGCGATCCCGGGCGGGGGATCGGCTGCCGATCGGCTTGGGGATTTTCGGGTGCTGCCCATCGACCAGCATGTGCCGACGCAAAAGCACGGTGACGATGTAACCGACCAGGATGGGGATGGGAGAAGGTGAAGTGTGATCCGTTGGAAGCGGGAAAAAATGAAAGGAATAACCAGGTGCTGATATTGCTCACCTTGCTGGCGCTTGGCGTCGTGGCGACCAAGCTAGTCAACCGTGTCGCCATCCTTCTGGTCGAGGTGATCGCGACGGCGATGGCGGTCTGGCTTTACCTGCAATCCGACAAGCTCTCGCGCCGTCTGCTCGACACGCGCCCGGCTGGCGCAAGCTCCGACATGGATACGGCATGGAAGAGCAATCGCGCCGCGCGCCGGTTGATGGCAAGGCACTTGCGCCATGCGCTTCGCCTGACCGAGCTTTCGAGCCTGTTTCCGAGGTCGTGCGCCCGCGGATGTGCGATCGCACGGATCGCGATGAAGCGCGCCGGATGAGGCGACGGATCAGCTCTCCTCGCGCTCATCCAGCTCTTCGAGCAATTCCTCCCGATCGTCGCACAGCACGATGGCTTTCTGTTTTGCGCGCCACGAGACATAGCGCCGCTCCCTGCAGTGACAGGCGAGATGATGATCTTCGTCGAAATACCACCTGCCGGCCGGACAGGTCGTGCATGCGAGGATGGTGTCGGGACGCTCGGTCTCGGGCAGCGTCAGCAGGGTTGGACTCTTGATGGGCGCATGGTGGCGCTTCACGTCGCCGAACGCAAAGGTCATGGTTTCAGATAAGGGCATGTGAGATTCCTCATTAGATGGTTGGAAGGTGATCAAATTCGGGGGACGGCTCAGCTGTCCGGGAACCAGGATTTGATGACGTCGAGAAAGGCGGCATGGATCATCCTGGCGTGGTCGATCCGGTACGTCGGATGCTGTTCGGCCATCGACTTGATCCGGATCGTGAAGGCTCCGCGGTGGTCGGGCGTGATGGTGGCGATGACCTTATTGTGGCGGTTCACCACCTCGGTCGGAATGATCTCGTCCTTGCCGGCGGCGGCGGCGGTCAGCTTTTTGACCAGAGCTGCCACACCGAGCGTCTGTCCTGCGAGCAGCCCCGCACATTCGAGAACACGGGTCCGCTGTTCCTCATTCTCGAGCAGCGGGGCGACGAGCGACCACTGCGTCATCGAGATCGCGCGTTTGTCGGCCATCAGATCGAGGATAGCGGCCGGTGCTTTCTGGAGCGCAAGCCCCCGGTTGATCGCCGATTTGTCTTCGCCGACCGCGTCTGCCAGTCGCGCCTCTCCGGCGACCACCTTGTCGCCGAGCATGCGCGCCCAGGACGCGGATTTGTCCCACAGGCTGACCTCGAGCGCACCGCGGTCCTCGCGATTGGCGATCTTGAGCGCATGCTCAGGCGTCAGCGCGTCGCGTTCGTAGACCCGGACGCGTAGCGGGGTGCCGAGAATACGGGCCGCCTCACGACGACGCGAGCCAGCCAGTATCTCGACTTTGCCGTGCGGCCCGCGCTCGCCGATCGCGTCGTGCGCCTGACCCACGACTTTAAGCTCGGCGACAAGCGGCGCAACGCTGTCATCGGTGAAGACGTAGCCGAACCGCGGATTTTTCGGCGATACATCGGTCTGATCGTAAGAGAGGTACTCGACGACGTAATTGGTCTTTGCGCCGCGTTTCGGCGCGGCCGTGTCGAGCGGAAGTTCAGTCGTTTCCATGGTGCCATCCTCGCATTCGGTTGAGGATTGCAGTGTGCCGCCACCAAATCGGGTTGACGATGTAACCGACGCTCAAGCTGTCTCAGGGCATTGACGCTAGACTCTGCCCTCATCCGTCTCCGGCGCGATGCTGCTTCACGATTTCCCAACCGGCGAGGATGTTGGCCTCGCGGATCCCCTCCTGGTCGAACGATTGAATGACATACTGAATGAACCCGTAGCGATTGAGCAGATCGACGATCTCCGGCTCGCGGGGCACGAGCGCGCCAACCGGACCGTTCTCGAACTCAGCGTAAATCGACGACAGCGTGGCGATGACCCGGTCGAGCTCAGCGCGATAGGGCGCGATGTCCGCGACGATTATTTCGCGTCCATCCTCCTCGATGGTGATGGAAGTCACGACACTTCTCCGTCTCGAAAGCGCGGATTGGCGCCGTGATCGTCGAGCCAGGTGGCGGCGTGTCCGCGCGTGCGCTCGGCGGGCATGTCCACACCCCGCACGCTTGCGGTCGTAACCGCGAGATGACCCTGGCGTGAGAAAGGCGGTTTCCAGCGCCAGTGGCGGTCGCCGTTGGCGCGCTGGTGCGCGGCGAACCCTGCGCAATCGGCTTCATAGCGTTCGGCGGCATCGCGCTCGGTTGCCTCGCGGCCCAGTGTCGCAAGCTCTGGGCCGCCGGCGTCGATCACCGCGTGCAGCAGATCGCCAAAGTTATCGTGCGATGAAGTCGCAACGCCCTCGAACCGTTCGAGCAGTTCCGCAGGGGGCAGCGTGTAGAGCCCGCGATGTGCCGGCGCATGCTGGGGCGCGAGCCCGTGCGCCTTGGCGGGTTGGCCAAGCCCCAGTAGCGGACGTTTCAACCAGAAGGGATCGATCGTGCCACGCTTGAGCAGACCCTGTTCATCCGCCCAGGCGAACCCGGCCACTTGGAGCAGCGCATCGCTTTCGCACGTCTCGCGAAGCGCCACGATGAGGCAATCGTCATCTGCCGCCTCACGTGCGGCGGCGAGGCGGTCGATCGCATCGCGGTAGGGCAGAAGATAAAAGCCGATATGGGCGAAGATGTGCGCCGCTCCCATCGCGCGCACGGCCGCTACGCCGCCGTGGCAATAGGCCGCGTAATTGGGATGCCGCCCGAACGTCGCCTGCTCGGCGTCGAGCGCGGTTATCCGGGCCTGGTGTTCGCGCGTGATCGCCCGATGCGCCGCGATCTCGAGATCGATCGCCGCGATCAGCTCATCATAACTTTGCGGTGTCTGTTTGGTCGCCATACTTGCCTCCGAGTCAGGCATGGCGCGTGGAAACTGGGCTGACGATGTAACCGTACGATTGCGCGGTCACGTTCTAGAATCTGTAAACGCGTTCACTTGCTCCATGACGTGTTTTCGGGCTCGAAACTCCTACCTGGTCAAGAAGCGCGGAACGTCGAGTTGCGTGTCCAGCTGCCACGCGCGACTGTCCAGCGGGATGGGCGGCTGCACGTCAGCCGCAGCGGCCTCCGCCAGCGCCTGTGGCGACATTATATCCTCGTTTGCGCCCGGTTTGGTCAGCTCGAGCATGAGCAAAACCGAGCAACCCTCGGCGGTCGGCATCAGCGACGTCTGCCGTTCGTCGTGCGCGTGATCGACAAAGCCGTCCAGCTCGAGCCGCCAAAGATAATGTTCTGCCAGAACCTTCTGGCCGCCGAAAAGGTCATCGGTAAGGATGTTCAGGTCGATCTCGGGTCCCGCGACCGCGACGTGCTTGAGTACCTGGCGCATGAGTTCGAGCTGCGCTTCGACGTCGACAGTGCCCTCGACTGCAACGTGCCGGGGAGCAGCCACCGTCAGGCACCCGCAGGCATGTACCTGCCTGGTCGTCGTCCAGGGGGCCGCGACTGGCTTGTTCAAGCGGGCCGCGACGAACGCATCTCGCACCGTGTCGTATAGTTCCCCCTGATATTGCAGGTACCAGCCGGTTCGACCGGCGCGCACGGGCTCGACATGCCGCGACAGCATCCCGCCCGCCTGCGGATGCCCCCACGGCACGATCGCCCGGCCGCCCCAGCCGGTCGGGTCGGGCAAGCTTTCGATCGCGCGAACGTCGATAACACGCTCTCCATCGTTCTCGCTCTGGACGTCGGGGGCGGTGATTTCGTCGAGCCGTGCCACCACCGCCCGGCACTGCGCCTCGGCCGACGGCGCACAAGGGGCAGCAACACGGGCGATCCGGCTGGCAGTTGCGGCGTTCGAATGGCGTTGAGCGCTGGGCATGTCGTCTCCTCTCGAATTTAATGGGGGTAGTCGCCGACGTTCACGCGGGTCCGCAGCAGACGCGTACAGCCGGTCCTGGTCGGCAGTCGGAGAAGAAGGCTCGCGAATTGCTCTCGATGAGCTGCTTGATTTGGCGCGGAGCCGGGTTCGCCACCTGAACCATCGCGTCCGCGTCGCTACGGGGATAAGGCGCAACACGAGAACCCTGACCCCCATTCTCGCCGAGCGAGCCGACACGGGATTCCTTAGGCGCGACCGACATAGGTCGCACCGGCAGCCACCATGAACCCTTCACCAGTTCGGCGAAGCGTATTTTCTGTTGGTTAGTCGCACCGAACATCACGACCATGACAGGACGCATAGTCCCTTCGGATGTCTTATCCTCCTTGAAGAATTCCGGGCGCCCTTCGAGGAAGTACACATCGGCATCCCGAGCCAGGGTGTCATGAAAGATCGCGGCTCCAGTCGCGGCCGGCACGAGACACACCACCGTGTGCACGTTGCCCCTTAGCCATTGATCGTACGCACGCTTCAACCATTTGTCCTGAGCCGACCAGGGCGGATTGACGAACACCAGGCGCCCGGACCATTCGTCCCGAAGTCCGTCATCTCCCTGACGAACATCAAGGTAGTTTCTCGGATTGACCGCGCTCGCTTTATGCCAGCAGGGATCAAAGTCGATCTTACCGAAACTGTCCTCGATGGCGCGGACCAACTTTGGCGACGTGAAGCGATCGTCACTTTCTTTAAGTATAATTTTGGCTTCACCGCGGATCTCGACCATGTTCTGAGCCGCTGTCCCCTTCTTACCGGCCTTGGCACTCGACAATGATATCGCGCCTGTCACTTCGCGTCGCCTGGCCTTTCCGGATTTTGCGGTCGATGGTGCCTGGTTCGCCGAGGCATTTATGGAAACCGCGCCTGGCGCCGCCTTACAGGGCGACGGATTTACGATGAGCGGGGCGGTGCGTCCGAGACGCACCTCTTCTGGCTTTTTTGACATGATGCTCGCTTTAAAAAAGCGAACAGCCACCCGGCAGCTATTCATGAAATTCCGAAACGACCTGGGTCGTCCGGAAATCGGGGCGGTGCTCCTCACGCTCCGATCTCGCATAGCCGGATGGCTAGCGGCATGTGCCCCCAATTCGGGACCGTCCACTCACCCTGCGCGTCGCTCCGCGTGGATCGGGATCTGGACCGTGCGCCGATAAACGACGCTTACATGCAGGAACGTGATAGGAACATCCGGGCCATGTCGCAAGCCCAATGTGTCGCGGGCTTTGGGGTAAGTCTCGATTCGGGACAATGCAGATGCCGATCTCCCCAGCCCATACCTAGGATTTGCAAAGTTATCGGAGGGTCTCGAACGACCCAGAGGTGGACGTTCAGAGCGCTCGATCGGCGTCCTAACTTCGGACGCTTGTTCATTGCCGCCAGTGCGGCTGGATTATCGTAATTTGCCCGGGGCACAGAAACCACTGCTACGGTATTGCGTTCTATTGGCACCATTACGCGAAAAACCCCACGGGTGCGCTACGCCGAGGAAAACAGTCATGGAATCCCTGCTCATCGATCCGCAGACTAAATATCATTCAGAGGGCTTCGCCGAGCAGTCGCAGGAGTGGCCCGGCCTTCAACGAGACATGTACCCGATCCCAGACTGCGGCGAGGAAAGCTACAAGGGCACCGGCAGACTTAGCGGACGGCGCGCTCTCGTGACGGGAGGCGATTCTGGAATTGGCCGGGCCGCTGCGATTGCCTTCGCGCGCGAAGGCGCGAAGGTCGCAATCAATTACCACCCCAAAGAACAGGCGGATGCTGACGATCTCAAGGCGCTGCTGGAGCGCGACGGCCATGAACTGACGCAGTTACCTGGCGACCTGACAGATGAGCAGTTTTGCATGAACCTCATTGGCGACGCCGTGGCACAACTTGGCGGGCTAGACCTGCTCGTCGTCAACGCGGGCTACCAACAAGCGCAAAAATCCATCGCGGACATTACGCACGAACAATTCGACCGAACGATGAAAACCAACATTTACGCAATGTTCTGGTTATCGAAACGCGCGGTCGAAGTCATGCCGGCTGGCTCGGCAATCATCAACACAGCAAGCGTCAACAGCTTCAACCCCGTTGAGGAGCTGCTGGACTACGCCACAACCAAGGGAGCCATCGAGATTTTCACTAAAGGTCTTGCTAAACAACTGGCTTCCAAGGGAATTCGGGTTAACGCGGTGGCCCCGGGCCCGGTGTGGACGCCGCTTCAGATTTCGGGCGGTCAGCTTAACGGGAAGGTCGAGAAGTTTGGGACAAACACCCCGCTCGGACGTGCTGGCCAACCCGCCGAACTCGCGGGCTTGTATGTCGCACTTGCCGAGGAAAGTAATAGCTTCACCACCGGCAGCGTGTTCGGCGCCAATGGCGGGACCGGCGTTAGCTGACCGCCAGTGAAAAGTGCCTCGTGACCCGACGAAAGCAATTATGAGCTTGGGTGCGACTAAACGCACCCAAGCCAACGAACCGCTACGCAGATTCCGAAACCGCCGCAGCCTTCGCATTGTCCTGACCGACAGCCAGCTTGGTGAGCTTGTCGTCGGTCGCGTACTCTTCGTTGAGAATTGACTGCAAAATCTGAACTTCCTGTTCACGGCCAAGTTGCTTCGCCCACGCGATGAGCGTGCCATAGCGGGTGATCTCGTAGTGTTCGACCGCTTGCGCCGAAGCGATCAACGCTGCATCGAGCACCGCCTTATCGGCGATGTCGCCAGCTACTTCACTAGCTTCCTTGATGATGCCTTCGATCGCCGGACAGGTAGCCCCCTTGGGCTGCTCGCCTATCAGGTCGAACACACGCTCCAGCCGCACGATCTGACTCTCTGTCTCACGAAGATGCGTTTCGAAGCCTTGTTTCAGGGCCGGGTCGGTCGCCTTATCGATCATCTTGGGCAGAGCCTTGGTGATCTGATTCTCGGCGTAATAGACGTCCTGCAACTGGTGCAGAAACAGATCATCGAAAGTCGTAATGTCTTTGGTGAACAAGCCCATGAGAACCTCCTAGGGTTGGTTAGTGGCTCCGCCGGGTGCCAGCCGCGCTCCCGGCGCGGGGTGTAAACGGTCGGCCCGCCGCACGGTTTCGCAGAAACGCGCTGATCCCGATCAGCCCGGCCCGCCGGGGTGTCAGCCGGTCTCGTCACCGGCTTTGCGTAGCATATCGATAGCGGTGGCGAGGCACCGCAGGCGCACGGGCCCGCGCCCGATATTCCCAAAATGCTCTTCGCGATGACGCGTCTGGCCGCCGTTCCGCGAGCAGGCGATGTGCACGAGCCCCGGCTCAACATCGGGCCCGGCGGCCCCGGCGAATCCCGTAACAGCGACCGCGATATCACCATGCGAACGACGCAACGCACCTTCGGCCATCGCGATCGCAGTTTCGCGGCTCACCGCGCGCCATCTTGCAAGGTTCCGCCGATCAATGGACAAGAGTTCGCATTTCGCGTCGTCGGTATAGACGATGAAGCCGCGTTCGAAGGCGCGACTTGCCCCTTCGACGTCGGTGAGCAGCGAGGCAACGAGGCCGCCGGTGCAACTTTCAGCCGTAACGATCGACAACTGGCGCGCGCAAGCCCGTTCCAGCAATCCTTGAGCAGCTTCTTCGACATCGTCCGGTACGATCGCAAGTAGTTCGCTCATAGCTCCTCTTCGATTTACGGGGGTCGCATAAACATTCAGCCGGGAAACACCGCCATCCCGATAACGGCAGCGGCCATCACACCTGTCGTAAGCCAACCGAATATTCTAAGAGGCGTTCCCGCCATAAAGTCGCCCATGACTGCCTCGCGTGAAACGACCAACATGGTGCCAACGAGAATTGGGACCGCAACGACGCCGTTGACGACTGCGCTCCAGAACAGCGCCCGGATCGGATTGATCGGTGACCAATCGATGCCAACTCCGAGTAACATCGCCACGGCGATCACCGCGTAAAATGCCTTTGCGTTTTGAGGCTTTTCCTCAAGTCCTGTGTTCCAGTTGCCGGTTTCGCCAATGGCAAAGGCGGACGATCCGGCAAGCACGGGGACTGCGAGCATTCCAGTTCCGATGATCCCGAAGCTGAACAGCGCGAACGCGAACTTGCCGGCGACAGGTTCAAGCGCCTTCGCCGCATCGGCAGCGGTTTGAATGTCAGTCTTACCCGACGCATGCAGCGTCGCTGCCGTGCCGAGCATGATCGCGATCGCGACGATGTTGGAAACGGCCATGCCTCCGAACGTGTCATATCGGATTCGGTTGAGAGCCGTCCGACTCTGCCGGGGTTTTTTAATGAGCGGCGCGCGATCATCGTTCTGCTCGATCTCCTCGACTTCCTGCGATGCCTGCCAGAAAAAAAGAAATGGGCTGATTGTCGTCCCAAAGACGGCAACGACGGTTGTAACGGCGACCGATCCAGCGATCGTCGGGACGACCATTCCCTTGGCGGCGGCGAGCCAGTCGACTTTCACCATAAAAACAAGCGCCACATAGGCCAACAGGACCAGCGTGAGCCATTTGAGAAACGAAGCGTATTTTGGGTATGGCACAAAGACTTGAAGCACCAACGAAGCAACCGCGAACAGGACAGTGAAAACATGTCCGCCCCAACCAATCACGAGTTGTGCGGCATCGCCCATCGCGGCGAGGTCAGCGCCGATATTGATCGTGTTGGCGACGAACAGAAGAGCGACCAGAACTATCACAATCCATCGCGGCATGACTTGGCGAAGGTTCCATGCAAGGCCACGTCCCGTCACGCGACCGATCCTTGCGCTGATAAGCTGGACCGCGCTCATAAGCGGGTAGGTAAGCACGAGCGTCCAAAGCAGTGTCGGCCCGAATTGCGCACCGGCTTGAGAGTAAGTCGCTATGCCGCTCGGATCATCGTCGGCCGCGCCCGTAACCAGTCCGGGGCCAAGCTTTTTGAAAATATCCCGAATATTCATTCGCCTGTCGCGCCGCGGCGCTTTTCTTCGCGTTCCTGCACCTGGTAGGAAATCCAGCGCAGCAACATTCCTGCCACCGAGGCCGACATACCGCCAATCAGGCAAACCATCAGGACCGGGTGCGCCGACGCAGTCTTCCACGACACGATGCCGAGAAGGATCACGCTGACAGTCGAAACGAGATACCCCGTCGTCTTTATTGTGTTGGAAGCACGCATCCCGATTCCGTCAGTTGTGTGACATCCGGGGCATCGCACTTGACAGGCCGCTTGCTCTCTTTTCGTATTCGTCAGCCATTTTCAAATGTACGACCGCTGCAGAGTTGTCCTCGCAGATGCTGGCGAACTCTCGCTCTTCGCGGGCGCGGCGGGCGAAATAAGCCCGATCCCCAACTGGATTTTTTGCAGTCATCTCACTTCTCCAAAGTCGCGCCCCCGCGCTCTGGCACATCTTAAATGACTCAAATCGTTTTGAGTTTCGACAAACTGGATCAATGCTTTTCGCTTCTGATCATGGTGGCGTGGGCTTAAAACTACTCTCTCGAGGCAGGGATATGGGCATCGCTTGAAAATGGCCGTTCACTTGGGGCCGGATTTCGGCGTCCCGCAGCCAATATCCCATTCATGGGCGGCCCTGATGCAAATAACTTGGGCCCTTAACCTGATTAGCCTCGTTACGCCTTTGAACGGTTTGCCGAACTTATCGCTATTCTTGACAGAACCCCGAGCGTCGATGATCGCGACGACGAGCGATCCGTGTTGGGTATTGTCGAAGCTGAAACGCATAGGTAAATTACGTTCAGCTACGTTTGGACGACCTATGCCGACACTCAACCAACGAGAATATTATGCGCGTCGCGCCCTAGAGGTGCGAAAGCTGGCTCAAGCCGCGACTGATGCCGATATTCGAGAGGCGCTGGAAACCATGGCGTCCAGCTATGACAAACTGGTCGTCGAAGCCGATCGTATCCAGCACATGCGCGCTCGACTTTACACGCCGAAATGACTGGCATTGGACCGGAGCAGTTTCGCGCGGTCGCCCTATCGGTGCTTGCAGATCAACCGTTGGGGAAACGACGTAAGCTGACGTTACTTCTTGCCAATCTCACGCCAGCTTTTTTCGTCGATCTCTACGCCGTGCTTCTTGGCCGCCGCTTTGATGCGTTTCCATGCGGCGTTTCTCTCAGTATCGGTCACATCCTTGATCTGATTGAAGCGCGCGATCGCGTTGCGCACGTGACTGGCGTTCTCCAAGGGTTCCTTGCGTTCTTTCGGAAAGGCGAATGACCCCTTGCCAAGGTTCCCACGATCGTTGGTGTCAAGCTTCGCCATGATATTCTCCATCACTTGGCGATGAAACGATCAGCCAGGCTAACGGTTCAGCCGCGCGCATTTTAATGGCGAATACGAGGCGAGATTCACTCCGACCGGGATTTCGACCGTAGACCGCGCTTTGTCAGCCTCGTTCTAAGAGGCGGATGCGACGCTCATATTGACGAGCCAATTGGTTATGCTTGGATATGAGGGGGGATTGGGGGCATTTTCTGCTTTTTGGCGCTCCGATCGCGCTTCGAGACGAGGAAGCGCTGCCTCGGCCTTAGAAGGTCCTGTTACCAAAGTAGGCATCGTCGGACCTCCGCTAACTGTGCCCAATTGAGCAAAGTCATCGCGCATCGGCTGCCCCTCCGGCGGCGGGTGTGGAGATTGCGCTTTCGGCGAGGTCGTAGATGGCATGCTGCTAAAATGCGCAAATGCGCTAACGGTTGCGCCGCTCAACGATGCGCGCTTGGAGTTCGAATTTATCTATCCGCACCAAGGCCAATCGCTGTCAGCTAGCCACCTCCCTTTGGGCGCCGTGCCGACACTCTGGCCCTGACGTCCGGGATGAAGACCGAGTTCCCCACAAACTACCCGCTGCAAACGGCCTAGGATCAGCTGGGCAGCTTTCGACAGAAGCTGCCGGTCGGGAATCTGGGCCGAAAGCAGACAGACGACATTCATTCGATTGACGCGCTTTGCCGACATCCTACTTGAGGGTGCGTAGCAAATCGCGCTGTTCGTTAATGTTCGACAAGCCTGCCGGTTGACTGACAACGCCAGCATGGCTCGCAACGATCCAGCTTCTAACCGAATGTTCGCCACACGCGATGTGCTGATCGAGCATGCTTGCCAGACGTGCGGGCCAGAATCCGATTAGATGTTGCTGATCGAATACCGCCGGGTTGGCTCCGGCCAACCGCTCACGCGTATCGGTAGGCAGCGGCCAAACGTCCACGGGTATGCAGAGCACGGCGTCAAAGTCACATCTATCGGCATATTGCAGCGCCGCATTTAGCCCGCCAAGAGGCCCGATCCTGTGCGCAGGACGATCGCGGATCGTTGCGATGCCGGGCAATTCGCGGCCGCACAGCACTACCGATTCTACCTGAGGTCGCAGCGCGTCGATGGCGTAGTCGATCATCGTGCGTCCCTCAATCATCGCCAGCGCCTTATCGCTGCCGAAGCGTGTCGATAGGCCTCCCGCGATGATTGCGCCCAACACCTTCATTGCGCAGCGCCCTGCGAGTTAGAAGCGAACAATTTCCACCTCCTGGCCAACGTCTGCGGCGGATACATTTTGCGCGCGCCGAACCAGCACCTCCGCTAGTCCTAAAGTCATCTGTGACGATGCCGATTGCCGCTCGACCAATCGCACGCCGTCGTCCCCCCACGCAGCGCAGAGAAACGCTTCACGGTCGCCATTGGCGGGGATGTCGCTAGCCAGTGGTGCATTTGACCAGCGCAAAGCGGAGTCGGCGCGACGTCCACCGAGCGCTGTAAGCAATGGCGCGAGGAACAGCCGCGCTGTAGTCAAAGCCGCCGTCGGATTGCCAGGCAGCCCGAGGACGTGTGTGTCGCCGATCCGGCCATACCAGACGGGTTTGCCCGGCTTGATCGCAACCTTGGAAAACCGAATCTGAAGTCCGATCTGCTCCAATGCCGCCTTGGCGAAGTCGCGCTCACCCATCGACGCGCCGCCGATCAACACCAGCACGTCGCGGTTGCCAATTGCATCTGCAGCAGCGCGCTCGATCGCCGATAAGTCGTCGGGGAGCAGATGACGTCCCGATGGTCGCCCGCCCCATTGCCGAACGAAAAGCTCGATCGCCGCCGACAGGCTGTCGGGCTGATGGAGCTGCGTCGTTCGCGCAAGGCCCGATGCGATCAGTTCATTGCCCGTAGCGATGACCTTGACCCTTGGGCGACGCCACACGGTGAGCGTCGCCATATCCGCCGCTGCTGCAACGGCCAACGCGCGCGGATCGATCATTCGACCCGCCGGGAGCAATTCATCGCCGATGCTGAAATCCGACCCGCGCTCACGAATGTGCCGTCGCGCCGGAAGATTGCGTACAACGACCGTGCCACCGATGACCGTCACATGTTCCCACGGCACGACCTGCGTCGCCCCGGCGGGTAACGCGGCACCGGTCGTGACTTTTGCAACCTGACACGGTCCGATAGGCAAAGGCGCGGCGCTCCCGGGGTAAGATTGGCCAGCAAGATCGAACGCGCGTGTGCCGACATCGAGATCGCTGGCACGCATCGCGTAACCGTCCATCGCGGCAACATCGAAGCGCGGGGCGTCGATCCGGGCAAGGATGGGCTCAGCCAGGATGCGGCGACCGGCGCGCGACAGCGGGATCCTTTCGGTGCCGATGGGCAAAGCATCGTTTGCGATGATCGCCAGTGCCTCGTCGAAGCTCAGATTGGCCGAACATGCAGCAAGCGCCAAGGCAGGATGAGCAAGGTCAGCGCGCGCCATCGACTATCGCCCCATTTTCAGCGGAGGCAGGTACCCCGGCGACCACATCGCCGACCGCGTCGCCGATCAGGATGATCGTTGGCTTGTCGTCGCTGATCGCTTCGACTCCGAATGGCAGCAGGTCGAGCCGCGTGCGCAGCAGTCGCTCGGTCGGCAGGCTGACGTCGCAGGCGATCAGCACCGGCGTTGCTCCTGCCAGCCCTGCGCCGATCAAGCCTCGCGCGATGTCGCCTGTGGCTGCACGTCCCATATAGAAAGCCAAGGTCGACCCGCTGTCCGCCAGCTGCCCCCAGTTGAGGTTCAGCACCTCACCTTTGGCCGCGTGAGCCGTGACGAACTGGACTCGCCGCGCCAGCCCCCGCAGCGACAGCGACATGCCCGCCGATGCAGCGGCCGCACTGGCCGCCGTGACGCCCGGACAGATGCGCGCAGTGAACCCCGCACTGGCCAGCGCTGCCACCTCCTCCACCGAGCGACCGAACAGCGAGGGGTCGCCGCCCTTCAGCCGCACCACGCGCTCACCGTTCCCGGCAGCGCGGACCAGCAGCAGATTGATCGCGGCCTGATCGCGCGAATGGCGGCCCGAACGCTTGCCCACCGGCACGCGGACGACCCAATCGGGAATGAGATCGAGCACACCCGGACCCACCAGTGCGTCGTGAAATACGATGGTGGCGTTGTGCAGCAGGCGTTCGGCCTTGCGCGTCAACAAATCGGGATCACCCGGCCCCGCGCCGACCAGCCACACTGTTCCGCCCCTGAAATCGTCATCCTGCATGCGCTGCCTCCGCGATCGAATGATCCGCAATCAACCGGGCCAGCGCCGGACGGCACGACCCGCAATTGGTGCCCGCGCCGATCGCTGCGCCGATCCCGGCTACGTCGGTCAGGCGTTGATCGCGAATGGCATCGACAATCGTCTTCAGGCCGATGTCGAAACACACGCAGATGATCGCGCCGCGATCGACCGCTGCGCCCGGTGGGCGTCCGGCGAGCAAGGTCGGCGCCACGCCCGGCGCAGCGAGTTGCGCGATCAGCCAGTCGCGCGGCGGCAAGTCGCCGGTTTCGGTGGTGAACAGAGCCGCCGCGACCCGGTCGTCAGCGACGATCGCAACCCGGCGCGATCCGCGCGCGCGGTCGATCGTGTCGATCCGTTGTCCGCGCGGCAGCAGCGTGTCGAGCGCGGCGGGGTCCCCATCCCCGGCCAGTTCCCACAATTCCCCGCCCGGAATCGCAACGCGCGTGGCCCATTGGCACACCGGCAAATCCGTCAACCCGCCGCGGACGATCAGAAACCCGCGCCATGCCGTCACGACCGGCTCGATCATAGCGGGCGTCGATTTGAACCCGGGTTGCCCCGATTGCGGATCGACCAAGGGGCGCGGAAGCAGGCCGGTGCGTCCACCGCTCGAATTGCGATCGGTCCAGTGGATCGGCACGAACAATTCGCCCGCGCGCTGTCCGCCGCTGATCTGCACGCGGTACAGGCTTTCGCCCTGCGGCGTCCCGACCCGCGCCAGCGCGCCATCGGTCAGGCCCAGCCGGGCGGCATCCTGAGGATGAACTTCGACCAGCGGCTCCTCGCGATGTCGGGCGAGTCTGGGCGACAGTCCAGTGCGCGTCATGCTGTGCCATTGATCGCGATAGCGACCGGTGTTGAGCGTCATCGACCAGCGCGGCAGCGGATCGGCGATCGCGCGCTGCGCGACCGATACCAGTCGGGCGCGACTATCGGGGGTGGCGAATCGCCCGTCGGCAAAGGCATCGTCGCCCCAGCGAAACGGCTCCATCGCGTCATAATGCGCGCTCCCCGCGACCTGGCGCGGATCGAGCGCGAAGAGCCGCGCGCCATCATTCTCGTACGCGCTCAGGCGGACATGTTCCTGCCAGACATCCGCCGGGCGATCATAGCCGAACGCATTGCGCCACCCCATTCGTCGCGCAACTTCCTTGATGATCCACCAGTCCGGCTTGACCTCGCCCGGCGGCGGAAACAGCGCGCGCTGGCGGCTGACGCAGCGTTCCGAATTGGTAACCGTGCCGTCCTTTTCGCCCCATGCCGCGGCGGGCAAACGGACATGCGCAAATCGGGCCGTGTCGGTGTCAGCGATCACGTCGGAAACAACGACGAACGGGCAACGCGCCAGACCTTCACGGATGCGGCTGGCATCGGGCATCGACACTGCGGGGTTCGTGGCCATCACCCACAACGCCTTGATCCGTCCCTCATCGACCGCGCGGAACAGGTCGACCGCCTTCAGACCGGGCTTGGTTGCCATATTCGGGGCCGCCCAGAAACGGCCCACCCGGGCAACATTGTCTGGGGCAAAATCCATGTGCGCCGCGAGCGTCGTCGCCAGCCCGCCAACCTCTCGCCCGCCCATTGCGTTGGGCTGGCCGGTGATCGAGAACGGAGCCGCCCCCGGCTTACCAATCCGGCCGGTGGCGAGGTGCAGATTGGTGATCGCATTCACCTGATCGGTGCCGCGCACCGACTGGTTGATCCCCTGGCTGAACATCGTGACGGTGCGCGGGGTCGCGGCGAACAGTTCGTAGAAGCGCCTGAGGTCTGACGGCGGCACATCGCAGATGCGTGCCGTCGACCCCAGATCACTCCCCTCTCCAAGCTCGTCCCAAAAAGCGTCGGGAACCGCGACGTGCGCCGCGACATAGTCGTCATCGAGCGCACCATGATCGCGGCACCAGGCAAGCGCGCCGTTCATCAGCGCAACGTCGGTGCCGGGGCGGATCGCCAGATGCAGATCCGCCTCGTCCGCGGTTTCGGTGCGGCGCGGGTCAATCACGATCAGCTTCGTGCCGCGCGCTGCGCGCGCCGCCTGAATTCGCTGATAGACGATCGGATGGCACCACGCAGTGTTCGATCCGACCAGCACGATCAGGTCCGCGGCGTCGAGGTCGGCATAACTCGCCGGCACGATATCCTCACCAAAGGCGCGAACATGTCCCGCGACTGCGCTCGACATGCAGAGCCGCGAATTGGTGTCGATATTGGCCGAGCCGATGAACCCCTTCATCAGCTTGTTGGCGACGTAATAGTCCTCGGTCAGCAACTGGCCCGAAACGTAAAAGGCAACACTGTCCGGCCCGTGCCGGGCGATCGTCTCACGAAACCGTCGCGCGACCAGATCGAGCGATTTATCCCAGCTCGCCCGGCGCTTGCCGATCATCGGATGGAGCAACCGCCCCTGCAGGCCGACCGTCTCTCCCAGATGCGTGCCCTTCGAGCAGAGCCGACCATGATTGGCGGGATGCTCGGGATCGCCGGCGATCTCGACCGATCGCGCGCCCGTGCGCCGCGCAACAATGCCGCAGCCAACCCCGCAATACGCGCAGGTGGTGCGGATCGACTCCATGTCAGGCTGCCGCTTTCAGCGCCGAGGCGCGACAAATCAGCACGCGCCCGGCGTCGATCCGCGCGGGGACGACCGGCGTGCAGCCCTTATCCTCGCCCTGCGCTTCGCCACTCGCCAGCGCGATCGCCCAACCGTGCAGCGGACAGGTAATGCTGCGTCCGTGAACGATGCCCTCGGACAGCTTGCCGCCCTTATGCGGACAACGATTGGCGAGCGCGTAGACCTGCCCATCACCCGTGCGGAACACCGCAATCTCGTCGCCGCCCTCGACCGGGACAATGCGGCTGCCGCGCACCGGGATTTCATGCAGCCAGCCAATGTCCAGCCAGTCACCAATCATCGCCGTCACTCCGCTGCCACCGGTTGGAACCGCGCCATCGGCGCGTGATGCTCGGCCTCGGCGCCCTCGGCACGCGCAGCCCACGGGTCGTCCTGGCTGAAGCTTTGCGAGAACAGGAAGCGCGAGCGCAGCGCCTCGCGCCCGGTCTCGTCATCGGCGACCCGCGACTTGATATAGTCGACGCCGACACGCTCGATCCACGGCGCGGTACGCTCAAGATAGCGGGCTTCCTCGCGGTAGAGCTGGATGAAGGCCGCGCAATAATCCATCGCCTCCTGCTCGGTCGCGACCTTGCATAGCAAATCGGTCACGCGGACCTTGATCCCGCCATTCCCGCCGACATGCAGCTCATAGCCGCTGTCGACGCACACGATCCCGAAATCCTTGATCGTCGCCTCGGCGCAATTGCGCGGACAGCCCGACACCGCGATCTTGAACTTGTGAGGCATCCACGAACCCCAGCTCATTCGTTCGATCTTCACGCCAAGCCCGGTCGAATCCTGCGTGCCGAAGCGGCACCATTCGGAACCGACGCAGGTCTTCACGGTGCGTAGCGCCTTGCCGTAAGCGTGGCCCGACATCAATCCTGCAGCGTTGAGGTCGGCCCAGACCGCGGGCAAATCTTCTTTCCTGATCCCGAAAATATCGAGCCGCTGGCCGCCCGTCACCTTGACCATCGGCGCGTCATATTTTTCAACCACGTCGGCGATCGCGCGCAGCTCTTTCGGCGATGTAATGCCGCCCCACATGCGCGGCACCACCGAATAGGTACCGTCCTTCTGGATGTTGGCGTGGAGCCGTTCGTTGACGAAGCGGCTCTGCTGATCGTCGACATAGTCGCCCGGCAGCGCGCAGAGCAGGTAATAATTGAGCGCGGGACGGCATGAGGCGCAGCCGTCGGGGGTCGACCAGCTCAGTTCCTGCATCACTTGCGGAATTTCGCGGAAACCCCGCTCGGCGATCGCGCGGCGGACGTCGTCATGGCCGAAGCTGGTGCATTTGCACATCGTGCGCACGGCGCGCTCTCCGGCATAGTCGTCGCCGAGCGTCACTGCGAGCAGGCTCTCTACCAGCCCGGTGCAGGAGCCGCACGACGCCGACGCCTTACACCCGCCGCGCACCGCATCGAGTGTGGTCGCGCCTCCCGCAATGCACGCCACGACCTTACCCTTGTCGACGCCGTTGCAGCCGCAAATCTCGGCATCGTCCGAGAGCGCCGCAACGGCTGCCTTAGGGTCCGCTTGCCCCCCTCCCGAGGCGAAACCCTGACCGAAAATCAACACGTCGCGGATCGACGCAACGTCCTCTTCGCGTTTCAGCAGGTCGAAATACCAGCCGCCATCGACGGTGTCGCCGTACAGCACCGCGCCGACCACCCGGTCGTCACGGATTACGACGCGCTTATAGACACCGCGTGAGGCATCGCGCAGCACGATGTCCTCGCACCCTTCGCCACCGGCAAAATCACCAGCGGAGAAGACATCGAGTCCGGCGACCTTGAGCTTGGTCGACGTGGCTTGCGGGCGATACCCTTTGGGCCGTTCGACCAGCCCGTCGGCCAGCGCGCGGCACATATCCCAGAGCGGCGCGACGAGCCCGTAAACCTGCCCGTCATGCTCGACGCATTCGCCGACCGCGAGCACGTCGGCATCGCTGGTCACCATATGGTCGTCGACCTGGATACCACGCCCGATCGCTAACCCGGCTTCGCGCGCCAACGCGGTTGACGGGCGGATGCCGACCGCCATCACCACCAGACTGGCGGGGATCGTTCGCCCGTCCTTCAATCGGACACCTTCAACCTTGCCGTCGCCGAAAATCTCCCCGGTGTCGGCACCGGTCAGGATCGTCTGGCCGCGCGCTTCCAGCGCGGCCTTGAGCAGCCAACCCGCCGCTTCGTCGAGCTGGCGTTCCATCAGAGTCGGCATCAGGTGAACCACGGTGACTTTCATGCCGCGAAGCGACAGGCCGTGCGCGGCCTCCAGCCCCAGCAACCCGCCGCCGATCACCACCGCGTCGCCGCCGGCTTCGGCAGCGGCCAGCATCCGGTCGACATCGCTCATGTCGCGGAAGCTGACGACGCCGGGCAGGTCCTTGCCCGGCACCGGGATGATGAACGGATCGGATCCGGTCGCGATCAGCAATTTGTCGTAGCGCGCCACGCGCCCCGAACGCGCAGTCACGGTTTTCGCAGCACGGTCGATCGCCACGACCGGATCGCTGACCACTAGGTCGATGTCATTGTCGGCATACCAGACGCGGTCGTTGATCACGATGTCGTCGAACGATTTTTCGCCCGCGAGCACCGGCGACAACATGATGCGGTTGTAATTGACGTGCGGCTCGGCGCCGAAGATCGTCACACGATAACGTCCCGCGTCGCGGGCGAGCAGTTCCTCGACCGCGCGGCAACCGGCCATGCCGTTGCCGATCACGACCAGATCCGGCGGCGCGGCTTTGGGAACCACCGGCTCCTCGTCGTCGCGCCGGAGTTCGATGCCATCGGCGAAGTCCATCACAGGCTCCAGTCCAGTTGCAGCCAGAATTTGCTGGTGTCGGTGGCGAAGCTGGTGGCGCGATAGCGGGCATAGCGGATCGCGATGGCTGCCTTGCGCAGCTTCGCGCTGGCCAACAGGTCGACTTCGTCGCCGTACAACCGGACCAGACGGTCGCTGGCGAAGCGATGGTAGATGCCTTGCAGCGTCAGCGCCTTGAACGGACCGGCGACCTTCCAGCTATAGCCCAGACTGCCATAGAGATCGCGCAGGCCATCGGACGGTGTGGTCAGGAATTTCCCTCCCCAGCCCTGAAACCGGAAGCCGGTGCCGATCGGCGTCTGGAACGACGTCAGCGCGGCGCCATAGTCGGCACCGAGCACTTCATAGCCGCCCCCGATCCGCAGCGCGCGCAGATCAAGCGCGGCATCCACCAGATAGTAAGCGGCGCGATAGACGTTGGGGTTGCGGTTATAGTCGGATTGAGTGGCGTAGCTCAGCTGGTAGGACAGTTTGGCGCTTTTCGACAGTGGCCGGGACCCCGACAATCGCGCGCCATAGGTCTGGCTCGACAGGCGGAAGCCCTGCACCGCCACCGCATCTTGATCGACCAGATAGGCGAAACCGCTTAGCGTGCCGATCGGGGTAACATAGCCGACATTGGCGAAAACATTGTCGCCGCCGATCGATTGCGGTCGCGCGCCGCTACCGTCGATCCCCCAGATCGTACGGACGTTCCAGGCATAGGTGAGATCGACCTTCAACTTGGGAACGCCAGTCCATTCCATCCGTACCGCGTCGAACGTCTGCCCGTTTTGTCGAAAGGACGACGCGCCGACGAGGCGCTCGTCGTCAAGCGCGATGCGCTGGCGTCCGGCGGTCAGAGTGATTGCCTTGGTCTTGTATTGGAGCTGCCCAAGATAGAGCGCGATGTTCTGCGGATCGGAGACCAGAGGGCGCGTCGCGGCGCCGTTCAGGCCGTCATAATAATCGCCGACGATCGCCAGATTTCCCTGCGCTTCGATCGTGGCGGTCCACGGCCCACTGCTCGCTTGAATGCCACCGCGGACGCGGATCGTGACCGCATCGGCGCTGGTCGCGACGCCGGTCTGATCGACATTTTCGTAGCGCAGCCGGGCCTCGACCAGCGGCTTGATCTTGATGTCCTGCGCCATCGCAGGAGTGGCGGCGCCCATGCTGGCGGCCAGTGCGAATAGGTATTTCATGCTTCGCTCCCATTGGTGGGGATGGGGGGCGACGCTGCGCGCCGCCCCGCGCGGTTCGGTCAGATGCGTACACCGGCCGCTGTGCCCCAGTTCCCGCGCCATGCCCGCTTGACCAGCGTCAGCCCGGCGCAGGCGATCAGCGCCAGTCCGGCAAAGATCAGGAAGCCGGGAGCGAAGCTGCCGGTCAGCTGCTTGGCTACACCGAGCGACGAGGCGAGGTAGAACCCGCCAATCCCGCCGGCCATGCCGACCAGCCCCGTCATCACCCCGATTTCGCTGGCGAAGCGCTGCGGCACGAGCTGGAACACCGATCCGTTGCCCGTCCCCAGCGCCAGCATCGCGACGACAAACAGCGTCATGGCGGCGGTAACGGTCGGCGCAGCGCTCACCCCGGTCAGCGCGAGGGCTGCGACGATGAAGACTCCGGTCAACGACTTCACGCCACCGATCCGATCCGCCAGCGCGCCGCCCAGCGGGCGCACCAGCGACCCGGCAAACACGCATGCAGCCGTGCAATAGCCAGCGGTGATCGGCGTCAGCCCGAACCGGTCGGTGAAATAGATCGGCAGCGATGCGGCGAGCCCGACGAAGCCGCCGAAAGTCACGGCATAAAAGCCCATCAGCCACCATGCATCGGCAACCTTGAGCGGCAGCAAATATTCGGTCAGCGACTTGGGCGCCGGACGGTTCGGCGCATCCTTCGCCATCAACTGATACAGCACGAACACGATCGTCAGCGGGATACAGGCCAGCCCCAGAACGGCGTTCCAGCCAAACATTTTGGCCAGCACCGGCGCGAACAGGGCGGCGAGCACCGTGCCCGAATTGCCCATCCCGGCGAGTCCCATCGCCTTGCCCTGATGTTCGGGCGGATACCAGCGGCTGGCGAGCGGCAAAGCGATGGCGAAACTCGCCCCGGCGAAACCAAGGATGACGCCCAGCGCCAGCGTGCCGCCAAAGCTGTTGACCCCCAGACCCCAGGCGCACAGCAACCCGACAATCACGATGATCTGGCTGATCGCGCCGGACTTTTTTGGACCGATGCGATCGACCAGCAGCCCGTTGAGGACCCGCAGCAGCGCGCCAGCCAGCGTCGGCGTCGCGACCATCAGGCCCTTTTCGGCCGGTGTCAGCGCCAGCGTCTTGGCAATTGCCGGTGCCAGCGGCCCCAATATCACCCAGACCATGAAAGCCAGATCGAAATAGAGGAACGCAGCGATCAGCGTGGGCGTGTGTCCACTGCGCCAAAAGCCGTTCGACGTATCGCGCTTCTCCTCATTCCAGATTGCTGTTGCCATGACGAACCCCTTCGCATGCGATGGACATGAAAAAAGCCGCCAGAATGGCGACCTCTCGGTGCATCCTGGCGGCTTCGTTGCCTGTGGCGGCTCCTCGGGGAACCACCCCGCGCCCATCCCCGTCATTGGAGAGTGTTGCGGTTATCTCGTGCCGGGCATCATCGCCCGACGCGGCAATGATGCGTGATTCGCGTCTGAGACGCAAGATGATTTCGCAACTGCAGCAAATTTCTTAGGGAAGGCTGTTCAGATACCCCCGAATATCATCGGGGTCGAAGGTGCGTCCGTCGAAGAACGGATCGGCCCCGAGCAGCAACCTTCCCTGCGTCGAACCAGCTCCGAGTGTAACGTCGAGACTACCCTCGATCTTCGAACTCGCGCTCGGTAGCGGCGCGTCGGATCCCGCCAGCGCGGCGCGATAGATGTCGGGGCGGAACACGTCGGCGGCACGCGAAGCCTCGGTGTCAGAAAACGGCGTCCCGTCCCACCGGGTCATTTGCGAATAGAGCCACGCCGCCTGACTGCGCCACGGGAAGTTCGCCGCCTCGCGATACTGGAACATGAAGTCGGGGACATGCAGCGGCGGCGCGCCTTCGCTTGGCCGGATTCGATCGGTAATCGCCCGAAGCACGGCATCGGGCGGGGCGTCGAGGTAATTGGATTGCGCAAGGATCGCCGCGCTCGCCTCGGCCGTCTCTGGCAGAACAAAGTGCGCGGCGGCGGCATGTAGCGCAAGAATCAATCGCCGTACGACATCGGGCCGATCGGTCATCGTCGCGGTGCGCATCGCCAGCACCTTTTCGACGCCGCGCCGCCAGATTTGTGCGGTCACCAAAGCGATTCGCCCGACGCCGCGATCGACCGCTACGCTGTTCCACGGCTCGCCCACGCAAATGCCATCGACTTCGCCGACCGCCAGCGCATCGGCGGCATATGGCGGGCTGATCGTGACGATCTCGACGTCGGTATCGGGCCGGATGCCGACCGCTGCCAGCCAGTAACGGAGCATATAATTGTGGCTTGAGTAACGGTGGACAACGCCGAAACGAAGCCGCTTCTTGCCGCGTTTCTCCACCACTGCCCGCAAGCGCGCGCCGACCTCGACCGGGTCGCCCAGCCCCTCGCCATCGAGCGTGGCCAGCGCCAGGTCGGTCGAGAAGGTGATGGCATTGCCGTTGAGCCCCAACACGAACGGAACGGCAATGTCCTCAGCCGGTCGCCCACGCCCCAGCGCAGTCGCTATCGCCAACGGCGCGACCATGTGTGCCGCGTCGGTGTGGCCGTAGAGCAACCGGTCGCGCACCGTCGCCCAGGTCATGTCGCGGACCAGTTCGATCTCCAGTCCCTGCGCCTCGGCAAAACCCTGTTCGCGCGCGAGAATTGGCAACGCGGCGTCGACCAGCGGCAGGAATCCGATGCGTACCCGGTCCAATGTCACGGCAGGTCTCCCATCAGCGCGTCGCTGGTCACGATCGCCTCGGCGACTTCGGCAATGCGGCGGTTGGTCTGCATCGCGTGGCCGCGCAGAAGGGCGTAAGCGGCAGGTTCGTCGATCTGCTTGCGCCGCATCAGGATAGCCTTGGCTTTGTCGATAACAGTGCGGTCGGCCAGCGCCGTCTTCGCTTCGTGCAGTTCGGCCTGAAGCCGCGCGAACGCCTGAAAGCGGCGAACCGCCAGATCGAGCACCGGCATGATGCGCTGCTTCGACAGGCCGTCGATGATGTAAGCCGAAACCCCGGCATCGACCGCCGCCGCGGTGGCTTCGGCGTCGCTCTGATCGACGAACATCGCGATCGGCCGCGCCAACGCCCGTGACACAGTGAAATACTCCTCCAGCACATCGCGGCTGGGATTTTCGAGATTGATCAGGACGACTTCGGGTGCCGCCGCTTCTAGTTGCGCGAGCAGGCGATCAGAGCCATCAATCAGGACGATGTCGTCCAACCCCGCCTCATGCAGCCCTTCGGATATGATCGCTGCACGCGTCGTGCTGGTGTCGATGATCGCGATCCGCATGAGGTCACGCTGCGTCGCAGCATCCGCGCAGTCAACAGCCATTAACGCGCTTGGCCCGCGCTTTGTAAGGCATCCCGGAGGCGAGGTAGAGATTGGCCAATGGATGAACGGCCGCTAATGTTTAGCGCCGGGTCTCGCACAAATGACTGCAAGTGGGCCGCTAGCGGACTGGCAGTTTTCAGTGGTCGAGCCAAGGAAAGCTGCCTTGGTGGCAGCGGCCTTGGAAAGCTGTGGCGGGGTGAACGGCGAGGCCGCCCTCCCCGCAATGCCCACATTGGCGTGGTTGGGCCACTGACTCCGTCCGGTTGATCGGCTATCTTGGGAGCGATGGAATTTCTCGACCAGCAGATCAATCCTCCAAAAACTTGGGAAAAGTTCGAGGAGCTTAGCCGCGCATTGTTCGCTGCGATTTGGAAAGACCCTTTGGCGAGCCGGCACGGCCGGACAGGCCAGAAGCAGCATGGTGTCGATGTGCATGGGTGTCCACCTTCGGCTCATGGCCGCACGTATGGCGTCCAATGCAAAGGCAAGGACCAGCACTACGGGAAGCCCGCGACCGTTGTCGAATTCGACGCCGAACTTCTGAAGGTCGAGCAGTTCATGCCATCCCTCGGGCATTGGACATTTACGACCACACATCCCGACGATGCCGTCCTTCAGGCGCACGCCCGCGCGGTTTCCGAAATCCGGGTCGCTGCGGGCAAGTTTCCGGTGGTGGCGTTCGGATGGGGAACGTTTCAGGCTTTGCTTGCGCAGCATTCCGAAGTCATCGAGCAATTCTATCCGGAGCTTGGCTTTCAGCTGCCGGACGTGATCCGCAAACTCTCGGCGCTTCCGGATCAGTTGCGCGCAGTGCTGGACAGCGTGGCGCCGCAGAGTCAGACCTTACATCCCGAGGCCCCAGAATGGATCGAGGAGCGGTTCGAGACCGCCCGCGATCTTGGGCCCGCGTTGCTCGGGAGACCGCTCGGTCCTGCCGATGTCAGCGCCTGCCCCGAATTGCCGCAGGTCGACCGGCTGTGGCGCGAACTGGAGGCTGGCTACAGCGCGCGGCTCGGTGCGACGGCAGGCGCGGGAAAATCGGTCTGCGCGCTCCAGGTCGCGAAACGGGCTCACGATCAGGGGTGGCGTGTTGTGCGGCTGCGCGATCCATCAGCAGGGTCTCTCGATCTCGCAACCGGCGACCGGCCGACGCTTCATATTGTTGACGACGCGCATCTTACCGATCCGGCCTTGCTTCTGCGAGTAGAGCAGCAGTGCTCTGCGACGCGCTGGCTTTTGAGCGCCCACACGCTCGCTGACGACAAGGTTGCCTCATCCGGCACGATGCGGATCAATCCCGGACAAGCCGTGGCCGTAATCGCCGCAGGGCTGCGCGCTGATATCGACGCGACGCGGCGAGTCGTTCAGCGCGTCGACGACCGTATCGGTCTGTCGATTAGTAGCGAATGGATCGAAGATAGACTCGACGAAGCCGAGAAAGCTGAGCGCCCATGGCAGTTCTGTTTCATCTTGGGCGGCGGCTGGCGTCGCGCACGCCAGTCTGCCGAGGACGCGAAGGCCGCAGGTGCTGATCTGGTCTTGGCCGCAGCCGCCGTTCGCCAGCTCGCATCGCGCGATGCGCGCGCCAGTCTTACGGACCTGGGTCCACTGCTCGACGCGGCTGGGATTGCGCCTGCGGACCGTTCGGCTGCGATCGACTGGCTCGTCCGCGAGCGACTGCTGCTTGGTGCGGACGATCTGCGATGTCCGCACCAACGGCTGTCAGTCGTCCTGATAGCGCGCATTCTCGAAGGGCAGGATGAGGTAGGACGCAAGCGCGTCGGTGCCATGGTCAACCACGTCATCACGGGCTCTGCCTTCACGCTCGCCGGCCTGTCGCTGCTGCTAACTGAATGGCGGATGATGGGCGAATGGCCAACCCGGTGGGCTCATCTGGTCGATCGGCCGCTGCTTTTAGAACTTGTCGAACGTTGCTGGCGCGCCGAGGAAGCCATCGACAGGCGCGGCGCTGCGTGGTTGCTCTCCGAACTGCAAAGCTATCTTGAGGACTGGGTCACGAAGGTAACGACCGGCCATGAAGAAACCGTCGCTCGCTGGTTCGACGAATGCTTGCCCGGAACCGGCTATGCGGTTGGCCATCTCCTCGGACAATTCGGCATGAAGGACCGCGAGCTGACGGCTACGTTGATTGACCATGCCGATCCACTCAAGGCCGCGGCTGCTGTCAGCCGAAGCGATCCCGCGCTGGCTGGCGAGGCTGGCGCAATGATCTATGCCTGCATGGGCTATCGCTCTGAAGCTTGGACCCGACGCTTTATTGCCGCTGTCGATCGGCCGGCATGCAACGCCACGATCCAGTCCTGGCCCAAAGACCAGTATCTTTCCGGCGCCGACGAACTGTTACGCCTGCTGATCTGGGACGACCAAGAGTTCGGCCTCGATCTCTTCGAAGCATTTATCCCAGCGATCGCTGAGCGGTTGCGCGCCCAGCCCGCGCGCGAATTCCATGAGCTTCATGATCTCGTCTGGCACGGCCTGCGGTTGACTGACTCGCTTGGTCTCTATCGCGGCGCAAAGGGACCCACCGCTCGCATGCGCGCTATTGGGAAGAAGCTTGCATCGGTCTGGGCACCGGCGGATTTGGCAAAGCAAATCGCCAGCGTCTCGCCTCGCCAAGTTCAGCCAGCCGGATGGCTGCTGATGTTCATCGGCGAGGTCTCGCGCCGGCAGTTCAACGAGACCGTCGCGCTCATCGACTGGGAGCAGATGGATCGGACAATCGGGGAACGCTGGGCCCGCATGGATCATGACATGGAGGTGCTCATCCATGTCTGCTTCGCCGCGCCCGCCGCCAAAGCGCCGATCCAAGCAATGATACTGCGCAACGTAGACAAGGTTGATGTGCTGTCGGTGCGGCTGGCCATGCTGGCGCCCGAGGCTGCGGTCGTTCATTTCACGGCTGGGCGCCAAGTCGCGCTGTCCAGCTATGACCATTTCAGCTGGCGGATGAGCGCGGCGTTGGTCGCGCAATTGGCCGAGGCTCATGCCGACCTACTCGACTCGATGATCGCGCCGCATGTGGCGGTGGCGGCCGAGCAATTGTCGAGCAAAACCCAACCGTTTTTCGGTGAGCCACTCCCGTTTCTTCGGGTCATCTGGCAGGTCGCGCCTGTGTCCTTCGAGCTGATTTTGGCTGCGATCGATCCGGCGGGAGCCGAAGCGGGCTGGGCAGCCGCGCTGCGCGGCGAGGATGCTGCCCGACACGCGCCAACTAGTGATCGCGAGCAGAAGGTCGCCGACCGACAAACAGCAGGCTGGTTGGTGGAGCGCGCCCTTAGGCGCAGCGACGCCCTTGGCGATGTAGCGCGCCGGTTGCGCAAGCGATTACCACGTAAGTCGGTGCCTTCGCCCAAGTCGCTGGAAGTTTTTAAAGCGAAACAGAGCTGACCGAGGCAAGGAAGCGCAAACAGGAGGTGCAGGCTTGAACGAGGTCGCAGTCGAGAGGCGCCCTTGACGGAATGGCGGGTTTCGAATGAGCAGCGACAATAGTTTGCCGGCTCGGGGCGGACGATCGACAGGAGGGACAAACAAGCTAGCTTGAGGACGTCCCCATCTCGCTCAATCGATTAATTTGTCAAGCTGAGATGGACTTTTGCCAAACCCCGAGCGTGAGTGCCTCATAGCCGTTGAAGAAGGTCTCGAAGTGAAAAAGGTGCCTTTGCTCGTCGTCGTTCACGAGGAGAACCTCGGCTTCGCCAAGTGGACCAGCGCGCTGCGAACCCGAATACCCGCTTACGATCCCAAACAGGTCAACATCCGTCAGGCGACCGAAATTCGCGCGGAACAGCGGTGACTGGACGCAATAGCGGCATGGGTTTGCTGCGTCGAAATCCGCCTTGCGCCGGCTTGAATGTGGGTGTCCTGTCACAAGAGCCACCATCGGCCGCTGAGCTTCTGCTTGCTCAACAAATCTCCACAGCGTTGATGTGATGGTGTTGCCGTAGTGGCTACTTAGCTGCCGAATTAGTGCGATCGAGGGCGGGCTCGACATCGCCTCTTCATTGAAGCGGTCAGCTAGAAACAGGAGTCGACCGGCAGCATAGTTGGCTTCGGCCTCCATCATCTCATGACATGACGGCGCCAATGTCACTCGGTCATCCCCATACATCATGCCTTCGTGCCAAGGGATGACGCTGTGGCCGATTTCGTGCGCCTCACTCCAGCGGTGCTTCAGCTCAGGCACATCAGCGTCGAGCAAAATGCGCTTGGAGTCCGGAAGATAGAGCGCCTTCAGGCTAAGCTTCGCGATCGCTTCCTTCAAAAGGGTTGGGCGCTGGAACACCTGCTGCCCGGCGATCTTCATCCGGTTGAAGACTTCGCTCACGAACCCATGATCCGTTGAGCTGTAGAATTGCCTGTCGAGCTTGAGCAGGTCGCGGACAACGCGCAGATCGATGGGCGGCTCGGGATTGCCGAGTCCGCGGATGATCTTTTCGATCTGCGCGTCGATGTCCGAGATTGTGCGCGGACCGAGCGCGACATTCCTCATGCCCGCGCCCGATCCGCTCGGTCCTGGATGACCGCGACGACCGAATCAAGGAGAGCGAGCTCATCGTCGGACAGGCGTCCGCGAAGTTCGGATCGTGCGGCGAACCGCTGCTGGGCGATATGTGGATCGACATCGTTCGCCACGATTACGCCGGCGAGCTCATTCAGCTTCGACTGCGAGAAATGGAATTTCTGCGCAATGTACCAGACGGTCCGTCCCTCCACGCAATAATAGGGATCCTCCTCGATGGCCTGCGCCTCGCTGAGCTCGATATTCACCGCGTTCGCGAACTCGTCGACCGACAGGCCCTCACGCCGCCGAAGCAGATGCACGAATTCGCCGAAGGTTGTGGCACTGTCCTCCGCTGCCCGCGCAGACAATCCGTCTGCCGGCTCGGCTGGAATGCTCCCGGCACCAATCGGGCCGTCCGGCTCCGCATCGATGCGGGCAAGCCACCATTCCTTTGATCGCTCTATCGGCACTCTCTTCACTCCTGCGCCAATAACGTTTGAGCCACGTCGGAGGTCATCTCGTAATATCGTAAATTTTGCACCTGTGCATCTGGACCCAAGTCGATCATGCCTTCCTTCTCGTAGTATGATTCCGCCTGCGGCAGCGAATGAAGCCCGAGCCGGCCCTTGAAGCCCTCCTCGAAGCTTAGCTCGACCGCCGCGGTCAACAAAATCGGGCCTGCGCCGCGATACTTTTTCTGCGTGCCGGGAAATGACTGATTCCATGGCGCTACCTCCAGATAATCGACGTAGACGAGCGGCTTTCCGCTCACGCCTTCCAAGCGGGCCGACTTTGTGAGATCGACCCGCATCAGTGCCTGCGTCATCCCTTCGGCAGTGACGCTGAACGTTCGAAAGCCCAGCAAATCGTCCTCGGCGACCTTCGCCGCCCAGTTCCAATGTCCGGTCTGCGGCCACTCGGACATGGGCACGCCCTGTTCGCGGAGCGCGGTCTTGAGGGCGCCTAGTGCAGGTTGCCAGGCGTTGTGCCAGTCCATGACGTGATCCACGCCGATCCCGTAGACGAGTTCGGCAGGCACGACGTCGCCGGTCGTGAGATCCCGAAGGAAGGTCGGCGCGGTCGCAAAGGTCACAAAAGCATTAGCTCGGCTTTGTCCTGCGTAACCTCGTTTTCGAAGACGAGCTTGTCGCCCTTCTCAACCCTGGCATCGAGCATCTGATAGAGCCGCAACGCCTGGCGCAGAACGGCGGTCTTGCTCAGATCCTTGCGCACCGACAGCCCTTCGAGCGCGCGCATTTCGGCGTCCGTGAGGTTGAGGGTCATGGTTCGCTTGGACATCGGTATCTCCGTTACTGCAGAGAGGGATATGGGCGCAGCAGCTATATTGTCAACATTAAAACTATAATAATTGCCTATTGAATAGCTAAAATATGGCCACTATCTAAGGGCAGAGGAGACATTCGATGAGTCGTGAGTACGTAGGGCATGGCGACATTGTGCGTTTTGCGGATGCGCGCGTGAACCTGAAGCGCGACGATGCCAGCGAGCTGCGTGCCCAAGCGAACCGGTTGCGCGACAAGCTCGAGACCTATTTGTCGGATCATCCCGATTTCGGACTGAAGAAAATGCTTTTGTCCGGCAGCTTGGCCAAGGGGACGGCGCTCAAGTCGGTGAGCGATATCGATGTCGCCTGCTATGTGGCCTCGGATTCCGCGCCGCATGCGGTCGGCGAACTGATCGAGTGGCTGGCCAAGCGCTTGGAAAGCGCGTTTCCGGGCTTCAAGCCGTCGCAAATCGTCCGCAAGACCTATTCGGTGTCGGTGAATTTCATCGCGACCGGCAACGAAGTCGACATCGTGCCGATCCTTTATGCGGGCGATCCGCAGTGGCGCGGCAATTTGATTTCGCAGGACACCGGCGAGCCGCTCATGACGAGCGTGCCGATGCACCTCGACTTTGTCCGCAAGCGCAAGGCGGCAAATCCTGTGCATTTCGCCCAAATGGTCCGGCTCATTAAATTCTGGGCTGGACTGAGGAAGCGCGAAGACAGCAATTTCCGTTTCAAGTCGTTCATGATCGAATTGATCCTGGCGCACCTGGCGGACCGAGGCGTAGCGCTGAACGATTATCCCGAGGCACTGCAATCCTTCTTCACCTTCCTGGCGACGGACCAGCTTCGGTCGGTGATTTCGTTCACCGATTATTACCCGGCAGGCACCTGCGTCTCGACCAGTAATCCGGTCCGCATCTGGGATCCGGTGAACTGCGAGAACAACGTGGCGAAGCTCTACACCGAAGCCAATCGCGGCTTGATCATCGAAGCGGCGATCGACGCTGGCGACGCAGTGGATGCGGCGCTCCGCGCGATTTCGAAGGGCGACACCGTCCGTTATTGGCAGAAGGTCTTCGGGCCGAGCTTCGACGTCTAAGGATCGACGATGAGCAGCTATACCACGTCAGAGACCAGCACCTTCACGATCACCCATGCGCGTTACATCGCGTCGAAGGTGGCGACCGACCTCAAGCGCTTCCAGCGTTTCTATGGATCGCCAAGCGACGACCTGATCGACCGATATGAAGGCGAGCTCGCCGGGCTGCTGAAGTACGATGCGGTCGATACGGTCGTTTACGGATTCCAGCGCAATTCGCTCTGGACCCCTGCATCGCTGCGCTATCGCGCGATCCCGGGCGGTTCCTTGGCGACCGATGACGATCCCGGCAAAATCCGGCCCGGGATGGATATTGCCGGCGCGCATTTCACCTCTTTCCTCAGCTATTCGAATACTTGGTTCGACCTGAGCCAGGCGGAGCGCGACAGCATTGAGAAGAGCTTGCCTATCCAGCGATCGACGAGCGCCGTGCCCAATCTGGAGAGCGGGGCGTGGAGTGACGACCTCAGTTATTCGGCAGGTGGCCGCGGACTTGGGCGCAGCAGTGTGAGGACGTAGTAATGACTGAACGATTGACTCTCGGCGAGCTGTTCGATCGCCGGCTGGATTTTCCCGACCTCGATGCTCGCCGTCGCCTCAACCGCCTCGTCGGCGTCGACGAGACCAAGCAGCGTTTGACCAAGATGTTGGGCATTCTGGTCAATCCGGCGGGCCCGCGCGCCTGGGCGAAGAAATTTCATCCGGATGCACAGGTTCTGCTGGACTATGTTGAGCGTCGCCCTCCCCTTGTCATTCTCGCGGGCGACGTGGGTTCGGGTAAGACTGAGCTCGCCGAGACGATTGGGGACGCAATCGCGCGGCAGGAAGACATTCCCGTCACGCTCTATCCGCTAAGCCTGTCCACCCGTGGTAGCGGCAAGGTCGGCGAAATGACGCGACTGGTCTCGGCCGCGTTCGACCTGACGCTCGAGGCGGCTTCCAAGCTTCAGAGCAGTGGCGGCCGCGCGTCCGGCGGCGTGATCCTGCTGGTTGATGAGGCCGATGCGCTAACTCAGAGCCGCGAGGACGCGCAGATGCATCACGAGGACCGGGCCGGGGTGAATGCGTTCATCCGCGGCGTCGATCAGCTCGCAGCCAAGCGCGTGCCGGCTGCGGTGATCCTTTGCACCAATCGCCTGTCGGCGATCGATCCTGCTGTGCAACGCCGCGCGGCGGAGATCTTCTCATTCACGCGGCCCAATGCGGAGCAGCGCCGCGCTGTGCTTGAGGGCCCGCTCAACGAGGCGGGCTTAAACGCCGATGATGTGGAGCGGATCGTCGCCGCGACCGGCGAGGATCGGAGTAAGCCCGGCTTTACGTATTCCGACCTCACCCAGCGCCTGATCCCCACCCTCGTTCTCGACGCCTATCCCGATCGTGCGATCACCAGCAGCCGCGCGCTTGAACTGGCAAGACAGATCCGACCCACCCCGCCCTTCCGCGACGGCGCGGCATGATCGCCATGTTCGCGAATACGGAGCGATAGCGTGGTCGATGCGATCACAGCCAGCTGGCATGGCAACAACTACCAGTCGCGCGTCTTCTGGCAGAATGCCTTGAACTTGCTTGACGACACGTCCTGCGTCGTCGAGGTGACGTTTGAAGCAAATGGCCCTAAGGCCTTCGACGACGTCGTTGTAAAATATGATCCGCCCGTGCCAAGGTCCGGACCAGATCGTATCCATGCTGACTACCATCAAGTGAAGTACCACGTCGATCGCGGCGGGCACTTCGGCTATCAGGACTTCATCGATCCAGCATTCATCGGAGCGGTTTCGGTCTCGCTCTTGGAGCGCCTGCGCGATGCGCAGGCGACTGCGCCTGCACCGTCGCTCTTCACCTTCCTGACGACGTACCGAGTATCGCCGACCGACCCGCTCGCGACCTTGATCTCGGGAAACGACCACACCCTTTTGCTTGAGCGGTTGTTCGACGGCACGACAGATCGCAGCAGGATGGGGAAGGTTCGCAAGTGCTGGCGAGAGCATCTGGGCCTCGCCGATCACGAGGCGCTGCGTATGGTATTGCGCGGGTTCCGCGTGGTCGACGGTCACCGCTCGCTTGACGAACTGCGGTCCGAAATCAACCTGAAGGCAAAAGTCGTCGGACTGCTAACCTGCAACGCCGCCGACTCCGATTTCCGCTACGACGAACTGGCGCGCCAGCTCAAATCGCGCCGATTGAACGCCTTTACCCGCGAGACACTGCTGACGCTTGCGCGCGAAGAGGGCCTGCTTTCGGAAGTCCTGCCTGCCGATCCGCATTTGCCAATCGCGATCCGCAGTTTCCTCGGCCCCGCCTCCGACCTTACTGGCGCGTTACCGGAGAACACGCTCTTGCTGACCGATGCGTTTCGTCGGCGGTATCTCGAGGACAGTCAAAGCTGGCAGTCGGATATTCGACCGAGGGTCGAGGCATTCCTTGCGGCTGCAGCCAAACAGTCGCGGCAGTTGCGCCTGATCCTTGACGCCCATGCCTCGATTGCTTTTCTGGCGGGGGCAGTGCTTGACGTAAAATCGGGCGTCGACGTGCATCTCGTCCAAAAGGGTAGAGTTGGCGCCCGTATGTGGTGCGCCGACGACGGCTCGACGGGCGCGCGTTTCGCTGAGCGCGTATCACCCCTCGGTACCGGCCGCGACATCGCCGTGCTCATGAGCGCCTCGCAGGATGTCGAGCCCCAAGTGCGCCAATACATATCGAGCCATGCGCTCGACATCGGCACGATGTTGTCGTTTTCATTCGAGAGTGGCCCAGGCCAGCAAAGTATCACGGGGGGCGCGCACGCGGCTGCGCTCGCCGAACAGGTCGCTAACGCGATTCGACGGTCGAAGGCAGAAGACCCTGACGCGATCGTGCACGTTTTCGCGTCGGTCCCAAATGCGATGCTCTTTTTCTTGGGGCAGCAGCAGCAGGCAATCGCACCGTGCATCGTGTATGAGTTCGATTTCGATCGACGCGGTAACAAAAGCTATCAACCCTCATTCGTGATAGATTGAAGGCGAGCTGCGCGCTCCAGCTCGGCGGAAGAGCGGACGAGCAACGTCAGTTGGCAGCTCAGCTTATACCTTGTCGTCGACCGCTGTCTGCTCCCGCTCAGTTACTAGATGGACACATCACAACAGTTGAAGCGGTCTGCTCGGGAGGGCGTTAAATTGAAGGTTCGCATCAACCTCAGCCTTGCGGACTACATCCGCGCAGGAAACGTAAACACTGAGGGCTTGTTGGCGGGCCATCATCCACTGATGCCACTCGTCACCGACTACTACGACTTCTTCGCAACTAAGCTTTGGAGCGACGGGCAGTCGATCTCGGAGGTACCGATGTTCCTGTCGATGAACGCCTTCATGATCTGGACGTGCGGCGTCCGCGTTGCGATGAGCGGCCACGAAACCGCGATCTACCCGTTGTTCCGGACTGCCTTGGAGTCTGCTTGCTACGCGCTGCTAATCTCCCTCAAACCCGAACTCGAAGCCGTTTGGTCGGATCGGGATAAGGGCGACGCGGAGCGAAAGGCATCGCGCAAGGCGTTCGGCGGCACAGTCGCGGATGTCGTCAAACACTTGGAAGCTAAGCAGGCAGGGCTCGGCACTTTTGTTAGGTCGCTCTACGAGTCGAGTATCGACTACGGAGCACACCCAAACACCCGTGCTATTCGCAACCACGTCCAGGTCACTCCGCCGACGGACGAGCAGAGAAGATTTGACCAAGGCAGCATTTACCCTGGTGACTCATTCCAAGTGTTCCGTGCGTTGACCTCCGCTTTGGAATATGGTCGCGGCATCGCGTTGGTGCTGGCGCACTGCTTACCTGTCATGACGACCACGGTAGTCGAGCCGCTTCGGCAACTCCAACTTGAGTTCGCTCGTGTTCTAGCGATGGAAACGCCTGACGAGCGTGAGTAAATATAGAATTCATATCGGCGGATGTCGCCCGCCGATGCGGTTGAGAGCTGCTGCTCGCTGTGCGACCGACGTCGTTTCTAGTCTCCGCTCTCGATCGATAGCTGCAGGATCGCGAGAAGGAGCGCTATGAGCCGGCCTGAGCACTATAGCCTTGAGATCGTAACACGCTGCGACCGGCTGATTGAGCAACTCATCGATAGGGTCGGCGGCGATTCGAAGCTTATCGACGAATGGGGTGGGCCGCTGCGCACGACATTTTTACTGGCGATGTCGACGCCGATGATTGTGCTGCCGATGGAGCGACTTTTTCGGCCGCTCTTCAGCAAAGCCGGGGTCGCCAATGACACAGAGCTTGATATCAAGTTCGCGGGCCGTGTCCGCGACACGCTCGGTCCAGGCCAGAAGTTCTCCCAGGCTCCTTTCTTTGAGGTAGACAGTTGGGCTTATCTCGCGGCGACGCCGACGTTTCCCGTCGCCCGCGCCTGGCCGGAGGAAGCGTTCATACAACTCGCCGCACCTGAGTCACTTAATGCTGCTGCGAACGCTCCAGCGTCAGACATACTCGAATGCCTTCGCAACGCCCTGGCGCATGGCGGCATTGCCTATCTCGATCGGTAAGGCCGGCAAACCGACTCTGCCACCAACATGCTTGGTTTCGCGTCATACACACGTAACCGTAAGGGACTTCAGTTGCTGCGCATTTCGGTTGATGGCTATCAACGCTTCCTGCGAGCGTGGAGCGGCTGGGTGAATGAGCGCCAGATTGAAACCGAGCTCAACGAAGAGGGGCCTGGATGGTTCGCGGAAGAGCAGCAGAGTTCCGACGGAAATGCGCGAGCTCGACGTAAGACGTGACGCACGCGTGTGAGGCGGGGCCAATGCAATCGGAGCGCCAACGCTTTTTAGCTGATCGAGGGCACCCGATGTCGCTTCTTCGAGCGGCGGCAGCTTCTACGAACGGCAGCTTTTGGCGTAGCATTGAAGGGGGACGAACGACCGATGTTGGGCGCATAGCTGCCGGTTTGCCATCGGGATCGAGCGGCAACTTACCTAGTTTTGCCGCCCCAAAACAGCCAGACACGCGCTCCCTCTGTTTGATACATCGGCGCAGCGTGAATTTGAGGAAACGGCTTGCTTACCGGACCGAGTAGGCCAGCCCCAGATCCGCAGTAACCGGCGACCGCCCGGTGAACAGGGCGCAGGCGACGTCAACGCTATGCCCGGTGAGCAAGGCGTTGCTGTAGAGGAGAGGTGCCCAGGCATGCGCCCGCGCGACCGCGAGTGCGATGCCATCGCGCTGCGCCGCAGGCCCGGCGGGCGGGTGAGCGACGGGGGCACCGTTGGCAATCCAGTGGACCCGCTCCCGGTCGATGAGCGGCGCGAACCAGAGGATCGGGAGCGGCAGCGCGCCCACCGGCGTCAGCTGCGCGAGATCGGCGCGTCCCCGCAGGATGTCCTCAAGCAGATCTTCGCTCAGGCTTTCTGACGCCGCAGCGGCCGAGTTCGGCTCCCGCCAATGGGCAGCGTCGTACGCAAGTTGGCGCAGCAGGGCGTAGCGTTCGTCTCTCATTGAGCGCTCATTCACTGCCTTGTTCCGCATGCCCTGCCCGGCGTCGCTGACGTCGCAGTCGACCGAGTTGCGCGTGGCCTGGGTCTGCTGCCCTTCGACCCTTGCCGCTTCGCCGGTCAGGAGGGGCGTTGGAACGACGTTGTCCGCAATCGCGTCGCGGTAATGGTCATCGACCGGAGTCTCCAGCGAAACGAGCATTGAGCGAAGCAGTTGGTTGGTCGCGCTCATAGCGCTGAGCACCGCGCCCTCCCCCGGTCTTCCGGCCTTTGCGGCGGCATGGACAGCGCGCGCGCGACGAGCAGGCCCTTTCTTGCCGGCCGACCCGGTCGGGAACACCGATACGATCGTCTCAGCGAGCTGACGCTTCAGGGTCATACCATTGCAGCGTGGCAGATCGTCATCGTGATCGTCCTTCTGCATAATCGGGCGGCCTTGTTCGATCGCCCGCACCGACGCCACCGTGCGCGGATCCTGCAGAGCGACCGGCAGCGACCAGCCAAGTTTGCCGAACCGCGCAGCGGTCAGGGGAAAGTCTGGCGAGAAATACGCGCCGCCGATCATTGCGGTGACCGTCGCGTGAGAGAAGGCGCCGTGCTCGAGCGCCATGCCGGCGACATAGCCATGACCACTAGCCGCAGCCATCCTGACCTCCGACCTCCATAAGGCGCGGGCCGCGGGGATCGTCAGGCGCTCCACCGCAGCGCGCTGGCGCGCGAACGTCTCGTCGTCGAGCACGTCGCCAAGCTCACGTTTCTGCTCGCGCGCGATCTGCATGCGACGGGCGCATTCGATCAGCGATGCAAGCGCGCCGAGCGCGCCACCCGCGCAATTGACGAACGCGCCGTGCGGCGCAGCAAGCCAGGGAAACAAGCGATAGAGCCGGTCGAGACGGCCGGTCATCGCCAGCTTGTAGAGAAGGTCCGCGCGTACCCGATCGAGCCTCGCGATCCGAACAGCCGGATCGGGGCTGGCGAGACGGAGCAGCGAGCGGCGGATGTGGTTACGCCAGACCGTGGCTTGGAGCCGGTTGCCAAGGCTGGCGGCGGACAAGCGGTTCAAACGTGCTTCGAACGCTGCGAGATCCTTTTGAAGGAAAGGCGTTGCCGTGACGAGACTGGTTCCGAACAACGCACTGTCGAGGCGGCTCCATCGCAAATGCAGAGCCTCCGGCGCGACCGAGAACACCGCCACCCCATCGAGCAGGCTGCGCGCCGCCTTGATTGCGCGCATGAGCTTGCTGCGAGCGCGCGCGTCGGAACGATGATCGGCATCCTCGACATAATAGACGAATGTTTCGACAAGGAGTTTGATCTTCCGCATCGGCGCGGAGATATTGGCGAGGCTCTGGCCGCGGTCGCGCATGGAATCGATCAGGCGAAACAGCATTGCCGCGGCATCAAGCAGTGCCCGCGCGACTGCGACCGCGCCGCACTGCGTCGACAGCGACGGCCACCAGTTCGAGAGACCGGCAGGCGGGGCACCCGCGCCATGGGCGATCCTGAACCACATCTTGCGCAGGGCAAGCTGCGCCTGCGCGTGCGCGATAATCAGCATCGCGTCGGGTCCGTTCTTCCGTAGACGATCGAGCCAGATCGCGACCCAATCATCCTCCCATCCGACCAGCGAGAACAGCGCGCCCGGTGCCCACCAGAGCCCCGCTTCTTCGCGCAGTCGGCGACCGATCTCGTCGCGCGAGGACGGCAGTTGCTTGAGTACCACCCTCACGTCCGCTGGCGCCGCGATGGCGGCAGGATCGAGATAAGGCACGATACTGGAAATGCGGCCGCCGACGAACCCGCCGCCGGGCCTGAAGTCGGGCACGTCGTGGTAATCGACGTGCGCCAGCAGCGCAAAGCTCGCCGGATAGCCACTCGGCATAATTGCGAACTGGCTCGGAGCGGCCCTGCCGGTCGCGGTAATCGTTCCCGGCCTTATCACTGCCTCGTTGGTAGCAAGCCCGGCGGCGACCATGCGGGTGTCGGCATTGACGCGCGCGGCGGTGGTCACGGCCGTTTCCCGTGGACGCGATACGCCAGTGCCCAGCCGGTCTCGATGTTGACGCGGTGGACCGCTTCGACCGCGGTCCGAAGGCTCTTCACATCGTCGTTGTCGTGCTGGTTTGAAGTCATCTGCATTCTCCTCGAGAAGAGGATGCCGATCCGAAAAAGGGTGACGATGTAACCGCCAATTTTGGCAGCCCGGACGGGCCGCGCGCCAAGCGCGCCCGTGGCCCGAGGATATGGTCTTGCCCGACCGGTCGCATTCGGTGCATAAAGCCCTCGCTCAACGTTGAGCAAGCGGCCCAACTCCGAGCTTATAGGCGCGAGGCCGCATCGCACCAAGCGCATCACCGCAGCGATGGTCAGGTCGGCCCTTCCAGCTCTCTTGCCAATCACGGTTGCCTCGGTCGGTTACATCGTCACCGTCGCCTGCACTCGCCATCGTCTACGCTTCCATATTCGGAGCGGATGCGATGCCCATATTCACGAGCACGCCAGCACTGGCCGCAACCGGGATCTCGACTGCGGTATCGCGCGGCCGATCACCCTCCCCGATCGCAAGTCGCATGTCTGGAACGTGGAAAAGTGCTTGGCCGAGCAGCTGGAACGACAACATCGCGGCCGGCAGCATCGCGAAACACGGGGTCAAGCAGGAGGAAGTTGATAGTAAAGGCGGGGGGCGCATTAAATGAATTTGCCTGCGGCAAATTCGGGCGGCTCCGCCGGCCC
>JAZJYW010000001.1:139824-156266 GCA_040390165.1 Pseudomonadota bacterium | reverse complement strand
ATCAGGTCGGCCAGACCGGCAAGATCGTCGCCCCCGAAGTCTATATCGCGATCGGTATCTCGGGCGCGATCCAGCATCTGGCGGGGATGAAAGACAGCAAGACGATCATCGCGATCAACAAGGACGAAGACGCCCCGATCTTCCAGGTCGCGGATCTCGGGCTGGTCGGCGATCTGTTCAAGATCGTGCCGGAGCTGACCAGCAAGCTGTGACGCGCTAACCGCGCGGTAACGCTGACGATTTAACGCCCTTTCCCGAGATCCTTGGGGAAGGGCTTTTTCGAATGTTCATGCGATTGGGAATCCGCTTTGCCGTGCTCGGCACGGTATTGGTCGGCGTCACGGTGTGGCATTGCACCGATCGCGCGCTCAATTATGCCGAAGTGCAGGGCCGGGTCGATAGCGTCAGCGCGACCTGTTACATCAAGGGCGCGCGCGGCACGCTCGCTTATATCGACGATTGCGATCAGATCGCGGGCCTGGTGGCCGAGGGCAAGGTCGAGGCGAGCGATGTGAGCCGCACTACGCGCGTAACGGTGCGCTACACGTCGCCCGCCGACGGACAGGTCCATTCGGGAACGTTCAAGACGACATCGAAAACGCCTGATCCGACGATGGTTGGCGGCGGCGTGGTGTCGATCTATGCCAGCAAGACCGATCCGCAGAAGATCGAGCGGCAGTAGAAAAAAGTAAGCCCCGTCGCTTTCGCGGCGGGGCTCCCTGGACGATCCTCTGCCCATGGCTTCGGGTCGTCAACAATGCCGTCACTTTCGTTCAAGCCGCACATCAACGCGGCGCCCGACGAAAGGTTCCCGTTTCTTTTTCAATCGGTCCCCAGCGGTTTGGGCGGCGTCTCTTCCGGCTGCTGCAACGGCGGGACCGCGCGCAGGATGAGCCCGATCGCCAGCGCGATGCCGCCCAATGCGCCGCAGAACCACGCGACCCCCGGCCAGCCGAATCGGGTCCACGCGATCCCGCCCAGCGACCCCAAAATGCTCGACCCGGCATAATAAAAGAACAGATACAGCGCCGCCGCCTGCCCGCGCTTGCCCAGCGCGCGCCGCCCGACCCATGCGCTGGCGATCGAATGCGCGCCGAAGAAACCGATCGTGGTGATGCCGATCCCGGCGATCACCAGCGCGAGCGGCTGTGCAGCGGTCAGCGCGACGCCGAGGATCAGCAGCACGACGGGCATCCAGAAGATCAGCCGCCGCCCGCGCTTCCCCGCGACGCCACCGAACCAGGCGGAGCTCCACGACCCCGCCAGATACAGCAGGAAGATCGCGCCCACGCCGGCATGCCCGAGCGAGTAGGGCGGCGCCATCAGCCGGAACCCGGCATAATTATAGATGCTGACGAACACCCCCATCAGCACGAAGGCTTCGGCGAACAGCAACGGCATCGCGCGATCGCGGAACAGGTCGAGAAAACCGCGTGCGATCGTCGCCGGAGAATGCCGCGACGCGACGAAATGGCGCGATTCGGGCGCGAGCCGGCGGAACGCCTCGGCCATCGCCAGTCCCGCCAGCCCGACCGCCGCGACCGACCAGCGCCAGCCGAGCCAGTCGGTGAGCAAGCTCACCCCCAGCCGCCCTGCCATCCCGCCGACCGCAGTGCCGCCGATATAGAGCCCCATCGCCGACCCGACCGCGGCGTGATCGACCTCTTCCGACACATAGGCCATCGCGACCGCCGGCACCCCGGCCAGCGCGACTCCGGTGGCGAAGCGCAAGGCAAGCAAGGCGGGCCAGTTTGGTGCCGCCGCGGTCAACAGGCTGAACCCGCCCGCCAGAAAGATCGCCGCGACCATCATCGGCCGCCGCCCCAGCCGGTCCGACAGCGCGCCCGCGAACAATATGCCCACCGCCAGCGGCCCCGTCGCCAGCCCGACCGCAAGGCTCGCGGCCTCCGCGCTCAACTGAAAATCGTGCGCGAACAGCGGCAGCAGGGGTTGCGCGGAATAGAGCAGTGAGAAGGTCGAAAACCCCGCGAACAGCATCGCCAGCGTCAGGCGGCGATAGTTGGGACTGCCCTTTGTCAGCGCCACTGGCGCGACGTCCGCAGGATCGCGAACCCGGCCAGCGCCGACGCGATCGACCCCAGCAGCACGCCGATCTTGACCTGATCGACCATCGCTTCGTTCCCCGGAAACGCCAGCCCGCCGATGAACAGGCTCATCGTGAAGCCGATCCCGCACAGCAGCGCCACGCCATAGACCTGCCGCCAGCTGGCGCCTTCGGGCGGTTGTGCGACCTTCAGGGCGACGGCGACGCGGACCGCGGCGAAGATGCCGATCTGCTTGCCAAAGAACAAAGCGAGCGCGATGCCCAGCACCAAAGGTTGCGCGAGCGTGGCGAAGCTGGTCCCCGCCAGCGACACCCCGGCATTGGCGAACCCGAACAGCGGCACGATCGCGAACGCGACCCACGGGGACAGCGCGTGCTCGAGCCGGTGCAACGGTGAGTGCTCGTCTTCGCCTCCGCCCGGAATCAGCATCGCGGTCACCACCCCGGCGATCGTCGCATGCACACCCGACATCAGCACCAGCAGCCACAACCCGGCAAACAGGATCAGATACGGCCACAACCGGGTCCCTCCGATCCGGTTGAGCACGACCATCCCCGCCACGACGATGGCCGCCCCGCCCAATGCCGCCAGCGCCAGTCCGTGCGTGTAGAACAACGCGATGATCGCCACCGCGCCCATATCGTCGACGATCGCGACGGTGGTCAGGAACAGTTTGAGCGACGCCGGCACGCGCGGGCCCGCGAGCGCCAGCACGCCGATGGCAAAGGCGATGTCGGTCGCCGCCGGGATCGCCCAGCCGCTGCGCACGGCGCCCGCGCCGCCGGTCACCACCAGATAGAGCAAGGCCGGTACGGCCATCCCGGCGACCGCGGCGATCACCGGCAAGCGTCGTTTCTGCGCCGACGCCAGCTCTCCGCCGACCAGTTCGCGCTTGATCTCCAGCCCGACGAGCAGGAAAAACACCGCCATCAACGCATCGTTGATCCACAGATGTACCGTCATCGGGCCGAGTTTGGGGGCGAGGATCGGGCCGGTCTCGGCGTGGAGCAGGTGGAAATACGCGTCGGCGAGCGGCGAATTCGCGGCGATCATCGCCAGCGCGGCGGCTGCCATGAGTACGATTCCGCCTGCCGCTTCGTCCGAGAGGAAGCGTTGGAGGATCGAGGGTTTTGTTATTGGCGCCCCCATCCGCTTTCCCTCTTCGTCACCCCGGCCGAAGTGCCGGGGTCTGCCGGGCGACAAGCGCCGCGCTTCGGCTTTGCGGCACGGCGGACCCCGGCACAAGGCCGGGGTGACGATTGAGCTATACCAATTCGGCGGTCAAACTCCCCGCCGGCAGCGGCTGGCACAATTCCCCGCTTGGCACGCCCGGATCGAGCCATGCCGCCCATTGCTCGCGCCCCAGCACGACCACTTGCCGCGAATGGTACGGTTCGATGTCCGGCCCCGGGGGGCACGTCAGCATTGTGAACGCCTCGCCCACCGCGGGGTCGCGGCGCCACAGCCCGGCGATGCAGAACCAGTCGTGCCCGACCAGCCGGAACGCGCGCTTTTCCTTGCGCTGCCCCTTCGCCGCGCCTGCCGGGGTGGTGAATTCGTAGAAAGCATCGACCAGGATCAGGCAGCGCCCGCGCGAGAGATCGCGTCCGTCCGAGCGATAATTGAACACCGGTTTGCCGTGCGCGCCCGGCCAGCTCCAGCGCCGGCTGACCAGCTCGGCTTCATCGATGCCCTCTCCCACGCCGCGGATAATCACCGTCGTGTCGGTGATGCGAAAGCTGTCGAGCGGCGCCATGTTGGGGACGCCTTCAGGGAAAATCAGCGGGATGCGAGTCTGCGACCAGTCGGTGCGCAGCTCGTTCGCGGCGATCCGGCGGGCGGCTTCGTTGCACATCGCCCGCTCCTACCGCGCCAGCGCCTCGGCGATCAGCGTGCGCGTATTGTCGATCCCGTAGAGCGCGATGAAGCTGCCCATGCGCGGCCCCTGGCTCGACCCCAGCAACGTCTCGTACAGCGCCTTGAACCAGTCGCGCAGTTCGGCGAACCCGCCGGTCTTGCCGATTTCGTAGACGATGTTCTGGATGTCCTCGGCCGGGGCATTGGCCGGCAGCGCGGCGAGGTCGGCGTCGAGCCGCCTGAGCGCATCGACCTCAACCCCCTCGGGCGCGCGCCGCACCAAGGTCGGCACGACGAAATCGCGCGCATAGTTCAGCGCATAGCCGATCAGCTTGTCGAGCTCGGGATAATCCGCCGCGGTCGCACCGGGCAGGTAATTGGCGAGATACCCCCACACCTGCTCCTTGGTCGCATCACCCATCACCCCGACCAGATTGAGCAACAGCCCGAAGGTCACCGGCAGCGCGTCCTGCGGCACATTGCCGTTATGGACGTGGTGCACCGGGTTGCCGAGCCGCTCCTTCGCTTCCTGCCCGTGATAATTGGCGCGGAACTGCCAGTAATCGTCGACCGCGCGCGGGATCAGCCCGAGGTGCAGCGACTTGGCCTTCTTGGGCTCGCGATAGATGTAGAAGGCTAGGCTCTCATCGGGGCCATAGGTCAGCCACTCGTCGATCGACAGGCCGTTGCCCTTGGTCTTAGAGATCTTCTCGCCCTTTTCGTCGAGGAACATCTCGTAATTGAACCCCTCGGGCGGACGGCCGCCGAGCGCGCGGGTGATCTTGCCCGACTGAATCACCGAATCGATCAGGTCCTTGCCCGCCATTTCATAATCGACGCCGAGCGCGACCCAGCGCATCGCCCAGTCGACCTTCCATTGTAGCTTCGCGCCGCCCGACAGGATCGATTGCTCGACCGTGTCGCCCTCGTCGACGAAGCGCACGATCCCGGCTTCGGCATCGACCACTTCGACCGGCACCTGCAGCACCGTCCCCGACTTCTTGCTGATCGGCAGCACAGGCGAATAGGTCGCCTGCCGCTCGGCCCGCAGCGTCGGCAGCATGATGTCGAGGATCGCCTGATAGTTGCGCAGCACGCCGCGCAGCGCGTCGTCGAACTTGCCGCCGACATAATAATCGGTCGACGACACGAACTCATACTCGAACCCGTAGCGGTCGAGGAAGTCGCGCAGCAGCGCATTGTTGTGCGCGGCAAAGCTGTCATGCGTGCCGAACGGATCGGGCACCTTTGTCAGCGGTTTGCCGATATATTGGGCGAGCATATCGCCGTTGGGCACGTTGCCCGGCACCTTGCGCAAGCCGTCCATGTCGTCCGAAAACGCGATCAGCCGGGTCGGGATATCGCTCAGCGTCTCGAACGCGCGGCGCACCATCGTCGTGCGCAGCACTTCGTTGAACGTGCCGATATGCGGCAGCCCCGACGGGCCATAGCCGGTCTCGAACAGCACATGCCCCTTGGCCGGCGCGCCGTTCGGGTACCGCTTGAGCAATTTGCGCGCCTCTTCGTACGGCCAGGCTTTGGAGTCGAATGCGGCGGTGCGGAGGGCGGATGCGTCGGTCATGATGCGCAATCCTCTGCCCGCTCGCGGTGCATCGCGCAATCGTTGCGACGGCTAAACCACGGGCCGCAAATGGATGTCGCATTCGTCAACGCCCTCGCTCACTCCGGCCTGAAGGTACCGCGCACGCGCTTCCTGCCAGAGCGGCCCGGCCTCGCTCTTGCGATCCGATGCGTCGAGCGCCAGCGCGGCGACGCGAAGCGCATTGGCAAAGTCCAGCGCCGGCGCGGCGATCGTTCGGCACGCCGCGACCGCTTCCTCGCCCGCCGTCAGCGCGCGATCGGGATGGCCATTCTTGCGTTCGATCTCGCTGACATGGCGAAGCGCATGAACGAGACTCGGCAGATCGCCCGACGCACGGGCGTCGTCGGCCACCCCGGCATAGCCGAGCAGCGCATCGCTCAACCGTCCGTCGCGGCGCGCATCGCGGGCGGCCTGGAGTCTGGTATCGAACGAATCGGGCATGTCCGGTCTCCCTCGCGATCAGGATTTTATCGGCTTGGCGCGGAGGAGAAAAGCGCGCGCTTTCGATCCGTCTGCAAAGCCCCACTCGCGGCGGGAAGAGCGGTTATTCGTGTTGCGTTGCAGCGTTACCGCGCGGCGCTCGCGCGATTGCGCGAGCGGCGGCGGACGTCGTTCTGACCGTCATCCCGGCCGCAGTGCCGGGATCCGCATCGCCGCGCCCCCGCCCCTCGCGCCGCCAGCCATTCCCTTGCCGCACGGCGGATCCCGGCACTGCGGCCGGGATGACGGGTTTAAGCGTTTCCCATCTGTTCCATCGCCCTAACCCCCGCTAGAGTCCCCCGGTGCTGCCCTACCCCGCCCTCCATGCCAGCCATGCCGGCGTCTGGATCGCCGATGCCGATGGCGCGCGTGCGGTCAGTCGCGGCGATGCGATCCGGCGCGCGGCCGATACGCCGATGATCGTGCTCAACGCGCCGCTGATCGGGCAGCGACTGGGCTATGCCGAATTGTCGGGGCTCGACCTGCTCGAGCTGTTCGCGTTCCTGCGCCCCGCGACCTTCCTCGCGCCGACGCCGCGCGGGCTGGGGCGGATGCTCGGCCTGACCCCGCCCGAAGACGAAGCGGGGATTGCGAGCTTCCTGCGCGACGCCGCCACCGCGCTGCTGGCGATTCCGGAGGGCGACTGGCCCGAGCGCGAGGGCGCATGGACCGCGGCGCAATCGCTCGGGCGATTGCGCTGGCCGTGGGCGCCATTGCTCGCGCAAAAGATCGCGCGGCCCGACCGCGATGAGCGCTGGCTGTTCTCCAAACTGCCCGAATGGGACGAAGCCGCCCCCCGTCCCGCCCCGCGCGTGGTGACGCTCCACGACGACGACATCGTCGAACGACTGAACTTCCTGACCGGCAGCGGCGCCGAGCTGCGTCACGGCCAGCGCGCCTTTGCCGAAGCGGCGTCCGCCGCGTTCGCGCCGCGGACGATGCGCGATTCGCCCAACATGCTGCTCGCCGAAGCCGGCACCGGGATCGGCAAGACGTTGGGCTATCTCGCCCCCGCCTCGCTCTGGGCCGAACAGGCCGGCGGCGCGGTGTGGATTTCGACCTTCACCAAGGCGCTGCAACGCCAGCTCAACCACGAAACCGCGCGGCTGATCCCCGACGCGACCGAGCGCCGCCGCCGCGTCGTCACCCGCAAGGGTCGCGAGAATTATCTGTGCCTGCTCAACCTCGAGGATGCGTTGCAGGGCGGGTTCACCGGACGTCCGGCGATCCTCGCGCACCTCGTCGCGCGATGGGCGGCGTTCAGTGCCGACGGCGACATGATCGGCGGCGATCTGCCCGGCTGGCTGCCGACCCTGTTCCGCCGCAACGGCTCCACCGCCCTCACCGACCGGCGCGGCGAGTGCGTCTATGCCGGCTGCCCACACTACCGCAAATGCTTCATCGAACGCGCCGCGCGCGCCAGCGCCGAGGCCGATATCGTCATCGCCAACCACGCGCTGGTGATGGTCAACGCCGCGCGGGGGCGCGAAGCGAGCAGCCGTCCGACGCGCTACGTGTTCGACGAAGGGCACCACCTGTTCGACGCCGCCGATTCGATGTTCGGGGTCGCGCTGACCGGGCAGGAAAGCATCGAACTGCGCCGCTGGATCGTCGGCCCCGAAGCCACCGCGCGCGGGCGCCGACGCGGGCTCGCCGCGCGACTCTCCGACGTCGCCAGCTATGACGAAGCCGGCGGCGTCGCGATCCAGGACGCGGTCGAAGCGGCGCGGGCGCTGGCCAGCGACGGCTGGCTTCAGCGCGTCGGCGAAGGCGATCCGTTCGGCGCGGTCGAGAAATTGCTCAGCGCCGCACGCGGGCTGGTCTACGCCCGCGCCACCGCGAACGGCGATGCCGGTTATGGGCTGGAAACCGAACTCGCCGAACCCACTCCCCCGCTGATCGAAGCCGCCGCCGCTGCGGCGCAGGCGCTCGAAGCCTTGCTGCGTCCGCTGATGACGCTCGGCCAGCGGCTCGAGGCCGTGCTCGCCGAAGGTCCCGACTGGATGGATGGCCCGGCGCGCGCGCGGATCGAGGGCGCCATCGCCTCGCTCGGCTGGCGCACCGACACCGTCAGCGCGTGGATCAGCCTGCTCGCGCGGATCGGCGGGCCGGCCGACCCCGATTTCGTCGACTGGCTGGCGGTCGACCGGATCGAGGGGCGCGAATTCGATATCGGGCTGCACCGCCGCTGGCTCGACCCGACGCGCCCGCTCGCCAGTACCGTGCTCAAGCCCGCGCACGGCGTGCTGGTCACCTCGGCAACGCTGAAGGGCGGCGATCACGACTGGGATATCGCCGACGCCCGCGCGGGCGTGCCGCACCTCGAACGCGCCGCCGGACATTTCGACGTGGCCAGCCCGTTCGATTATCCGACCCAGGCCGTAGTGTTGATCGTCACCGACGTCAAGCGCGGCGACCTGGCCGCGCTGGCCAATGCCTATGCCCGATTGATCGCGGCGGCGGGGGGCGGGACGCTCGGACTGTTCACCGCGATCCGGCGGTTGCGCGGGGTGCATGCCCGCATCGCCGACCGGCTCGCGCGCGACGGGCTGCCGCTGTACGCGCAGCATGTCGATCCGATCGACCCGGGGACATTGGTCGACATGTTCCGCGACGATCCGCACGCCTCGCTGATCGGCACCGACGCGCTGCGCGACGGAGTCGACGTGCCGGGCGAATCGCTGCGTCAGGTGATCCTCGAGGGCGTGCCCTGGGCCAAACCGAGCGTCCTCCATGCCGCGCGGCGGCTAGCGGGCGGCGGATCGGCGTTCGACGACCGCATCGTCCGCGCCAAGCTGGCGCAGGCGTTCGGCCGGCTGATCCGCCGCGCCGACGATCGCGGCGCGTTCGTCCTGCTCTCCTCCGCCATGCCCAGCCGCCTGCTCAGCGCCTTCCCGCCTGGGGTGCCGATCGCGCGCGTGCCGCTCGACGAAGCGGTGCGGCGGGTGCAATCGCGTCTTTCTTCTGTCGCACGGGTCGGGCAAGAGGCGGCTGAAACCCGCTGACCGCGAAGGCGCAATGAAGACGCTGATCCTCCTCAGGCACGCCAAATCGGGTTGGGACGACCACGCCGTCCGCGACTTCGACCGGCGCCTCAATCCCAAGGGCGAACGTGCGGCGCGGACGATGGGCAACCATATGCGCAGCATTGGGCTCAGCTGGGATCACGCCATTGCGTCGCCAGCGATCCGCGTGGTCGAGACGCTCGAACAAATCGCCGCCGGCTATGGCCGCGCGATCGAACCCGATTGGGACCGGCGCGCCTATCTGGCCTCGGCCATGACCCTGCTCGATTTGATCCAGAGCGCGCCCGAGGAGGCGGATGCATTGCTGCTGTCGGGGCACAATCCCGGGCTCGAAGATCTGGTGCTGATGCTGGTCCCCGACGGCGAAGGGCTGCGCGATGCGGTCGAAGAGAAATTCCCGACCGCCAGCCTGGCCGTGCTGACGTGCGAGGGCGACAATTGGGGCGAGATCAATGCCGGGAAATGCACGCTGGGCGTGTTCACCCGGCCGCGCGATCTCGATCCGGGTCTGGGCCCCGACGCAGACTGAAAACCGTCAATCCGCCTTGGCCACAGGCTGCGGGCGATCGACCCGCAGCCTGTCGCCCCGACCTTTAGCGGAACGAACCGCTCAGCATCACGCCGAACACGCGCGGATCGTTGTAGATGCCGGCGCGGTAGTTATTGGTGTCGATGACACCGATCAGGTTCTTGCGGTTGGTCAGATTGCGCGCGAATGCCGCGATCTCATACTTGCCGAATGCATAGCCGATCTTGCCGCCCAGCTCGTAATTGCCGTCCGCGGTATATTCGACGCTACGATACAGGACCATGCTGGTCTTGCCCTGCATGTTGAAGTCGCCGGCGATGAACACCTTGCTGTCGCCGCCCAGCGGCACGTCGTACCGCGCGCTGACGTTGATGTTGTAATCGGGCGCGTTGGGGAACGGGTTGCCGTTTATGTTGGCGTAGTAATTGTTGCCGACCCGCACCGTCGGGTTGAGCACCGTCTGCGACATCACGCCGCCCGCCGCACCGACCTGCGCATAGACGTTCGGCGCGTTGATCTCGGTGTGCAGCAGGCTGAGCCCCGCGGTCACGCGGAAGTTGTTGACCGGGCGTGCCTCGATCTCGAACTCGGCGCCGTAACCCTTACCCTTGCCGCCGTTGAACAGCACGCCGTTGCCGTTGCTGTCGTTGCCGTTCAGCTGGATGTTGTCGACATTGTAATAGAAGCCGGCGACGTTGACGTTGACGCGACCGTCGGCGAACACCGCCTTGATCCCGCCTTCATAGCTGGTGTTCTTTTCCGAATTGGCGGTGGAATAGGCCGAGTTGAACACCGCCGAACGACCCTGCACCGTCGGCCCGCGAAAGCCGCGGGCGTAGCGTGCATAGACGCTGACATCGGGCGCGACCTTGTAGAGCAAGCTCACGTCCCAGCTCGGCTGCGTGTCCGACAGGCGGCAATATTGCGCGGTGCCGCACGCATAGGACGAGGTCGGCACGCCCGCCGGCACCGTCAGGTTGACGAAGTTCGGGTGGAGCAGCAGGTCGGTGCTCTTGGTATCCTTCGTGACGCGCCCGCCCGCCGTCAGCGTCAGCTTGTCGGTCAGGTCATAGCTTACCTGGCCGAACGCCGCCCAGCTGGTGTTGATGTTGTGCAGCAGGACGAAGTTGTTCGGGTTGGGCGTGGTGCCGAGCGAGTTGTTGGTCAGGAAGAACGAGCGCTGGTCGAACTCGGTCCGGTCGCGCGCGTCGAAATAGATGCCGCCGATCTGCCACTTGAAGCGACCGGTGTTCGGGCTGGCAAGGCGGACTTCCTGCGTCCACTGGTCGAGCCCGCGCAGTCGGCCCTGCGATTCGCCAAAGCCGAACGCCGCGCCGCCGGGCGTGAGGGGGAAGTTGACGCCCGCGCCGCCGTCGGTGTCGCCGCGGCTATAGCCCGAGGCATGCTCCCACGCGGTGATCGAGGTCAGCGTCGCAGCACCGAAGTCATATTCCGCCTTCAGCGAGACGCCCTGATTCTTGTACGCCTGCGGGTTGTTCTGCGCTTCGTCATACGACACGACCGAGCGGTCGAACGATGACGGTACCGCGTTGGTGCCGACCTTGATCGAGCCACGATAGAAGATCGATGCGGTGCCGGTATAGTCACGGATATGGCCGGCGAGGCGCAGGCTGAACGCATCGCTCGGCTTGAGCAGCAATTGCAGCTTCACGTCGCGCTCTTCGTAGCCGCCCATCACGTTCTTGCCGGGGACGGTGCCGTCATCGGACGGACCGGTATAGGTATTGCTGATCCAGTCGTCGCGGCGCTGGTAGAGGCCCGACAGGCGGAAGCTGATCGTGCCGTCCTTGGTCAGCGGGCCGCCGACGCCGACATCGGCGTTGACGCTGTTATAGCTGCCATAAGCGAGCGAGCCCTGACCCTGCCAATTGGCGCTGGGCTGCGCGGTGTCGAACTTGACGATGCCCGCGGTGGTGTTGCGACCGAACAGCGAGCCCTGCGGACCTTTCAGCACTTCGACCTGCGCGATGTCGAACGCCGGGTTCGACTTGAGCACGACGTGCTCTTTCACCACGTCGTCCTGGATGATCGACACCGGCTGCGACGCGCCGAGGTAGAAATCGATATTGCCGAGGCCGCGGATGTAGAAGCGCGGGAAGATGCGACCGGTCGTCGATTCGACGTACAGCCCGGGGACCTTGCCCGACAGCGACAGCAGCGTGTCCGCGCCGGCCGCCTGATAATCGCGCAGCGCCTCCGGGCGCATGACCGACACCGCCACCGGGACGTTCAACGTGCTCTCGGAGCGACGCGTCGCGGTAACGATGATTTCGCCGCTGTCGTCGCTCGCCGAGTCGGCCGGCGGTGTGACGGGGGCGGATTGCGCGCTGGCAAACGGCACGGTCGCAATGGTGGCCGCGCCGACGAGGAGCATGGCGACGAACTTCTGGTATTTCATGATGATGGCCCTTTAGCGGAGGTACCCACGCTCATTGGTGCGGCGCGGCATATGCTCGCGCCTCTGGCGGCGAAATATGACCGCAATGCGACAGTCATTTCGACAAGCGCGAACGTGCGACATGTTGGCCACAGCAATGTCGGCAGCGTTATTCTCCGGCCTGCGAACAGGGGCCTCGGGGCGGGGCGCTGCGATGTGAATGAGCGGGAGCCGCCCGCCGACGGCTCCCGTTCCTCGCGTCAGGCCAGCGCGGGCTCGGCGGCGTCGGCGTGGGCCGGCTCGACCGTCTCGCCCTGTACGAACGCCAGAATATCCGCGTTGATCAGGTCGGGATGCGTGGTCATGCACCCGTGCGGCAGCCCCTGATAGGTTTTGAGCGTGCCGTTCTTGAGGAGCTTGGCCGCGAGCGGCCCGGCGTCGGCATAGGGCACGACCTGATCGTCCTCGCTGTGGATCACCAGCACCGGCACCTCGATCGCCTTCAGATCGTCGGTCAGATCGGTTTCCGAAAAGACCTTGATGCAGTCATAATGGCCCAGCGCGCTGCCCATCATCCCCTGGCGCCACCAATTGTCGACGAAGCCTTGAACCGTCGCCACGCCGGGCTTGTTGAAATTGTAGAACGGTCCCGCCGCGACATCGATGTAGAATTGCGAGCGGTTCGCCATGCCCGCGCGAAACTGGTCGAAGACCTCGATGGGCAGACCGCCGGGGTTAGTGTCGCTCTTGATCATCACCGGGGTGATCGCCGAGATCAGGATGGCCTTAGACACGCGCCCCGGATCGGCGCGCGCGACATAGCGCGCGACTTCGCCGCCGCCGGTCGAATGGCCGACATGCACCGCGTCCTTGAGGTCGAGCGCGCGCGACAAGGCGATGACGTCGGCGGCATAGGTGTCCATGTCATTGCCGTCGCTGGTCTGCGTCGAACGGCCATGCCCGCGCCGATCATGCGCAATCACGCGATATCCTTTGTCGCGGAAGAACAGCAATTGATTGTCCCAATCGTCGGCGCTGAGCGGCCAGCCGTGATGAAACACGATCGTCTGCGCGTCGCGCGGACCCCAGTCCTTATAGAAAATCTCGGTGCCGTCGTCGGTCGTGATGAATGGCATGGAGAATACCTTTCGCATGGAGGACATTCCGGCCGTCAGGGCCGGTGCTGCTGTCCCGCGAAAAGCCGTCGACGGGCGCAGGTGAAGCTGCCCGCCGAACTCCCGTCCGACTCGCCCGCGGCGACGTTAGCGATCATACAAAATTATCGGCTAGCGGCTACCGGCGGATGTCTCATTTTACACTCGGCCCGGCGCGCCGGCGGCCGCTAGTTCAGCCCAGAAAATTGCTCAGCACGTCGGGATGAAATCCCAGCCTGGCAAACCCGCACACCCCCATGAATATGCCGAACGTGCCGAAGAACCACGACCCGAACAGCAGCATGTTGCTTTCCGCCAATGCGGCGACCGCAGCCATCGCGATCGCGGTCGAAATCGCCGCCTCGCTCGCATCGAACTGATCGTCGTGGACGTTGAGCGCGTCGTAGCTGGCGGCGAACGCTTCGGCGCTGGCCTTCAGTTTGGGCGCCTCGGCGCGGTATTTGGCGATATCGGCGTCGAGCCCGTCAAGCGTCGCCTTCGCATTCGCCGGGGAGGTGGCGAGCACCGCGAGTTCGCTGCGCGCCGTTTCCGACATATGCAGCTTGGTGCGGGTCGCCTGATATTCGTTCCACGTATCGATCGAATCGGCCTTGGCCTGCTGCATCGTCTGGACGAGGTTGCCGTCCTTGATGTTGCACAGCCCCATGAAGATCGACAGCACCACGACCGTCAGCGCGACCGCGCGGTTGAGCCGTTTGTCCTTCGCTTCCGCGGTTACTTCGACTTCCATCCTTCGGCCTCCACGGATTTGCCGGTGTCACCTTGCTCGCGACGGGCGCGGTCGTCACCCGGAAAAAATGCTGGAAATGTAGGATTTCGCGTGACAGCATCATCGCCGTTCTTTGACATGGTCGAGCCCGCAACCGAACGGCCCATCGCGGCCGCGCCGCAATGGCGATTGTCGTTTGCGCGGCACGTTCGTCCACTTCGGCGTTTGGTGCCAAGTGCCCACCCTCGTGACCTTCGTGACTTTTGGCCGGCGAAGGAACGACGCTGATAGTGTCAACCTGGTGTCAACTTTGGCGCCGGAATGCCGTCGAGCTATCGCCCTGCCAGCTTGTCCTTCAGCCCGGCAAAAGCATTGAGCGGCTGGACGTCATCCTCGCTCACCACGCCCGCGGCCTTCAACACCGCCTCCGCTCCCGGCCCGCGCGGAAAGGGGTCGAGCGCGAGCAACACCGTCTCCGCCGCCGTCTCGCCCAGATCGATGTCGCTGCCGACATAGGGAATGACGTCGAGATCGCCGTCGGCCAGTTCGACTTCCTCCTGCTCGTCGCTCCCGTCGGGGACGAAGCGCAGCTCGATGCGCTCGTCGATGCTCGCGGGCAGCGGATCGCCGGTCACGCTGCACGGCTGAACAACCTTTGCCGTGATTCGGCCCTCGGCGAGGATGCTTTGCGCGTCGCGGCGGATCGTGAAGCGCGCGGTGAGCGAGTCGAGCGCGATCAGCCCGAAGCGCTCGGCCAGCGCCGCGCGTTCGGCCGCGTCCGCGGCGATCTCGATCGTCTGCGCCGCGTCGCCGATCGTGTCGGCGCGCAGCGGGCGCGGAAATTCGACCCCGGTCATGCCAGGTCGCCGGCGATCAGCCGCTCGATCGGCACTGCGGCCAGCGCCACGTGCAGCGCCAGCAACTCGCGCTCGACATGCGCCACCGCCGCCGCGTCGGTCGGCTCGCCGCGATACAGGTTGCGGATCAGCGCCGGTTTCAGGTCGCCCGCCGCGACCCCCTCGCGATACGCCCCCAGCCGCCCGCCGAGCATCCCCATCATCCGCCCGATATGCTTGCCCACCAGCAGATCGCCGATTCCGATCTCACGCAGCTGCGGGTCCATGTCGTCGACAAACGCTTCGGTCAGGTGAGTCGATGCCACCAGTCCATCGGGCGCGTCCTCCAGCCGCAGCATGACCATCGCCAGTACGGCGGCGATCGTATCGAACCGGCCATCGACCGTGTCGGGCACCGCCCCGGCCTGATACCAGTGCGGCTGCCGCGCCTTTGCCACGACTGCCGCATAAAGCGCCGCCGATTCGCCGCGTTTGCTTTTGAACCTGTCGAAAAAACCCATAATCTCGCCTTTGTGCCAGCGGCCTTGTGCGCGTGGCACCACCCGCATATTGAGGCGAACGGCCTGCGATGCAATCGCTCGCCCGGTATCATGCGCGCGCGCACAGGAGAGTGGAATGAACAAGGCCGTCCGGATCATGGGCCTGACCGCATTAATGGCGGTGGTGGCGCTTGACGCTGGCTGCGTCCCGTTGCGCTCGCACCAGGGCTATATCATCGACGCCGATCTGGTGAATTCGGTGCAGCCCGGCGTGGATAACCGCACGTCGGTGGTGCAAACGCTGGGCAAGCCCAGCTTCGCCAGCCAGTTCAACACCGGCGACTGGTATTACATCGCGCGCGACAGCCGCAACCTGGCGTATCGCAACCCCAAGGCGAAGAGCCAGATCACGCTCAAGATCAGCTTCGATCAGGGCGGCGTGGTGTCGGGCATCACCCGCACCGGCGTCGACGAAGTCGCGTCGATCAGCCCCTATGGCAAGACCACGCCGACTTTGGGCAAGAAGCGCAGTTTCTTCGAGGAATTGTTCGGTAATATCGGCGCGGTGGGCGCCGGCAACGGGGCCGGTCAGGGCGGCGGCGACGACAGCCAGCCGTAAGCCTTGCTTTAGCCTGACCGACCCATTCGCGGCGCGTTCAGTCAGGCGCATCTAGAGTTCCATCGTGGCGGCGCGTGTTGGCGCCGCCGAAACGATGGAGACGATCATGCGTAAACTGATCCTGACCGCGCTGATGGCCGCGACGGTGATGCCGGTGGCGGCGGAGGCGCAGAGCCGTCGCGACGACCGGCGCGAATGGCGCGGCGACCGCCGTGATGACCGGCGCGACGACCGCCGCGATGAGCGCACCCGCCGCTGGGGCGACAATGACTGGCGCGACTGGCGCGGCAGCAATCGCGGCGTCTATTCGCGCGGCAATTGGCGGGCGCCGTTCCGCTATTATGCCTTTCGCCCCGGCGTCCGCATCCAGCCCAATTATTACGGTTCGTCCTACTGGATCAACGATCCGTGGCGTTACCGCCTGCCCCCGGCCGGCTACGGCCAGCGCTGGGTCCGGCACTATGACGACGTGCTGCTGATCGACACGCGCCGCGGCATCGTGATCCGCGTGCTCAACAACTTCTACTGGTAAGCTCCCGGTAGAGGCGAAGCGCCCGGGCGATTTCAATGCCCGTCCGGGTGCTTCGTTTTCTTTGGTCGGCTCGCGCCGACGTGCGGTGCCGGCCCGCTCCGCGATCAAATAG
>JAZJYW010000001.1:386-139814 GCA_040390165.1 Pseudomonadota bacterium | reverse complement strand
TGGGCGGTCGGGTGGCGGAGCGGGCCGGCACCGCGATCAAATAGCTACCTCATCGTGAAGACAACCGAATCGACGACCTTTCCGCCCAGGTCGAGCAAGGTCAGTCGGTGCAGGCCGCGACCGGGAAGGATCATCGGCGCCGCGCTTGCCCCGCCCAGATCCTGTTTGTCGAGCATCAGCCGGTACATCGCGGAATCGCCCGACACCGCGACTGCCATGCGCTGACGGTCGATCGGAATATCGGGATCGATCGCATAGACGCTGCCCGACACCGGGCTGGTGATCCGCGGCCGCCGCGATTCGCCGGGGGCATTGGCGATCAGGCTCATGCCGGTGCCCGCGACGAAATATTCGCGCCGCGGCTGCTCGATCGCATCGCCGAAGCGGATCGCCCGTTCCTCGATCCCGGTCGGCATCGGCGGTCTTTTGCTGGGCGAATTGGCGTGTAGCGCCAGCATGATATCGCGCCACACCGGCGCCGCGCCGCTGGTGCCCGAGACGGCGCGCATCGCGTCGCCCTCCATGTTCCCGACCCACACCGCGACGGTGTAGCGGTCCGAAAAGCCGACGCACCAATTGTCGCGCATCGCCTTCGACGTGCCCGTCTTCACCGCCGCCCAGAACGGCAGCCGGAGCGACGAATCGAGCCCGAACGTCACCGCGCGCGCATTGGGATCCGATATCATGTCGGCGACGATCCACGCGGCCTGCGGCGTGGTCACCTTGCGCCCGGCGACGCGCGGATCGTCCGTAGTCAGCCGCCACGGCGCCCACAGCCCGCCATTGGCGAGGCTGCGATAGGCATTGGCCTGTTCGAGCAATGTGACTTCGGCCGATCCGAGCGCGAGCGAATAGCCGTAATAGTCGCCGTCCTCGACCAACCCCTTATAGCCGGTATCCCACAACCGGTCCTTGAAGCTGTCCACCCCGACCAGCAGCAAGGTGCGCACCGCGGGCACATTGAGCGACCCCGCCAGCGCCGAGCGCGCCGATACCGGCCCCTTGAACCCCTTGTCGTAATTCTGCGGGACATAGAGCCCCGACGCGGTGTCGAGCTGGACGGGCGAATCGTCGAGGATCGATGCGGCGGTCAAATACCCCTTCTCGATCGCCTCGGCGTAGAGGAACGGCTTGAGCGTCGATCCCGCCTGCCGATACGCATTGGCTGCATCGACCGCCGGCGCGGTCGAATTGCCCCCGATCCCGCCGACATAAGCGAGCACATCGCCGCTGGCATTGTCGATAACGACCACGGCGCCGTCGCGCGCGCGGCTGCCCCCCAGTCCCTGCAACTGACGCTTCAGCGCGGCGATGGCGACGCGTTGCAGATTGGCGTCGAGCGTCGTGGTGACTTTGATCCCGGCTTTGGTCAGCAGTCGGTTCGCGAGATGCGGCGCAAGCCCGGGATCGAGCGCCAGGCTGCGCGCCGGGCCGAGCATCGAATATGCCGCGCCATCGAAGCGCGTGCAGTCCTTTTCGCGGCTCAGGGCGCACGCCCGCCGCGCGATCGTCGCCGCGCCCGCCTGCGGATCGGGCAGCAATGCCGTCAACAGCAACGCATCGTCGCGGCTGAGCGAATCGGGCGTCTTGCCGAACAGCCCCAGCGCCGCCGCGCCGATCCCCTGCGCCTCGCCGCGGAACCCCGCCAGGTTGAGATAGCCTTCGAGGATCTGGTCCTTGCTCCACGCCCCATCGATCGCGAGCCCCGCGCGCATCTGGCGGATCTTGTCGAGCCAGCCACGCGCGCCGGGCCGCGACAGATCGGGCGCGAGGAACGCGGCGAGCTGCATCGACAGCGTCGAAGCGCCACGCGACTTCTGGCCGTCAACCCGGTCGCGCAGCGCGCCGAAGGTCGCCAGCCAATCGACTCCGCCGTGGCTGTAGAAACGATGATCCTCCGCCGCGATCAGCGCCTCTGGCAGCGGCTTCGCGATCTTGCCCAGCGGGGTCCAACCGAGCCGCCGCCGCTCGAAATCGACGCGCGCCGAATCGATCAGCACGCCATTGCGGTCGTACAGCCACGCTTCGGACGCCTGCCATTTGGAGCGGACCGAATAGTAAGAAGGAATCGGCGGCGGGAGCGTCAAATAGTCGATGATGCCGTAAGCGACCGCCAACGCAGCGAGGCTGACGACGAACCATTGCCCGCGACCACGCGGCCAATGCGCCCGCAGCCACGCCCCGGCCTTCGCCATTGCATCGTCGACCCGCGCCTCGATAGCGCGAGCCCAGCGCCACGCCGCCAAGGCGCGCTCACGCCACGCCGTCATCCCGCACCATTCGTCGCGATCACTTCGACGCGATCGTGAAGGTCGCGTTGGGCACCTGCGCATGGATCGACGGCGAATACATCGCCTCGACCCGCGTGGCCGGCATGCTGAAGGTGCCCGGCCCGTTCAACCGCATCGTATAGCTGACGGTGTAGCTACCGCTCGGCATCCACGCGAAATAGCCCTTCCACGCATCGCGCCCGCGCTCGACATAGCTGGTCCCGCCCGCGTCGCCCTGCCCGCCGAGCAGCGACGACTGGTTGGCCAGATCGCCGATGATCGTCGCGCCGGCAGGAATCGGATCGTTGATCACCACCCAGTTGCGCTCGGCCGAGGCCTCGACCGTGATCGTCACCTTGGCGACGTCGCCGCGCGTCCATCGGCCCGCGACGCGCTGGCTGACGGGGTCGATCTTCTTGGTCATCTTGTACCCGGCGAAGAGCGGCTGGGTGAGCGGGACCGCCGCCGACACCTGGATCGTCGCCCACGGCCCCGCGCCGCCCGTTTGCGTTAGTTTGAGCGGGATCGCGTTGGCCGGCAGCGGGAAGCTGACCTTGCGCAGATCGGCGGCGAGCGGCCAGGCTTTGGTCTCGGAGCCCGACCCCAATGCCAGCGTCGTCGTGCCGATGATCGCGCTGGCCGGATACAGCCCGCCGAACTTGCGCGCCGCGACCGCGCCCCAGGCGTTGGCGGTCGTCGTATCCCAATGCCCGCGCTGCTGGCGCAGGCTGACACCGACCATCATCTTCGCGGCATCGTCGTTCCAGCCGGGGCGACCGAGCGTCGCGATGACCGCCTTGATCGCGCCTTCGTCCGCCGACGACATCAGCCACCACGCGGCATTGTCATTATCGGACAGATCGAGTCGGGTGCCTTCATAGACCAGCCGCGTGCGCAACGTCGCTTCGGCCTTGGTCTTGAGCGCGCTGGCATTGGCGAGGCCGGGGACCTTGTCGAGCGCGATCAGATAGTCGGCCAGATTGGCGGTCGGCATCTCGGTCGTGTTCAGCCCGATCTGGCCCAGCATCGCGGGCGTTGCCGCACCGGCGCGTGCCAGCGCGTTGAACGCGTTCAGGCGCTGCAACCGGACATCGCCATAATCCTCATGCCGCAGCCGCCCGTCGACCACGGCCTTCAGCGCCTCGACCATCTTGGTCTTCGCCGCTGCCGGGATCGGCAAGCCCGCATCCGACGTCACCGACAGCACATAAGCGGTCAGCGCCTCCGACCCCGTCAGCGATCCTTCGGGCCAATATTTGAGCAGCCCGTCATCGGCCTGATAGGCGGGGATTTCGCCCGCCAGCTGCGCCCATCCGGCGGCGTCGCCCAGCGCGACGATCCGGCTCAGCCGCTGCTCGAAGCAATTGTACGGATAGACCGTCATATAGGCGCGGACGCCCTCGAGCGGCGGCGCAAGGCTGTCATCGAGCTTGATATCGACCACCCCGCGCCCGGCAATCGCGCCGGCCGGTGGCGCGATCTGGACCGAGCTGTTGGGGCCGACGCGCACCAGCGTGCCTGCCCATACTTCGGTCGGCACCGCGGCGACGACATCCTGCACGGTCGTCAGTTTGTCCACGGCTTTGCCGTCCGACGACCTGGCACTGACGGTCCATTTGAGCTGGCCCGGATCGGCCGGCGCGGTCAGGTTCCACGCGACCGCCGTGGCGCCGCCCGCAGGAATCGTCACCGTCAGCGGCTTGCCCTCGGCGATGCGCGGCTGAAGGTCGACCGTCGCGGTCACCGTCATCGGCTTGTCCGAGCCGTTCTTGAGCGTGAAGCCCGCGGCATATTGGTCGCCCGTGCGGACCAGCCCGGGCATCCCGGCATAGACGCTGAGATCCTGCGCGGTGCGGATATCGGCGCTGCCGCTGCCGAACAATTGCGGGCCGTCGGTGGCGATCGCGACCAGCTTGAAGCTGGTTAGCGCGTCATTGAGCGGCACCGGCACTTGCGCATGCCCGTTGGCGTCGAGCGCGACCTTGCCCTTCCACAGCAACACCGGCTGGAAATTCTCGCGATTGAGCCCCGACAGGTCGCCACCCCCGCCGCCGCCCGCTTCGACCGCCTTCTTGCCGTAATGGCGCTTGCCGACGACCTGCGTCTGCGCGGTCGAGGTCAGCACCGACAAGGGCCGGTCGCCCATCATCGCGGTCAGCACGTCCCAGCTGTCGTTGGGCGCAAGCTGGAGCAACGCCTGATCGACCGCGACGAACGCGACGTCGGCGGTGCGCGCCGGCTTGCCGTCGGGCGACTTGACCGTGACATCGACCCTCGCGGTGTCGCGCGCCGCATAGCGTTGCTTGTCGGCCTTCACGGTCACGCCGAGCGAATGCGCTTCCCACCCGACCTTCACCTTGGCGATGCCCATGCGATAGCTCGGCTTGGCGAGGTCGATCAGCGCGGTCGGTTCCTGCGCTTCGGGTTTGCTCGCCAGGCCGAGCGAATTGCCCAGCCCCTGGAACCAGCTCCACACGCCCGGCTTGGCGCGGCCGCGCACCGCCATCACCGAGACGAAGACATCGGGGGCATAGGTCCCCGGCATCGCCACTTCGATCACCGGGTTGGCGCCGCTCAATCTGGTCGTAAAGCTCGACAGCACGCCCTCGCGCTCGACCGTGACCAGCGCCTCGGCTTCGCGGAACGGCATGCGCACCTGAAAACGCGCGGTCTCGCCGGCTTTGTATTCATTCTTCTCCGGAATGACGTCCATCCGGTCGCCATTGTCGCCGCCGAACCACCAATCGTCCTCGCCCACCAGCCACACCGAGCGGACAGCGCGCGAGACGTTGCCGTCGGCATCGGTGGTGGTCGCGACGATATAGACTTCGCCCGACACGCCCGGGTTGATGCTGCACTTCGCAAGGCCAAGCGAGTCCGTCGTCGCCGAGCACGACCCGCTGAGCTTCGCGGTCTTCATCTGGTTGTCGTACGCGTAGAACCCGCCGATCAACCGCCGCCGCGCGGTCAGGATCTGCCGGCTGTACAAAGCGACCTGGATGTTCTGGCCCTTTTTGGGCTGGTTGGCGGTGTCGAGTGCGACGAAGTTGAGCCGCAGATCGTCCTGCTTCATCAGCCAGCCGTCGGTCTTGACCCCCAATTGCACCGCCGACGGGAAAATCGGAATGCGTTTGGAGGCGGTCAGGACTTCGCCATTGGCGTCCTGATAATCCATCTCGACCAGCATATCGGTCGCGTTGTCGAGCGCCGGCACGTCGACGCTGCTGCGCGTCGTGCCGTCGCCGCCCAGCGTCGCCGGGATCGTCTGGGTGGGCGGCAGCGGCGCTTCCTCATCCTCGCCCTCGCCGTTGAGCGCCTTGGTACCCTCCTTCACCTCGGTCCCGCCGAAGGTGAAGGTGTCATAGCCATCCGGCGTCGAGGAGCGCCCGAAATAGCCGACGCGCATCTCGACCGGCAAGTTCGACGCGCCACCGCCCGAGAGATAGCCGACGAACAGGTCGAGCGGCAGCGTCTTGGGACGGATCGCGGCGTCCTTCGGGCCGGTCACGCTCGCCCGCATGGTCGGCAATTTGTATTCGTCGATCTTGAACGACTGGCCGGTGTCGAGCGTCTTGTCTCCGGCGATTACCTGAAGGTCGTAATCGCCCATCGGCGCGCCTTTGGGCGCGGTCCATTCGGTTTCGCCGATGCCATTGGCGTCGATCGTCAGCGGCAAGTCGAACTGCGTATCCGATCCGCGATGGGTCAGGCGCAGCGTGCCGGTGAATCCCGCCGCGATCGTGAAGCCGCTGGCATCGGGCTGGCGCACGATATGCTTCATGTGGATCGTTTCGCCCTGCCGGACGAGCGCGCGATCGAACACGGTGTGGAACACCTCGTCGGCCTTCGAATATCCATATTGCAGGTCGAAATCGTACGGACGGATCCCCTCACCCCATTCGGTCAGCGTGAAGCTGAAATCGTCACCCGCACGCGCCGACACCATCAACGGCGGGGTGGTCGACCCCTCGTCGCACCCGCCATAAGTCTGGGGCTCGGGCAGCCCTGCCGGGATGAACACCGCACCCGATTTGTCGGTCGTGCCGTTCGCGAGGACCTGCCCGGTGCAGCTATCGGTTACCGCCACCGCGGCGTTCGCAACGGGCTTGCCGCTATCGAGATTGGTGACCCAGACAAGGCTCCGCTCGCGCGCCCATTTGAAATGCACCGCCATGTTGGTGACGAGCGCCGCCGACGCGACGTAGCGCGGCGCCTTGCGACCGAGCAGCGCCTGCCCGAGCACCGGGCTGGCCAGTTCGACGACGTAGAAACCGGGCTTGGTCAGCGGGATGCCGACGACCTCGAAATCCTTGCCCTTGCCGGGAAGGCCGATCGACATTGCCGCCCCGGCATTCGCGCCGGTCAAAATCGGACGCGATCCGGTATCGTTGATCGTTACCGTTTCCTTGCCGCGCTGGACTTCGTGCGAGTCGGTGTCGTCGGCGGAATCGACCTTGCGCAGCCATTCGGCGATCTTGCCGTCCGAACCATCGATCCGCAGCGACTGGCCGGCCACCGCCAGATTCTGGCCGCGCAATTGCGGCTCGACGTTGCGCACCGTGACGGGGAGCACGCCGCCTTCCTTCAATTCAAGGATACCGAACGGCGCGGCGAATTTGACCAGCGGCGGCGCGGCATCGAAGCGGATGTCGAGCGGGAAACGCTCGGCATTCGACAGCGCGCGGCCGCTCTCGTCCTTGATGTCTGCGGGGATCGAGAGCTTGGCAGCGCTCGAAACCGGCAGCGGGCTGGCAAAGGTGATGTCGCTGATCGTCGCCGACTTCAGCTCGTCCTTGTCGAAGGTCGGCGATATCGTCGTGCCGTCGGCGGCGGTGATGCGGATCGCCTTCGCCACGCTCATCGCGATCGGCGCGGTGAAGCGCAGATAGGCCTTCTGCACCGGGTTGCATCCGGCCTGAGCGTTGGTCCGGCTGCATTCGAAGCGCGCGGTGAAGGGCTTGCGCACTTCGTAATCGAAGCGCTGATCGGCGCCGGCGGGCTTGCCGTTGGCGCTGGCGATCTTGCCCGACCAGATCAGCGACATGTCACGACCCGGCGGCAGCGGACGGCGGCATTTGAGCGCGGTCACGCTGCTCAGCATCTTCTGCCGTTCGGCGACATCGGTCGGGATCGTCGTCGGCAACCCGCCATTTTCGAGGAAGCTCGAAACGGCGTAATTGTTGTCGCTCCCCATTTCGCCGATCAGTTTGGCGGCGGTGTCGGCGGGCAGCACATCGACCGGGATTTTCTCACCCAATCCCGCGACCGAGCAATAGGCGTTGGCGGCGACCGACTGCGCCGTGGCAGGCAGGTTGGCCGCGACCAGAAATACCTGGTCTTCTTCGATCTCGTCGCCGCCGGGCAGCACCGCGCGCGCGATCGGTCCGCCCGAATCGACGGTGAAGGTCTGGGACGAATCGAGCGCGTATCCGGCGACGCTCTTCACGCCCTGCTTGACCTTGAACTCGCACTTGATCCCGCCCGGCAACGGGCTGGCGAATTCCCAGACGAAGGTCTGCTGGTCGGCCCAGCGCCCGGCCCCCGCAACCGGACACGTCACCTCGAACGGCGACACCGCGCGCGGATCGCCCAGCGCGACCATCGGCTGATCGAACCGCACGGTAAATCGCTCGATCGAGCCATTCCCGACACCCGGCGTGGCGACGACGACATGGGGGGAATTGTCGCCGAATGCGGCAATCGGCGCGAACGCCAGGGCCAGCAACGCGACACGGACCGCGAGCTTCATACCATCCCCCCTCCATCACTCAAACTGAGCAGGGGAACAGGCTAGCCGAGGTGGCGACAGAGTCCAGTCAAAACCCCTTTTTAGTCCGTTCTGGTGCGATCGATTCGGCAGCGTTTTTTCACGTTATGGTTCGCGCTTGCGACTCGGGGGGATCGCGGCATGTCGATACTAGCGTCCGCGATAGACGGGGCTGCGCGCGAATGCATGATGCTTGCCTGTGTCGGGTTCCTCGTCGGCGGGATCGACGACCTTGCGCTCGATTTGGTCTATTGGTGGAATCGCGTTCGCCTCCACGCCGATTTACGCGTTCCCGATCTGGTGCTGACCTGCAACCGGCGGCTCGCTATTTTTGTGCCCGCTTGGGATGAATCCGATGTGATCGCCGCGATGCTGGCGACGACGGTGACCCGATTCGGTGACGATGATTTCCGTATTTACGTCGGCGCCTATCCCAACGATTCAGCGACGATCGACGCAATCGCGGCTGTGGCCGAGCGCGACCCGCGCATCCGGTTGGTGGTCAACCCCGCGGCCGGGCCCACGACCAAGGCCGACTGTCTCAATCGACTTTGGCAGGCGCTCAGGCGTGAGGAGGCGGCGGAGGACTGGCAGGCCGCAGCCATCGTGTTTCACGACGCCGAGGACCTTGTCCACCGCGACGAATTACGGGTGTATCGGGCGTTGTTGGGCAAGTATCAGGTCGTCCAGCTACCTGTCATGCCGCTGGTCGACCCCCAATCGCGGCTGGTCGCCGGTCATTATATCGACGAATTCGCCGAGGCGCATGGCAAGCAAATGGTCGCGCGCGGAGCATTAGGGGCACCGATCCCGCTGGCAGGCGTCGGTTGTGCGATCGATCGGGACGTGATCGGGCGCGTCGCGGCGGCGCGTCGCGACGCGCCATTCGATGCCGATAGCTTGACCGAGGATTACGAATTGGGGCTGCTCACCGCCACGCTCGGGGCGCGGCAGATTTTTGCGCGGGTGCGCGACGAGGCCGGTGGACTCGTCGCCGTGGCGGAATATTTTCCAGGCACGATCGATGCCGCGGTTCGTCAAAAGGCGCGCTGGATGGCGGGAATCGCGCTCAACGGCTGGGATCGGGTCGGTTGGGGCAGAGCGAGCGACTGGCGCGATCACTGGATGCGCATGCGCGACCGTCGCGCACCGCTGGCGGTACTGGTGCTGCTCGCAGCCTATGCCGCGCTGGTCGTCTGGGGTTTGTCGCTGACAATCCATGCGTTCGAGCACAGCGCGATGCCGCAACCCGACGCAGCGATGCAGACGCTGCTCCGGATCAACGCCGGCCAGCTCTTGTGGCGATTGGCGATGCGCATGCTGTTCACCGCGCGAGCCTATGGGCCGATCGAGGCATTGCTGTCGTTGCCGCGTGCGATCGTCGCCAACTTCATCGCGATGCTGGCTGCGCGGCGGGCGCTGTGGGCCTATGTGGCGGCATTCGACGGGCGCCGCCCACGCTGGGACAAAACGGCGCACCGTTTCCCCACCGGCCTCCAGCCTTGAGCGGCCGCCCGCTCCGTTTCCTTGCCATCGTCGTGTTTGGCTGGATCGGACTGCGGGTTACGTTGCTGTGGCCGACGATCGCGACGCAAGACGACATTCCGCGCGTCGTGCTGCCTCAGCTATTTGCCAGCCATAGCCTGCCCCCGGTTGCGCGCCCGACACGCGCCACCTTTGTTGCGACGTTGCCGCAGGCGCGCACTTTTCTCCCCGCCGGGCCGCTAAGCTCCGGCGCGGTCTGGCGCGTTGCCATTGAAACACGCCGCAAGCCCGACCCTGACCGGATCGCGCTGGCCATGCTCGGGTTGCTGAGCGTTGGTCCGTCGCAGCCGCGCGACCCATCGCCGCCGCAAGCCATGGCGCCGCCGTTCCCGGGCGCGCTCCCCGGGGTCGCGTCGCCGGCCAGTCGCTGGAGCGCGAGCGCCTGGCTGGTCGTGCGCAACGGACAGGGGGCGACGTCGGGATTGGGCGGCGGTCAGCTCGGCGGCGGGCAAGCCGGGCTTCGGCTGGCTTATGCGATCGGCGCGTCGCGGCGTGTCTCGCTGGTCGGGCGGGTCACCAGCCCGCTTGTCGGACAAGGCCGCGAAGCGTCGCTGGGGGTTGAGTGGCGACCCGGAAAAATACCGCTGCGGCTCGTCGCCGAACGGCGTTTCGCGATGGATGGCGGCAAGGGCGGCCCGGCGGCGGGGGTCATCTTCGGCACCGGCCCGGCGCCGATCGGGTCCCGTTTCACCCTGGAAAGCTATGCCCAGGCCGGCGCGATCCGCCGCACGCGCACCGAATTGTTCGCGGATGGCGCGGTTCGCATCGCCCGACCGATCGTCAGCCTGGGCCCGGCCAAAGTCGATCTCGGTCTGGGCGGCTGGGGCGGGGCACAGCCGGGCGCAGCGCGCTTCGATATCGGGCCAACGTTGGCAGCCCGGCTCCCGGTCGGGGGAAAAGCCATTCGCGTGTCGCTGGACTGGCGTCAGCGGGTTGCCGGACGCGCCCGGCCAACCTCCGGACCGGCGCTCACGATCGGCAGCGATTTCTGACGCCTTCCACCCGCCACATCTTGGCTCTAAGCCAACGTCGTGGATCTGTACCTTCCCATCGCCAATATGTCGGTCAACGCGATCGTCATCATCCTGCTCGGCGGGTTCGTGGGGCTGTTGTCGGGGATGTTCGGGGTCGGCGGGGGGTTCCTGACGACGCCGCTCCTGATCATCTACGGCATCCCCCCGACGGTCGCCGCTGCCTCGTCGGCGAGCCAGGTTACCGGGGCGAGCGTCTCGGGCGTGTTCGCGCATCTGTCGCGACGCGGGGTCGATTTCAAGATGGGCGGGCTGATGGTCGCTGGCGGATTCGTCGGGTCGTTCGCGGGGGCGTGGATCTTCCGGTTGCTTCAGGCGACCGGCCAGCTCGATACGGTGATCGCGGTCGTCTATGTCCTGCTGCTCGGCTCGATCGGGTCGATGATGGCGCGCGAATCGATCCAGTTCATCCGCGCGACGCAGGCCGGCGAAGCGCCGCGCGCGGCCAAGCGCCGGCACCACCCGCTGATCGCGGCGCTTCCGTTCCGCACGCGCTTCTATCGCTCGGGCCTGTACATTTCACCGCTCGCGCCGCTGTTGCTGGGGTTTGGAGTCGGCATCCTGACGATCCTGCTGGGGGTTGGCGGCGGGTTCATTCTGGTGCCGGCGATGATCTATCTGCTCGGCATGGCGACACAGGTGGTGGTCGGCACCAGCCTGTTCCAGACGTTGTTCGTCACCGCCTGGGCGACGATGGTCCACGCGACAACGACCAAGGCGGTCGATATTGTCCTGGCCGCATTGCTGTTGCTCGGTTCGGTCACCGGTGCACAGGTCGGCGCGCGCTTCGCGGCCAGGGTGAAACCCGAATATCTCCGCTTCGCGCTTGCGGCGATCGTGCTGCTGGTCGCGGTCCGCATGGCGATCGGCCTCGGCTGGCGACCCGATGAGATCTATTCGGTCGAGCTGTCATGAAGTGGCGCGCCAGCCTCACCCTGCTCATCGCACCCTTCTTGATGGGGCAGACAAAGCCCGTGCTCGTCCCCGACGTGTCGCAGCGCCAGATCGACATCGCTTATTCGTTCACCGGTGCCGAGTTGCTGCTGTTCGGCGCGATTCTCTATCCCGGCGGGCGGTTGCCCGACGACGACAAGCCGACCGATATCGTGGTCGTGGTCAAGGGCCCGACCCAGTCGATCCTGATCCGCGAGAAAACCCAGATCGCGGGCATCTGGGTCAATTCGGCGCGGCTGCGGTACCGCTCGGCGCCCAGCTTCTACGGCCTTGCGTCGTCGCGACCGATCGCCGATCTGGTCGATGACCGGACGCGGGCGATCTACGAACTCGGTCTGGGCAGCCTGCAGCTTTCCCCCGCATCGAACGCGCCGAGCGACGAGCAAGACCGCTTTGCCCGCGGGCTGGTCGATCTCAAGCGCCGCGGCGGCCTCTATTACGAGGCGCCGCGCGCGGTCGAGATCAGCGACGGCGTATTGTATCGCGCGCGTATCACCATCCCCGCGCGTGTGCCGGTCGGGCGGTTCACCGCCGAAACCTTCCTGATCCGCGACGGTCGCGTGCTGGCCGTCGCGACCAGAGAGATCGACATCCGCAAATCGGGGTTCGAGCGCTTCGTCGAACGATCGGCGCAGCGCTCGTCGGTCGCTTATGGGCTGGTCGCGGTCGCGCTGTCGGTGTTGTTCGGCTGGGCGGCCGGATGGGTCGCGCGGCGCGTGTAATCGTTACCGCGCTGCACACCTAATCTTTACCCCTGTCGGTGCACAGACATGCCCGATGATCAGGGGATGCCGATGACCGAGATGCAAAGCGGCGACGCTTTCGCCACTGCCATGCCCGTCGCGCAGACCGCGGGCGGCTCGCGTCAGATCGGCGCGGTGATGGAGATTGCCGGGTCAGGCGGGCTCGTGTTGCTCGATATGGCCGCCATCGATTCCTATGCGCAAGATCCCGATCCCGTGCTCGCTGCCGCCGGGTCGGTCGGTACGCAGATCAAGATCCGTTTGGGCGGGACCTGGCTGATGGCCAACGTCCGCTCGCTGCGGCTGAGCGACGCCGGGGTACTGGCTCAGATCGATTTCCTCGGCGAAGGCGACGAAGAGCGGCTGACCGGCAAGCTCTATAAATTCCGCCGTGGCGTCACCCGCTATCCGGTGCCAGGCGCGCAGGCCTTCCCGGTCTCGACCGCCGACCTCAAGCAAGTCTACGCCGCCGACGACCGCGCCAGCGTCGAGATCGGCACGGTGTACCCGACCCGCGACATTCGCGCCGCGATCTATATCGACGCGATGCTGGGCAAGCATTTCGCGCTGCTGGGGTCGACCGGCACCGGCAAGTCGACCGCCGCCGCGCTGATCCTCCACCGCATCTGCGACCTGGCACCGCAGGGCCATATCGTGATGGTCGATCCGCACGGCGAATATGCCGCTGCATTCGACGGTACCGGCGCGATCTTCGACGTCTCGAACCTGCAAATGCCCTATTGGCTGATGAACTTCGAGGAACATTGCGAAGTCTTCCTGACCACGTCGGGCAACGAAGCGCAGATCGACAAGGACATCCTAGCCAAGTGTCTGCTCGCGGCGCGCGGCAAGGGGCGCATCGGGCAGGAAATCGCCAAGCTGACGGTCGATGCGCCGATCCCCTATCTGCTCAGCGACCTGACCAATCTGATCCAGCTCGAAATGGGCAAGATGGACCGCGCGGGCGACACCGCGCCGTATTTGCGGCTCAAGACCAAGATCGACGAGATCAAGGCCGATCCGCGCTATGGCTTCATGTTCTCCGGCATGCTCGTCGCCGACACGATGCAGGATTTCATCCAGCGCATCTTCCGCCTGCCCGGCGACGGCAAGCCGATCTCGATCATCGACGTGTCGGGGGTGCCCAACGAAATCACCAGCGTCGTGGTCGCGGTGCTCAGCCGGATGGTATTCGATTTCGCGATCTGGTCGCGCAACGAACCGCAACGCCCGATCCTGCTCGTCTGCGAAGAAGCGCATCGCTACATCCCCGCAGGCGACGACCAGAAATCCTCAGTCGGCAAGATCCTCAGCCGGATCGCCAAGGAAGGCCGCAAATACGGCGTCAGCCTGGGCCTGATCACGCAGCGCCCCTCCGATCTCGCCGAAGGCGTGCTGTCGCAGTGCGGCACGATCATTTCGATGCGCCTCAACAACGATCGCGATCAGGCGTTCGTCCGCGCCGCGATGCCCGAAGGCGCGCGCGGGTTCCTCGATTCGATCCCGGCATTGCGCAACCGCGAGTGCATCATCTGCGGTGAAGGTGTCGCGATCCCGATCCGCGTCTCGTTCGATGCGCTGGCCGAGGGCAAGCGTCCGGCGTCGAACGATCCCATCTTCTCCGATCTGTGGCGCGAATCCGGTGGCGAGGACCAGATCATCAGCCGCACGATCCGCCGCTGGCGTTCGCAGGGGCATTGAATTCGACGCGTCGGGCCGTTGCTGAAACGTGAAGTAACGCCCTGCCTATTTCGCTTCCCTGAGCAAATCCTTCGCGGTCGCGCTGGTCCAGTCCATCCCGCCGGTCATCCGCCACACTTCGTGGCCCGTCGCGTCGTACAGGATCGTGGTGGGCAGGCTGGGGCCGCCCAGCGCGACCGACACGGACATCTTCGGATCGGTATAGGGCTTGAGCGCGGTGAACTTCTGCGCCGCGAAATAGGGGGTCACTTTCGCCGCGCCATCGAGATCCTGACTGATGGCAAGGACGGTCAGCTTGCCCCGTGCCGCAACCTTTTCCAGCGTCGGCATCTCGACCTTGCACGGCCCGCACCACGTCGCCCACAGGTTGAGCAGATAGGGCTTTCCCGTGAAGTTGGCGAAGGACAAAGTCGCGCCGTCGGGGCCCTGGAACTCGACCCCCGGTGCCGACTCTCCTTTATGCGAGCGGTCGAGTTTGCCGATGATATCGACGCCGTTGTCCGGCCCGGCAGGAACTTCGTCGGGCGCGGCGACATTGGCATCGTCCGGCACGGTCGAATTTGCGCCGAAATTGGCAATTGCCTCGGTCGCTTGCCCGTTGGAAGGTGACGGCCTATCGCACCCGGCTATCAGCAGGGCGGGCAGCGCCAGTACGGGCAGAAGAATGACAGAGCGCAAGCATACCTCGAACAGCATGTGGGGGGGTCGGTTCGCCGAAGGACCGGCCGCGGTGATGCGCGAGATAAATGCCTCGATCCCTTTCGACAAGCGAATGTGGCGTCAGGATATCGCCGGGTCGAAAGCGCATGCGGCGATGCTGGGCGCGACCGGCATCCTGAGCGCAGCCGATACTGCGACGATCGCCAACGGGCTCGATGCGGTCGCGGTCGATTACGCACGCGATGGCGTGCCCGAGGATCTCGCGCTCGAAGACATTCACATGCTGACCGAGGCAAGGCTGGCGGAGAAGATCGGACCGGTCGCCGGACGGCTGCACACCGCGCGGTCGCGCAACGACCAGGTCGCAACCGATTTCCGGCTGTGGGTGCGTGACGCGATCGATCAGGTCGATGCCGCACTGGGCGTGTTCCAGGACGCGCTGATCGCGCGCGCCGACGAACATGCCGACGCGGTAATGCCGGGCTTCACGCACCTCCAGTCCGCACAACCCGTCACGCTCGGCCATCATCTGATGGCGTATCACGACATGATCGCGCGCGACCGCAGCCGCTTTGCCGATAATCGCGCGCGGATGAATCGCTCGCCGCTCGGCGCCGCCGCGCTGGCGGGGACGAGCTTTCCGATCGACCGCGCCGCGACCGCCGCAGCGCTCGGCTTCGACGGTCCCACGACCAATTCGCTCGATTCGGTCAGCGACCGCGACTTCGCGCTCGATTATCTGATGGCCGCGACGCAATGTTCGCTGCACCTCAGCCGGCTCGCCGAGGAGTTCGTGATCTGGGCGTCGCAACCGTTCGGGTTCGTCGCGATGTCGGACCAATGGTCGACCGGCAGCTCGATCATGCCTCAGAAACGCAATCCCGACGCCGCCGAGCTGGTGCGCGGCCATGCCGGGCGGATCGCCGGGTGCATGACCGCGCTGGTGATCACGATGAAGGGCCTGCCGCTCGCTTATTCAAAGGACATGCAGGACGACAAACCGCCGGTGTTCGAAGCGCACGATCTGCTTGGCCTGTCGATCGCGGCGATGACGGGCATGGTCGACAGCGCGACGTTCCGGACCGACAGGATGCGTGGCCTCGCCGAAAGCGGCTTTGCCACCGCGACCGATCTCGCCGATTGGCTGGTGCGCGAAGCCGGCCTCCCGTTCCGCGAGGCGCACCACGTCACCGGCCGCGCGGTGAAAGCGGCGGAGGAGGCGGGGATCGGGCTCGATGCGCTGCCGATCGACGCCCTCAAACAGATCGATGCACGGATCGACGAACGCGTCTATGACGTGCTGACGGTCGAGTCTTCGGTGGCGAGCCGCACGAGTCTGGGCGGCACCGCGCCGGTCAGGGTGCGCGAAGCGATCGCGGCGGCCACGGCGCGGCGCGCGGGAGAAAAGAAGTGAAGCCTGTTGTGATTATCGGTCTGTTGTTCGCGCTGTCGGCCTGCGGTGCTGCGCGCGACCTCAAACCGGCGGCGGGCAAGGCGCTTCCGGTCGCTCCTTATGGCGCGACCGCCACCCCCGCGGCCACCGCGCTGCTCACCCCGTCGGTCCAGGCGCGGCCCGGCCGCAGCGACGAATTGCTGACCGCGTCGGAAGAGCGCAAGGGCGACGAATACGACCTGCCGCCTGCCAATTGAGATGAGCCATTTCACGCTGAAGAACGGCGAGCTTCACGCCGAGAACGTTGCGCTGTCGCGGATCGCGGCGGAGGTCGGCACCCCCGTTTATGTCTATTCGCGCGCGCGGCTGGAGGACAATGCCAACGGGCTGCGTGCCGGACTGAGCGTGCTGCCGCGCGTCCATCTGGCATACGCCATCAAGGCCAACCCCAACCTCGCCGTGGTCAACGTGCTCGCCAAATGCGGCTATGGCGCGGACATCGTGTCGGCGGGCGAAATGCATCGCGCGCTGGCAGCCGGGATGCCCGCCGAGCACATCGTCTTTTCGGGCGTGGGCAAGACCGTCGCCGAAATGACCGCCGCGCTCGACGCCGGGGTCGGCCAGTTCAATATCGAAATCGAGGAAGAGGGCGAAGTCCTCTCCGCGCTCGCCATGGCGCGCGGCACGACCGCGCAGGCGGTGCTGCGGGTCAATCCCGACGTCGATGCCGGCACGCACGCCAAGATTTCGACCGGCAAGGCCGAGAACAAGTTCGGCGTCGCGATCAGCGACGCGCCTGCGATCTTCGCTCGCCTCGCCGCGCTGCCCGGGCTGAATATGCGCGGCGTCGCCAGCCATATCGGCAGCCAGATCGCCGAGCTCGCCCCGCTCGAGACGACCTATCGCCGGATCGGCGAACTCGTCGCCTTGCTCCGGAGCAACGGCCACGCGATCACGCATGTCGATTTCGGCGGCGGGTTCGGGGTCGCCTATCAGCCCGGCCAAATCTATCCGACCCCAGCCGCGATCGGCGCGATGATCGCGCGCGTCACCGACGGCTGGGATGCGACATTGATGTTCGAACCCGGCCGCGTGATCGCCGGCGATGCCGGGCTGCTGTTGACCGAAGTGATCTGGGTCAAGCCGGGCACGGGCAATCCGTGGGTGATCGTCGATGCCGCGATGAACGACCTGCTGCGCCCTGCCATGTACGACGCGCACCACGAATTCAGCGCGGTCCGCCCGAGCGGCAAGCGGATGATCGCGAATATCGCGGGGCCGGTCTGCGAAAGCGGCGATACCTTTGCCAAGAATCGCGAGATCGATGCGGTCAAGCGCGGCGACCTGGCCGTCTTCCACACCGCCGGCGCGTACGGCGCGACGATGGCGTCCACCTATAACAGCCGCGCTTTGGTGCCCGAGGTGCTGGTCGACGGCGACCGCTTCGCCGTCGTCGCCGACCGCATCGCGGCGAGCACGATCATGGGCGCCGAGCGCGTTCCCGAGTGGCTGACCGCGTGAGCCTGCACAGCCTGCCGGTATTCGTCCGGCTGGGCGGACGGCCGGTGATGCTGATCGGTGAAGGCGAAGCCGCGGATGCCAAGCGCCGGTTGCTGGAGCGCGCGGGTGCGGTAATCGTCGGCGAGGAGGCTGAAGCGGCGCTGGCGATCGTCGCGCTCGACGATCCGGATGCGACGGTGACGCGTGTGAAGGCGCGCGGTGTGCTGGTCAACGCGGTCGACCGGCCTGACCTGTGCGATTTCACCCTGCCCGCGATCGTCGACCGGTCGCCTGTAATCGTCGCGATCGGCACCGGCGGCGCCTCGGCGGGGCTGGCGGCGGCGCTGCGTCAGCGACTGGAGGCAATCTTGCCGGCAACGCTGGGCGGGCTGGCCGATGCACTTCACGCGGCGCGCGCAGTGCTGCGCGAACGCTTCCCCGATGGCGGTGAGCGGCGGCGGGCGCTGGGCGCGGCGATGGCTGCGGGCGGTGCGCTCGATCCTTTGTCTGCCTCGCCGCTGGCAGTTGAGAACTGGCTGTTCCCCCGCGAAGGCGGGGGCCCAGAATCTCGGGCTGTGAACTTGGCGACTCTGGACCCCCGCCTTCGCGGGGGAACGGTAGAAATGGTCCTGACCTCCCCCGACCCCGACGACCTCACGCTGCGTCAGGCGCGCGCGCTCGCGCAGGCCGATCGCATCATCCACGCCCCCGACGTGCCGCCCGCGATCCTCGACCGCGCGCGCGCCGATGCGGTGCGGATCGCCTCTTCCGCCCCGCCCGGCGATGCCGCAGAAGGACTGACCGTGTTTGTGGAGATGGCGCGATGAGCGGGTTTGCCTATCATGTCGATACCGAAGGCAAGGCTACGCGCTGCGACATCAAGGACGCGCTCGGCGCCGGCGACGGCTTTGTCTGGGTGCATCTTTCGACCAACAACGAGCATGCGCAAGCGTGGCTGGCCGACGTTGCGCAACTCGACGATTCGCTGATCGAGGCGCTGACCGCGACCGAAACGCGCCCGCGTTGCGAACAAGTCGGCGACGGCGCGCTGCTCAATCTGCGCGGCGGGTCGGAGGATCGGATGTCGGCGTCGGATCCGCTGGCGTCGGTCCGGGTATGGGCGATCGGCGGGCGCGTCGTTTCGGTCACGCGGCGGCAATTGACCGCGATCGGGATGGTCGAAAAGTCGGTCGAGGCCGGGCGCGTGCGCGACCCCGGCGACCTGATCACCGAATTCGCCACCGCCATCACCAGCGATCTCGACCCCGATGTCGCCGCGCTGGGTGACGAACTCGACGAATGCGAAACGGGGCTGGACACCGACAAGATTTTCGAGCTTCGCCGCACCGTGACGCGCGTGCGGGTCGAGGCGATCGGCTTTCGGCGCTTCCTAGCGCCGCAACGCGCAGCGCTCGAAAAGCTGGCCGCATTGCCGGTGCCGTGGCTGGGCGACGATGACCGACTGCATCTGTCCGCAGCCGCGGATCGCGCGGCGCGGATGGCCGAAGAATTGGAAAGCATCCGCGAACGATCCGCGCTGACACATGAAGCGCTGACCGATCTGCGCGCCGAACAGATCGACCAGCGCAGCCTGATCATTTCGATCGCGGCGATGATCTTCCTGCCGCTGACATTCCTGACCGGGCTGTATGGGATGAACGTGCGCGGACTGTGGCTGGCCGACCAGCCCTGGGCGTTCGATGCGATTGTCGCGCTGTGTCTGCTGATCGGCGCTGGCGTGACGGCGTACTTCGTCCGCCGGCACTGGATCCGGGGTTAGGGTCTTAATCGTTCGACTTCGTCATGCAGCGACTGGAGCGAGACGATCAGGCGTTGGCGATCGGCGCGGATATCGGCGAGTTCGGCACGCGCTTCGCCCAATTCCATCGCACGCGCCGCGACCCGCGCGTCGAGCGCCGCGTTCGACCGCTTGAGGTCTGACACGCGGCGCGCGCGTGCCAAGGTGCGGTCGATCCGCGCGGTCAGGACATCGAAATCGAATGGCTTGGCGAGATGATCGTCCGCGCCGGTCTTCAGCGCTTCGATCGCCGCCGCATGATCGCTGCGCGCGGTCAGCACGATCACCGGCAAATCCCAGGTCTCGGTCCGCGAGCGGATTTCCGCGAGCACCTGCATCCCGCCCATGCCGGGCATCACCATGTCGAGCAGCACCAGATCGAACCCGCGCGCGGCAATCAAATCGAGCGCCTCGCCGCCATTATCGGCCAGCGCGGTCAGATATCCGAGCTCGGTCAGCCGTTTGCCGATGATGTTGAGCGTCGTGCGGCTGTCGTCGACCACCAGGATCGTCCGCACCGGTCTGTTACTGTGGGCCATCTCGTCTTTCCCTTTGGACGCCAGCGTATCGCGCGCGGCTGTCGAAATGGTTAAGCGCGTCGAAACGATCGCTACACGGCGGCGCGAATTTGTGACCACGCCTGAGCGATCTCTTCCAGATCGCTCGCCACGTCGCGGAACGGCCGCGGGTCCTGCCCGATGCTGGCATTGACGATCGTGTTGCGCGCGCCGGTGTAGAGCCGCGCCAGCGTCAGCGACACGTCGCCCCCGGCATCGAAATCGATCCCCGCCTCGAGCGCGAACAGGATCGCGGTGGCGCGCGTGACCTTTTCGCTCTTGAGCGCGAAATTGCGTTTCTCGGTCGCCCAGGCGGCAACGCGCAGCGCGCGCACCAGTTCGTCGTAAAGCAACTGCACCAGTTCGGCGCCGTCGGCTTCTGCGGTACGGCCGACGAGGTCGATTTGCCGATACGTCGCGTAAGGGTCGCCGCTGAGCGCGGTGGCGTAGCCGCGCATCAGCTCGACTTATTCCAGGCGGCAACCTGGTTCTTCATGAATTCCTGCGTCGATTTATACGCCGCGACCTTTGAATTCATGCTCGAAAACTGCTGCGTCAGCCGCGTCGTCATCGCGTCTGACTGGGTGGTGAGGACGTCCTTCGCCTTCGACACCGCCGCGACTTGCTGGTTGTAGCGGATCGACGATGCGCCCAGCCCGAACAGGGTGCTGCTCGCACCGAGCGAAATCGACTGGAGCGCGGCGGTCAGCCCGTTGCTGCTGGCGCTCGAGAAGGAGAAAATGGCTTCGACCGAACTCGGTGAGGTTGCCAGTGCGTGCGCCACCGCGGTGTCGTCAACCGACAACGTACCGTTGCGGTTGGTCTTCACCCCGATCGCCCCCAGCGTCGTCGGCGACCCGTCGGTGACGCCGGACAGCAGCACCCTCGTCGTGACGCTGCGTAGCGAACGAAGCAGGCTCTGCGCCGCCGCGTCGCCCTTGAGCGGCCCGGTCTGCGGGTCGAGTTGCTCGTTCAGCTTGGTGAGCACTTCGTTATAGGCGTCGACGAAATCGGTGACCGCGCCCTTCAGCGCGTCGGTCGGCACCGAACTGGTCAACGATACGGGGCTCGCGCTGGTGCCGGTCAGTTGCAGCTTCACTCCGGTGATCAGGTCGCTGATCGTGTTCGATGCGCGTTCGACCGGCACGCCATCGACGGTCAGTTTGGCGTTCTGCGCGATCGACGACAGCGTCGTACCCGCCGCGCCGACACCGACATTGAAATCGGCGAGGGCACCCGACGGATCGCTGGTCGCCTCGAGCGTGAAGGCCTGCGCGGCACCGCTGGCGCCTTTGAGCGAGAGGTAGGCGCTGCCATCGGCATCGGTGACGACCGACGCGGTGACACCGGCCTTTTTGGCGTTGATCGCCGCAGCGACGTCATCGAGGCTGGCATTGGCCAGATCGATCCTGACCGGCGTGCCGCTGCCGGCGACGAAGTCGGTCATCGCCGTGCCGGCAGTGTTATAGGTGGCCGCGCCGAGCGTCAGCGTAAAGGTACCGGAGCCGATCACCGTCGAGCGGCTGGCGGCGGCATTGGTGCTGCGCGCCGCCTGGCCCGAGGCAAGCTGGCTGACCGAAACGGTCGCCGACAAACCGGCCAGCTTTGCGCCCGACACCGCGCTGGCGGTCAGGACGCTGCTGTTCGAACTGATCGGTTGGCTTTGCAGCGTCCCGCCGGTCGTGAGCGATTTGAGCGCGGCGGCGAACTGGCTGACGGTGCTCATCAACGTGGACGTGCCTGAAATCTGTGCGGTCAGCGTGTCCGACTGCTTGGTCAGCGCGTCGGTCTTGCCGGCAAACTGCGCCTGCACCAGCGACGTGACGAGCGACCCCGTGTCGACCCCCGATCCGGTCGACAGCGAGGTGAACAGCGCTTGCGCGGCGGATGTCGTTGAACTGGTGGTGGTCACTGAAAATTCTCCGCGCGCTGCGGATCATAGAACGACCGGGCTGCCATCTGATTTAGCCGTTTCACGACTGTCTCACCCCATTTTCGTCGAAGCGCGCGGTGACCGGCACGTCGATCGGCGGCGGCGGCGATCCGGCGCGCGCATTGAGGCCGAAAACGAACGCCAGCACGGTCGCAATCGCGGCGTAGAGATCGTCGCGCACCTCCTGCCCCTCGCGGCTGGTATAATAAACCGCGCGGGCCAGCGCCGGATATTCGAGGATCGGGACTTGCTCGTCGCCCGCGACATCGCGGATCGCCAGCGCGGTGACGCCGCGCCCCTTCGCGACCACCACTGGCGCGGCATCGCTGAAGCGATCGTATTTGAGCGCGACCGCAAAATGCGTCGGGTTGGTCAGCACGACATCCGCCGTCGCCACCGCGGCGCGGACGCTGCGCCGGCTCATCTCGCGCTGGCGTTGCCGCATATGCTGCTTCGCCTCGGGCGAGCCTTCGGTTTCCTTATTCTCGTCGCGGATTTCCTGCTTGGTCATTTTCAGCTTGGCCAGCAGCCGGATGATCTGGATCGGCAAATCGACCCCGGCGATGATCACCAGCCCCGCCGCCATCGTGAACAGGATTCCGACGAACGTCCCGCCCAGCGCCCCGACCACCCCGGCGACGTCGCTGGAGGAGGTCAGCCCCATCGTCGGCTTCGCGGTCTTCCACAGCAACCACGCACCGATCCCGCCGAGCAGGATCACCTTGAGCAGCGACTTGCCGAGTTCGATCCAGCCGCTGGGACCGAATATCCGTTTGAGGCCCGACGCCGGATTGATCCGCGAGAATTTGGGTTGCATCAGGCTGCCGTTGAAATTGAACGAGCCGAGCCCGGCCTGACCGAAGATCGCCGCCAGCATCGCGATCACGAACAATCCCCCAACCGCCGGCGCCAGCCCCAGCCCGGCCTGCACCAGCGGGCGCATCGGCGACCAATCCTCGATATCGCCCCGTCCGAAATTGAAGCTCGCGCGCATGATCCCTTCGCATGCGGTCATCAGCGAATGGCCGAACAGTGCCAGCCAACCGCACCCGGCGAGCACGATCAGCGCGGTCGCGAATTCGCGGGATTTGAGAACATCGCCCTGCTCGACCGCGTCCTTGCGACGCTTGGCTGTTGGCAGTTCTGTCTTGTCGCCTTCATATTCAGCCATCAGCCGAACACCAGACGTTGCGTCGCATCCAGACCTTCCTGGACGATGACGAGCATGTAATCACCCATGGCGGGCATCGCGAGCGCGAGCGCGACGACGCCGACCGCAAGGCTGGCGGGCAGCCCGACCGCGAACAAATTGAGACTCGGCGCCGACCGGCTGATCATGCCGACGATCATGTTGAGGCACAGCAGCAGGAACCCGACCGGCAGCGCGAGCAATAACCCGGCTGCGAAGGTATAACCCCCGAAAAACGCGATATCGCGCAGCCGTTCGGCCCCCAGCCACGATCCGCCCGGCGGAAGCACCGTGTAGCTCCTGACCAGCATGTCGACCAGCACCAGGTGGCCGTTGACCGACAGGAACAGCAAGGTCAGCAGCACCGAAAAGAATTGCCCGAGCGCAGGCGTCGATCGCCCATTCTGCGGATCGATCGCGCTGGCGAAGCCGATCCCCATCGAGGTGCCGATCACCTCGCTGGCAATCATCGGCGCGGCGAAGGCGATTTGCAGGATGAAGCCCATCGCCAGCCCGATCAGCGCTTCGGCGGCGACCGCGACGAAGGTCGCGAGACCGAACACCTCGGCGGGCGGTGTCACCGGATGCACCGCCATCACCAGCACCGCGATCGCGCCCGAGAGGGAAATGCGCACCGGCAACGGGATCGACACCGCGCCGAACACCGGTGCGGCGATAAACGCCGCGCCGATCCGCACCATCACGAAGAGGAGCGCCCAGGCCTGGGGTTCGATCGCAAGGCCGAGGCCGAGCATGGCTACCTCACCAGATCGGGAATGCGGCTGAAGATATCGACCGTGAAATCGCTGAGCAGCCCCATGATCAGGCTGCCGAAAATGACCAGCGAGATGCCCACCACCGCCAGCTTGGGGACGAAGGTCAGCGTCTGTTCGTTGATCGAGGTCGCGGCCTGGATCATGCCGAGTATCAGACCCGCGAGCAGCGCCGGGATCAGGATCGGTGCGGCGGCCAGCGCCAGCACCCACATCGTCTGATCGGCGACGCTGATGAAATAGTCCGAATCCATGGGTCAGTTGATCCGATATTGGGGCGCGGGCGCGCTCCGCGGCGCGACCAGCCACAGGACGGGCCGGGCAGCCGGCTGCGGCCGGGGCATCCGAAACGGGTTCGGTGCGGGTGGAGGCGAGGCGGGCACCATCGCTAGGTCGCAAAGCTGCCGGCAAGACTGCCCATCATCATCGCCCAGCCATCGACCAGCACGAACAGCAGCAGTTTGAACGGCATCGAGATGATTGTCGGCGACATCATCATCATGCCCAGACTCATCAGCACGGTGGCGACGACCAGATCGATCACAATGAAGGGCAGGAAGATCAGAAAGCCGATCTGGAACGCGGTCTTGAGTTCGCTGGTGATGAAGGCGGGCAGCAGAACGGCGTAGGGAATGTCGGTCGTCGCTTTGTACGGCCCCGATTTCGCCATGTCGGCGAACATTTTCAGGTCCTTCATCCGGGTCTGCTTGACCATGAAAGCGTGCAACGGCGCCCCGGCCTTCGCGATCATCTCGGTCCCGTCGATCTGACCCGCGGAATAAGGCTGGATCGCCTGCGTGTTCATCTGGTTGATCGTCGGCGCCATCACGAACAGCGACAGGAACAGCGACAATCCGATCAGCACCTGGTTGGGCGGGGTCTGTTGCAACCCCAGCGCCTGACGCAAAATCGACAGCACGATGATGATCCGCGTGAAGCTGGTCATCATCAGCAGGATCCCGGGCAGGATCGACAGCAGCCCCATGATGATGAGGACTTGCAGGCTCAGCGACAGCGGCGCCTTGCCCGCGCCATTGGTCGCCGCGGCAGCCCCCGGGCCACCCAGCTGACCCAGCGCGCGGTCGACCGCATCGCCAACGCCGGGCGTCGCCTTTGCGGCGGGCGCGGTGACTGGCGCCGGCGCGGCGGGCGCGGTCTGGGCCCCCGCGGGAATTGCCATGAACACCAACGTGATGAAGCCGAGCACGATCAGCGCAAGCTTGGCGAGCTGAACGCCGAGCGGCGCGCGCGGTGCGACCACGGGCGATTTGAACAGCGACGGTCCATCGGCGTTAAGGCGGCGGACGGTCGTCATTTGGGGCTATCCCCCGATTTATCGACCAACGTCACGCCGCTGCGGCTGACCGAGATGAGCAGCTTGCGACCCTCGAACTCAAGCACCGCAAGGCGCAGGCCCGGCGAGAGCATCATCGTTTCGGTCACCTTGAGCAGGCGATTGGCGGGCTGCCCCGGCATCCGGCTTTCGAACCGGCGCCACAGCCACAGACACCCGACCATCAAACCGCAGACCAGCGGCAGCATGATCAGGATCTTGATCGTATATTCGAACATCAGCCGCGCTTTTCCGGGCTGACCAGTTCGGTCAGGCGGACGCCGAAGCGTTCGCCGACGGTGACGACTTCGCCGCGCCCGATCAGCGTGCCGTTGACGAACACGTCGAGCAGTTCGTTGGCCTGGCGGTCGAGTTCGATCACCGAGCTTTCGCCCAGCGCGAGCAGTTCGCGCAGCGTCAGCTTGGTCTGGCCGATTTCGACCGTCAGCTTGACGTCGACATCCTGCAGCAGCCGGAAATTGGCCGCCATCGTGGAGTCGACCGGGAAAGTCCCGGACATATCGGTCATGCGAGTTCCTCTGCGTTGAACGTGAGTGTGTTGAGACGAATGGCGGCGCGTCCGTTGGAGGTGCCCACGGTGCCGGTGCCCAGACGATCGTTGGCGACCATCACCGGCACGTCGGCCGCGACGTTGATCGGGATCACGTCGCCTTCCTTGAGCTCCATCAATTTGGCGAGGCTGATCGTGGGTTCGGCGAGGACCGAGCGGACCGGGAAGGTCACCGTCATCATCGCCTTGGCGAGGCTGTTCTGCCACGCCATGTCGGGCGCGGCGCCGAGCACCTTGCCGTTGAGCGACGGCGCATAGGGCTTGAGCGCCTGCACCGGATAGACGATGTCGATGAACACCGGCTTGGTGTTTCCCTTGCCGATCCCGAAGCGCGTGACGACCATCGGATCGTCGCCGTCGAGGCCCGCCACCATCGACGGATTGGCTTCGACGCGGACGGGGGTGAAGGTCACCTTGGCCAGCGGCTCCCACGCCGCCGTCATCGGCTCGGCGATCATCCGGCCCAGCCGCGCGAACATCGCTTCGGTCGCGGGCGAGAATTCGGTCGGCATGTCGTGCGGTGCGGCACCGGTGCCGCCAAAGAACAGGTCGAGCAGTTCGAGTGCATATTTGCCGTCGACCACCAGCAGCGCCTGGCCATTGCCCGGGCTCATCGTCAGCGGCACCCAGCCGGTCAGCCCCTCGGGACGCTCGGCGCGGTAATCGGTGAAGCGCTGAACCGCGAGCGGTTCCGCCCAGATCCGGACCTCATGGCGCAGCAACGGCTCGAACACCCCGCGCAAGCTCCGCGCGAGCCGCGCCGAGAGATGCTGCAGCGTGTGCAGATCGCCGAACGGATTGAGGTTCGCGCCGCCCAGTGCAGCGGCATGCTTTGCCACCGCGCGGGGACGTTCGCGCCGGTCCGTGTCGGAAGTCGATGACGTCTCGTTAACCATGTCTCACTGAACAACGAAATTGGTAAAGTAAACGTTACTAATCCCGCCAAATCCCTCTTTCTGCTTGAGCGTCGCGTTGATCGCGGCGGCCAGTCTGGTGGCCAATTTGGTCTTCCCTTCGCTGGTGAAAACCTCGTCTTCGGTGGCATCGCCGAGCGCCATCAGGATCGACGAGCGGATCGCGATCTCGTTGGTCTTGAGGTTCTCGATGACGGTGTCGTCGTAGGGCGTCGATACTGCGATGCCGATCTGGACGTAGTGGACGCTGTCGCGCAGGTTCGAAGTGAACTCCTTGTCCATCGCGTAATAGTTGGAGGCATATTTGTCGCCGCCGCTGCCGGACGGTGGCGCCGAGCCGCCGCCCTTGCCGCTCTCGCCTTCCTTGGTTGCACCAGCGCTCGCGCGCTTCTGCTCCTCCTTGGGCACGAGCTTGGGGCCTTCGGCTTCGGCTACCTTGCCCCCGCCATGCCCGCCGATAAAACCAAGCGCGAACGCGGCACCGGCGCCGCCGGCGCCCAGCGCGACGAGCGCGAGCAGCATGATGATCAGTTTGCCCTTGCCCTTTTTCTTGGGTGCGGCGGCAGCTGGAGCTTCCTTGTCGGCCATGGTCGATATTCCCCCGGTTTAAGCGATGCGACCGTCGCTGACGGTCTCGTTGGGCTCGCCGTCTCCGGCGAGCGTGTTGGTGATGGTCGGGCTGCGCGCGGTTTGCGCCCATTGCCGGTTGTCGTCCGCATCCGACCCCGAAAGATCGACGCTGGTCCCGGCCAGACGGATTCCGCGCGCCTCGGCGGCGGCGCTCAGCTGCGGCGTCGCATCGACGAGCATGGTCCGCGTATTTGGCTGTTCGGCGGTAAACCTTACGCTGATCGCGCCATCCGTATGAGTACGCAGCGCAATATCGACACGACCCAGCGCTTCGGGCTTGAGCCGGATCGAGGTGTCGTTGGCGTTGGCGCCGTCGCGCAGCGCCTCGATATGGTCGATCATCTTTTGCGGCCAGTCCTGCCGCCCCATGTCGAGCGCCTGCCCTTTCGCGCCGCCGGGTTTGGCGATCAGCGCCGCGGCGTCGCTCGGCTGGAGCAGGGTTGCGGCGGTCGGTGTGAGCGAGGGCGCCGCCGCATCGTCGTTGCCCCCGCCGCGATCGGCGCCCAGTGCGAGCGCGAACAGTGCGGGCATCGGCGCATTGGCCGCGATCGTCGCGGCGAGCGGTTGAACCGCGGGCGGCAGCGCGATCTTGGCAGGCTGCGGCGTGGATTTGGTGGCGGCGGGCATCGGAAGGTCGATCGGAGCGGCGGGGACGCCGTCGTCGCCCGGGAGCACGAAATCGGTCGCTGGCTGCGATGTCGGGGCTACCGGCGGTAACGGCGCGGCTGGAACCGCTGCAACGGCGTCGAGCAAGGTTGCCGGATCGATCACCACGGGCGTGACGGCTACGGGCGCCACGGGAAGTGCAACGGTGACGGGCTTGGGCGGCACGATCGGCGCCGTTCCCAGCAGCCACGCAAGCGCGGGATCGACCGTGTCCTTATCCTTGTCCGGCAAGGATTTGCCGGGCGCGGCATCGTCCTGCCGCTCATCGTCTGCCGACGCGTCCTCCCTGGCCTGAGCATCGACCTTGTCCGCCATCATGTCGGTAAACGCCGCCAGACTCTGTCCGCCGGGCGCATTTACCGAGGGCGCGGCGACCTTGGCAGGCAGCGACACCGGATTGGCAGCTGAGCTTGATAGACCGGTCATTGAACCCCTCGTGCGGCGGCGTGCACTGCCCCCGCGGGTAGATCAGCAAGGATCGTGCCGGATTTTCCGGGTCGGCGGTGCCGCCTCCAGCGCGCGGATCGCTTTGAGCACCGCCTCGGCGTCGGCGCGGGCCATCAATTTCTCGATCGCGCTTTGATCGCGGCGCGCTTCGCGCGTCGCTTCGGCGGCGGCTTCGGCGGCGATTTCGGCGTCGCGCAGCCGTGCTTCGGCCATTTCGGCGGATTGCTGGAGCCGCGAGCGGAAATGCGCGGCGGCGACCAGAGCGAAGCCGTTTCCGCCAGCAGGCGCGGGCGCGACCCCATGGGCGAGTTGCGCGATTCGATGCGCGAGTTCGGCCTCGCTCGCGCGCTTGTCCTGCGCGCGCGCTTCGTCGGCGCGCACCATCCCCAGTTGCAGCGTGCGGACGCGCAGCAGCCGGTCGAGCTGCTTCTTGTTATGTGCCATTGTCCGCACCGAACACGCCGGTCAGTTCGGCGACGGATTCCTCCATCGACACCTTGGTGTCGGCGTCCTGGCGGATATATTCCATCACCGCGGGATGATACGCGATCGCCGCGTCGATTTCGGGATCGGCACCGCCGCGATACGCCCCCATCAGCACCAGGTCGCGATTCTCTTCATACGTCGCCAGATGGCGGCGAAGCACGCGCGCCGCGGCGATATGCGCGGCGGGGACGATATCGGTCATCACGCGGCTGACCGAGGGGCCCAGGTCGATCGCAGGATAAACCCCGCGTTCGGCCAGCGCGCGGCTGAGCACGATATGGCCGTCGAGGATCGAGCGCGCGCTGTCGACGACCGGATCGTTGCCGTCGTCGCCGTCGGCGAGCACGGTGTAGATTGCGGTGATCGACCCGCCCGATTTCACGTCCATGCCGGCACGTTCGATCAGATTGGGCAGCATCGCGATCGCGCTGGGCGGATAACCGCGCGCCGATGCCGGTTCGCCCAGCGCCAGACCGATCTCGCGACCGGCATGCGCGACGCGCGTCAGCGAATCCATGATCAGCAGGACCTTCTTGCCTTCGGCGCGGAAGCCTTCGGCAATCGCGGTGGCGCGGAGCGCCCCCCGGATCCGCAGCACCGGCGAATGATTGGCCGGCACCGCGACCACGACCGACCGCGCCCGCGCGTCCCCGGCCAGTTTGGTTTCGAGAAAGTCGGCGACTTCGCGGCTTCGTTCGCCGATCAGCCCGATCACCACGACATCGGCCTCTGCCGCGCGCACGATCATCCCGAGCAATACAGATTTACCGACGCCCGACCCGGCCATGATCCCGACGCGCTGGCCCTGACCGATCGTCAGCAGCCCGTTGATCGCGCGCACCCCGACATCCATCGGTTCGCGCACGCGGCCACGGTCGAGCGGGCCCTGCAGCTTGCCGCTGAGCGGCCAGTGTTTGGCACCGCGGATCGGCCCAAGTCCGTCGATCGGCTTGCCCGCGCCATCGACCACGCGGCCGAGCAGCGCAGCACCGACCTCGGCCTCTCCGGGAGGGCCGATTGGGCGCACCGAGGATTGTGGGAGGAGCGCGGCGGGGCCGCCAAGGTTCATCAGCAGCGTCCGCCCGTTGCGGAACCCGATGACTTCGGCCTCGACCCGGGCGCCGCCGTTCGCGCCGACCTGGCACACCGTGCCGACCGGCAGATTGAGCCCGATCGCTTCCATCAGCAGCCCGTCGAACGACGCCAGCCGCCCCGAAATTCGGGGGGTCGGGACGATGCCGGCGCTGCCGAGGCTGTCGAGATAGTCGTCGGTGAAACGGTTGAGCATCGCGTCAGTCCGGCAGACCGGTGCGGTCGATCGTCTGGGCGAGCTGTTCGAGCCACTGGTCGGGGCCGTCCTCGACGATCGTCGCGGCGGATTCGAGCGTGAAATGGCCGCGCGCGATCGCCGCGTCGGCGACCGGGACCATGTTGACGGGCAATTTGCCGTCGACCAGCGCGACATCGTCGGGATGGAGCCGCAGCAACGCCGATTCGGCTTCGTCGCCGATCATCGTCGCGGCGTTGGCGACGCGCAATGTCAGCAGATCGGCGTCGACGCCGGCCTCTCCCACCATCCGCGTCACCAGCATCAGGACCGTCGCGCGGAGATGCGCGGCAAGCCGGTCGCGGTCGACCCGGCGGTCGTCGGCGATCGCGCCGAGCAATTGTTCGAGCAACGCCTGATCGCGTTCGCCCAGCCGCCCGCCATTGGCGAGTGCGGCGGCGAGGCCCTCTTCATAGCCCTGCGTCCGTGCGGTCGTGACGGGATCGACGAACCCGGTCGGTGTTTGCGTTGCGTCGAACGGATCCCACCCTTCGGTCGGGTTGGCGTCCGTATCGGCGGGCGTGAAATGACGCGGTTGCAGATCCGGGTCGCCCGGTGGGGTCGGCGTGATGTCGCGCGGCGCGAACGCCACGCCCTTCGACGCATAGGCCTGGCGCAACGCGGCGCCCGCGGCATCGCGGCGCCCGGCAAAGCCTGCAACGAAATCAGACATAATCGTCGTCGCCACCCATCATGATCGTGCCATCCTTGGCCAGCGCGCGCGCGGCCTGGATGATGACCTTTTGCGCTTCGAGCACTTCGCTCAGCTTCATCGGCCCGCGCGCTTCCATTTCGTCGCGGATGCCGTCGGCGGCGCGCGCCGACATGCAGCCGAGGAAGCGGCTGCGGACGGTTTCGTCGACGCCCTTCAGCGCGCGCGTCAGCACGTCGCTGTCGATGTTGCGGATCAGTGTGCCCAAATTCTTGTCGTCGAGGTCGAGCAGGTTTTCGAACACGAACAACGCCTCTTCGATCGCTTTCGCGACCTCGCGGTCGAGCTTGAACAATTTGGGCATGACGCGCTGTTCGGTCGACTTGCGCGCGCCCGACAGGATCTTGGCCGCTTCGCGCGTCCCGCCCAGGCTGACCCCGGCCGATTGCGACGCCGAGCTGGTCCGCCCGGCGAGCATCGCGCGCAGCGTATCGACCGCTTCGGGGGTGATCGGCCCCAACCGCGCGACGCGGTGGAGAATTTCGGGCTGGATCGCGTCGGGCAGCAATTCGAGCACTTGCGCCGCGATCACCGGATCGAGGTTGGCGATCACCACCGCGGCGATCTGCGGATGTTCTTTTTCGATCATCTGCGCGATCTCGCCCGCATCCATCCAGTCGAGCAGATCGATCTGGCACGCCGCTTCGGGCGGGGTGATGCGCGCGAGCACGCTGTCGGCCTTTTCGGCCCCCAGCGCGCGCGTCATCATCGTTTCGATGATCGGTTTGGGATCGAAGCCGATCGCGGTGCGCTCACGCGCCTTGTCGACGAAATCGTCGAGCACGAATTCGACCTCGGCCTCCCCCACATCGGCGACGGCGAACATCGCCTTGCCGAGCTGGCGGACCTCTTCGGGCTCAAGCTTCTGGAGGATCGCCGCGGCCTCCTCCTCGCCGACCAGCATCATCAGCACGGCGGCGCGTTCGACACCCGTATAGGAGCGAAAGGGAGCGTTCATCAGCGTGCGTCCGCCTTGATCATGTCACGCACGGCGAGCGCCGCGCGGGTCGGGTTGTCGCGGGTAAAGCCGCGCACGCCGGCGATGCGCTGGTCGTAATTCTGCGCCCCGTCGAGCGAATCGATGCCGACCGGAGCGCCGCTTGCGCTCGATCCGGGAGCGCTGATGCCCAGCGCCAGATTCAGGTCGCGCCCGCGCCCGGCATCGTCGCGCTTCTTGAGCAGCGCCTTGGCCAGCGGGCGGACCCCGAGGAACAGGACGAGGAGCGCGATGACGAGCGCGGTCACGTTGCGAATGACCATCGCGAACCAGCCGCTTTCGTACCACGATTGCCCACCACCGGTGGCCGCAGCAGGCGCGAAGCGACGGCTGATCACGGTCACCTGATCGTTGCGCGTGGCATCTGCGCCGACTGCGGAACGGACAAGGTCGGTGATCTGCTGAATTTCGGCCGCGGAACGCGGCTTGCCCGTTTCGGGATCGCGCAGGACAACCGCCACCGACAGGCGTTTGACGCCGCCGGGGGCGTTGCGCGTGACCGAGACTTCGCGGCCCAGATCGTAAGCGCGGGCATAGCTGTCCGCCGACTTGGCCGTGTCGGGCACGGCCGGCGCAGCGGGCGTGGCAGCGGCCGGCGCGCCAGCAGCAGGCGTCGCACCGGGACTCGGTTGCGGCGTCGGCGTGGTGACCGTGGTGGCGGGCGGCGGGGTGTTCGACAACATGCCGGGGATCCCCCCGGGCGCGCCGGCATTGCCGTCCTTGCCGGTCCAGTTGCCCTGTTCGGCGCGCAGCGCGCCCGATTTGTCATAGCTTTCGCGCGTGGCTTCGGTCTGGTCGAGATTGACGTCGGCCGAGACTTCGGCGGTGAAATTGCCCGCACCGACCAACGGCGTGAGCAGCTGCATCAGCTGATCGCGATATTTCTGTTCGACCTGATTCTGGAAACGAACGCGGGCATCGTTGCTCGCTTCGCCGCCGGCTGGTTTGGATAGCAACGCGCCGAGCTGGTCGACGATCGTCACGCTTTCGGGCTTCATCCCCGGCACCGACGAGGCGACGAGGTTGATGATCGACGACACCTGCGCCTGCGACAGCGAACGGCCACCCTGCAATTTCAGGATCACGCTGGCCGAGGGCGACGCATTGTCGCGCACGAACACCGAATTTTCGGGCACCGCGAGGTGCACGCGTGCTTCGGCAACGGCGTCGATATCCTCGATCGAGCGCGCCAGTTCGGTCTCGCGCGCCTGGCGAAGGCGTTCGCCCTCGACCGCGCGGCTGGTGCCCATCGGGAGGTTGTCGAGGATCGCATAACCGGCGGGTGCCGATTTGGGCAGGCCCTGCCCGGCGAGCAGCATCCGCGCCTTCGAATAATCGCTTTCGGCAACGGTCACGGCGTCGGTCGAATCGTCGACCCGCGCGGTGATCCCGCCGGTCTTGAGCGCGGTGACCACGGCGGCCTTGTCGCTGTCGGGCAAATTGCTGAACAGGGTTTTCTGCGTCGGCGTCGACAGCATGAACCAGGCGAACGCCGCCGCGGCGATCAGCCCGACCATGAAGAGCATGGGCAGACTGCGGCGCACGGCGGGTTGCGCGAGCATCCCCTGAACCTGCCGCAACGGGTTGGCGAAGCGTTCGGGGCCCAGATCGGGCGTGGGGGTGAGTGCGTTGCTCATATTACACCGGCATGCTCATGATGTCCTTATAGGCGGACAAGAGTTTGTTCCTGACTTGCAACGTCGCTTCGAAGCTGACCGACGCCTGTTGGCGGGCCAGCATCACCTTGGCGATGTCGATCGTTTCGCCGCGCTCGTACGAGGCGGAGATGTCGGAGGCGGCGTTCTGGCTCTCATTGACGCTGTTGAGCGCCTTGGTGAGCGAGTCCGCGAAAGTTGCCGGGCCGGTCGGCGCCGCAGCACCCCCTGCCGCGTTGGCGCGCGACAGTGCCTGATTGCGTTCGAGGATCTGCGCGCGCAGCGCCATCACCCGGTCGACGCTCATCGCGCCGCCAATACCGTCGATACCGCTCATGCCGACATCCTCGAGCTGCGGGTGATGTCCTCACCCTGTTCGCGTGCGCGCGCCAGCCGATAGCGCAGCGTGCGCTCCGAAATGCCCAGCCGCTTCGCGGTTTCGATCCGGCTCCCGCCGCACGCAACGAGCGTTTCGCGGATCGCCTGGAATTCGCTGATCTGCACGACATTGGCGAGCGTATCGCCGGTACGCGCGGGGATCGCGTCGGCGATCGGGCCGGAGCGGCGGTCGAACACGATGTGCGCGGCGCTGATCGTATCGCCCGCGGCGAACAGCAACGCGCGCTGGACGACGTTTTCGAGTTCGCGGACATTGCCCGGCCAGTCGTGCGCCATGAGCAGGTCGATCGCGCTCTGGTCGGGCCAGGGGATCGACTGACGGTTGCCCGAATGGCGCAGGATCATCGACGCGGTCAGCGCCGGAATATCCTGCTGCCGTTCATTGAGCGGACGCGTGGTCAGCGGGAACACCGACAGGCGGTAGTAAAGGTCGGCGCGGAACCGGCCCGCCGCGACTTCTTCCTGAAGATCGCGGTTGGCGCAGGCGATGATGCGCACGTCGATCGGCTGCGCTTGCGTCGCGCCGATCGGGATGACTTCGCGCTCCTGCAGCACGCGCAGCAGCTTCGATTGCAGGTTGAGCGGCATTTCGGCGATTTCGTCGAGCAGCAACGTTCCGCCGTCGGCCGCGCGGAAGAACCCCTCGCCCCCCGACGACGCGCCGGTAAACGCCCCCTTCTGGTGGCCGAACAACAACGCTTCGAGCATGGTTTCGGGAAGCGCGGCGCAGTTGATCGCGACGAACGGTTTGTCGCGGCGCGCCGAACTCTGATGGATCGTCCGCGCCAGCACTTCCTTGCCGGTGCCCGTGGGACCGTTGATCAGCACGGTGATGTCGGCATCGGCGACGCGTTCGGCCAGCGCGAACAGCGCGAGGCTTTCGGGATCGGCCGCGGTCGGCGCTTCAGGGCCGGCGGCATAAGCGTAGGTAAAGGCGTTGCCGATCGCGGCGTCGGCGGCACCGAACGCGATCCGCGCGGGGGTACCGTCCGATCCCAGCTGAAAACCGCGGCCGTCGCCCGACACCATCAGCGTCCGCGCGGCGATCGGGGCGGTTTCGCCCTCCATCACCAGAAACGTATCGCTCGCCTTCGGCCGCGCGTCCTCGCTCGCGACGTTCAGGCCCTGTGCCCGAAGCGACGAGATCAGCGCATATTTCTGCCGAACAACCGCAGCGGATGGAAAAATCGAACGCATTGAATACCCCTTCGAGAGAGGGGATGCGGCAAATACGGTAAACGACCGGTTAAACATGTTGCCGCCACCGGCAAAAAACTTCCGGGTCCCTTACGCGCGCGCGGGACCGCGCGCCTGCGTAAGAGGGGAAGCCGCGCCGGGCGGCAGGACCTGACCGCTCGCTACCCATTTTGGGTCATGCTCAATAAAAATACTTAATCCCGCGCGCAGCCTGCCGTTTCTCCCTTGTGACGGCTCGGCCCCGACATTGGGGGTGGCGGGGATCGTCAGAGCAAATGGAGACTACCATGACTGTTATTGGAACCAACGCGAATGCCCTGCGCGCTGCAGCGGCATCCAACAGCGCGCAGAGCGCGCTCGGCACGGCAATGGAGCGCCTGTCGACCGGCAAGCGCATCAACTCGGCGAAGGACGATGCCGCTGGTATCGCCGTCGCTTCTTCGATGACCTCGCAGATCCGCGGCATGAACCAGGCGATCCGCAACGCCAACGACGGCATGTCGATGGCGCAGACCGCCGACGGCGCGCTGAACGAAGTGACCAACATGCTGCAGCGCATCCGCGAACTCGCGGTTCAGTCTGCTTCGGGCACTTACGCCGATTCGGATCGCACCAACATGCAGACCGAAGTCACGGCCCTGACCGGCCAGATCACCAGCATCCTGGACAACACCAAGTTCAACAATGTTGGCCTGTTCGACGGTTCGGCCGGCACCAGCGGCAGCGTGACGATCCAGACCGGTTCGGGTTCTGCCGATACGGTATCGGTCAGCTTTGCTACGATCGATCTGTCGGCCGCTACGGCTGCAACGGTCGACTCGGCGACCAACGCGACGGCAGCCCTCGGCCTCGTCGACACGGCGATCACGACGGTCAACACGGCGCGTGCAGGCTTCGGCGCGGCACAGAGCCAGTTGCAGTCGACGGTGAACAACCTGAGCAGCAACGTCACCAACCTGAGCGACGCGCGCAGCCGCATCGAAGACGCCGATTTCTCGGCTGAATCGACCAATCTCGCGAAGGCCCAGATCCTGGCGCAGGCATCGACCGCGATGCTGGCCCAGGCCAACCAGAGCGCGCAGGGCGTCCTCAAGCTGCTCCAGTAATAATCGAGCAGTAGGCGTACGGCGCCGGCATCCTGCCCCCCTTCATACAGGGTGGCGGCGCCGACCACGGAACCCCGGCAGTCGCAAGACTGCCGGGGTTTTCGCTTGTTCAGGCCGCGAGTTGCCGGATCGACTGCTCGGCACGGGTCATCGCCGCCTGCTGCTGATCGGGCCCGGCCAGCACCCCTTCGGCGATCACGAATTCCGGCGTTACGCCGATGAATCCGAACACCGTTGTCAGGTAGGTCTCCAGATGTTCGGCCGCCGCCATCGGCGCTTCGGCGCCGTAAAAGCCGCCGCGCGAGATCGCGAGGATGACTCGTTTGCCGCTGGCCAGCCCGACCGGGCCGGTCTCGCCATAGCTGAACGTCTTGCCCGCAACGAGGATACGATCGATCCACGCCTTGAGCTGGCTGGGGAGCGAGAAATTGTACATCGGTGCGCCGATCACCACGACATCGGCATCCAGAAACTCGTCCAGGATCACCGTACTTTCGCCCTGCGCCGGGATATCGCCGAGCGTCAGGTGGCCGATCGGCGCCGCGGCCAGGTCGCGATAGGCGATGGCAATATCGGGGTTTGCCGTGCGCAGACGATCGACGATGCTGGCCGACAGCTTGCGGCTCACCGAATGTTCGCCGGTGATGCTGCTGTCGAGATGCAGTAGTTTCATTTTGTTACTCACTCCCATTTTGTGCCTGGCGGCGAAATGGGCTAGAGCAATGACCGTCGCAAGGCGGCACATTGGCGTAACCAGAGGCACATGGATGTGACCGAGCAACCCGTCGAACATGACACCGGCCAATGTATGCGCGTGAGCGAGGTGCTCGCGCGGGTCGGCGATAAATGGAGTATCCTCGTCGTCGGCACGCTGGGGGGCGGACCGCGCCGGTTCAACGAACTCAAGCGCGCGATCGACGGCATTTCGCAGCGGATGCTGACGCTGACCGTGAGAGGGCTGGAGCGCGATGGATTCATTACCCGGACGGTGACGCCCAGCATCCCGCCGCGAGTCGATTATGAGCTGACCGAACTGGGGCGCTCGCTGCTCGAGCCGGTCAAAATACTCGGCGAGTGGGCGATCGCCAACCGCACGACCGTGGACGCGGCACGCCAGGCGTTCGACGCGAAAGTTCCGGACTGACCGCTCGATCTGCGGTTGCCGCAGCCGTCACACTGTCCGCGACAACGCCTTCTTCAGCCGCGCATGCGCCGAGGCCTTGATCTGGCACACTCGCGCGGCACCGACGCCGAGTACCAACCCGATTTCCTCGAGGTTGAGTTCCTCGACATAATAAAGCTGGATGACCTGTGCTTCGCGTTCGGGCAGCGCGGTGATCGCGGCGATCAGCGCGTCGCGCTGGTCGGCTTCGGCGAGCTGGTCGAACGCGTTGGGCTCGTCGCTCATGAACCATGGGCCGTCATCGGTGTAGACGTCGTCGAGCGAATCGAAGCGCACCGCCTCCGCGCTCGAATAATCGGCGCGCAGCTTGTCGATGCTCACCCCCAGACGTTCGGCGACCTGCGCCTCGGTCGGGGGCATGCGGTTCTCGGTCAGCGCCACGACGGCCTCCTGATAGTGTTTGCGCCGGCGCATCGCGCCGCGGGTCAGCGTCGCCTGGCGGCGCAACTGGTCGATCATCGCGCCGCGCAACCGCGTCGCGAGATATTGTTCGAAGGTAACCTGGCCGCGATCCTCGAACGAATGGATCGCCTCGACCAGGGCAACGAGCCCGATCTGGACGAGGTCCTCGACCTCGCACACGCCCGAAATGCTGCCGTGGACGTGCCACGCGATCCGGCGGACCAACGCCGAATGCCTGCGCACCAGCTGCTCGACATCGGCCTTTGCCACCCTGCCGTAGGTCAGCGGAACGGCATCGGCGAACGCGGCTTTCTTCGGTTCGGCGCTCATGCTGCAAGTGCCTGTGGGGCGCCGATCACGGCGACGACTTCGACATTCTTTTCTTCCGGAACTTCGAAGAAGCTCATCACCGGCGTGTCGGGCAGGCAGGTCTTGACCAGCTTGCGGATCGCGAGGCGGATCGCGGGCTGGACGACGAGCGCGAACGGCTTGGCGTCGGCCACCAGTGGCGCCGCGGCGGCCTGCAGCGCGTCGACGATGCGACGGCCCAAATCGGGTTCGATCGTGTGGCGGCGCGACGGATCCGAGCGGACGGCCTGGCCGAGCAGCCCTTCGAGCTGCCCCTCCAGCGTCATCACGCGCAGCGGTTCGTGCACGCCGCACAATTTCTGGATGATCAGCGGCCCGAGTTCGGGGCGGATCGCCTCGATGATTTCCTCGGCATCGGTGCTGCGCTGCGCAGCGACCGAGATCGCGGCGGCGATGCGGCGGAATTCCTTGAGCGGAATCCCCTCGGCCAGCAGGCCTTTCAGGACCTGCGTCAGCGTGGTCAGCGGCAGCGGCGCCGGGGTCAGCGCGGCGACCAGTTGCGGGCTCTTGTCCTTCAGCCCGTCGAGCAGCGACTGGACTTCGTCCGCACCGAGCAGATCGGCGGCGTTCTGGCTCAATTGGTGGTTGAGGTGCGTCGCCATCACGGTGCCCGAATCGACCACCAGATAGCCCTGCCCCGTCGCGGCATCGGCATCGCCCGGTTGAATCCACGTCGCGTCGAGCCCGAAGGTCGGGTCCTTGGCCTTCTTGCCATTGAGCGCGCCAAAACCCTGGCCGGTATCGAGTGCGAGCATTTCGTCGGCCGAAGCCTGATCCTCGCCGACGACGACGCCGCCGACGATGATGCGATAAGTATAGGGTGCAAGGTTGATGTCGTCGCGGACGCGGACTTGCGGCACGACGAAGCCGAGTTCCTTCGACAGCTGGCGCCGCACGCCGGTGATCCGGCCCATCAGCGGCGCGCCGCGGCGTTCGTCGACCAGCGGCACGAGCCCGTAGCCGATGTCGAGATTGATCTGCATCCCGTCCGAGACTTCTTCCCAACCGATCTTCGACAGATCGGGCGCAGGCGCAGCGGGTGCCGCCGGCGGCGGACGCTTGGCGATCTGGCGCAGCTTCCACGCGGCGAACCCGGCAATCCCGGCGGCCGAGAGCAAAACGAAATGCGGCATCCCCGGCAGCACGCCGAGGATCAGCAGAATGCCGGCGACCGGCGCCCAGGTCCGCGCCGAGCCGAACTGCGTGCCGATCTGGCCGGCAAGGTCCTGCGTCGAGGTAACGCGAGTCACGATCGCCGCGGCGGCGATCGACAGAACGAGCGACGGCAACTGCGCGACCAGCGCGTCCCCGATCGCGAGCAGGACATAATTATGCGCCGCATCGCCCAGCGTCATGCCGTGGCTGACGGGGCCGAGGATCAGCCCGCCGATGATGTTGGCGAACAGGATCAGCAGGCCGGCGACGGCGTCGCCCTTCACGAACTTGGACGAACCGTCCATCGACCCGTAGAAATCGGCTTCGGTCGAGACTTCGACGCGGCGCGCCTTGGCTTCTTCGGGGGTGATCAACCCGGCGTTCAAGTCGGCATCGATCGCCATCTGCTTGCCCGGGAGCGCGTCGAGTGTGAAGCGTGCCGACACTTCGGAGACGCGTCCCGCGCCCTTGGTGACGACGATCAGGTTGATGATCACCAGGATCGCGAAGACGAAAATGCCGACGACATAATCGCCGCCGATCAGGAAGGTGCCGAACGCTTCGATCACGTGACCCGCAGCGCCCTCGCCTTCGTGCCCGTGGACCAGCACGACGCGTGTCGAAGCGACGTTGAGGCCGAGGCGGAACAGCGTGGCGAACAGCAGGACACTGGGGAAGGCCGAGAAATCGAGCGGTTTTTGCGCGTTCAGCGACACCATCAGGATCGCCAGGCTGATCGCGATATTGGTGACGAAAAAGACATCGAGCATCGCCGCCGGGATCGGCACGACCATCAGGATGACGAGCAGCAGGATGCCCATCGGCAGGACCGCGTTGCGGACGTTGCCGCCAAAACCGTTCTTCAGGAAAGTCGGCACTTAATTCAGCCCCCCAGGCTTGCGAGCATGATGTACGCCAGCCGCGCGGTGTCGGGCGTCGGACGCAGAAGATTGACCGCACTGGTCGCGGAGGTGAGGCCCGGTGTGCCGCCCAAGCCGTTGGCGGTCGGGACAGAGCCGTTGACGCGCGCCAGCGCGGCCTTGGCCCAGTTCGCGGCGCTGTCGTTATTCTCGCCCGACCCGGTGATCACGGTCGCGTCGCCCAGCGTGGTGATGCCGCTGAGCGCCGCGAAATTGGCCTTGGCGGTTTCGTAATCCGATCCGGTCAGCGGCGTGCCGGTCAGTTTGCCCACACCCGATCCGCCGAGCGCGTCGGACGCGAGCGTGGTCGCCCCGACCTTGAACGCGCCTTTGTCGAGCTTGTCGGCGAAACGCTGATAGATATCGCCCAGGCTGCGGGCGTTGCCGCTGGCGTCGTAGAAGATATTGCGGTTGGCGCGCGCGGCCGCCGGGAACATCGCCGCGCCCGATACGCCGGGATTGACCTGCATCGTGCGCAGGAACGACTTGGCGCCGCCGAGGCCGAGGAAGTGCGCCATATAAAGGTCGGTGCCGGTCGCCCCGCGACCCAGCGCGCTTTCCAGCGCGACCTTATTGTCCGACGCCGATTCGGCGGCCATCACCGCCGAGACTTGCGGGTTGTTGCGCAGATCGAGGATCGCGCGACGCATGTTGGGGTCGCTGACGGTGTAGCGGCCATTCGCCCCGCGCGTGATCGCGTTGGCGGCCCAGCCCAGCCCGTTCTCGGCGCCGTGCTGTTTGATGATGCCCAGCCAGCTCTGATCGATGAACTGATAGAGTCCCGTGGCAGAAGACGTACCGGCGCGCGCGGTCGGGTTGAGCCCGCTCTCGAGCTGGGCCTGCCCCAGCAGGTAATCGAAATCGATCCCGGTCGTCTGGCTCGCCGAAGCGATTGCCGACCGGACGTTTCCGATATTCCCTGTGATTGCTTCTACGCCCATTGGCCCCTTGGTGCGCTGCCCTTATTCGGGAACAACATCAGCAAGGGTCGTGCCAATTGTGGTAAATGCGCCTGGTTAACGCCGTTTCACGGGCGAAACGGCGTCAGGCGTAGGCCGTGATCCGGCTATTGGGGCTGTAGCCACCGGCATCACCGGCAAGCATTTGCAGCCTGCGACGCACATTTGCCGCCAGCAAATTGACGTAGATGCGCGCGGTCTCGTTCAGCCGTTGCGCTTCTTCGGCCAGTTCGCGCACCCCGGGCTCCAACGATGCGCCCTGAATCCCTGCCAGCGCTTCGATCGCGACCAGTTTATTCTGCGTCGCCTTGTCGAGCGCATCGACATCGTTCGCCTTCATCGCGGCGATTTCGGCATGGAGCGAATCGATCACCCGGATCAGTCCGTCACGCCGGGTCATTGCGCACCCAATTCATTCTGAGCGCGAGCAGATTGTCCGCGATCGTCGCCGGCAGAATCGGAAAATTGCCATCGGCAATGGCTTTGCGGATACGCGCCACGCGATCCGGATCGACCGGTGGTTTGGCCGCCAGTTCGCCGGCCAGCTGACCCGCCGACGTTGCGGCCTGCGTTTCCTGCGGCTGCGGTTCGGTCGCCACGGGCACAACCTTTGCCACCGCCGGCGCCACCGAAACGGCGGCGACTATGCGGTCGGCGGGCGTTGAGCCCTTCGGTCCGATCGGATCCACCATCATGCACCTTGCGGTTTCTTACTCGGATCATCGAACGACTGCCTCTGCCAAACCTTTAGAAAAAATTATTCCCCGCCCGGGATCACGGCCTTGCCGGGTTCCACGGCGATCGCCTGGATCGGCGGTTTGCCGTCCTGCACCCTGATCAGCACGCGGCCACCGACGGGTGCATCGCTCATCGCGATCCCGTCGCGCGTCACCGAAAAGCCGTCGGTCCCGGCGCTGACCGAGACCGGGTCGCCGCGCTTGATCACGATCGGCGCCTTGGCCGCCGGCGGGGTCGCGGGTGCCGACGTTCCGGCGGGCGTCAAGGGCTTGGGCGCCCGCGGCGGCGGCGCGGCGATCCGGACGGGGACGAAAATCCGCCATTCGGGCTGCGGGCAGCTGACCACCACCGAATCGTGCTGCTCGGTGCGCCACGACAGGGAAATCATCGGGCAGGTCGCGAGTTTCAGCCGCGCATCGACGGCTGTGCGCGCGCCGCCATCCTCGCCGATCGCGCGCCCGGTGAACCCGGCCACCGCCTTGTCGAGCAATTTGGTGTCCTGAAACTGCGCATAGGCAGGGCTGGCCACGAACATCGCGGCGATGGCGACGGCACGGATCATTGGGGTTTCCTGTCGGTGATGGGAGCGCCGGTAAAGCTCATCGTGACCAGCACGCCGCGGCGTCCCGATCCGACGGCGGCGATGGAGATGCGGTTGGCGGCGATGCCGCGGTGGATCAGCAACGCGGTGACCGCGCGCGCACGGTCGGCGGCGAGCAGTTGCGCGCTGCCGGTCGCGGGATCGACATCGGCGGGCGACCCGTCGGTGCTGCCGGTGACGCGCAGACTGACGCGCGGGTCGCGCAATTCGGTGGCGGCGAAGCCGATCAGTCGGTCGCTCGATTGCGGTGCGGCGGACCCGGCCGCAAACGCCACGGCGGCGGCGGAAAGCGGGATCGGATCGACCGCCGCGATGTCGCTTACGGTCCCGCCAAAGCCTTCGCGCAATCCCCTGGCCAGTGCCTGACGGTCTGTCGCCTGGATCAGCACGAAGAACCCGACCAGCAACAAGGCGAGGTCGGCGAGCGTCCACAGCCATAACGGGCGCGCCGGCGGCGGATCGAGCAGGTCGGCGTCGGTCATGCCGCGATCGCCGGATTGCTGGCGCTGCGCGGCCGGCTCTTCGCGGCGAGCGCGGCGAGTGGCGCGACGAGCCGCGAGCGTTCCTCCGCTTCGGCGCGCGCGCGACGGCGCAGCCGGACGGCGATCGGCATCGCGATCAGGTTGGCGATCAGCGCGCCGTACAGCGTCGCGAGCAACGCGACCGCCATCCCCGCGCCGATCGCGCCGGGGTCGGTCATCGACAGGAACATCTTGACCAGCCCGACCAGCGTCCCGATCATCCCCATCGCCGGGGCGACATCGGCGGCGCCTGCCCACATATCGGCGGCACCGGCGTGGCGCAGCACGCGCGCGCGGCGACGCTCATCGAGCAGGCGGGTAACATCGGCGGGCGATGCGCCATCGACGATATCGGCGATTGCCGCCGCGACGTCGGGGTCGGCAATCACCGACCGGTCGAGCGCGAGCACGCCGTGACGGCCCGCGATCCGACCCAGCGCGGCGACCTGATCGATCAGCGGCGCCGCATCGAAATTCCGGCGCGGCAGCACGCCCAGTGCGGCGATGCCGCGCCCGATATCGCCGAGTGGCGTGCGCAGCACGGTGGCAAGCGCGGTCCCCCCGGCGACGATGGCGATTGCCACGGGGTCGAGGAAAGGGCCAAGCGTGATGGGATCGATGGTCATATGCGCGTAGGCTCTGCAAGGCGCGGGCCAGTTTTCACAAACGGTGCACCAACTTTTCCGTCACCCCGGCCTTGTGCCGGGGTCCACCGGCCCGCAAGCGAAGGGCAAGCGCCTCTTGCGGTGTCGCCCGCTGCTGGGTGGACCCCGGCACAAGGCCGGGGTGACGGCTGAGAGGCTGGTCTTCCGAGCACAAGAAGACACGACAAAACCGGCAACCGCCTTGCCGCAAACCGGCAAGGCCTTGCCGCTTTGACCCGTCGCAGAACGGCAATTACCGCCGTCAACGCACTTGGCACGTCGTTTGCAGAACATCGCGCAGGAATTAACGCGAGGACCGGCAAATGGCAGACAACAGTCTGTTCGGGATACATGGGGCGGCGCTCGAAGTGCGCGGTCAGCGCATGGGCATTCTTGCCTCGAACATCGCCAACTCGTCGACGCCCGGGTTCAAGGCGCGCGACATCGACTTTCAAAAGGCACTCGCCTCCGCCCAGGACGGCAGTGTCAGCGACGGGGCGATCTCGGGCGCGACGATGTACCGCGTACCGCTGCAGCCGAGCCTCGACGGCAACACCGTCGATCTGTCGACCGAACAGACCGCCTTCGCCGAAAACGCCGTGCAATATCAGACCACGCTGGCCTTCCTGAATGGCCGGATCGGTCAGATCACGCGCGCGCTGAGGGGTGAATAAGCCATGCCGAACGGACCGCTGACAATCTTTCAGGTATCGGGCCGCGCGATGAGCGCGCAGCTCGTGCGGATGAATACGACCGCGTCGAACCTGGCCAATGCCGGGTCGGTCGCGAGCTCGCCCGAAACCGCCTATCGCACGATCAAGCCGGTGTTCCGCACCAGCTTCGACAAAGCGAGCGGGATGGCCACGGTCGATGTCGAGAGCGTCGTCACCGCCGGCGACGCCCCCACCAAACGCTACGATCCGGCGAACCCGATGGCCGACAAGGACGGCAATGTCTGGGAATCGAACGTCGATGAAACGCGCGAGCTGGTCGACATGATGGAGACCTCGCGCGGGTACCAGAACAATATCGAGGTGATGCAGACCGCGAAGTCGCTGATCATCGACACTCTCAAGCTTGGGAAATAATCATGAGCACATTTGACACCACGCTCGCCAATCTGGGCATCGGACGCAGCGGTTCGGCGGCTACGCCGACGGTATCGACCTCGGCATCGAATTCGCTGGGCCAGGCCGATTTCCTGAAACTGATGACGGCGCAGTTGCAGAATCAGGATCCGTTCAACCCGGTCGACAACACCCAGATGGTCGCGCAGATGGCGCAATTCTCTCAGCTGTCGGGCATCACCGAGATGTCGACCACGCTCAAGGCGATCCAGGACAAGCTCGGCGGCACCACGACCTCGGACGCGATGTCCTATGTCGGCAAGACCGTGCTGACCGCGGGCGATGTCGCCTACGGCCGCACCACCGGCGGGATCGCCGGCGGGATCGAGCTCGACGGCGACGCCAGTGACGTCAAGGTGACGATCCAGGACGCCACCGGCCAGACGCTCAAGACGATCGATCTCGGCCAACAGGCGAAGGGCGCCGCGACGTTCGACTGGGACGGCAAGCTCGCGGACGGCACCGACGCCGGCGCGGGTCCGTTCAAAGTCACCGCCGTCGCCAGCAATTCGGGCAAGGCGGTGACCAGCCGCACGCTCGTCTGGGCGCCGGTCACGTCGATCTCGATGCCGACGTCGGGCGACCCCGTCCTCAACGTTGCCGGGCTCGGCAGCGTCGCGATTTCCGCCGTCCGAGCGATCGGCTGATCCCCCCTTCCCCCACGGAGTAATCTCTCATGTCCTTCTACACTTCGCTGTCCGGCCTTCAGGCGTCGCAGACCGAGATGAACGCGATCTCGCACAACCTCGCCAACGTCGCGACCAACGGCTTCAAGAAGAGCCGCACCGCGTTTGCCGATGTGATCGCGTCGAGCGTCAACCTGTCGCCGACGATGATGGTCGGGTCGGGCACCGTGGTGAAGGGCAACATCCAGCAGTTCAGCCAGGGCAATCTGATCCAGTCGAGCTCGTCGCTCGATCTGGCGATTTCGGGTGACGGCTTCTTCGCGATCAAGCCGCAGCTCGACGGTGCAAAGGTCAATTTCACGCGCAACGGCTCGTTCACGGTCAATTCGGACCGTTATGTCACCGACGCCGACGGCAACTTCTTCCAGGTTTATCCGGTCGACGGATCGGGCGCGGTGGTCGCCACCGGGATCGATCAGACGGTCAGCCTTCGCCTGCCCGCAACCAGCGGCACGGCGGTCCCGACCAGCCAGGTGAACATGACCGTCAACCTGTCATCGACCGCCACGGTGCCGACCACCGCGACGTTCGACCGGTTCGATCCGACCAGCTACAACAATTCCACCTCGACCACCGTGTACGACGCGACCGGCAATCCGCAGACGCTGAGCACCTATTTCAAGCGCGATGCGGGCGGCACCTGGTCGGCCTATAACTTCATCGGCGACAAGCAGCTCACCGCAGGCGGCGCCGATCATGTCACGGTCAGCTTCGACGCCGCGGGCACGATCGCGTCGCCGACCGGCGCGACGACATTCGATCCGGTCACCCCGGCCGGCGCCAGCGCGCCGCAGACGATCTCGTTCAACCTGGGAGCCGCGACGACGCAGCTCGCGCAACCGTTCAACGTTGCCTCGCGCGCGCAGGACGGCACCGCCGTCGGCCAGATCGAAGGCGTCACGGTGGACAGCGACGGCATCGTCCGGGCGAGCTTCTCGAACGGCGACGTCCAGTCGCTGGGCAAGGTCGTTCTGGCCAATTTCAACAACCCGACCGGTCTGCGCCAGCTCGGCAATTCGACCTGGGCGGCAACCGGTATTTCGGGCGAACCCAAACTCGGTTCGGCGGGCGTCGACGGGTTCGGCAATCTGATGTCCTCGACGATCGAACGGTCGAATGTCGATATCACCGAAGAACTGGTCAATCTGATCGCGGCGCAGCGCAACTTTCAGGCGAATGCCAAGGCGCTCGATACCGCCAGCCAGATCTCCGAAACCATTTTCAACATCCGCTGATCTGACCGGACGCGCGGGGGAGCGACATGGATAAACTGATCTACACGGCGGCATCGGGGCTGAAGGCGCACATGGCGGCGCAGGCCGCGATCGCCAACAACATGGCGAACGCCTCGACGATCGGTTTCCGTGCCGAGCGCGTCAATTTCGACGCGCTGATGCTCAAAGGACCGACCTTCGAAAGCCGTCAGCCGACCTCCGAAGAGGTCAAGGATTTCGATCGCAGTTCGGGCACGATCATTTCGACCGGGCGCAATCTCGACATCGCCATTCCGGGCGATCAGTGGATGGCGGTTCAGGCGAACGACGGAACCGAAGCCTATACCCGTCGCGGCGACCTCAACGTCTCCGCCTCGGGCGTGCTGGAAACCGGCGACGGTTTCCCGGTGATGAGCGCCGGGGGGACGCCCATCACCGTCCCGCCCGCCTCGTCGATCTCGATCGCCAATGACGGCACGATCTCGATCATACCGGTCGGTGGCGACGCCAAGAGCCCGCAGGTGATCGACCGCATCAAGTTCGCCAGCCCGAAGGGGTCGGACACCGTCAAGGGGGTCGACAATCTGGTCCGCGTCAAGGGCGGCGGCGTGCTGCCGCAGGACGAGGAAGCGACCTGCGAATCGGGTGTGCTCGAACAATCGAACGTCAATCTGACGCAGGCGCTGGTCGACATGATCGAGAACCAGCGCAGCTACGAAGTGCAGGCCAATTTGATGAAATCGGCCAAGGATATGGATGAAGGCGGTGCATCATTGATGCGCCTGCCGAGCTGAGGAGTGAAATGAGATGAGCAGCGCAGCGATGCACATCGCCCGCACCGGCCTGGACGCCCAGGACATGCGGATGCGGGTGATCTCGAACAACCTGGCCAACGTCAACACGACGGGTTTCAAGAAGGACCGCGCGTCCTTCGCGACCTTGTCGTACCAGACCGTCACCGCCGCCGGCGCGCAATCGTCGAGCGAAAGCAAATATGCCACTGGGCTCAATCTCGGCACCGGCGTGCGCATCCAGGGCACGGCCCGGATGGACACACAGGGATCGATGCAGACGACGGGCAATTCGCTCGATCTGGCGCTCGACGGCGACGGCTATTTCCAGGTTCAGTTGCCCGGCGGCCAGCTCGGCTACACCCGCGCGGGCAATTTCTCGCGCAGCCCCGAAGGCTTGCTGGTGACCAGCGACGGGTATCAGGTGATGCCCGGCATCACCGTTCCCGAAGGCACCACCGCGATCACGATCGGCAGCGACGGCACCGTCTCGGCGACCGTTCCCGGCCAGACCGAAGCCAGTTCGCTCGGCCAGATCCAGGTGGCGACCTTCGCCAATCCGGGCGGGCTGCAGTCGAAGGGCGATAACTATATGCTCGAAACCGGTGCCAGCGGCGCCGCCAATCTGGGCATTGCCGGTGAAGGCGGTCGCGGGATCATCCGTCAGGGCATGCTCGAAGCGTCCAACGTCAACGTCGTCGAAGAACTGGTCGACATGATCGAATGCCAGCGCGCGTACGAGGTCAATTCCAAGATGATCTCGGCCACCGACGACATGCTCAAATATGTGAACCAGAACCTGTAATGCGCACATTCACCACCTTTATCGCCACCGTCGCCGCGACCGCTCTGTTGGTCGGCGCGGGCGCGCCTGCGCAGGCCGGCATCTTCGGCAAGAAGAAGCCGCCCGAGGACTATTCCGCCGCGCCCCCGCCGCCCCCGCCGCTCCCCGCGCCGGCCAATGGCAGCATCTTTCAGGGACAGGACGGCTATGCCGCTTTGTACGAAGGCAATCGCGCACGCCGCGTCGGCGATCCGCTGACGATCGTGCTGGTCGAGAATATGCAGGCGAGCAAATCGTCGTCGTCGAAGCTCGACAGCGGCGGCGGCTTCAGCATCACCCCGCCGACCACGGGCAATCTGTCATTGTTCAAGGGCACCGACGCCAGCGTCAGCGGCGCGCGCAACTTCAACGGCAAGGGGCAGGCCGATCAGTCCAACTCGCTGTCGGGCGAAGTCTCGGTCACCGTCGTCGCGGTCTATCCCAACGGCACGATGCTGGTGCAGGGGCAGAAACGCGTGACGCTCAACCGCGGCGACGAATTCGTCCAGATCCGGGGCATCGTTCGCGTCGCCGACATCACCGCCGACAATCGCGTCGCCTCGACCCGCGTCGCCGACGCCAAGATTTCGTACACCGGCAAGGGCGATGTCGCCCGCGCCGGCCGCCAGGGCTGGCTCGGTCGCTTCTTCTCGGTGATCAGCCCGTTCTGATGATGTTGCGTTTCAGCACAGCTGAAACGGGCGGTGCCGGCCCGCACCCCCACCCGACCGCCCATAGAATATCCTGATTGGGCGGTCGGGTGGGGGTGCGGGCCGGCACCGCCTTCGCGAAGCGAACATAAACACCGTGGTTAGCACCGTCTTAACCATCGCTGGGCCAAGGTCGCGCGGAATACCTCATTGATGGATTGCATCCTATGCTCCGCCTGTTGCTCACTGCCCTGCTCGCCTGCCTGATCGCGATCCCGGCCTCGGCCGATCGCGTCAAGGATCTGGGCGCATTCCAGGGCATCCGCGGCAACCAGCTGACCGGTTACGGCATCGTCGTCGGGCTGGCGGGCACGGGCGACGACAATCTGGAATACACCATCCAGTCGATGAAGGCGGTGACCAGCCGCTTCGGGCTCAACCTGCCGGCCGGGATCAACCCGGGGCTGAAGAACGCCGCAGTGGTGATCATCACCGCCGAACTGCCGCCGTTCGCCAAGCCGGGCCAGAAGATCGACATCACCGTCGCCTCGATGGGCAAGGCCAAGTCGCTGCGCGGCGGCGCCCTGATCATGACCCCGTTGATGGGCGCCGACGGTCAGATCTATGCGATGGCGCAGGGTAACCTCGCGGTCGGCGGTCTGGGGATCGAGGGCAAGGACGGGTCGCAGGTCGTGGTCAACGTGCCCTCGACCGGCCGCATCCCCGATGGCGCAACGGTCGAGCGCACCGTCGCCACCGGGTTCGAGAATTCGCCCAATCTCACGTTCAACCTCGCACGCTCGGACTTCACCACCGCGCAGAACGTTGCGGGCGCGATCAACAAGCGTTTCGGCAGCGGCGTTGCCGAAGCGGTCGACGGTGTGTCGATCCGCGTCAACACGCCGACCGGCGCCGATACCCGCGCGACGATGATGAGCGAGATCGAGAATCTCGACGTCGTTTCCGCCGAACCGCCCGCGCGCGTGATCGTCAACGCCCGCACCGGCACCGTCGTGATCAACTCGGCGGTCCGGGTCGGCCCGGCAGCGATCACGCATGGCAAGCTGACGGTCCGCATCGACGAGAAGCAGACCGTCGTTCAGCCCGCCCCGTTCAGCAACGGCACGACCGCGAACGAACAGAAATCGGGCGTCTCGGTCGACGAGGAAAAGCGCCCGATGTTCCTGCTCGCCCCCGGCCCCAAGCTGGCCGACATCGTCAAGGCGGTGAACGCGATCGGTGCGACGCCGTCGGACCTGGTCGCGATCCTCGAGGCGCTGAAGGAAGCCGGCGCGCTGAAAGCGGAGTTGATCATCCTGTGACCGACATCCCGACCCCCGTCACGCCCACCACGGGCATCTCGACCGACATGAGTCGGCTCGGTTCTTCCGGCAACCTGAAAAAGGCCGGCGAGAAGTTCGAAGCCGTGTTCATCAATATGATGCTGAAATCGATGCGCCAGGCCAAGCTGGGCGGCGACGAAGACAGCCTGTTCGACACCAAGAATTCGGACACGTTCCGCGACATGCAGGACAAGAACGTCGCCGAAAGCATGGCCGCGCATCAGCCGATCGGGATCGGCAAGGCGATGACCGACTTCCTCGCCAAGTCGCAGACCGCGCTTCAACCCGCCGCGCCGGCTGCGGATAGCCCCGGCACGCCGTCATGAGCGATATGCTGGCGATCGGCGCGAGCGGGCTCAAAGCCTATCAGGTCGCGCTCAACACGGTGTCGGAGAATATCGCGAACGCGGCGACGCCGGGTTATTCGCGCCGCACCGCCACGATCAAGGAGGTCGCCTCGATCGGCGGGCTCGGCAATGTCAGCAGCGGCGAAGGCTCGGTCGTATCGGGCATCAAGCGCGTCGGCGACATGTTCAAGACCGCCGAGGTGCTCAATTCGGGCGCCGACCTCGCCAAGACCGAAACCAGCGTGACCTGGCTCGACCGGATCGAGAATTCGATGAGCCAGAGTGCGCTGGGCACGCGACTGTCGAGCTTCTTCACGTCGTCGACCACGCTCGCGGGCGATCCGACCTCGACCGCGGCACGCTCGACGATGCTCGAAGCGGCATCGGGAGTCGCCAGCGCGTTCGCCGAAACCGGCGCGTCGCTCGACCGCGTCTCCGACGATATCGACGCGACCACGCGCGATACCGTCGCGTCGCTCAATTCGCTCGCCGCGACGCTCGCCAAGATCAACGGCGGGCTGGGCCGCGCCGCGGCGGGTTCGTCCGGCAACGCGGCATTGCTCGATCAGCGCGATTCGGTGCTCGATCAGTTGAGCGCGCTGACCGACATCACCGTCAGCTACGACGCTGCCGGGCGCGCCAGCGTCCGCGCGGGCGGCGCGGGCGGGCCGATGCTGGTCGATGGCAACATGGCCGCCACCGCCGGCTTCGCCAAGAACGCGTCCGGCACGATCGTCTTCAACGTGATCAACGGGGTGACCCAGCAGGTGCTTTCGCCGGTCGGCGGCGCGCTGGCCGGGATCGTCGACGGATCGCAGCGGATCGTCGATGCCAAGGCGCAATTGCAGGGCATCGCGCAGGATTTCGTCGATGGCGTCAACGCTGTGCAGGCGCAAGGCCGCGACCTCGACAATAATAGCGGCGCGGCGATGTATGCGATCGATCCCGCCGCCGGAACCGCGCAGGTATCGCTGACGCTCGCCGATCCGCGCGGCATTGCCGCGGCGGCGGTCGGTGGCGGTCAACGCGACAATACCAACCTCGCCGCGTTCGCCACGCTGCGCACCGCGGGCAAGTTCGAGGGCAATGTCGTCAATATGACCACCGCCAACGCCTCGGCGCTGGCGCAGCGCAAGGCGGTGGCCGACGCGCAGACGACGATCCGCAACACGGCGGTGACCGCGCGCGATTCGCTGTCGGGGGTCGATCTCGACACCGAAGCGGTCGATCTGATGCGCTTTCAGCAGGCCTATGCCGCCACCGGCCGCGTGATTCAGGTCGCGCGCGATACCATCCAGACGATCATCGACATCAGGTAAGCGCCATGCAGATCAGCACCAGCCAATTCTACGCCAGCAATCAGCGCACGATGCAGGCGCTGACCGCGCAGGCGGACAAGCTTCAGACGCAGGTTTCGACCGGCAAGAAACTCGACGCGCCGTCCGACGACGCCGTCGCCTATCATCGCCTGCAGGGGCTGATCCGCGACGGCAGCGACGACAAGGCGTTCGGCGGCAACATCACGATCGTCTCCTCGGCGCTGAGCCAGGCCGATACCGCGCTGAAGTCGATCGGCGACGATATCCAGCGCGCGCAAGAACTTGCCGTCAAAGCCAATAGCGGCACGCTCTCGGCCACCGACCGCGCGACGATTGCCGACGAACTCGATTCGCTGGTCAAATCGATCACCGATCTGGCCAATGCCAAGGATTCGCGCGGCGCGTCGATCTTTGCGTCGGGCGACAATCCGGCGGTCACCGCCAATCCCGATGGCAGCTTCAGCTTCGCTACCGAAGCCCCGACCGCGATCCCGATCGGCGCCAGTTCGAGCGCCGTCCCGGGTGAAGCCGCGTCGCGACTATTTACCGATAGCGGCGGCGGCAACATTCTGGCGACGATTTCGGGGCTGTCGGCGGCGCTGCGCGCGCCGGGCGATGTCAGCGCGGTGGCCGGTGCTGCCAGCACCGCGCTCACCGCCTCGAACAGCCAGGTCGCCGGCGTGCAGGGCTCGCTCGGCGCACGCGCGCAACGCGTCGATATCGAATCGACGCGGATGACCGCCGTCGCCACCGACCGCGAAGTCACGCGGGGCGCGCTGGAGGATACCGACGTCACGCAGGCGATCACCGATCTGCAGAAAACTATGACGATCCTGTCGGCGGCGCAGGCCAGCTTTACCAAGCTCAGCCAGCTGTCGTTGTTCAATTATCTCAAATAACCGCCAAAAAAACGCGCGCGCGCGATACGGTTAACCGGTTGGCTACCAAAGCGGGTTAACCCTCGTGTCAGCCGGTGAAATTCCGGCCCAGGCCGCGGAACGAAGGGGGAATTTCTACACTAATGTTTCCGGTAATCGGCCTTGTTGTGTTGCTGGCGATGGTTTTCGGCGGGTTCGTCTTCACGGGCGGCGCGCTGGGGCCCGTCATGGAGGCCATTCCGCACGAAATGCTGATCATCGGCGGCGCCGCTCTGGGCGCGCTGATCATCGGCAATTCGCCGAAGGAACTGAAGGCGCTGGGCAGCGGCCTGAGCAAGGTCCTGAAGGGCCCGAAATACAAGAAACAGGATTATCTCGACGTCATCTTCCTCGTGTCGAAGCTGATGAAGATGCTGCGGATGGACGGGCCGATCGCGCTCGAACCGCATGTCGAAGACCCCAAATCGTCCGCCGTTTTCGCCGAATATCCGCGATTGCTCGCCGACCATACGCTGACCAATCTGATCGCCGACACGCTGCGGCTGGTCGTCGTCTCATCGGGCACGCTCGACGTTCACGCGGTCGAGGAAGTGATGGATAACGCGATCAAGACCCACCATCACGAGGTCGAAGGCCCGCACACCACGCTCTCGTCGCTGTCCGACGCGCTGCCCGCTTTGGGCATCGTCGCCGCCGTTCTCGGCGTGGTGAAAACGATGGGCTCGATCGACAAGCCGCCGGCAATCCTGGGCGCGATGATCGGCTCGGCGCTGGTCGGCACGTTCCTCGGCGTGCTGCTCGCTTATGGTATCGTCGGCCCGCTCGCGTCGCGCCTCAAGCAGGTGATCGACGCCGACGCGGCGATCTATCACGTCGTCAAACAGATCATCATCGCCTCGCTCCACGGCCATCCGCAACCGCTGGTGATCGAAGCCGCGCGTTCGGGCATCGCGCACAACAACCAGCCGGGCTTCGCCGAGGTGTTCGACGGCCTGAGGGGGCGCTAAGCCATGGCAGCCCGGGCTCCCCACGGCGCCAATCAGCCGCCGAAGATCATCTACAAGAAGATCTATATCGAGGGTCATGGCGGCCATCACGGCGGCGCGTGGAAGGTGGCCTATGCCGATTTCGTGACCGCGATGATGGCGTTCTTTCTGCTGCTGTGGATTTTGGGTGCGACGACCGAGAAGCAGCGCAAGTCGATCGCCGATTATTTCGCGCCGACCCTGGTCCAGCTCAAAGAAAATAGCGCGGGATCGAACGGCATCTTCGGCGGCTCGTCGATCACCGACCGCGACAATTACCCCAATCGCGCAGGCCAGACCGGCACGCGGTCGATGACAATTCCGGTCGGCACGACCGGCGGCAATCAGGTCGGGTCGGGCGAAAAGGGTTCGCTCAAGAATCAGGCGCTGACCAGCGAAGACAAAAAGAATTTCGAGGACATGAAGCATCGCATCATGCAAGCGATGCAGTCGCCCGCGCTGCAGCGGCTCGCCAACCATGTGCGCTTCGTCCAGACCCGCGACGGGCTGCGCATCGATCTGGTCGACGACGCCGATTATTCGATGTTCGCGCTGGGTACGACGCAATTGGTGCCCGAAGCCGACAAATTGATCGGGATGATCGCCCAGACGATCCTGAAGACCGAGAACCCGATCATGATTCGCGGCCACACCGACAATCTCGGCTATGGCAACCCGGCGGCGATGAACAACTGGATGCTGTCGACGGGCCGCGCCGAAGCCACCCGCCGGCGCCTCGCCGCGGGCGGGATCGTCGAGCCGCGCTTCTACCGGATCGAAGGCGTCGCGGACCGCGAGCCCATGATCGAGAACGCACCGGGCGATCCGCGCAACCGCCGCGTGTCGATCACATTGCTGTGGCGCGCGGGGTCGTTCAAGGAATAGCTTGATCGATGGCGACGCGGGCTTAGCCTTGGCCGGATGCTCCCCCTCGCCTTCCTGCTCGCCGCGCTCTCCGCGCAACCTGCCGCCAGCGTTCGCGTCAGCTTCGACCGCAGCGGCGAAACGTCGGTCCGCGCCGAGGGGTTCGCCGACGCCGCCGCCAATCGCGCGGTGACCCCCGACGATCCGGTGCGCGTTGCCTCCATCTCCAAGCTGGTCGTCGCGATCGGCGTGATGCGGCTGGTCGAGGCGGGCACCCTCGATCTCGACGCCGATGTCTCGACCGTGCTCGGCTATCGCTTGCGCAACCCGGCCTTTCCCGACGTACCCGTCACGCTCCGGCTGCTGCTGTCGCACCGCTCCAGCCTGACCGACGGAATCGATTATGTCCTGCCGCTCGACGCGAGCCTGCAAAGCGCGCTGGCCGACCCCAAGGCATGGGACAATGCCCACGCACCGGGCAGCTGGTTTCACTACACCAACCTCAATTTCCCGGTGATCGCGGCCGTGATGGAGCGTGCCACCGGTGAGCGCTTCGACCGCTTGATGGACCGGTTGGTGCTCCGTCCGTTACGCCTCAAGGCCTGCTACAACTGGGCGGCGTGCTCCGACGCCACAGCGTCGCGCGCTGTCGTGCAGTATCGCGCGGGCGTGGTGACGAAGGACGACAATCGCGGCAAGCCCCCGGCCTGCCCGGTCACCCCCGCGACCGACGGCAGCTGCGACCTGACGCGCTGGAAGCCCGGCGCGAACGGCGCGATGTTCGGCCCGCAGGGCGGCCTAAGGATTTCGATGCACGATCTGGCGCGGATCGGGCGATTGCTGCTGAACGAGGGCAAGCTCGACGGTAAACGCCTGCTCAGCCCCGCATCGATGACGCTGCTCGAAACCCCGTTATGGACGTTCGACGGCAGCAACGGGGTGACCGATAACGGCTTTACCTGCTCCTATGGGCTGGCCGTCACCTTCCTCGCCACGCCGCAAGCCGGGTGCCGCGACGATCCGTTTGGCGACGGGCGCAAGCGGATCGGGCATGCCGGCGAAGCCTATGGCCTCAGATCGGGGCTGTGGATCGACCGCGCGGCCGGCACTGGGGTGGTCTATTTCGCGACCGACGCCCCCGGCGATCCGGGAACCCGTTCGGCGTACAGCGCGGTCGAGGAGTCGCTCGCCCGGCCTTGACGCTTGCTCTCCGCCCGACCAACCTCCGTGCTCCCGCGAAAGCAGGAGCCTGGGGGTCGAGCGACATCGCTTGTGGCTCTGGGCTCCTGCTTTCGCAGGAGCACGGGTTTGCGAAAAGGTGGCAGGAATGAAGGTCGGAATAGCCTGCGCGATCACCCTGCTCGCCAGCTGCTCGCTCGGCGCCGCGCCGCCGCCGGCCCCGGTCGACCTGATCATTCGCGGCGGCACCGTCTATACCGGCGACGCCGCGCCCTTCACCGGCGATGTCGCGGTCAGCGGCGACAGGATCGTCGCGGTCGGGCCCGACCTGAAGCTCAGCGCCACTCGCACGATCGACGCGAAGGACATGATCGTCGCGCCGGGCTTCATCGATCCGCACACGCATGCCGGCGAGTGGCTCGCGTCGGCCGACCCGAAAACCCGGCTGATCCCCGCTTTCCTGCTGCAAGGCGTGACCACCGCGTTCATCGGCAATGACGGCGGGGGCAGCATCGATATCGCCGGCATACTCGCCAGTCCCAAGACCAAACCGGTCGGGATCAACTTCGCGACCTATGTCGGGTTCGGCACCATCCGCAGCACGGTGATCGGTCGCGACAATCGTGCCCCGACCCCGGACGAACTCGCGCAGGAAAAAGCGCTCGTCGCCAAGGGCATGTGCGAAGGCGCGATCGGTTTCTCGACCGGCCTGTTCTACGCGCCGCAATCCTTCTCGAAGACCGACGAAGTGATCGCACTGGCGGCCGAAGCAGCGAAGCGCGGCGGCTATTATGACAGCCACATCCGCGACGAGAGTTCGTACACGGTCGGGCTCGCCGCAGCGGTGGACGAAGCGATCGCGATCGGGCGCGCGACCGGCATGCCGATCCATATCAGCCACATCAAGGCGCTGGGGGTCGACGTGCAGGGCATGGCGCCGGCGATCATCGCCAGGATCCAAGCGGCGCGCGCGGCCGGCGTCAACATCACCGCGAGCCAATATCCGTGGAACGCCAGCGGCACCAGTCTGGTCGCCAGCCTCGTTCCGCTCTGGGCGCAGGACGGCGGCACCGCTGCGCTGATCAAGCGATTCGACACGCCGTCGCTGCTCGGCAAGCTGCGCGCCGACATGGCAGAGGGCATGCGCAAGCGCGGCGGGCCGGCGACGCTGCTGATCACCGAAGGAAAATGGCGCAGCAAGTATCTCAGCCGGATCGCCGCGGAGATGAACACCGATCCGATCAGCGCGGCGATCACGGTGATCCGCGCCGGCGATCCCGCCACCGTCTCGTTCAATATGAGCGAGGCCGATATCGCCGCGTTCATGAAACAGCCCTGGGTGATGACCGACAGCGACGCGTCGGGCGGGCACCCGCGCGTGTGGGGCACGTTCGCGCGCAAATATGCCAAATATGTCGTGGCGGATAAGGTGATCGGCCTGCGCGATTTCATCGAACGCTCCTCCAGCGTCACCGCGAAATGGTTCGGGCTGACCGGGCGGGGCGAACTGAAGGCCGGCAATTTCGCCGATGTCATGGTGTTCGATCCCAAGACATATGCGGCGCGTGCGACCTACGAACAACCGACCCTGCCCGCGGCGGGGGTGCGGACGGTATTGGTCAACGGGGTGATCGCGGTGGATAGGGGAGCGATGACGGGGAAAGCGGCGGGGCGGGCGTTGCCGCATGTGCCGACGAGGGGGACTTGCAAGTGATCCTGGCCACGAATCAAAACCGTCACCCCGGCCTTGTGCCGGGGTCTGCCTGTCCACAAGCGAATCCAGCCGGTGTTGCACGGCGGATCCCGGCACAAGGCCGGGATGACGAAGGCGGACCGGTTTGACCTTGATCAGCCGCTGGTTCGCCATCCCGCTATGGCAACGGGTCGTTGGCGCGCTCATCCTCGGCGTCATCGTCGCGTTGCTGGCGCCCGGCGTCGCGCCGTACGTCAAATTCATCGGCGATTTGTTCGTCCGCGCGATCCGCATGCTGGTCGCGCCGATCGTGCTGGTGACGATCGCCGCGGGCATCACCACGCTCGCCGACCCCAAGAAACTCGGCAGCCTCGGCGCGCGGACGGTCGGGCTGTTCGCCGCGACCACCTTCGTCGCGGTGTCGGTGGGCATGATCGTCGCCAGCGTCATCCATCCCGGCGCAGGGGCGCAACTCGGCACCGCCGCACCGCACCCGCTCGGCGCCGCCGTCACGCCGTACGATCAGCTGATCGGCATCGTCCCGCTCAACATCGTCGATGCACTCGCCAAGGGCGACATGCTCGCCTTGATCTTCGTCGCGATCCTGTTCGGGGTCGGGATCGTGCTCACCGGCGAAGCGGGCAGGCCGGTCGCGGCCTTCCTCCAGTCGCTCTCGGCGGTGCTGCTCCGCGTCGTGACGATCGTGATGGAAGCGACCCCGTTCGGGGTGTTCGCGCTGATCGTGGGCGCGGTTGCGGCGAACGGTGCGGCGGTGTTCGTCCATGTCGGCTGGCTCGCGCTGGCGGTGGTGGTCGGCTCGCTGATCCAGATGCTGGTGGTGCACAGTCTATTGCTGCGCTTTGTCGCGAAATTGCCGGTTTTGCCGTTCTTCAAGGGCATCATCGACGCACTCGTCGTCGCGTTCTCGACCGCGTCGAGCGGCGCGACGCTCCCCGTTGCGATGCGCGTGGCGGAGGACAATCTGGGGGTCAGTCGCCCGGTCTTCTCGACCGTGCTGCCGTTGGGCGCGAGCATCGGCAAGGACGGGACGGCGATGTATGTCGGGCTGCTCAGCATGTTCGCGCTGCAAGCGTTCGGCGTGCCGCTGACCCCGCAGATTTACGGGTTGGTCCTGCTGACCGGCGCGATCGCCGCGTTCGGCACCGCGCCAGTGCCGAGCGCATCCTTGTTCATGCTCGCGGCGGTACTGTCCGCGGTCGGTGTCTCGCCCGAACAGACTGCGCTGGTGGTCGGCTTCGTTCTGCCGTTCGACCGGCTGCTCGACATGACGCGGACGGTGCCGAGCGCCAGCGCGAACCTCGCGGTGGCGACGACGGTCGCGCGGTGGGAGGGCGAACTGGACGAGGCGGTCTATCGGTCGGGCCGGGACCGGTAAAAAACACTGGCAATGTAGGATTTGGCATGACAGCGTTCGGGGGAACGCTCTTTCACATCGTCGAGATCGGGCTGACGGCTTCGCAAAACGCTTCCCCGGCGAAGGGAGTGACCGACGCGACGCGAACCGCATGAGCCGTTGCGCGGCACCTTCGCCATCTTTCGGTCGCCGCTGGCATCGCCGATAGTGTGAACTTAGTGTCAACTTTGATGGGCGGGCGCCCTATTTCCGGTACGGATTTTCGCGGTCGTGGATCCAGCCGGCGGTCGGTTGCGGATGGGATGGGGCGGCACCGGGCCGCAGTACGGGCGATTTCAGTCCTGGAGCGGGTGGGCTGGCCGACGAGACCAGAGCCTTCGATCGTGCGGCATCGGGATCGATCGGCGCGGCGAACTCGAGCCCGGCAACGTCGCCCTTCACCCAGACGACCGTCGCCGCAATCGCCTCCAGCGCGCCAACCGTAATGAGCACCATCGCGCGCGGCTCGAGCGCGCCCGCGCGATCGACCCGCGCGCCGGTGGCCGACAGGTCCTTGATCCGGTGCCGGGTCGGATTGCTGCCATCGGGTCGCGAAATCTCCGCGCCGAGCAGCACCTGCTGACGCTTCGAGCGCGGCGTCTCGTCGGGATTGGCGGTATCGGTCATCGGTGTCGGCTGTCCTGAGGGCAACCCGTCCTGCACCGCAAAATGACACGCCGACCGCAACGCGTCGCTCCGTAATACCACGTATTTCACCGATAAAAGCGCAAATTCGCGATCTCCAGCCACGCATTCCCCCCGGGTTCGCCCTTCAGGCGGACGATCAGCGCGCGCAGCCTCGCCAGATCGAGGGCGCCGCCGTTTCCTTTGAAAGCGCTGAACGGAATGCGGACTTCGCCCATCGCCTCCGCCGCACTGAAATCGGCGCGGAACCAGTCGTCGGGTTGCAGGCCATAGCTGTCGAACGACAGCGCATAGCTGCCCGCGCCGCGCGCATCGAACGCCACGCCGGTGAAGCCGCGCGCATCGGCCAGCGTCACCGCGCCCGGGGTCAGCGGGACGATCAATTGCGCGTAAGGCTGCGATCGCGCGCCCATCCGCGCGACCATGAAGATGCCGCGGCTGGTCGCCTGATCCGGCCGGACGAAGAACAAGCGGCTGTGGTCGGTGCCCGATTCGGTGCTCTCGACCGGCAGCGTGTCGAGATCGGTGCGCCCGTCGGGTCGCACGCCGGTATAGATCGGCCCCTTCATCACGGTGACCGGCATCGGCGTTGGCGCGTCGCCGTCGGCGAGTTTGCGCAATGCGACCAGATCCTGTTCGCGCCCCGCCACCCAGACCCGGCGCACATCGCTCAGGTCGGCGATCCTCTCGTCCGGCCTGCCCCCGGTGAGCAGCAGATCGGCACGCATGCCCGCTTGGATCGTGCCATGATCCTTGCCCTGCCCGATAATCCGAGCGCTGACGCTGGTCGCGGACACCAGCGCGTCGGCGGGGGTATAGCCCAACGTCGTCAGCCGCCGGATCTCACGGATCGTCGAACTGCCGTGATAGGTCCCCTCGATCCCCGCATCGGTGCCGATCCCGACCGGAATCCCCGCCGCCTTCAGCCGCCGGACATTGTCGAGCATGATCGCCCAGCGCTTCGATTCGAGGGGGGGAATCGGCGCGAGCGGCCTGGCCATCCGCGCCTCTTCCTTCGCGCGCTCCTGCGGCCGCAGCCGCGCCCACACCGCGGGCGCAAAGGTCCGGTCTTCCTCCGGCTCGTACGTCGCCAGCGTCGCGATGTACGCGGTGCCGTTCTTCTTCATCAGCGCGATCAGCTCGTCGTCGACCGGGGCATCGCCGACCCCATGCCCGACCGCATCGACCCCGGCGGCGGCGGCGATCTTGGCGCCCTTCAGCGTCACGGTGTGGGTGATGACCGGGATCCCCGCTTTGTGCGCGTCGACGACAATCGCGCTCAACGTATCGAGATTCATGCTGTTAAGGTCGGGGTCGCGGCCATAGCGCCAGCCGTCGGCGAAGACCTTGATCACGTCGGGCTTGTACGCCAGCGCCTTGGCCATCGCGAGGTGCGCGGCGCGCGGGGTCGAGGCCTGCATCGTGAAGAAATCGCCCCAGCCGAATTCGGTGCCGTGCCCGCCCGGCACGCCGATCCTGACCGCGAGGTTGAGGTTGGGCGCGGCGATCCCCCCCGACGCGGAACGCGGCTGCGTCATGTCGCGGATCGGCGCGATCATCTCGCCCGAGAGCGAATAGTCGTTCACCGTCGTCACCCCGTCGAGCAGATACGCGGCATAGGCCTTGCCCAGATCGTCGGGCGCGTCGAACGCCGGCGCACGCAAATGGGTGTGAAGGTCGTGCAGCCCGGGCAGCAAGGTCAGCCCGCGCGCGTCGATCACGCGCGTCGCTCGTGGCAGCGTCAAATGCTTGCCGACCGCGACGATCCGGTCGCCGACGATCAGCACATCCTCGACGATGGCAGGCGCGCCCGTCCCATCGAACACCCGCGCACCCTTGATCAGTGTTGCGCGCGGCACTTCGGCCGACACCGCGACCGCGCCGAGCGTCATGGCGAGCATCAAGGTAAAGCGGCGCAACCAGATCATCGACGCACTTTCCAGCCTTGCGCGGCTCACGGCAACCCTTAGGCTGAGAATCGATGTTTAAACATGCCCTTGCGCTGATCCTGACCGCCGCGATTGCGGTGCCCACGCAAGCGCAGGATGCCGGATTGCGCAGCCGCGTCGAGGCGGCACTGGCCAGGGCGCCCACGGGCACGCGCTTCGGGCTGATGGTGGTCGATGAAGCGGGCCGCGAGATCGTCGCGATCAACCCCGACCAGCGCTTCATTCCGGCATCGAACACCAAGATGTTCACCACCGCCGCCGCATTCTTCGCGCTCGGCGACCTGACGCAGCCCGATACGAGCGGCGGCGCAGCGGTCCGGCTCGACGGGCGCGACGTGGTGCTGATCGGCAATGGCGACGCGCGGCTGTCGAGCGCGGACGACTGTCAGGCCGATTGCCTGTCGATGCTGGCCGATGCGGTGGCTGCCAAGACAAAGGTCGTCGGCAACATCGTCGGCGACGATTCGCTCTTCCCCGACGAGCGTTGGAGTCCGGGGATGAGCTGGAACAACATCCCGACCCGGTCGGGCACCGGCATTTCGGCGCTGACGCTCGACGATAACGAGCTGGTCGTGACGGTGACCGCAGACGGAAAAGCGGTTCTGCCTGCCTATTACACCGTCGATAACCGCGTCACCGTGGTGCCCGGCGCGAAGAGCAATATCGGCTTCGACCGCGCGCCGAATGGCTATGTCCTGCGGCTGACAGGAACGATCGGCGCCGGGGCGAAGCCCGAACGGCTGCGCGTCGGGATCGACGATCCGGCGCGCTACGCAGCGTGGCGGTTTGGCGAGATGCTCAAGGCCCGCGGCGTGAAGGTGACGGGTGCGATCGACGTACGGCACCGCCCGCTGACGACCGCCGACGATCCTGCCATCCGCGGATCGGCCCCGCCCGCCCGGCCGCCCGCGAGCCCGGTCCTCGCCAAACTCACCCCGCCCCCGCTGATCGAAGACGTGATGACCACCAACAAGGTCAGCCAGAACCTCCACGCCGAACTGTTCCTGCGCCGCGTCGCGTTGGTGAACGGCAGCGGATCGATCGCCGACGGACAGGTCGCGGTACGCGCGATGCTGACGGCGGCCGGTGCGCCGCGCGCGAGCTTCGACTTTTCCGATGGATCGGGCATGTCGAGCTACAACCGCGTCGCGCCGCGCGGCGCGATCGCCCTGCTGCGCTGGATCGCCGCGCAGCCATGGGGCGCCGCCTGGCGCGAGACGCTGCCGGTCGGCGGCGTCGATGGCACGCTGGCGCGGCGCTTTGCGGGGACGATCCTTGACAGGAAACTGTTCGCCAAGACCGGATCGCTCAACGCCACCTCGGCGCTGTCGGGCTATCTGATCGCCAGGAGCGGCAAAACCTTCACCTTCTCGATCTATGCCAACGACATCCCCGACGGCACGAGCGCCACCAAGGCGATGGATGCGGCGCTGGTATTGGTCGCGTCGGAGAATTAGAGGAGCCGCGTATGGCCGATCATGTCGCAGAGTATCGCAAGCAGGGCTACGCCATCGTGCGTGGCGTGTTCTCCCCGAACGAGATTGCCACGATCGGCGCGGCGGTCGATCAGGTCTATGCCGAAGGAATCGCGCACGGGCGCAGCTTTCGCCACGGCAATTTGTTCTACAACGTGATGTCCGGCCCCGACGGGCGTCCGCACGTGCCGATGGTGCAATGGCCGTCGTATCATCAGGCGGTGCTGAACGCGGTGCGCACCGACCCGCGCTATCTCGCGATTCTCGAACCGCTGATCGGGCGCGATCTCAAACAGATCATCAACCAGCTCCACTGGAAGCTGCCCAACAGCCGCGGCGACTTTGCCTGGCATCAGGATTCGCGCTTCCGGCGCCCGGCCGCGGCGTATCGTAATCTCGCGACCTCCTACGTTCAGACCGGGCTCGCGATCGATCCGCACAATCCGCTGACCGGGGGGATGCGCTTCATTCCCGAAAGCCATCACGAGGGCCCGGTCGACCTCGACACGACGACCGAAGTGTTAGGCAATGCGCCGCAGGATGCCGCGCTGGAAGCCGCCGGACTGTCCCCCGACGATCAAATCGATCTGGTGCTGGAGCCGGGCGATGTTGCTTTGTGGAACCCGTATCTGGTCCACGCCTCCGGGCTCAATTCATCGGACCACCTGCGCCGCCTCTACATCAACGGCTATGTCCGCGCGGAGGATTGCGACCGCGGCGAATGGGCGTTCCGCGACGGCGCGCCGGTGCCGCTCGGGCCCGAGCCGGCGCTGGTCCATTTCGAGGAACTGCGCGAGCGCGGCGAACCGCATTACGTTTAAGCGAGTGCCGCGATCACCGCGTCGCCGGTGGCAGGCCGAAGCTCGAAAATCCCGCTGTCGCTGTGTCGCGTCGGATGGACCCGATTGGTCAGCAACGTCCACGCCACGCCGCGCGCGAAATCGACCCACAGCCCCGTGCCGGTAAAGCCGGTATGCCCGATCGTTTGATCGGAACACGCCTGCCCGCCCGACCAGCCCGCAAACTTGCGCTCCCACCCGCAGGTGCGGTGTTCGTAAACCGGCGTGCGGATCGCCTCCAGCATCGCCGGCGACGCGCCGCTGCCGTCGAGCAGTCCTTGCGCGAAGTCGAGCACCCCGGCGACCGTCCCGAACAGCCCGGCATGCCCGGTCTCTCCCCCCATCGCCGAACAATTCTCGTCGTGCACTTCGCCCTTGAGGACGCAGCCGCGCCACATGCAGCGTTCGGTCGAGACGGCGGACCCGGGCGGCGGTCCGTAGCTCAACCCCGCGCCCAGCGACCACGCCGAGAGCGGCTGACCGGTGACTCGTTCGATCGCGATCCCGAGCAGGATGAAGTTGATGTCCGAATAAACCGGCTTGGCGATTTGCCGCCATTCGCGCTGGAGGACGAACGCGCGCAACCGGTTGGGATCGTCGCCATACGTGTAGATCGGCTCCACCGCGGGCAGCAGCGTGCGATGCGCCAGGCAGTCGCGGAACGTCAGCGTACGCTCGTATGCGCCCGCGACGTCGTATTGACGCAGGTCGGGAATGGCGTCGGTCAACGGGCGGTCGAGATCGATCTGTCCCTGATCAGCGAGGCGCAGGATCATCGTCGTGGTGGCGATGACTTTGGACACCGAAGCGAGGTCGAACCAATGCTGCTCGGTCAGTATCTCTGGCGCCGGCACCAACGCGGCATGGCCCGTTGCCCGGACCGCACGTTCTCCGGCCGCCGTGACGATACCCAGTGTCGCGCCCGGGATACGGCCGTTCTCGACAAAGGCGGCAGCGGGAGCGAAGGCAGAGTCGAGATCGATCATGAATCGTCGGCGCGCGCCTTGGCGCGAACGATGAGGGGGAGGAAGGCGATCGCGGCGAGGCTCATCGAGCCCGCCATGATAAAGAACCCGTCATAGCCGATCGATTTCTGGAACACCCCCGACAGCCCGGCGAGCAAACGGGGAATCAGAAAGGCCAGACCCGACAGCAGGGCATATTGCGCGCCCGGAAAACGCGGGTTCACCAGCATCGATAGATAGACCACGAACACCGCGCCTTCGAAGCCATGCCCGAACTGATCGAGCGCCATCGCCAGATAGAGATCGAAGTCGCCCGCGGTCACCGCCATCGAACCGACGTGAAACCAGACCGGCCCGCCGGGTGCCTGATGCGCCAGCCAGGCGAAGATCCAGTTGCTGAGCGCCGACATGATCGCGCCCACGACAAGCGCACGCCCCATCGGCGCCTTGGCCGCCAGCCAGCCGCCCAGCGCCACGCCGAGCATGCTGGAGAACAACGCGACGAAGCCGTCCGCGACCCCGATCTGCGTCAGACCGTAGCCGAGTGCGTTGAACAAAGGATGCGACAGCGTCAGCGCCATCACGTCGCCCATCCGGTAAACCGACACGAACAGCAGGATCGGGATGATGACGATCCCGTATCGCCATGCCACGTTGATGTATGGCGCGAGCGCCGATGTGTTGAGCAGGCGGTGCCCAGCCGGAAGTTTGGCGATCCAGGGGACAGCCGCCCCCAGCGCGATGAACGGGAGCAGCGCGACCGCGAACACCCAATATTTGACGATATCGGGATTATCGAGGCCCACCGAGCCCAATGCGGCGAGCAGCAACCAGCCGATCGCCGCGGTCGCGACTCCGGTGCTTACCAGCACAACCGCGCTGGCGATTAGCCCCGTGACGAGCGCGAGGCTGCGGTCGTCGCTATGACCGGGATCCGGCCGCATTGCCGCCAGGATCGGGAAGGGCAGAAACGCGACCGCTGCGATGACCAGATACGCGATCGTCCAGTCCCAGCTGGCAGCGATCAGGATCGCGCCGCTCCCTGCCGCGACCATCGCGCTGCGATAGCCCCACAGGTTAGCGGCAACGATCGGCCCCTGCTGTTCCGCGGTCGGCGCGAGTTCGATCCGCCACGCATCGGCGGCGACTTCCAAGGTGGTCGTCCAAAACGCGAGCAGCACCGCGAACAAGGCGGTCAGCTGAAGATTAGAATCCGACGATGTGAAGGCCATCGCTGCGGTGGAGAGAAAAATGCCGAGTTGCGACAGCATGATCCAGCCGCGACGCTTTCCCCAAAATCGGCCAAACCCGGGAACATCGTATTTGTCGAGCAACGGCGCCCACAGGAATTTGAACGTGGGAAGCAACGCCACCCACGCGAAAAACCCGACCGTAACGATATCGACGCCGTGCTTCGCCAGCCGCAGCAACAACACCGCGTTGAACATGTAAAACGGCAGCCCCGCCGAAAAGCCCAGCAACAGGTACAGCGCCAACCGCCGCCAGTCGCGCGGGACCACCTCGGCTTCGCCGATCATGACCTCCGTCAAGACGCGGCCCGCACGAGTCGGCTGTACATAAGCGGCATGGTGGCTCCTTCGACGAACATGCCGCACGCTCTAACGCGCAGGCCCCGCCGTCAATGCCCCGCGTGCCGAGCGTGTGTTGCAACCGCGCAACGCTTTCCTCGTGCAGCGCACAAAAGGAAACGTGTTTCGGCATGGTACGCAATTGAGGGGTGGCAAATTGTGTCCGTTTTGTTGCTTACTGTCGGCATACGCGCCGGGGGTGGCGCCTTCTGGGGGATTTAATATGGTTGGTTTGACCTCGCTTCGGCTGATGCTCGCTTCGGGCACGGCGCTTGCAGCACTGTGCGCGCTCCCGGGCGCCGCGTTCGCGCAGACTACGCCCGACGATCAGACTAAGCCGGCCGCAACGCCGACCGGTGCGGAATCGCCGGCGGATGACGGCAAGGACATCATCGTTACCGGTTCGCGCATCAAGCAGGATCCCAACAACAGCGCGCTGCCGCTGACGATCATCACCAATGTCGATATCACGCGCAACGGTTTGAGCAGTCCCGAACAGCTGATCATGTACCTCAGCACCAACGGTTCGGGCGCGGATAACCTCGCCTCGAACTCCGACGTCACGAGCGGCGCGCAGCGTGGCACCAACGGCCTGTCGGCCGCCAACCTTCGCGGACAGGGCAGCGCCGCCACGCTGGTCCTGCTCAACGGACGGCGTGTCGCCGCGCACGGTCTGTCGGGCTCGGCAGTCGACGTGAACCAGATCCCGTTCGCGGCGATCGACCGGATCGAAGTGCTGAAGGATGGCGCCTCTGCAATCTATGGCACCGACGCGGTCGGCGGCGTGATCAACTTCATCACCAAGAAGAATTTCCGCGGCCTCAGCCTTCAGGCGCTGACCGACGTGACCGAATTGGGCGACGGCAATATCTACCGCCTGTCGGGCGTCGTGGGTTACGGCGATCTCAACAAAGACGGCTTCAACATCATGGGCGCCGTCAGCTATAGCTGGAACCAGCGGCTGCGCGGCTCGGATCGCGACTTCGTCAACGGCAACCAGCCCCTGCGCGGCCTGTCCGTCGATACGCGCGGCACGCCGATCGCGACCGCGTTCAATATCGGCGCAAATACACAGCCAGGTAGCATCACGGCCGCCGGTACCCTGCTAACGGGCCTCACAATCACGGCGCCGAACGGTGCAAATGCGGCATCGGGCGGCATCAACCCGCTCGATACGCCGGGCGGCGCTGGTTGCTCGTCCGTCGATGGCGGCATGGATTACGATTATGCGCTGTGGAACACGGCGAGCGCATATTATGCCTGTTCGTGGGACACGGGTCGCGCGGCGGCGTTGCAACAGCCGCTCCAGACGCTGACCTATTACGGGCGTGGCGTGGTCAAGATCGGCGGCAGCGAATTGTCGCTCGAAGTGACCGGGTCGGACGCCAAATCGGCCAAAAGCTTTTCGAACGCGCAGCTGTCGGCGAACACCACCAACCTGGCGATTGCCTATCCGCGCAACGCGCTGACCGCGGCAACCTATGACAGCGTCGTAAATGCAATTCGCGGCACGATCACTGTGCCGGCCGAACTTGCGGCGTTCAACGTCCGCGCCGCGGCAAACCTGCCGATCGCATTCCGCTGGCGCTGCGACGCCTGCGGCCCGCGCGAATACAAGACCGACACCAAGACCCTTCGCATCGCCGCCGGGCTTGAAGGGCCATTGCCATTCGCAGGCTGGGATTATCGCACCGGCGCGTCCTACGCGCGAAGCGAATCATCGTCGCTGTTGGGCAGCGGTTATTATTATCGCGGCACCCTCGCCAACGGTGCGGCGGACCCGACGGCTCCCATCGCGCCAGGGGCGACCTTCCCCGGGTTGGTCGGGCTGATCAATAGCGGCATCCTCAATCCGTTCTCCGTCGCGCAGAGCCAGCAGGCGATGGACGGTCTGAAGGCGATCTCCGCATCGGGCACCACGCTTTACGGCGGCAAATACGAGGTGAAGCAGTTCGACGCGTCGGTCGCGGGCCCGCTGTTTGGTATCTGGGGAGGCGACGTTCAGTTGGCCGCAGGGGTCGATTATCGCCGTGAGACCTATTCGTTCAACGGCTCGCCGGCGGCTGCCGCAACGGCGCCAGTGATCTTTCTCGCGGCGTTCGACAACGTCAATGCGCTGACCCCGAAGAGCCGCACGGTCAAGGCGGCCTATGGCGAATTGCTGGTTCCGCTGCTGCCCGGTCTGGACATCACCGGCGCGGTCCGGATCGACGATTACACCGGCTTCGGCACGACGACGAACCCGAAAATTTCCTTCAAATATCGGCCGATCAAGGAAATCCTGTTCCGCGGATCGTACAATACCGGGTTCCGCGTGCCGAGCTTCAACCAGATCTTCAACGGCATCACGCTGTCGCCTTATGCCGGGTCCGACATCGCCGATCCGGTCAAATGCCCGGGCGGCGTTCCGACCAGCGCGTTCGGCAGTGGCCTCCCTTGCGCGCAGATCCGTCCGGACATCGCCACCGGCGGCAATCCGGTGCTTGGCCCCGAGACCGCCAAGCAGTTCAACGTCGGCGTCGTCCTGCAACCGGCCAAGAATTTCAGCCTGTCGGTCGACTGGTGGTCGATCGCGGTTGATAATTCGATCCAGTTGCTGACGCTGCGTCAGCTGATCGACAATGCGTCGCTGTTCACGTCACGCTTCGTGCGTGACGGCGCGGGCAACGTCATTGCGATCGACGACACCTGGATCAATGCCGGTTCGCGGCGAACTCAAGGTCTCGAATTTACTGCGCGTGGTGGCGTCGAAGGCTTGGGTGGCATGTTCACCGCGGGTCTGGACGGCACGCTGTTGCTCAAGAAGCGCGAAAAACTGACCCCAACCTCGGCTTATGGTGGCAGCCTGGTCGGCGTGTTCACCTATGCCGGCGATCTCGGCGTCAAGTGGAAGCACAACGCGTTCGTCAGCTATTCGAACAAGAGCTTCAATATCTCGCTCTCGCAGATCTTCCGCAAGGGCTACAGGAACAACGCGCTGCCGGGCATCGCGGCGGGGACGATCACGCGCGCCGACTATAACGCGTTCGTGAAGGACTATATCGTCTACAACTTCGCGGTCGGTTACACCGGCATCCCGGGCTTCCGGATCACGGCCGGCGTCAAGAACCTGTTCAACACCGACCCGCCCTTCGCCATCACCTATGACGGCAACACCGGCGCCGGTAGCTCGTGGGAACCCCGCGTTGCCGACCCGCGCGGGCGTTCGTTCACGATGAATGTCGAAGTGAAGTTCTAAGCGGCCTCACCGCCGAATCCGAAGGGGCGTCCGCCAGTCGGGCGCCCCTTTCGCGTGTAGGGGGCAGCGCCGCCGAACTGCTTTGACGTACCGGTTACGGTTGCTTGCCAACGCCCGGTGACGATGGCGCCGCGGTTTCGGCGCGCATCGCTTCATCGATACCCGTCAGCTGATCGGCGATGACGCTGCGATACGGGGCGTCGGCGGGGGTCAGCGCCAATGCCCGCTCCCAAACGGGCTTCGCCGCCGGGAGGTCGTTGCCCTGGGCATAAGCCAGCCCCAGAAAGAAAAGCGGGCCCGGTTCGCGCGGTGCGAGCGACTGTGCCCGGCGGAACGCGAACTGCGCGGCAGGCGATAGCTGTCCCTCATCATGCGCGACCAGCACCGTGCCGAGCCCGGTCCACAACGCAGCATCATTGGGGTCGGCCGCGATCGCGTCGAGCATCACGCGCCCCGCCGCTGTCGTGTCGCCGGCGCGTAGCTGCTCGTCGGCGGCGGCGAGGATGCGGTCGTCTCCTGGCCTTCCCGGCATGATCGCCGCGCGAAATGCGACGAAGCCTTCCTGGACGTCGATCGCGCGGGACTCGGCGGTCACCGGATGGCCCGGGAGCGCCGCTCGCTGCTGCCAGGCATAGCCCGCCGCGCCCAGCATCAGCGCGGCTGCGACAAACATCCACAGCCCACGCGCCGCGCGCGACAGCCACAATGCGGCCAGGGCGGCTCCGCCCATGAGCGCGAGCAGCAGCCAGCCCATCAGCGCTTCCGCCGCCGCAAGCTGCGCCGCGCGATCCAGCCGCCGGCGAGCAGGAGCAGGATCGGCGCGATCCACAACGGCGCGGTCACCGCACTGAACGGCGGGTCGTAGGTGACATAATCGCCATAGCGATCGACCAGCCACGTGCGGATACTCTCGGGGCTCTCCCCCGCGGCGATCCGGGTTCGCACCAGCGAACGCATGTCGCCCGCCATGTCGGCGTTGCTGTCGACGATCGACTGCCCCTGGCAGACGAGGCAGCGCAGCGTCTCCATCAGCGCTTTGGCGCGCGCCTCCTGCGCGGGGTCGGGCAGCTGGGTGTTGGCATAACGCGCCGGCGGCAGCCCGCTGTCGGCCAGCGCCGGCGTTGCCAGCATCAATATTGCGGCGAGTGTCAGCGTGCGCTTCATCGTGCGCTCCTCACCGTGTTGATGATGTCGGGAACGTCCTCGGCGCGGATCTCGCCGATATGCTGGAGCAGAATACGCCCGCGTCCGTCGATCACGAACGTCTCGGGAACCCCCGACGATCCCAGCGCGAGCTGAACGCTCGATTCGGGATCGCTGCCGATCCGCTCATAGGGATCGCCATTGCGCGCCAGAAACGCCGCGACCGCGGGTCCGGTGTCGCGGATCGCGATGCCCTCGACCGGGACGCCCGCCTCCTTCAGCGCCATCAGTTGCGGCGCTTCGGCGACGCACGGTATGCACCAGCTGGCGAACACGTTGACGATGCGTGGTTTGCCGTCGCGAAACACTGCGCTGGCCAGTGCCGGCTTGGCGGGCAGGATCGGCGGCAGCGTGAAATCGGGCAAGGGCTTGCCCACCATCGCCGAGCGCACCGACCGGTCGGCCGGGCGCAACAGGCCAAACGCGACGAGGCCAAGGACCAGCGCGAACACGAGAAGCGGTGCCCAGATCAATCGGCGGTTCATCCCGCATGCTCCCGCCCCGGGCGCCGTTCGCGCCACCAGCGCCCGACGAGCGATAATGCGCCGCCCAACGCAACCAGCGCTCCGCCCAGCCAGATCAGCGTCACGAACGGCTTCCACCACAATCTCAGCTGCCAGCGCCCCGCGGCATCGGGTTCGCCGAGCACCGTGTAGAGTTGACCGTCGATCCGCGTCGCGATCGCCGATTCGCTGGTCACCGTCACCGGATCGGCGAAAAAGCGTGACTGCGGATGCAGGATCAGCACCTCGTTACCGCGCCGCGCGCTCAGCTGCGCCTCGAGCATCGACCAGTTGGCGCCGATCCCGGGGGCGATGCCGTCGAGCGTCACGCTGTACGGGCCGACGCGATAGGGCACGCCGGGTTTGGCCGCGACCAACGTCTCCTTGGTGAAAGCGCTGTCGCTCGCCATGCCCGCCAGGCTGACCGCGATGCCCAGATGCGCGACGACCATCCCCCAGACGAACAACGGCGTGCGCCGCAACTTGCGCTTCCACAGCGGCGCCACGCTCGCCGCCGCCAGCCCTGCGGACAGCCCCAGGCCAAGCAGCGGGAGAAGATGGATGCCACCGCCGAACGCGACAAAAAGCGCCAATGTCGCCGCCGCGACCGCGCCCGGAACGGTCAGCCGTCGCAGCACATTTTTGCCGTCGTCGCGCCGCCAGCGGAGCACCGGCCCGGCCGCCATGACCGTCACGAGCAGCAAGGCGACCGGCCCGACCGCCTTGTTGAAGAACGGCGGCCCAACCGACAATTGCACGCCGAACGCACTCGCCACGATCGGGTAGAGCGTGCCGATCAGGACCAACGCGAGGATAACGGTCAGCAGAAGGTTATTGGCGACCAGCGCGCCTTCGCGGCTGACCGGATCGAAGGTGTTACCGCTGCGCACGGTACCGACGCGGAACCCGAACAGCGCCAGCGCCCCGCCAATGTAGATCGCCAGCAACGCGAGGATGAACGCCCCGCGCGTCGGGTCGACCGCAAAGGCGTGGACGCTGGTCAGGATGCCCGAGCGGACCAGGAAGGTGCCGATCATGCTCATCGAAAAGGCAACCACCGCAAGCATCACGGTCCAGGCGCGTAATCCGTCGCGCGTCGCCAGCACCGTCACCGAATGGAGCAGCGCGGTCGCCGCGAGCCACGGCATCAGCGATGCATTCTCGACCGGGTCCCAGAACCACCAGCCGCCCCAGCCAAGCTCGTAATAGGCCCAGTAACTGCCCGCCGTGATGCCGAGCGTCAGGAAGATCCATGCGCCCAGCACCCACGGCCGCATCGCCCGCGCAAACGCCGGGCCGACATCGCGCGTGATCAACGCACCGACCGCAAACGAAAACGCTACCGAAATGCCGACATAGCCGATGTACAACGTCGGCGGGTGGAACGCCAAGCCGGGGTCCTGCAACAGCGGGTTGAGTCCTTGCCCATCGGCGGGGGCGGGGTCGAGCCGCGCGAACGGGTTCGAGGCGAACAGCAGAAACGCATAGAAGCCCAGCGCGATCGCGGCTTGCGCGCCCAGCGTCGCGGTCAGCGTGGCGGTCGGCAGCCGCCGCTCGAACCACGCCACGGCACCGCCCGCCAGGCCCAGGATCGTCACCCAGAGCAGCATCGACCCTTCGTGGTTTCCCCACGCCCCGGCGAACTTGTAGAGCAGCGGCTTGGCCGAATGGCTATTCTCTGCGACCAGCAGCACCGACATGTCGGACCGGACGAACACGGCGATCAGGCAGGCCAGGGCGATCAGCACGAAAACGCCCTGAACGAGCGCGATCGGGCGCGTCGCCGCCATCATCTCGTCGCGCCGCTGGGCGATCCCGACCCACGCCATCGCGAGCTGCAACGCGGCGAGCGCGGCGGCAAACCACAATGCTGCGAGCCCCCCTTCCGCGATCATCGGGTCACAGGATCGGCGGAGGCGTTCGGGATGGGCACGGTTCGGTTCTTAGGCAACATCGCGCAGCGGTTCCAGCCCGTCCTGAGATTGCGCCGCTCAGACCACGCCATAAGCCAGCATCGCGTCGGCCACCTTCTTGAACCCTGCGATATTGGCGCCCTTCACATAGTCGACATAGTCGTCGCTGACCCGGCCATAGGCCAGACAGCGGTCGTGAATGCCCTCCATGATGTCGAGCAACAGCTGCTGGAGCTCGGCCTCCTTCCATGACCGGCGTTCCGAATTCTGGCTCATCTCCAGCCCCGACACGGCAACACCGCCAGCGTTGGCCGCCTTGCCCGGCGCGTAGAGGATGCGCGCCGCCTTGAAGACATGCACCCCGTCGAGATCGGTCGGCATGTTGGCGCCTTCGGACACGGCGATACAGCCATTGGCGACCAGCAGACGCGCATCGTCACCGGTCAGTTCGTTCTGCGTCGCACACGGCAAAGCGACGTCGCAGGGTACCCCCCACGGCGTCTTGTCGGCGACGAAGCTGGCGCCCTTGAACTCGGCGACATAGTCCTCGATCCGGCCGCGGCGGCGAGTCTTGTGCGCTTTGACCCAATCGATCTTCTCCTTGCCGATTCCGTCGGGGTCATGGATGAACCCGCCCGAATCCGACAGCGTCAGCACCTTGCCCCCCAGCTGAGTCACTTTTTCCGCCGCGTGCGTCGCGACGTTGCCCGATCCCGAAATGACCGCGGTCTTGCCCTTGAGGTCCTGTCCGCGCGTCCGCAGCATATTGGTGAGGAAATAGACCGCGCCATAACCCGTCGCTTCGGGCCGAATCAGGGAACCGCCATATTCCAGCCCCTTGCCCGTCAGCACGCCGGTGAATTGATTGGTGATGCGCTTATATTGGCCGAACAGATAGCCGATCTCACGACCGCCGACCCCGATATCCCCCGCGGGCACGTCAACGTCGGCGCCGACATGGCGATAGAGTTCGGTCATGAAACTCTGGCAAAAGCGCATCACCTCGTGGTCGCTTTTGCCCTTCGGGTTGAAGTTCGCGCCGCCCTTGCCGCCGCCCATCGGCAACCCGGTCAGCGCGTTCTTGAAGGTCTGCTCGAACGCCAGAAACTTGAGCACGCTTTCGGTGACCGACGGGTGGAAGCGAAGCCCGCCCTTATACGGGCCGATCGCGTTATTGTTCTGCACGCGCCAGCCGCGCTGGACGCGGATGTTATGGTTGTCGTCCTCCCAGCACACCCGGAACGAGATCACGCGGTCGGGCTCGGCGATCCGGCGGAGGATCTGATATTCGTGATAATCGGGCTTGTCCTGGATGAAGTCGAAAATGTCTTCGGCGACTTCCTGGACCGCCTGGACGAATTCGGGCTGCCCCGGATTGCGCTTTTTCACGCCGCCGATGAATCGCGTCAGATCGACATGTTCGCTGCTGGACATTCGCTGCTCCCCACAGGTTTCCGATGCCGCGACCACGCTCCGATTTTTTCGGAGTCGCATTCATCCTATAGCAGCATCGGCGACCGATGGCAGAGTGCCTTCCCGTCACCGGCGATATCGGGCAAGATCGCGCGACGAGGGGGACTGGTAATGACCAAAGCTTCCGACCTGTTCGTCGAGTGCCTCGAGCGCGAGAACTGCGAGTATATTTTCGGCGTACCCGGCGAAGAGAATCTCGACTTCCTCGAATCGCTGCGCAAGTCCGATAAAATCAAACTGATCCTGACGCGCCACGAACAGGGCGCGGGGTTCATGGCGGCGACGTATGGCCGGCATACCGGTCGGACCGGGGTGTGTCTGGCGACGCTGGGACCGGGCGCGACCAATCTGGTCACCGCCGCGGCCTATGCCCAGCTCGGCGGCATGCCAATCCTGATGATCACCGGGCAGAAGCCGATCAGAAAGTCGAAGCAGGGCCGCTTCCAGATCCTCGACGTGGTCGACATGATGCGCCCGATCACCAAATATACGCACCAGCTCGCCTCGGCCGACAATATCCCCAGCCGCGTGCGCGAAGCCTATCGGCTTGCCGAGGAGGAGAAGCCCGGCGCCACCCACCTCGAATTTCCCGAGGATGTCGCCGACGAGGAAACCGACAGCAGCCCGCTCGCGCCGAGCCTCGCGCGCCGCCCCTCCGCCGACGAAAAGGCGGTGCGCGCGGCGGTCAAGCGGATCGAAGCGGCGAAATCGCCGATTCTGGTGATCGGCGCCGGCGCCAACCGTAAAATGACCGGGCGGATGCTGCTTCAATTGGTCGAGAAGACCGGCATCCCGTTCGTCACGACCCAGCTCGGCAAGGGCGTGATCGACGAAACGCATCCGCGCTTCGTCGGCTGCGCCGCGCTGTCCGCCGGCGATTTCGTCCACCGTGCGATCGAGGCGGCGGACCTGATCGTCAATGTCGGGCACGACGTAATCGAAAAGCCGCCCTTCTTCATGATGCGCGGCGGCACCGAGGTGATCCACGTCTCGACCCGGTCGGCCGAGGTCGATCCGGTCTATTTCCCGCAAGTCGAAGTGATCGGCGACATCGCCAACGCGATCTGGCAGATCAAGGAGGACATCGTGCCGCAACCCGGCTGGTCGTTCGACCGGATGCTGGCGGCGCACAAGGCGGAGGTCGAGCATACCGCCTCGCTCGACGGCGATGCGCGCTTCCCGATCTTCCCGCCGCACCTCGTCCGCGCGGTCCGCGAGGCGATGCCCGCGGACGGGATCATTTGTCTCGACAATGGCGTCTATAAAATCTGGTTCGCGCGCAACTATCCCGCGCGGCACCAGAACACCGTGCTGCTCGACAATGCGCTGGCGACGATGGGCGCCGGCCTGCCCTCGGCGATGGCGTCGGCGATGGTCTATCCCGACCGCAAGGTGATGGCGATCTGCGGCGACGGCGGCTTCATGATGAACAGCCAGGAGATGGAAACCGCGGTCCGCTTGAAGCTCAACATCACCGTGTTGATCCTGCGTGACGACAGCTACGGCATGATCCGCTGGAAGCAGGCGAACATGGGGTTCGCCGACTGGGGGCTGACCTATGGCAACCCCGATTTCGTCAAATATGCCGACGCTTATGGCGCCAACGGGCATCGGGTCGAGAGTGCCGAGATGTTACCCGGGCTGCTCGCAGAATGCCTGGCGACCGACGGCGTCCATCTGATCGACTGCCCGGTCGACTATGCCGACAACGATCGTATCCTCAACCGCGAGATCAAGGAACTGAGTGCGAAGCTGTGAGGAGACGGACATGGTCGAGTTGAAACAGGTTTACCCGCTCTACCTCAACAACGAGGCGCAACAGCCCAACACCGATCTCGAGGTCACCGACAAGTTCACCGGGGAAGTGGCGTTCCGCTGCGCGCAGGCCGATGCGGCGACGATCGACAAGGGCATTCAGGGCGCGGTCGATGCGGCCGGGCCGATGGCGCGCTTGCCGGCCTATGCGCGGCGCGACGTGCTCGATCACTGCGTCGCACGATTCCGCGAGCGGTTCGATGAACTGGCCTATGCACTGTGCGTCGAGGCGGGGAAGCCGATCAGGGATTCGGAAGGCGAAGTCACCCGGCTGATCGACACGTTCCGCATCGCCGCCGAGGAAGCTGTGCGGATGACCGGGGAGGTCCAGCCGCTCGACATTTCACCGCGCGCCAAGGGCTATATGGGCATGTGGCGGCGCGTGCCGATCGGCCCCTGCAGCTTCATTTCGCCGTTCAACTTTCCGCTCAACCTGGCCGCGCACAAGATCGCGCCGGCGATCGCGGTCGGTTGCCCGTTCGTGATGAAGCCGGCCAGCCGGACGCCGCTCGGCGCGCTGATCATCGGCGAAGTTCTGGCCGAAACCGATTTGCCCAAGGGCGCCTTTTCGATCCTGCCCGCGCACCGCGACGGCGCCGACCTGTTTACCGAGGACGACCGGCTCAAGCTGCTCAGCTTCACCGGCTCGCCGGCGGTCGGCTGGGAGCTCAAGGCCAAAGCGGGCAAGAAGAAAGTCGTGCTCGAACTCGGCGGCAACGCGGCGTGCATCATCGACCGCGACGCCGACCTCGACGATGCGCTCGAACGCGTGATCTTCGGCGCCTTCTACCAATCGGGGCAAAGCTGCATCCACGCGCAGCGGATCATCGTCCACGAGGAAGTGTACGACCGCTTTCGCGACATGTTCGTCGCGCGTGCGAAAACTTTGGTGGCGGGCGATCCCAAGGACCGCAACGTGTTCATCGGCCCGATGATTTCGGAAGGCGAGGCGAAGCGGCTCGATGGCTGGATCCAGGCGGCGGTCGCCGCCGGCGCCAAATTGCTGTGCGGCGGCCAGCGCGAGGGTGCGATGCTCGAGGCGACGATCATCGAGCACACCCCGCGCGACACCGACGCCTATCGCGAGGAAGCGTTCGGGCCGGTCGCGTTGCTCTCGAAATTCAGTGACTTCGATGCCGCGCTTGAAGAGGTCAACGCGTCCAAATTCGGGCTTCAGGCTGGGATCTTCACGCGCGATCTGTTCAAGGTGCTCGACGCGTGGGACCGGCTCGACGTCGGCGGAATCGTCATCAACGACGTGCCCTCGTTCCGCGTCGACAACATGCCGTATGGCGGGGTCAAGGATTCGGGGCTCGGCCGCGAGGGCGTGCGGTTTGCGATGGAAGACATGACCGAGATCCGCAACCTGGTGATCCGGCGCCGATGACAAATTGACATTTCGGGTCCCGAACGGGATCATGCCGGGGAACCGGCGTTAGCCCGGCGATCGGGCGCGTAACGAGCGGAGGCGGTATTGGGGATGCGCGCCGGGATCGAGCGGTTTTGGCGTGCCGGGCTGTTGGCCGGCGCGCTCGCCGTGCTGGTGCTGGCCATCGCGCATTCCTCCCCCGCAATTTCCGCCGGCCAGTTCGTCAGCGAAGTCGCCCCGGGTGCGACCGGCGTGGGCTCGTGCGCGGGGTCGACCTGTCACGGGCGCGACGAGCCGACCGGCGCGGTCGTGCGGCTCGACGAAATCAAGCTCTGGCAGGACGAATCCTCGCCCGCGGGTGCGCACAGCCGGGCGTGGCGCCTGCTCGGGGAATCGCGCGGTCGGGCGATCGCGGCGCGGCTGGGGATCGGCGACCCGCAAGCCGCGCCGATGTGCCTCGGCTGCCACGCCGGCACCGGTACCGCGCGCCGCGCGGTCAACGTCACCGATGGCGTCGATTGCGAGGCCTGCCATGGCGCCGCTGCGGGCTGGCTTGCCAGCCATTATGCGGTGGGGGGAAACCACGCGGCGAATGTCGCACGCGGCATGCGCGCGCTCGACCAGCCGACGGTGCGCGCGGCAACCTGCCTGGATTGTCACTACGGCAGCGACCGCCCCGGCGAATTCGTCGATCATCGCATCATGGCCGCCGGGCATCCGCGCCTGTCGTTCGAGCTCGACCTGTTTTCGACGCTCCAGAAGCACTGGAACGAGGACACCGATTATGCCGCGCGCAAGGGCGCGCCGGGCGCGGCGACGCTGTGGGTGGTCGGGCAGGCGATGGCGCTCGACCGGTCGCTCAGCCTGTTCGCGAACGATCAGCTGGCCAATCGCGGGCTTTTTCCCGAACTCTATTTCTTCGATTGCCAAAGCTGCCATCGCCGGATTTCGGACGACCCGGACTACCGTCCCAATGCGATGCCCAATCCGGGGCGCGATACCCCGGTCGGTACCGTGCCGTTCCAGGACGAGAATATGATCATGCTGGCCGCGGCGGCGCGGGTCGGCGCCCCCGACCTTGCCGCGCGCTTCGTCGCCGACAGCCTGGCCTTCCATCGCGCGCTGACCGTCGGTCGGCCGGGTGCACTTGTGGCGGCGGCGCGATTGCGCGGCGATGCTCGGGCGCTTGCCGCACGATTGGCGACGATGGGCCCGCGGGAGATTTTCGCGATGATCGCGGCGCTGTCGGACACGGTCACCACGCCGCGCTACACCGATTACGAAGGGAGCGTGCAGGCGGTGATGGCGGTCGACACCCTGCTGTCGTCGCTGGCCGATGCGGGGGCGGTGTCGCGCGCCGACGTGACGCGGATCCGACCCTCGATCGAGCGCGCTTATGCCGCGGTCCGCGATCCCAACGATTATGATCCGCGCGCTTTCCACACCGCGCTGCGCAGCGCGACCAACGCGATCGGAGCGCTACGGTGAGCGCAAGGCGGGCGATTGCTGCGCTCGCCGCGGCCGCGCTCGTTCTGGCGTCGTGCGGGGAGGGGAGTGGCGGATCGAGTAGCGCGCCGCCAGCGACGAGCGGGCCAAGCGGGCCGCCGGCGTCGGTGAACTATTTTACGGCCCTGCCGCCGACCGCGCTCACCGCAGCCGATGTCGGGACGATCGTCGCGCAGGCCGTCGCCGAAGCCAAAGCGCGCGGTCTGCCGTCGGATATCGTCGTCGCCGATCGCGTCGGCAACGTGCTCGCGGTGTTTCACATGAACGGCGCGCGCCCGGCCTCGACCATCCCATTGCCGGCCAGCGGGACTGGCAAAGACGCACAGGGCGTCAGCTTCGCGTCGCCGGTCGGCGCAATCGCCAAGGCGGTCACCGCTGCCTACCTCTCGAGTAGCGGCAACGCCTTCACCACGCGCACCGCGTCGCAGATCGTGCAGGAGCATTTCCCGCCCGGGCCCGGCAGCCTCGGGCTGGAAGGCGGGCCGCTGTTCGGCGTGCAGTTCAGCCAGCTTCCCTGTTCAGACCTGTCCGCGCGCTATCTTTCTGCGGGGGGGTCGGGCGCCTTCATCGGGCCCAAGCGCTCGCCGCTCGGGCTGGCGGCCGATCCCGGCGGGATCCCCCTGTACAAGAATGGCGTAGTGGTGGGCGGCGTCGGCGTGATGGGCGACGGCGTTTACGGGTTCGACGCCAATGTCACCGACACCGATCAGGACGCCGAGGAATATATCGCGCTCGCCGCCGCGACGGGATTTACAGCGTCGCCGTCGATCACCGCCGACCGGATCGACGTCGGCGGGGTCCAGTTGCGCTACACCGACGCGACGGCCGCAAACCTCGCCTCCAGTCCGGCGAGCGCCCCCGGCTTCGCCGCGATCAACGGACCCGAAGGCGCGCTGGTCTCGGTGCGCGGCTATTATGCCGAGATCGGCGCACCGGCTTTGCTCGCTGGTCAGGCCTATGGCAGCGAAGCGTCGGGGATCCGCGCGGCGACCAGCGCCGAGTTCGACAATCCGGACGCCTACGTGCTGACCAACGGATCGGGGCTCAATCGCTTCCCGGTGCGCGCCGGAACCGACGTCATCGCGGCGCCGCTGACCGCGGCCGAAGCCAAATCGATTTTGCAGAATGCGTTCACCATCATGCGCCGCGCGCGCGCGCAGATCCGTCAGCCGCTCGACAGCCGTGCGCAAGTATCGATTTCACTGGTCGACACCAACGGCGCGGTGCTCGGGCTGGTCCGCTCGCCGGATGCCCCGATCTTTGGCATCGACGTGTCGTTGCAAAAGGCGCGCACCGCCGCCTTCTTCTCCGGCGCCAGCGCGGGGAGCGACCTTGCCGCCAATCCCAGCGCCGACGTCAGCGGATTCGTCACCGCAGCGCGGACCTTTTTGGGCGACCCGACGGCGCTCACGGGACGGAGCGCTTTCACCGATCGCGCCAACGGCAATTTGTCGCGGCCCTTCTTTCCCGATGGTGAGGACGGCAAGCCGGCGGGCCCGTTCTCGCGTCCGATCGGCCAGTTCAGCGCCTTCTCGACCGGGCTGCAATCGGCACTGGTGATCGGCAATATCGCGCAGCACCTGGGCTATATCGGCGGTGCGCCGACCGACACGCCGGCGCGTTGCACCGCGCTACCCGACGCGGCGCCCGGCCAGAACCGGCTGCAGAATGGCGCGCAGATTTTCCCGGGGTCGGTGCCGGTCTATCGCGGCGGCGTGCTGGTCGGCGGACTCGGCGTGTCGGGCGACGGGATCGACCAGGACGACATGATCGCCTTTCTCGGCCTCTATTATGCCGGGGTCGAGGTCGGATCGATCGGTGAAGCCCCGGCGTCGATCCGCGCCGATCAGATCGTCGTCGGCGGGGTGCGGCTGCGTTACGTCAATTGTCCGTTCGCGCCGTTCCTCGACACCACCGATCAGCGCCCCTGCGACGGCAAGTGATGCGCGCGGCCCGGCTCGCCTTGATGCTATCGGTGGCGGGGACAGCGTTGCTCGCGGCGCCGGCGAACGGCCAGACCGCACCATCGCCAGAGCCGCAGGCCACGCCGACGCCCGTTCCGCCGCCGGACGATGCGACGCTCGACGCGGTCCGCACGGCCGAGCCGCCGCCCAAGGGCTCGGACACAATGACCCCGCCGCCATCGGCGCAGCTCGAACCCGCGCCACCGACGCCCGAGGATCGACGGATGCTCGAGCCGCAGCCGATGCCGCCGCCCGACCCGCTCGATCAGGCGCTGATCCCCGGCCGGCGGCGCCCGGGCGAAATGGACGGTCCGTTGCCCTCCGCGTCGGTACAGGACAATCCCGGCGCGGTGCCGGCGCCGATGCTGTCCGCCTTTCCCGGCGACGACTTTCCGTTGCCCGATCGCTGGCGGCTGGCGACCGCCTTTTGCCCCCAGAAAGTCTATCGCGCGATTCAGGCGATCTGTCGGTCGCCGCTCGACCCCTATCGCCAGACCACGATCAAGGGCGACCGCCCGCTCGACCGCGCGAAGCTGCCGTGGCTGCCGATCCGCGGCGACGACTGGTTCTTCGTGCTGACGGGCGTGTCGGACACGATGCTTGAATACCGGTCTTTCCCGACTCCCACCGGCGGGCAGACCACCGCGCAGCCCGGCAGCCTCGACAGTTTCGCCCGTTCGACCAGCCAGTTCGCCGCACAGACCTTCCTGATCGGTGCGTCGCTGTACAAGGGCCAAACGACGTTCAAGCCGCCCGAGATCGAATACAAACTGACACTCGCGTTCAATGCCAATTATGCGCGGGTGAACGAGAAGCGCGTATTGTTCGTCAGCCCGTCCGCGCCGACCTATCGCAAGGACGTGTTCGTTGGCGTGCAGGAAGCGTTCGTCGACTATCACCTGCGCAACGTCAGCACGCGCTATGACTTCGATTCGATTCGCATCGGCATCCAGCCTTTTCAAACCGATTTTCGCGGCTTCCTGTTCAACGACGACAACCTTGGCATCCGGCTGTTCGGCAATCGCGACAATAACCGCTTTCAATACAATCTCGCGGCGTTCTGGCGGCTGGAGAAGGACACCAATTCGGGGCTGAACGACCTTGGCCAGAAACCGCGCCGCGACTGGGTGGTGGTCGCCAACCTCTATCGCCAGGATCTGCCGGTGCCGGGCTTCACCAGCCAGATCGCGGCAGTGTACAATCGCAACCGCGAGGGGGACGAATTCTATTACGACAAGAACGGTTTCCCGGTGCGCCCGGCGTTGCTCGGCGACCATCGCGGGCGCGATTATGACATCGCCTATTTCGGCTATAACGGCGACGGCCATTTCGGGCGCCTCAACCTGACAGTGTCGGCCTATGGCGCGGTGGGTCGCGACCGCAACAGCATCTTTACGTCGCGCGCCGCCAAAGTCCGCGCCTTTTTCTTTGCCGCCGAGCCGAGCTACGACATCGACTGGGTGCGCGTGCGGCTGTCGTTCCTGTACGCCAGCGGGGACAAGAACCCGTATGACGATACCGAGACCGGGTACGACGCGATCCTCGAAAACCCGATCTTCGCGGGTGCCGACACCAGCTACTGGATTCGCCAGTCGATCCCGTTCGTCGGCGGCGGGCGGCAGATCGGAATCAACGGCCGCAACGGCGTGCTTGCCGACCTGCGTTCGTCGAAGGACGAAGGGCAGTCCAACTTCAACAATCCCGGTATCATGCTGATCGGCGCGGGTGCGGACTTCGATCTCACCCCGACGCTGCGCGTCTCGGCCAACGTCAATCGCCTGGCCTTTGCCGACACGACGGTGCTTCAGGTGCTGCGCAACGAAGGCAGCATTCCCCGCTCGATCGGCATGGATTATTCGGCGTCGGCGATCTGGCGCCCGCGCATGACGCAGAATATCGTCATGCGGCTGTCCGCCTCGATGCTTGAGGCGGGACGCGGGTTTCGCGACCTCTTCACCCAGCCCAGCGGCAGCCGGCGCTATGTTTCGATGCTCGCCAATGTTACGCTGACGTATTGATATGCGGACGCTGCGCTCCCTCCTGATCCTGCCTTTTGCCGGGCTGGCGCTGGCGATCGGCGGCAGCGCACTCCAGGCCAAGGGCGGTGAGGGCGATGGCGCAAGGCGCCTCTATGTCGCCTATCCGCCCGCGCCGGCCAACGAGACCCCCGCCGATGCCGCGGCGAAAAGCGCAGGATGCAAAAGCTGCCACACCGCCAGCGACGAAGATTCGATGCATCCGACCAAGGCGGTCGTGTTGGGCTGCGCCGATTGCCACGGCGGGGACCCCACAGCCGCGATCGCACCGGGGATCGCGGCAACCGACCCGCGCTATACCGCGGTGCGCGACAAGGCGCATGTCCTGCCGCGCTACCCCAAGGCGTGGAACTGGCCGGGTTCGGCCAACCCGCAGCGCAGTTACACGCTGCTCAACCGCGAAGCCCCCGAATTCGTCCGCTTCGTCAATCCGTCCGATTACCGCGTGGCGCGCGAAGCCTGCGGTGCCTGCCACCTGTCGATCATCGAGGCGAACGAGCGCTCGCTGATGGCGACGGGAGCGATGCTATGGGGTGGCGCCAGCTACAATAACGGCGTCCAGCCGTTCAAGAACTACGTTCTCGGCGAAGCCTATACGCGCAAGGGCGAACCCGCCAAATTGCTGTCGCCGGGGCAGCCGGTCGGGACGGTTACTCCGGCCGAGAAGGCGCGCGGCGCGCTGCCGGTACTCTATCCGCTGCCGACGTGGGAAGTCATGCCCCCGGCCGACGTGTTCCGCGTGTTCGAGCGCGGCGGACGCATCAATGGCACGCAATTCGCCGAAATCGGATTGCCCAACCCCAGCGGCAATATCCAGAAGCTCGACGAGCCCGGCCGTCCCGACCTCAAACAGTCCAATCGCGGCCCGGGCACCGGGCTGCGCATCTCGATCGCGGTGCTCAATATCTACAAGACCCGGCTCAACGACCCGTTCACCTGGATGATGGGGACCAACGACCAGCCGGGCGACTATCGCCAGTCGGGCTGCGCGGCGTGCCACGTGATCTACGCCAACGACCGTGACCCCAAGCACAGCCTGCAATATGCGCAATATGGCCGCGACGGTCAGACCGCGACCGCCGACCCGACCATCGCCGGGCTGACACAACCGCTCCGCCCCGGCCAGCCGTCGACCGACAGCAATCTGGAACCCGGGCATCCGATCAGACACGCCTTCACCCGCGCGATCCCGACGGCGCAGTGCATGACGTGTCACATGCACCAGCCCAACGTGTTCGTGAATTCGTACCTCGGCTACACGATGTGGGACTATGAAACGGCCGCCAATCTGATGTGGCCCAAGAAGCAGCAATATCCCGATGCGAGCACCGTGCGCGCAGTCAACGACCGCAATCCGGAAGGCGCCGCGCCGCGCGGCAACTGGGCCGATCTCGATTTCCTGCGCCGCGTCGTCGATGTCGTCAATCCGTTGGCGACCGATACGCAATTCGCCGATTATCACGGCCATGGCTGGAATTTCCGCGCGGTCTTCAAACGTGATCGCGCGGGCAATTTGCTCGACGCGCAGGGCAATGTCGTCTCGCCCGACGATCCCGAGAAGTTCCGCAAGAACGGGATGGGTCTGTTCGCGGGCGTCGGCGAACAGCCGGGCAAGGCGGTCCATATGATGGATATCCATGCCGAAAAGGGCATGCAGTGCGCCGATTGCCATTTCGGGCAGGACAATCACGGCAGCGGGCTGATCTTCGGTGAGGTCGCCAACGCGATCGAAATCGGCTGTCAGGATTGCCACGGCACCGCCGATGCCCTGCCGACGCTCAAGACGTCGGGCCCGGCGGCGCCGCGCAAGGGCCATGACCTGACGCTGCTGCGCAGCCCCGACGGCGAACGGCGCTTCGAATGGCGCACCGACGACAAGGGCGAACGCATCCTGATCCAACGCTCGGTGGTCGATCCGACATTGTGGTGGCGGGTCAGTCTGGTGAAGGAAACGGTCGACCGCGACAGCGGCTATTTCAATCCCAAGGCGGCGCGCGCGAAGCTGATGTCGACCAGCGGCGCGGAAACGGGGAAGTTTGCGTGGGGGTCGGGAGTGGCCATCCCCGAGCGAGCGCACGATTCCAAAAAGATGACCTGCTATACCTGCCACCTGTCATGGACGCCGTCGTGCGGGGGCTGCCATCTGCCGATCGAGGCGAACTGGAAGACCGAAGAACACCATTACGAGGACGAGGAGACGCGCAATTTCGCGACCTACAATCCGCAGGTCGCGCGCGAGGATATGTTCCAGCTCGGGATCAACACGACGATCAAGGGCAGTTCGATCGTGCCGGTGCGAAGTTCGTCGGCGCTGACTTTGTCCTCGACCAACGTGAACCGCGAGCGGATCTACCCGCAGCAGCCACCGATCTCGTCGATCGGTTTTTCGAGCCAGGCCTTCGCACCACATTTCCCGCACACGGTGCGCACGACCGAAACCAAGACCTGCACCGACTGCCATTTGTCGAGCGCGAACGATAATAATGCGATCATGGCGCAGCTGTTTTTGCAGGGCACCAACTTCGTCAATTTCGTCGGGCTCAACAGTTGGGTCGGGCTCGATCGCGGAATCGAAGCGGTGCGCGTGACCGAATGGAGCGAACCGCAAGCGGTGTTCGGCTCCTACCTCCAGCGCTTCGCCTATCCCGATTTTTACGGCTTGCATGTCGAACGCAATGGCCGCGAGCTGATCAACTGGACGAGAGGGTCGGCGGCCAAGGGCGGCGGAAATCCGGCCGAGCCGATCGGCAATGTCGTGAAGGGAACCGGCGACGCCGCGCGCTGCCTTCAGCTCCGCGGCGAATATATGTTCGTCGCCGAGGGCAAGGGCGGCTTCCGCGTGTACGACGCCGCCTCGATCGCCAATAAGGGCACGTCGGCCAAGCTGATCAGCGCGCCCTTCTCGCCGCTCGGTCAGGACATGCGCGTCAAATCGACCAACGCGACGTGCATGGCGCTCCCGACCGACCAGCCGATCGCGCCGCTGCGCAACACGCCGACGATGCGCGCGATGAATCAGGAACAACCGTTCGCGCCGATCTATCACTACGCCGTCGTCACCGATTCGGTCGAAGGGCTGATCCTCGTGAACGTCGATACGCTGTCTGACGGCGAACCGCGCAACAACTTCCTTCGCCGCGCCGCCACGTGGAACCCCGACAACATCCTGAAGGGCGCGCGGCACGTCACGCTGGCCGGAAACTACGCCTTTGTCGCAGCGGACGCCGGGGTGGTGGTGGTCAACCTGGCCGATCCGCTGAGGCCGAAACTGGCCGACGTGCTGCGCGTACCCGACGCGCGCGCGACCGCGCTCCAATTCCGCTACCTCTGGGTGACCACCGCGCGCGGGCTCGAAGTGTTCGATGTGACGCGGATGGATCGCCCCATTGCGGTGCCCGATGCGATCGTGCCGCTTGCCGATGCGCGGCGCGTCTATGTCGCGCGGACCTATGCCTATGTCGCGGCAGGCAAGGACGGGCTGGTGATCGTCAACGTCACCAATCCGGAGAAGCCGGTCATCTATCAGCGCGTTACGTTCGACGGCCAATTGAACGACGCGCAGGACGTCGTGATCGGTTCGACCAACGCGTCGCTGTTCGCCTATGTCGCCGACGGCCGCAACGGGCTCAAGGTGATCCAGCTGACCTCCCCGGCGAGCCAGCCCAATTTCTACGGATTCTCTCCCGCGCCCATGCCCGAGCTGATTGCCTGGGCGCGGACGCCATCGGCGGCCCTGGCATTGTCCAAGGGACTCGATCGCGATCGCGCCGTCGACGAGACGGGCGGGCAGATCGCGGTGTTCGGCCGATTGGGCTCGCGCCCGTTCAACCGCAGCGAAATGGAACGGTTCTTCCTCAACGCGCGCGGCGTACCGTGGAAGGTCGATGACGGCCCGCATCCGGAGGATTGGGTCGGCGCGGCGCGTTGATCGGCGCTACGGCCGCTCGTTGATGACCCGTCGCACCAGCGGCTGCATCGTCGCGTCGAAACGAGCAAGCGGCTCTGTCGGCTCCGCACGATCGACATGGCTGACCAGCCGACCCTCCTGCCAGAGGTGAAGTGCGTAGCCCGGAGGGGCATCGACGACCATTGGCCGACCGTCCGGGTGATCGGGATCGAACGGCTCGAGCGTGAGCGCCGCCCACGGCGCGGTGGGCGGGCAGACGATCACGGGAAGTCCTTCGAACCGTCCGGCAATCGAGCGATGGAAGTGGCCGCAGAGCAGCGCCACGAGGTTACGCCTTCCGGCAATCGCCCCGGCAAGACGACGCACCCAGGGTTCGTCGGGCATCGTCGTCAGCCAGCCGATCCCGCTTTCGATCGGCGGATGATGGAGCACCAGAATTGTCGGACGATCGGGATCCTCGTCGAGTCGCTCGGCGAGCCAGCGCGCGCGGACCTCACAGAAACCGCCGCCGTGCCGCCCTTGCTCGAGCGTGTCGAGGACGAGCAGCCGCAATTCCCCAGACTCGACCGCATAGTGCAGGAACCCGTCGGGCATCGACTGCTCGGGGAAGACCGACGCGAACGCTTCGCGATTGTCATGATTGCCCAGCGCATAGAGAATCGGGATCGGGAGCGCCGATAATGTGTCGCGCAGCCGCCGGTACGACGCTGCGTCACCCCGCTCGGTCAGGTCGCCGCTGGCGATCAGCAGCGCGGGCGGCGTCGGCAGCGCGGCGATGCGATCGAGCACCGCATCAAGGCGGCGCGCGTTCATTTCGTCCGGGTCGTTCGGCACGAACCCAAGATGCAAATCGGAAATCTGGGCTATCAGCATTGCCCCTCCCCCCCAATGCGCCGAGCGACGATAACCGCGGCGGCGCCCACAACGCCAGTTTCACCGATCGGGCCGACCGGAGCGTTTCGGTGGCGTGATGATAGTCGTGACACATGGCGCACGTCGAGCGCACAAGCGGCGCCCTGGCCGTATCGCCGCCATGGCATTGCCGGCACGTCGCAATTCCGGGCAGCATCAGCACGCGCGACTCGTTGCTGGTCAGTGCCTCGCCATGGCAGCTGGCGCACGACGATTTGGCATGCGCAGCATGATCGAACCGGCCCGCGCGGAGGAACCGCAGCTGCTCGCGGACCGGCACGATTCGGTAATCGAGCCCGCCGGGGCTGCCCGGCGGCACCACCACATGGCAATCGTAGCAGGCGCCGCGTGGCGAAAAGATCGCACGGACGCGCGCCGCTGCCCCGCCGAGGTCGCGAAAAGGCGTCGCCAGCAGCAGCCCCGGTCGATAGCGCCCGCCGATCGTCCCCGGCGCCTCGCCGGGGGGCGTGCCCGCCGCCAACACCATGGCGACGACGCGCGCGGGGTCGCCATGGGGGAGATTTCGGATCGCGCCGCCCACCCGGTCGAACGCGAGCGAATGGCATTGCGCGCAATTGCGCGTCATCATGACCGGGCGAAATCGCGCGCCGCTGCCGTCCGCTATGTGGCATTCCTTGCAGTCCAGCGGTTGGCGCCCCAGCGTCGATTGCATGCGCGCGACACCACCGCCGCGCGACATGTGCAACGCGTGCGGAAATTTGAGCCCGCTATTCTGCGCCGATGCGCGCCCGGGATCGTCGAGCGACACGGCGGCGAAACGCGGATAGTCGCCGGGCCTCGTCATCACCAGCGGCGTGAACTGCGGATGGTCGCGACCAAAGTCGGACGCGTTGCCCAGCTTGGTATCGGGCAACGTGGCCTTCAGGTCGGCGTGGCAGCTTTGGCACGACACGCGCGCGACGGGCATCGCGGCCGGCCCCGAATGCTCGGTATGACAATCGACGCATCGCCCCGGGTCCCGGCCGAAGCTTTCGGCGATGGCGAGCTTGATCCCCGCAATGCCCCCGGGCCGTGGTCGGGCAAGCGCCAGGCGGCGGGGGTCGGCGTGCCCGTCGATTGTCGTGTGGCACGCCGTGCAGGCACGATCGGGGACCGCGACGAACGCCTCGAGGTGGCACGCTTTGCAATTGCGCGTCACCTTCGCGTGCGCCCGCGACAGCGGCCCGGACGACCAGCTCTCGCCGATATGACGGTAATCGCCGGCCATCTGGGCAGACGTCAGCTTCGCGGGCATCTGATGGAACGACCAGATCGGCCAGACGAGGAAGATCGCCAGAATAAGCAGCCCGAACAGCCACGCCATCGGGCGCTTGCCGAACGCCCGACCCGCGACCGAAAAGCGCTTGCTCGCTTCGTCCGCGCCCTCGACCGGCTGACTGTCGCGACTGACGCCGATGGCGATCGATCCCGGCTCATCGTCGGCGCTGACGGTGATGCGCGTGTCGCCGATCCGGATTTCGCCGCCGCGCGCGGGGTCGATCTCCGCGAGGCCGGTCGATCGCCCATCGACGATCAGCGGCAGGCTCGCCAGCGCACGAACCGCGACCCTATCGGGTGCAAGGCGACGGATTTCGGCGTGGTGACGGGTGACTTCGAGGTTGGTGAGGTGAATGTCGCTGGCGGGATCGCGACCGATCGTCAGCACCTCGGCATCGACCCGCCGCGTCCGGACGATCTCGCGACCGCTCGCGCTGCGTGACGTGAGGTTGAGGACGAAACTCACGCGCCGCTACCAGTAGAAGAAGACGGCGACGATATGCGCCGTCAACGCTGCGAGCAGCGCGAAGGTGGTGGGGACGTGGACATACAGCCACCCCTCAAGCGCGGCCTTCAACTGCATGTGGCGACGCATCCGGGCGAGCAGCTCCGCACGCCGCTCGAGCAGTCCGACCAGCCGATCGCGATCCCCGGCGGGTTGATCGGCGAACGCCACTAACGCGGCGCGGGTTGCGCCGCCCGGAAACCGCCCGATCAATCGTCGCCAGAAGCCCGCGCCGAACGGGTCTTCGCGCAACGCATCGCGCACCCGCGCCGCCGCATCGCCGTCGAGCGATTGCCCGGCATCGTGGAGCTGGGCGTCGAGCGTGCGCAGTTCGACCACCATCTGAGTCTCGGTCTGCTCGCCGCGATTGTCCGACAGAAGCCGGGGCAGCGACGCATAGAGCACGACCCCGACCATCCCCGACACGATGACGACCAGCATCAGCGCATAGGCCAGCGTGTGGACGTTCCAGCCAAACTCGAACCCGGTATGCAGCGTCGCGATCACGATCAGCGACAGGCCGAGATAGACATGCGCCGAGGTCCACGCCTTGAGCGACCACGCACCGGGCGTGATCGCGCGCTTGCGCAGTCCCAGCGCGGTCAGCCACAGGATCAGCAGCGCGCCGGTCGTGCCGAGAATATAGCCATAGGCGCTGCCGCCATTCGGGCGCGGATCGGGCGTGTCGATGGCGTAGACAGCGATCGCGACCGCAACCGCGACCGACGCGACGATCGCCCAGCGAAACCGGGCGTGCGTCAGGAAACTCTCCCGCTGCGCCAGCCCGGATCGGATCGCGCGCGCCCTCGCCATTCAGCCAGCCTTGCCTTCGAGCCGCGCGACCTTGAGCAAATCCTCGGGCGCAACGCGCAGTGCTGCGCCGGTCGGGCACGCGCGAACGCACGCCGGGCCGCCCGAAATCCCCGCGCACATGTCGCACTTGATCGCCTTCTTGGGCGGCTCGGCGCCCTGACGATTTTTGTAGGCCCACGCCTTGCCCGGCTCGCCCGGTCCAGGGCCGCGCCCGAACAAAAGCCAGTCGACCAGTCGCGGTTTCTGGGGCGGGACGCTGTCCATCCGGATCACGCCATAGGGGCAGTTGCGCTGGCAATTGCCGCAACCGATGCAGCTGTCGTTGATCGATACTTCGCCATCGGGTCCGCGCCGGATCGCGTCGGGCGGGCAATCGGCCATGCAATGCGGATGCTCGCAATGCCGGCACGAGGTTGGGACGTGAACGTGCGCGTAGGTGCGCCCCGCCTCGCGGTCGAGCCGCGACAGCCCGTCATGGCTGTCGGCGCAGGCTTTCTCGCAATTGTCGCACCCGACACACAATTTCTCGTCGATCAGCAGCACGTCGGTCGCTTCGCCGATGCCGTTGTCGACCAGGAAATTGGCGACCGAGGAATACAGGTCGACCGCCCCGGAGAAGTCCTTCTTGCTCGCTTTGATGAACGCATTGGTTTCGCTGCGCGACGCCATGTCCGCGCGAGTCCGGGCAGCAAGCGTCGGGTTGCGCGCGAGCAGCCGCGCGAACGCCGCGCCGTCGAGCTTGACCAGTTCGGACTTGATCGCCGCGCGGACGGTCGCGGTCCGCGGCTGGTCGTCGAGCAACGCCATTTCGCCGAAATAGGATCCGGCCGGAAGGTAATTGAGGAAGATCGCTTTGCCGCCGATCTGCTTCTCGACGATCATGCTGCCGACGCGCACGACATAGATGTCGCGGCTATGATCGCCTTCGGTAACGATCGCCTCGCCGGCCCGGGCGCGCACCACTTCGGCGGTCGCCAATATCTCTTCGAGATCGGCCGGATTGAGCCCCGAGCCGAACATCTGGAGCAACTGGCGCTGAATCGCGATCTGGTCGATTGCACGCTTGGCCGCCGGCACCGTCGCCATCAGCTTGAGCGCGGCGGTTCGCGGCACTTCCACCAGAATGGCGTCCTGCGCGACACGGATCGTGGCACCGCGCCGCCGGCCCGAGATCAGTCCGACTTCGCCAAAGATCGATCCGCACCCGATCGGGATCGCGCTGCCATCGGCGGCCAGCACCTCGACGCTGCCCTCGGCGATGCCGAACAGCGACGATCCGATCGCATTCTTCTCGAACACGATCTCGCCTGCGCGATAGCGCCGCACCTCGGTGTCGAGCACAAACTCGCGCATCTGAAGCAGCGAGAGCTCGTTCAGGATGCCGACCCGTGTGCGCAGGAAGTCGAGCCACTCGGCGATCGAACGCGTATCGCCGAGCCCCGCCAATCGTTCCTGGATGATCGGCTCGTCGGCGGGTTTCAGGCCGTCATTGCCGGCGATGAATTCGACGACGTCATACCCCTGGTTCATGCAATGCTTGATCAGCGGGTAACCGGCCAGCGCGCCGATCACGTAAATCCCCGGCACACTCGATTCGAACCGCGGGCTGAGCGCCGGAAACGCCTCGCGATCGCTGCTCGTGAAGGTGACGCCGCAGCTTTCGACGAACGCGCGCGGAGCAGTCGATCCCATCCGCGCGATCACCCGGTCGCAGCGCTGCCGTACCTGCCCGTCGCGCGTGTCGAGCACGATCTCCCCGGCCTCGATCGCCGCCGGCGTGGTTTCGGTGAAGATCTGGATTCGCCCGTTGGCACCCGCCTCCATCAGCGCCTTGACGTTGGCGGCCTTGGCCCGCGCGAAATCGGCGCCGCGATTGAGGATCGTGACGATATTGCCCTGTTCCGGATCGGCGGCGAGCCCCAGCGCGTTTTCGATCCCCGCATCGCCCGATCCGATCACAACGATATGTTCGTCGATATATTCGCCCGGATCGTCGAGCTGGTACTGGACGTGTGGCAGCCCGGCGCCGGGCGCTCTGACGAGGTTGGGATTGCCCTGCGTGCCGATCGCCAGCACCACGGCCTCGGCCGCGATCGTCGATCCGTCGCCCAGCGTCAGCGTAAAGTCGCCCTTCTCCCCCTCGATCTTCGTCACGTCGGCGCCCAGCCGCGCATTGACCCCGGCGTCGGCGACCTGCCGGTTCCACGTGTCGAGAACGGTCTCGCGCTTGCCCGCCTCGAAATCCACGTCCGAGCGCAGCACCAGCCCGCTCGGCGTCGCCATGACGTGTTTGCCCTTTTGGTATTTGAAGATCGTATCGGACAGGTGATCGGCGCTTTTTTCGAGCAGGATGTGCGGCATGCCGCGCGCGGCGGCACGGGCTGCGGCGCTGAGCCCCGCCGGGCCCGCCCCGATAATCGCCACGGCGAACCGATTCGTACCCGCCTGCCCCATGTGCCCCACTCTAGCGTTCCCGCGCTTGAGCGCTAATGTAAACTCGTCTCCGGGGGAGGAAGCAATGGCCGAGCGTCGCGCGTGGAAAAGGGAGCGGTTCGGCTTGCTTGCGCTGGCGCTTGCCGCGGCGGCGTTGATCGCCGCGATCGGGCTGAGCCGTGGGACTGCGCCGGCCAAGCTTCCCGCCGCGGCCAAGGCGCCCGACGACCTCCCGGCGACGGTGGCGAGTCTGGAGGATCGGATGCGCGCCAAGCCCGACGATGTCGAGGGCTGGCGCTCGCTCGGGGCGGCCTATTTCGAGGGGCAGCGTTACACCGACGCGGCGGGCGCCTATGCCCGCGCGACGCGGCTGAAGCCCGACCGCGCGGAGATCTGGTCGGCGCTCGGCGAGGCGCAGACGCTCGCGATCAATGCGGTCGATCCGGTCGCGCACGACGCCTTCACCAAAGCCCTCAAGCTCGATCCCCGGGACGCCCGCGCACGCTATTTCCTCGCCGTCGAAAAGGACGTGAGCGGGGATCACAAGGGTGCGGTGGACGACTGGATCGCGATGTTGCGCGATGCGCCGCCGGGCGCGGCATGGGCGCAGTCGGTGCACGATCTGGTGCTCAAGGTCGCCAGCCAATACCGGATCGACGTCAAGGGCCGGGTGCCCGATGTCGCGCCGGCACCTGTTGGCGCGAGCGGCGACGAGGCGGCGCGCGGCGCGATCCCCGGTCCGAGCGCCGGCGACATCAGCGATGCCAGAGGGCTGAGCCCGAGCGATCAGGACCAGATGGCGCGCGGCATGGTCGACCGGCTCGCCCAGCGCCTTGCCCGACAGCCGAGTGACCTCGACGGCTGGATCCGCCTGATGCGGGCGCGCATGGTGCTGGGTGACGGCAAGGCGGCCGGCGCGGCGCTGAACGACGCGCGTCGGGCCTTTTCGAACGATAGCGCCGCCCTCGCTCGTCTGGGCGATGCCGCGCGCGCGCTCAAGGTGCCGGGCAGCTGAGGCGGATCGCCCGCCTTTTCGGGGCCTTGCGGCCCGCGCACCGCTGGCTGCTGCTGGCGGCGGGGTTTGCGGTGCTGGCGTGCGTCGATTCCCTGGCATTCGATGTCGGTCGTTTTGCCGACCGGCGCGCGGGGGACGTATTGCTGGCGCTGCATGCGCGCCAACGACCGGCATCCGACCGCGTGGTGATCGTCGACATCGATCAGCGCTCGCTCGAACAGATGAACGATCAGGCCGGCAGCTGGCCGTGGCCGCGGTCGGTCCATGCCGATCTGATAGAGGCGATCGCCGCGCAGCATCCGCGCGCGATCGTGTTCGACATCCTGTTCAACGAACTCGACAGCTATCGCCCCGACGAGGATCGCGCGTTCGCGGACGCCGTCGCGCGGCACCCCGACGTGTGGCTGGCGATGACGCTGAACGCCGACGGCGCCGGCGCGTGGATCAGCCGGATGCCCCCGGCGGTTGGCGCGATCCCGCTGCGGCACCCACCGGTCGACGCGCGCATACCCTTGATGCTGCCGCTCGCGGTCCTGTCACAGCCGCAGGCGATGCGCGGCGGGCTGATCAACTTCACGCCCGACCGCGACGGCGTCGGGCGGCGGTATCTGCTCTATGCCGACCGCAGCGGCTGGCGCTTCCCGTCGATGGCGGCGCGCGTCGCGGGAGGGGGCCCGCCGGGCCAGTCGTCGATCCTGCTCAACTGGCGCAAAGGATGGCGGCACGTCTCCTACGCCGACGTCTATCTCGACGCGTTGCGGCAACGTCCGCTCCGGCCGCGCAACGAATTTACCGGCAAGATCGTGGTGATCGGTACCTCCGCGCCGGGCCTGATGGACCTGCGCGTAACGCCGCTGGGCAGCACTTATCCCGGCGTCGAGATTCTCGGCACCGCGCTGGACAATCTGGCGCAGGGCGACTGGCTGCGCGAGGTCCCGCGCCCGTGGCTGCTTCCGCTGGCGCTGGCGATCATCGCCGGGCTGGGGATCGGGTTTGTCCGCAACATCAGCGCCAACCGCATCGGCTATGCGCTGCTCGGGTTGAGCGTGATCTGTATCGCCGCGGCATGGCTGGCGCTGCAATCGGGCGTGTTCGTGCCGCTGTTCGCGCCGCTCGCCTTCGGCTGGGCCTTTTATCTCACCGCCAGCGCTATTGCCTATTTCACCGAACGTCGGGCGCGCCTGCGCACCGCCAGCCTGTTTCGCCGCTTCCTCGATCCGCGCATGGTCAACCGGCTGATCGAGCACGGCCAGGTCGATTATCGCAACGAGGCCGAGCTGCGCGATCTCAGCGTGCTGTTCTCCGACATTCGCGGATTCACCGCGCTGTCGGAGCGCGCCGCGCCTGAAGACGTCATCGCGATGCTCAACGGCTATTTTGCGAAGCAGGTGGAGATCATCTTCGAGCATAACGGCACGCTCGACAAGTTCATGGGCGACGGGATCATGGCGTTCTGGGGCGCGCCGGTGGCAAATCCCGACAGCGCGCGCGACGCGGTCGCGGCAGCGCTGGCGATGGTCGACGGACTCGCCGCGTTACGCGCCGAACTGGGCGAGCTCGGCAAGGATCTCGCGATCGGCATCGGCATTCACACCGGCGCCGCCGTGGTCGGCTTCGTCGGGTCCAGCACGCGGCTCGATTATACCGCGATCGGCGACACCGTGAACCTTGCCAGCCGGGTCGAGAGCCTGACCAAGAACGTGGCGCAGATACTCGTCACCCAAGCCTCGCGCGACGCCGCGGGCGACGCCTTTGGCTGGCGCGATCATGGCATCCACGCCGTGAAGGGTCGGGACAGCGGTGTTCGCCTGTTCGAGCCGTTACGCCGGTCGGACGCGTCCGGGGAGACCTAGGCCGAGAGGAGTTTCGCGCCTCCGGATTCGTTTGCGAGGGCCTTCGCGCAGGTCTATAACGCCCGACGGTCGCAAGAAAATAATTGTTCAGCAAACGGCAGGGCGATCGGCGCATGCGCTTAGGGCGGTCTTTACTCATCTTCATGCTCGCCGCGTGCCCGGCGATCGCCGCGCCGCAAGAGGCTGCGCTCGTGATCCGCGCCGGCGACCTGATGGCGCAACCATTTATCGACGCACCCAAAGTCGGCCCGGTCGGCGCCAATCAGCCCGCAACAATTCTCGAACGGCGCGGCGGCTGGGTGAAAGTGCAGATCAACGGCAAGACCGGGTGGCTGCGCACCCTGAATCTGCGTCTGGCGCCCGGCGCGAGCGCGACGGCTGGTCGCCCCGCCAATGCACTCACCCGCTCCGCCGCGCTGCTCCGCACCGGGAGCTCGGGCAAGACGGTCACCACCGGGGTGAAGGGCCTCAACGACGAAGACATCCGCAATGCGGCGATCGATCCCGAGCAACAGGCCAAACTCGATACCCTGGCGGTGCCGGAGAGTGCCGCGCGTGACGCCGCCGCGCGAAAGAAGCTGGTCGAGACCAAGCTCGACTATCTCAAGCCGGGGAAGGGCAAATGAGCGTCGCCGGACCAGCCAGGAACACACGGCGCGCTGGAAGCGTGCGGCGGTGGCGCACGGCGATGGTTGCGACGGCGGCGCTGGCCGCACTCGCGCCGCAATCGGGGGGTGGGCAAAGCCTCGACGTCAACCGGATCATCGGTCAGGCGAAATCGATCAAGAAAGTCGGCGACAGTTTTCGCCGCATCAGCGAACCGCAGGAAATCAAGATCGGCGGCGACCTGGCCGGCATGATGATGGGGGCCGCGCCGCTGATCGACGACCCGGTCAAACAGCGTTATGTCAACGAACTCGGCCGGTGGCTTGCGCTGCATAGCGAACGGCCCGGGCTGCCATGGAAATTCGGCATCATCGACAGCGCCGATTTCAACGCCTTTTCGATGCCCGGCGGCTATGTGCTGATCACCAGCGGCCTGCTCGACCGGATGCGCAGCGAATCCGAACTGGCGGGCGTGTTGGCGCACGAAATCGCGCATGTCGTGCGGCGGCACCATATCGAGGCGCTGCAAAAGGGCCTGCGCAGCGCGGCGGTCGGCGACATGCAGCAATATTTCAACGTCGGCGGCAGCGGCGTGGGCGGCGCGTTCGCCAAGGCGCTCCTGTCGGCGGGGCGAGCGCTGTACATTCGGGGGCTGGACAAGGAGGATGAGTTCGAGGCCGACCGGATGGGGGTGATCATCGCCGCGCGCTCAGGCTATTCGCCTTATGGCCTGATCGGCGTCTTGCAGACCTTGAGCGGCGCGCCGGCCACGCGCGAATATGCGCTGGACATGAAAACTCACCCGTCGCCACTCGACCGCATCCAGCGGCTGGATGCGGCAATGGGGACGAAACTCGACGGCTTGTCGGGGCTGGCCGATGACGAATTGTCGTTCCAGGCGCTCTACGCACCGCCGCCGACAGCCGCGCCAACCACGGCGCCGACCGCAAGGCCCACGCCCCGCCCGAGGCGCAAGCGGCGCTAGCGCAGCCAGTGGAGTGTCAGTCGTTCGCGACGACGATCTGCGCATCTGTGGTGAAAACACAGTGAAGGCGCGTGGCTGGCAGCAATTCTACAGTCAAGTGCGCGATCGGTATAACGCGATCACCGCCCCCTAACGCACCGCGGATTCAAACGGCGCATATAGCGCGGGATCTGCGGCCGGGGCTCCCTCGACCTGATAATACCATGCCGGGTATCGCTGCACGTTGGCGGTCGGGCCATTCACGAAGTGCTCCAGCACGAGATACCGCGCGCTATCGAACACGGCGAGCCCCGCATCGTTGACGATCATAGATTGGCCGGGCACCTTTACCGTGACCGAAGTTGTCGTGTTGAACGTCAGTTCCACGACCCCGCGCTGGCCGTTCGCGTTGGGGGTGGGGAAGGTGCCGCTGGCTATCGTTCGCCGCGAGCCATCGGGCGACCAAATCTCAAGCCCCCAGCTTTGATGCGTGCCCATGAAGTGCAGCATTTCGTCGGTAAACCGGGATTTGCGCGTGGACAGGATGATCGTCCAGACATAGCCGTAAGGGCCGACAGTCGTTTCGGTGTTGCTGTTATATTCGATTACCGCGCCGACCCGTAGCACCCGACCGTTCGCGGTATTCATGGCATAGGATGCGCGATTGCCGACGATATCGGGAGCGGGCATGACGTAGCGGTTGTTGACGATCCGGCCAAAGGGATCGGGGGTTAGCAGGAAGTCGGAATAGAGGTCATACCCCTGCCCCTGTGGCCCCGTCGAAATACTGCCAGCGAGTGTGTCCGCACGCGCGAAATTGTCGAAGTGCGTCACGCCTTGAAGTATGACGCCGGGGTCGGTGTGGGGGTTGGCGTTGGGGTGGGGCTCGGCGTGGGGGCTGGTGCTGCGATGACCGGCCCGCTCGAACCGGTCGATCCTTCACCGCAGCCAGAGAGACACAGAGCGGCGGACAGCAGGAGTATGTTTCGCATGTGGAACGAATAACGCGCGGAGATTCCCGGCGCAAGATTGAGATGCCACCTGTTTGGGCCTAATTACCGCTCGCGTCGACGCGACCTGTATCTTCGTCGCTTCTGGACGATCGAGTAGCGAACGCGCGCGATACCAGCCAGAGCGGCGGCGACCAAGAATGCAAGGAGACTATAGGCGACAATTAAGCGACTAGGCATCGGGTTGTCTCTGACTCGGTGAGCCCAAGCGCAAAATACCAAATGGCTACAAGCAAAGCAACCGGGTGGGGCGGCTGGCAGCTCAGCGGCCCGGTCGCCGCTCACTCACCGGGTTTATCCTTGCTTTGAGACAAGGCGGCGCGGGCAATCCACTCATGCGGGGGGTGGAACGATATGACGTGGAAGCCCTTTCCGCAGCGCGCACACTCGGCATAGAGGTGCACATGGCCGCGACCCGTGCCATCGGTCCATATATCAGAGTGGGGCTGCCGAGCATATCCGGGGTCGCCAGCGTAGTAGCCACCGCGGCAATGCCCGAAAAGGGCGCACAAAACGCTCATGACCGCATTCCCACAGGATCGGATAGTGCGGCAAGGATGCGTTCAAGCAAGTCGCGTCGGATTGTCAGCATTTCAGCGCTGCTCATCGAAAGCCCGAACTCGATCTCTTCCCGCAGCGCCACAGCTTCCCGATACCAACTACTGGTAAGGTCGGGGCTTTGGTGGTGGCGAGGGGCGTGTAGGCGATGATGTCGGTTCGTGTGCCGTCGTGGTGCCATGAAAACCATTGATCGTCAGTTTTCCATTTCCCGTCTCGCCGCAGCACTGGGCTTCCATCCCAATCGAGGGGCGCAGTGCTTCCGCCTCGCCAAGCCTTCATGCCCTCCGGTATCGTCGCTTCGGTCGTCGGTGGAGTCGGCGTCATGGCGCGGTTCATCGCTTTCATTTGGGTTGTGGCGTTCGATCACACCCATCCGAAATCGCCCACACGGTGTTCGCCATCCATTGTAGCGATGAGATTGCGCTGCCGCTCGGTCAGGCTTGCAGCGATCCGAGCCGCGCCCATTTGCGCCTTAAAGTCCGCTTGATATGACCCGCGATAGGTCCGCTGGGTTTGAGCAATTCGCGGTTGCCCGCAGCACGGGCAAGGCTCGCCGCCCCGACTCCGCTCCACCATCCCCTCAGGGGAGGTCATGCGGACACCGGAGAGCGAGTGTTCCGAGTCCGGTCGATGAACGACAGCAGTCCGCTATCGGCGTCCAGATAGGCTTGGTAACGCTGTAGCGAGCGCGTCAACTTGGGCGGTGCGGGGCTATGTTCGGCGACATATGCGCGCCCTGCATCCGTGACGTGAAACGAATCCATATCGCCGGTCAGTTGGCTGCCAGCGCGCCGCCTCATCAGTCCGGCACGGGTCAACCAGATGCACGTCGGCCAATCGTCAGACCCTTCGCCGGTCACGAAATGGCTGCGATACTGTTCGCCGCGTCCATGCCGATCCACACCAAGCGAGTGCTGCAAAATGTGCAACGCCTTGTCGTGCGCCTTCAGTTCATCATCCACGGCTATTCGCCCTTGGTTTGAGGTGGGCGGCGACCGAGGCGCCCTGCCCCAGATTATGGGCGGACGGATCGTGAACGCAGCGGGAACGGAAAAGGGTAGCCCGGACATAGCCCAGCCCAGCCCCGAAAACCGGACGCGATTTTTCGACGTAAGTTATTGAGAGATATGGTGCACCCGACTGGATTCGAACCAGTGGCCTCTGCCTTCGGAGGGCAGCGCTCTATCCAGCTGAGCTACGGGTGCCTGAGCGACGCGCTAGCAAAGCCCGTGCGCTCGCGCCAGCCGTTTCCTATTTGGCGATCGTCACGGGCTGGAACTTGCCCAGCCCGCAGGTCGCGCCGCGATCGCCGCTTGCCAGCAACACGGTGATCGTGTCGACCGAGCAGAGCTGGTTGCCCGACACCGAATAGGTGAAGCGTTCTTCGAACCCCAATTGCGGGCAGCTGCCGGTCAGCGTGTTGCGCAGGAATTTGCGGTTGTTCATCTCGAAATCGATCACCGAATCGCTGCGGACATGCGTTTCGCGCACCTGCCCGAGATTGACGCAATCGACCGGCGCGCCCGACGGAGTCGCGACCGGCACGCCTTCCTTCGCGGTGACCGGCGCGGCGATCGCGGCAAGGCCAAGGGCCAGCAGGAACGGACGCATCTTCATTCTCCTCAAGCGGCGGCACGCGCCTTTGGTGCGGGGGTCTTGGGCTTGAACGCACAAAGGTCGGCAACGACGCACCGCCAGCATTCGGGGGTGCGCGCTTTGCAGACATATCGGCCGTGCAGGATTAACCAGTGATGAGCGTGCAGCCGAAACGGTTGCGGCACCGCCTTGTCGAGCTTGAGTTCGACCGCAAGCGGCGTTTTGCCGCGCGCCAGGCCGGTGCGGTTGCCGACGCGAAAAATATGCGTATCGACCGCAAACGTCTCGGCGCCGAACGCGACGTTCATCACGACATTGGCAGTCTTGCGGCCCACCCCGGGCAACGTCTCGAGCGCATCGCGGTCGGTCGGGACCTCGCCGCCATAATCCGCGATCAGTTTCTCGCTCAGCGCGATGACGTTCTTCGCCTTGGTGTTGAACAGCCCGATCGTCTTGATGTGCTGTTTCAGCCCCTCCTCGCCCAGCGCGACCATCTTTGCGGGCGTATCGACCTCGGCGAACAGCGCGCGCGTCGCCTTGTTGACGCCGACATCCGTGGCTTGCGCGGACAGCGCGACAGCGACCACCAGCGTATAGGGGTTGACCCATTCGAGCTCGGTTTCGGGGTGCGGGTTGTCGGCGGCGAGGCGGCTGAAGAATTCGACCACATCGGCCTTCTTCATAACCCCAGGACCTCGGACATCGCATAGCGCCCCGGGGTCTGGCCGGCCAGCCACAGCGCCGCGCGCACCGCGCCGCGCGCGAAAATCTCGCGGCTTTCGGCACGATGCGTCAGTTCGAGCCGCTCGCCCGAGCCAGCAAAGATCACCTGATGATCGCCCGCGATCGATCCGCCGCGGATCGAGGCAAACCCGATCGTCCCTTCGGCGCGCGCGCCGACCAGCCCGGCGCGATCGACCACCTTGAGATCGCTCAGCGATGCGCCGCGCGCCTCGGCTGCGGCGTCCCCCAGCAGCAAGGCGGTCCCCGACGGCGCATCGACCTTGTGCCGGTGATGCGCTTCGACGATTTCGATATCCCAATCGGTCCCGAGCCGCTCGGCGGCTTCGGCGACCAGACGGCTGAGCAAGGTGATCCCGAGCGAGGTCGTGTTGGTCTGAAGCACCGCGATCCGCGCGGCGGCATTGTCGATCAGCTCGTGGTGATGCGCCTGCAGCCCGGTCGTGCCGATCACGATCGGTGTCCCCGCCGCGCACGCCGCCGCCAGATTGGCCTCCAGCGCCGAGGGGGCGGTGAAATCGACCAGCACGTCGGCCGCGCGCGCCAGCGCCAACGGATCGCCATCGGCGTCGACGCCGCCTGCGATGCTCGCGCCCAAATCCGGCGCAATCGCCGCAATGGCGCGGCCCATCCGGCCCTCGCTCCCCAATATTCCGATCGCGCTCATGGCGCTTCCTTTGCACCAATTGGCGGCGGCGCGACAGGGGCAAGTGGCGGCGTTCCGGCGCCCAGCACCAGCGACCAGCCACGTGGCAGATAGTCGGTCGACATGTAGAAATAGAAGACGCACGCCCCGTTGCGATACGTCGCGCCCTTGACGATCCCCATCGCCGTGGTGCCGCTGAATACCGGCGATCCGCTATCGCCGCCCTTGCAGGTCGGACCCGCGACCGCGACCCAGGTCGGCAGGCACGCGCCGCCGCACAGATCGCCTGCCGGTGCAAAGTCGGTCAGCTCGACCAGCGAACAGCTATACCCCGTTCGCTCGCCGCGATGGCAGACGAAGTCGCCCGCGCGCGTGCTGGTCCGGCTGCGCTGACCGGTTACCGGGCGCTCGACGGTTTTGGCGGTGTCGGCGTAGAACAGACCGGGCAACGGCCCCTCGACGGTGTTGATCTGGACGTCCTGATAGCCCCACCCCCATTGCCCGACATAGGTCAGTGGCGAGCTCGCGCGCTGGGGGTCGATATAGGTCAGATCGTCGAGGCAATGCGCCGCGGTGGCGATCCCGAAGCGCGCGCCGTCGGTCACGGTAAAGCCGGTGGTGCACAAATATCTCTTGCCATCGGCGGGGCTGGTCCCTTCGACCCGCGACCCACCCGACGCCGACAGATTGACGTCGACCTGATCGAGGAAGCGCAGCCGCACAGGCACCCCGGCGATCGCGCTCAGCTTGGCGCGCAACGCCTCGGTCGCGCCGCCGGGTTGATCGCTGTTGACGACGATGACGAGTTCACCGGTGCGCGGATCGAACCCCATGGCCGGCGGTTTGGGCAAAACCGCAGCAATCGCCGCCTGATGCCAGGTCATCGCCCAGATCACGCGCTCGCGCGTCGCCGCCGCGCCGGTGCGAAAGACAATCGGTACGATCATCCCACCGACCAGAATGCGCTGTCCGGCGATCGGCGCGGTGCCGGTGAGCGACACGATGATCCGGAAATCGGGGCGATGCTCGATCGATATTCCCGCCAGCCTGTCGCGATATTGTTCGGCGATGCGGTCGGTCGCGGGCACGCTGTCCGCCATCGCGCGCAGCCGGCGCAACGCTTCGTCGGCGCCCACACCGAATTCGCGGGCATATTCGGCGGCATCCTGTGCCAGAGCCTGATCGGAGGTCTGGATCGTGGTTGCGGCCACTGGCACCGCCTGCGCGAACGCAGAAGGTGCCAGTGGCGCACTGATCGCCAGATATGCCAGGCCAATGGCAACCAGACGCACGACCGCAAGGGCCAGGCGCCTGGCGGAGACGGAGGGATTCGAACCCTCGATACGGTTTCCCGTATGACGCTTTAGCAAAGCGTTGGTTTCAGCCACTCACCCACGTCTCCGAAAGCGGCGAAGGGGGGCCTATAGCGAGGCACCGGGTAGCGATCAACCAAGCGTTTTGAGGCTTGCAAGCGGGCCGGTGCCGTATCTCGCTGCAAGGCGAGCATGAAAGACTCATCTGGGCGCGAAAGAGACTCGCATCGTCGTCCTGTTCATTGCCGGGCAATCCGCAAGCGGCTTAGCCTGTCGTCAGGACTTGCTCTGGGGGAGTGCGCGACGATGCGCCGCTTGATAACGATCTTTACCGTGGCGATGCTCGCGCTGGCCGCGCCGGTTGCCGCGCAGGTTACGACGATCGATCCGAATGCGCCGATCGACGGCGATCTGAAGAAGGCCCCCGTGCCGCGCCCGACGCCGGCGCCGAGCCCCACCGCGTCCGCACCCGTCTATGACGAGGCACCGCCACAGGATTCGGCGGCCAACACGCCGCCTTTGGTGGTGCCGCCGACCACGGGCCCGACTTATGAGGAGGGCGACGTCCTCGGCGCGGCCGAGGGTGTGTTCGGCAAGGGCGCGAAAGGCCTGGCCGACATCATCGAGAAGATTCTGTCCAAACAGGGTCGCCCCAACGCCTATATCACCGGGCAGGAGGGATCGGGCGCGTTCATCGTCGGCGCGCGTTACGGTTCGGGGACGCTCAACCACAAGGTAGCGGGGCCACAGAAGATCTTCTGGCGCGGCCCGTCGGTCGGGTTCGACGTCGGCGGCGACGCGACCAAGGTCTTCATGCTGGTTTACAATCTCTACGACACCGAAGACGCGTACAAAACGTTCCCCGGCGGCGAGGGCCGACTGTATTTCATCGGCGGATTTTCGGCGACGTATCTGCGTCGCGGCAACATCGTGATCATCCCGGTCCGCACCGGCGTCGGCTGGCGCGTCGGGGTCAACGCCGGCTATGTGAAGTTCCGGCACAAGGGCAAGTGGCTGCCGTTCTAGGCGCGGCGCGGCAGGCGGCCACGCCCGCCTGACTCGCGCAAGCCCGGCCGACGGGGCGTCAGCGCCGGTCGGCGACGCGGGCTTTGCCCGCGGCGGGCCTACGCCACCAACCGCCACCCCAACGTCTCGCCCGCATGAAACGGCACCAGCTCGCCTATCCGCTCCGGCACGACCGTCGGGGCCCGCTCGAGCGTCACCGTCCCCTCGTTGAGCGGCAGCCCATAAAATCGCGGCCCATGCTCGCTCGCAAAACCCTCGAACTTGTCGAGCGCGCCCTCTTCGTCGAACACGCCAACATAGCTCTCCAGCGCGTACGGCGCGTTGAAGATTCCGGCGCATCCGCAATCGGCCTCCTTCGACTGCGCGGTGTGCGGCGCGCTGTCGGTGCCGAGGAAGAATTTGGGTGACCCCGACACCGCCGCGGCGCGCACCGCCAGCCGGTGCCGCTCGCGCTTGACCACCGGCAGGCAGTAAGCGTGCGGCCGGAGCCCTCCGTCGAACAAGGCGTTGCGGTTCAGCAGCACATGCTGCGGGGTGATCGTCGCGGCGACATTCGGCCCGCTGGCGGTCACGAAATCGACCGCCTGCGCGGTGGTAATGTGTTCGAGCACAACCTTCAGAGAGGGAAAATCGCGCACCAGACCGATGAGCGTCCGGTCGATGAACACCGCCTCGCGGTCGAAGATATCGATATCGCGGTCGGTCACCTCGCCGTGGATCAGCAGCGGCATCCCGATCCGCTGCATCGTCTCGAGCACGGATCCAAGCGCGCGGATATCGGTGACGCCGTGCGCCGAATTGGTCGTCGCGTGCGCTGGGTAGAGCTTCACCGCCGCAAATACCCCCGAGGCATAACCGCGCTCGATCTCACCGGCGTCGGCGCCGTCGGTCAGGTAGCAGGTCATCAGCGGGGTGAAGTCGCTGCCCGCAGGAAGCGCCGCCAGAATGCGCTCGCGATACGCCTCGGCTGCTGCAACGGTTGTCACCGGCGGCGTGAGGTTGGGCATGACGATCGCACGGCCGAACTGGCGCGCGGTATAGCCCGCCACCGCCTCCAGCATCGCGCCGTCGCGCAAATGGACGTGCCAGTCGTCGGGGCGGCGGATGGTCAGGCGATCGGTCATGAAGGGTGCGATAGAGCGTGGCGCGGGAAATCGCCACACCATCGTCGCCCCAGCCTTGAGCCGGGGTCCCGCTTGGTCACGCGGGGGAGGAAGCGGGATGCCGGATCAAGTCCGGCATGACGGTGGGCAAGGCATTGCGGCCTATCCCCCCCATCCCTAGCTTCCTGACATGAGCGAAACAGGGACGATGCTGGCCGACCGCGCGCTGATTCGCGTGAGCGGCGACGATGTGCGGGGGTTCCTGCAGGGACTGGTAACGCAGGACGTGGCCACGCTCGACGCGTCGGCGCCGCGCTGGAGCGGGTTGCTCACCGCGCAGGGCAAGGCGCTGTTCGACTTCCTGCTCTGGGCCGATGGCGATGCGCTGCTGATCGATTGCGAGGCAGCCGAGGCCGATGCGCTGGTGCGGCGCCTGGCGATCTACCGCCTGCGCCGCGCGATCACGATCGAGCGCGTCGCGGGTGCGGTGCACTGGGCGCGCGATCACGTCCTAGGCGTGCCCGATCCGCGGCTGCCCGCGCTCGGCAAAAGGTGGCTGGGCCTGCCAGGCGAGCCCGCGAGCGGCTGGCTGGCGCATCGGCTGTCGCTGGGCGTGACCGAGGGCATTGCCGAACTCGGGCAGGACAAGACGCTGTGGCTCGAAGCCAACGCCGCCGAACTGGGCGGCGTCAGCTTCACCAAGGGCTGCTATGTCGGTCAGGAGAATACCGCGCGGATGCATTACCGCGCCAAGGTCAACCGGCGGCTGGTGGTTGCACCGATCGCCCCCGCGGGCGACCGGACACGCGCGGTCTATCCCGATCTCGGTCTGATGGTCGAACTGCGCCGAATCGAAGCGTTGGGCGACGCGATCGTGCCCGAATGGCTGGCCGACGCGCTCGCAGATCAGCGCCCGACCGACGAGTAGGCGAAACCCGCCTTCGCCACATCGTCGGGGCGATAGACGTTGCGCAGGTCGACCATCACCTGCCCGGCCATCACCCCGGCGAGCCGTTTCAGGTCTAGCGCGCGGAAAATGTCCCATTCGGTCACGATTGCCACCGCGTCGGCACCGGTCGCGGCTTCGTAGGCATTCTGGCAGTAGGTCACGTCGGGCATCATCGCTTTCGCCGCGTCCATGCCCTCGGGGTCGTAAGCGCGCACGATCGCGCCGGCGTCGAGCAGGCTCTGGATGATCGCCAGGCTCGGGGCATCGCGCATGTCGTCGGTGTTCGGCTTGAAGGTCAGCCCCAGTACCGCGACGGTCTTTCCCTTGGCGTCCTCGTCGAGCGCCTTGATGATCTTGCGCCCCATCGCGCGCTTGCGCGTATCGTTGACCTGCACCACCGCCTCGACGATCCGTACCGGGGTTTCGTAATCCTCGGCGGTCTTGAGCAGGGCCAGCGTGTCCTTGGGGAAGCACGACCCGCCATAGCCCGGCCCCGCATGGAGGAATTTCGACCCGATCCGGTTGTCGAGCCCGATCCCGCGCGACACGTCCTGCACGTTCGCGCCAACCGCTTCGCACAGATCGGCAATTTCGTTGATGAAGGTGATCTTGGTCGCAAGGAACGCGTTGGCAGCGTATTTGATAAGCTCCGACGTCCGCCGCCCGGTGAACATGATCGGGCTCTCGTTGAGGTAAAGCGGGCGGTACACGTCGCGCATGACGCTTTGCGCGCGCGGATCGTCGGTGCCGATGACGATCCGGTCGGGGCGCTTGAAATCGCCGATCGCCGCGCCTTCGCGCAGAAATTCGGGGTTGGAGACGACCGCGATCTCGATCTCGGGACGCACTTCCTTGAGGATTTCCTCGACACGGTCGCCGGTGCCGACGGGCACGGTCGATTTGGTCACCACTACCGTCGGGCCAGTGACCGCAGCGGCGATTTCGCGCGTCGCTTCGTAAACATAGGTCAGGTCGGCGTGGCCATCGCCGCGGCGCGAGGGCGTGCCGACCGCGATGAAGATCGCGTCGGCGCCGGCAACCGCGGTCGCCAGATCGGTGGTGAAAGTCAGCCGCCCGGCCGCGACATTGGCCGCGACGAGTTGCTCCAGGCCGGGTTCGTAGATCGGCATCCGCCCGGCGTGGAGCGCGTCGATCTTGGTCGCATCCTTGTCGACGCAAATCACGTCATGTCCGAAATCGGAAAAGCAGGCGCCCGATACCAGGCCGACATAGCCCGATCCGATCATCGTGATTTTCATGGTTGTCCTCGAGCTGCAGACGAAGGTGTCCGGCCAGACGCCAGATCGTTACGCACACCCTCTATCGCAAGCTCGATTTTTTTCCAGCGTGTTCGGCAAGGGGATCGGCTGGGTGACGCGGGCCTCGTGCCCGGGCCTGCCGGGGGAGCGGCGATGGCCGCTGGGGCAGTGCGCCGCGGCAAAGCCGCGTCGTCAGTCATCGCTTCGCGATGCTGGCCGGGCTCGCTGACCGCCGCGTTCGCAGCGGACGCGAAATAGCGCAGCTATTTCGCTTCATCGAGCCAAGAAAAAGGGAGGCCGGTTTCCCGACCTCCCCAATTCTGTAACGCTTCGTGAAAAGCTTACTGACCCGAAGCCGGACCGTAAGTGATTTCCACGCGACGGTTCTGGACTTCGCGGACACCGTCGGCGGTGTCGACACGCGGCTTCGATTCGCCGAATGCCTGCTCGCTGATCACCGAGTCGGGGATCGCATGAGCCACAAAGTAAGCCTTCACCGCGTCGGCACGACGCTGCGAGAGGCCGACATTGTACTTGGCCGAACCCGACTTGTCGGCGTGGCCGGCAAGCATGACCTGCGCGTTGCCGCAATTGGCATACTGGCTGATCGCGTTGTCGAGGATCGACGCCGCTTCCGGCGTGATATCCGACTTGTCCCACTCGAAGAACACGATGAACGGTCCAGGCGAGCAGACGACGGGCGGAACCGGCGGCTGTTCCGGCGGCGCCGGCGGCGCCGGCGGGATTTCCGGAGGAGCCGGCGGAGCGACCGGCGGCGGTGCCGGCGGTTCGCCGAAGTTCATCGTGAAGCCGCCCATGATGCTGTGCGACCGGAAACGGCCATCCAGCGTGCGGCCGGTCACGTCGACCAGCTTGATCTTGTCGGCGTTGAAGAAACGATACTTCAGCGTCGCGTCGATATTGTCGGTGATCGGCGCACGAACACCGGCAATGGCTTGCCATGCGAACACCGTGTCCGAATCGTTCAGGAACGAGCCGTAACGGTTGAGAGCGTATTTGTCCGCCTTCACACGAGCGACACCGACACCGCCGCCGACAAAGCCCTGAAGGCCGTCATCGTCGCCGAAATCGAGCATGCCGTTGAGCATGAAGCTCAGCGCCGTCGTCTTGCCGCCGGCATACCCGTAGCTGCCGGGGTTTACCGAAGTGAGTGCCCCGGCTGCGTTAAAGGCCGGTATGCGCTGGCTCGACGTGAACGCGTCGACGTTTGCGCTCTTGTAAGCGACTTCGGTTTCGATCCGGAACATCCCGAAATCGTAACCAACGGTACCGCCGACATCATAACCATAGTTATGATCGACCTTTGCGGCATCTGGTGTAGCACCGATGTCGAAGTGAATGTCTTCGACTATCATGGCGCCGCCTTCGACGCCAACATACCACGCCTTGTCACGCGCGAGCGCGGGCGTCGCAAGTGCGGTTGAAGCGAGCGCCATGGCAATGGCTAGCTTGCGCATCTGTATCCCCTTTCGAATTTGTCACTACGGACAGCCCAAACTCACTACCCAATGGTTGGTTTCCGCGCAAGCGAAACAAACCGCCAATGCTGTGGCGATAGCGCAACACTATTGGCGGGTTTCCCGTCAGTTTTCGATCAGCCCATGCGCGCGAAGGGCGACCAGGATGCCCGTCAGCGCGGCGCGCGCCTCGATGTCGATCACGCTCCCCCCGGCCGGATCGGCGATAGCGGGCCGTCGCGGACCGACGACTTGAGCGCCATCAATCGAAAGATGCGCGGCCGTTTCTGCACCTGAGGCCCATCCGCCCGAGCCGAATCGGGCATTAAGTCCTTCTGAAATCAGCCAAAATATCATCCCGGCGCGTGGCGCGACAAAACGCCAGCCGCCCACTGTCCAGCCCGCCACGTGCTCGGCCTTCCCCGCCCAGTCGCCGGTCGCGCCGTCGCCGACGATCCAGGCCTGGCCGGGTTCGGGGGACACAGGCGGCGTGTCGAGGATCGCCAAAGCCACGCCCTGTGTGATCAGGTCGAGCCCGGTAATGGCTTCATTATGAACCATTTCCTTTTGCGCCTGACCCGGCTGGAGCAGCGGCAGCGCCCAGCGTGCGGTCGAATCGTCGGTCATCGCATGTCGCCTTTCATCATATGATCGTCAGTGTTGCCGGAACCGATTCGGCCACCGTGCCGAGCTGCCGCACCGCGACGATGGTGCCCGCCACCGCTTCATCGGGTGTCAGCGCGCAGGATGGATCGGCGGTCGCGACGATTCGGGCCGGCGCGGCCAGCGGCGTTATCGTCACGCGATACGTTTCATGCTCCTCGACCAGCGGCGCATCGGCGCCGTCGATCCAGCGGAACCCGGCACGACTGCGGCGGATCCAGCTGACCGTCGAAACGCCGCCCGCGATCCGCAGCGCGAGGTGCGCGGGCGCGGGGGGACGAATCGAGGCCCCCGTGACGGCGCAATCGGCGGCGACGGGCCCGTCGCCATCGCCGATCCCGCTGGCGAGCAGCAGCACGGTCGATCCCAGCGCGGTAACGGGCAGATCGATCGTCGCGACGCTCGCGGCGTCCAGCACGACGAACCGGTCGCCCGCACCATGACCGCCGATCGCCCATTCGGTGCCCCGCCGCCCGCGCAGCAACCGCGACAGTCGCCAGCGATTCGCCGAGACCGGATCGGCGCGACCGAACTGGATCAGTTCGTCGCCGACCAGCGCCAGATTGGCGCCGCTATCGAGCTGCGCGTCATCGGCATCGGCCAGCATCATGTCGCTCCGCGCCAGATCGATCTCGATGACGCCCTTCAGGTCGAACAGCGTAGCGGGCGCGGGCGCGGGCGGCGTGACGACCGTTCCGATCACCGCCGGCGCCGCGCTCACCCCGCCGTCGCGCCAGCTGGCCCCGCCGTCCAGACTGTAGAGCAACGCCGCGCTGCGCCAGCCCGGCTCGGTGCCCGCCGCCATCACCGACAGGCGCGGCGCGGCGAGTGGCGAATCGTCCGGTGCGGGCAATTCGGCAATACGAACAATCGTCGTTCCCGCGATCCGGTCTGGCGCGGGCAACACGCGGCCCGGTGAAGCGGACGTCGCCGCCGTCGGGGCCGTCACGCGCACCAGCGTCAGCACCGTGACCATCGCCTCCAGCGCCGATTCGACCACGCGCCAGCGCCCGGTTTCGCCAGCCACCGCGACGATCGCACCCGGCGCGATCGCGGCGGCGTCGGCGGCGAGCGCGATCGTGCGGCGCTCGCGTTCGATCTCGGCGCGCGCCAGAATCGTCTCGGCGAGCGCCTTCGCCGCCGGCGCCGACAGCGAAGCGGGCATCTCGACCCGTTCGTCCCGCGTGCCAGGGCCGGGACGCCGCGCGCGCTGGATGCTCGTCTGATAATCGCGCGCGGCGTCGTAATGCGCGAGCCCCAGCGTGCGCGGCACCGATTCGATCGCCGCGGTGGTGCGCCGCACCCGCCCACCGCGCTCGCCGCTCGCCGCCATCGCGCGATCCTCGATCTCGATCATCGGGGTCGGCGCATCGGCCATCGCCAGCGCCCCGCCAACGGCCGCGAACCGCGCATTGCTGGCGGTGGCAAGCAACCGCACGACGTCGCGCGCCGATCCGCCATAAGCGGAGAAACCGGGGACAAGGATGGCGACGCCCGAATCGACAACCGCACCGCCGGCGATGTCCGCGGCGATCGCGCCTGCGCCGGTCGCAGCGTCGTCGGCGATCAGCTCGAAGGTCAGCGACGGGATACGGTTGCCATAGTCGGCCAGCTGCATATTCTCGAACACGGCATAGGCGCAGCCGCGGCAGCCCGGTGACAATCCGGCACCCTCCATCGACGCGATCAGCGGGTCCGCTTGCTGATCGTCGGTTCCCGGATGCAGCCTGAACCCGGTCGGCGTCTTGAAATCGCCCGCTGCGCCGCGCAACAAATTGCCGTCGGCCCAGATCCTGCCGACCCCCGACACGCGCCGCGCCGACAACAACACCGCGAACGACGCCGAATAGCTGTAGGTCGTGCTCGACGGCTGTCCCTTATGACGGCTGGTCGAGCGGCTTTCGATCAGATCGGTCGACCAGATGATGCAGCCGGCCACGCGCATCGTCCCGAAAACCCGCGGAATCGGATCGCCATAGCTCGACGTTTGAATAGCCAGGTCGGTCAGGCGCGGGCCTTCGCGCCCCTTGGGCTTGAACAATTCGCCGTCGATCCGCTGGCCGATCAGCGCGCCGATCGCGCCGCCGATCGGACCGCCAATCGCGGTGCCGACGGCGGTCAGGACAAGAGTCGCCATCTGTGTTCCTATCGAATCCAGGCGGCCAGGATCGGCCAGGGCAAGGGCGCGGCGCGTTCGACCACGCAGCGCGCGGCCGCATCGGCGTGGATCACGCCGGCGCCGGTCGCGACGCCAAGGTGGAGCTGGCCCGGACCGGCAGCGATCAGCGCAACCGCGCCGGGCGCGCCGGGAAGCGGGTCGGCGGGCACGAACCCCAGATCGCCCAGAACGCGCTCGATCCGGTCGCGCGGGGCGCCGCGCATCGCGTATCCGGTGGGGGCGTCGACCCGCCAGGCATAGGCGACCAGTCCGACGCAATCGAACCCCCGATCGGGCGCGCGTCCGTGCAGCCGAAACGGTACCTCTGTGACCGCGCGCGCTCGCGCGAGGGCTTCGGCGCCGGTCACGCGCCCGGATACCGCGTCAGCAGGTCGATTCCCGGAAGGTAGGGCTCGCCCTGAAAATTGACCGCATTGGCGAAGCGCGCGGCGCAGGTCGCGAGGCTTTTGTCGCACCCCTCGATCAGCTCGACCAGCACGGTACCCGGCGCGAAACGCGGCGGCGCGCGCAGCACGACGGTCGCGCCGTCCGAGCGCGCGATGGCGCTTTCCAGCCCGGCATTGTCGCCGCCGAACCAGCGCAACAGCCCGCCGCCATAGGCATTGGCGACCGGCTCGTCGGCGCCGACCGTCAGCACCGCATCGGCGACCGACACGACCCGCACGAACCGCCGCCGCCCGGCCATCGCGACGCGGCATCGTCGGTCGCCCAGTTCGGCGCGGCATTCGGGGGACGTCGATTCGCACACCGGCCGATCCAGCAATGCCGCGATTCCCGTCAGTTCGGCGGTGAAGCTGCCGTCGCGCATCTCGACCGCGCCGATCCGCCCCTCGCCGAGTTCGGCCACCACCGTCCCGGCGCGCCAGTCGATCGCCCGCACCACGATGCGCGCACCGTCCCAGCGTCCGCAAAGCAGATCGCGCTCACCGATCGCCGCGCCGCTCAGCGCGCCCGACACATCCATCGTATCAGCGTCGAGATCGGCGCTGCGCCGCACCGCCGAGGGTGTCATCCCCGGCGCGGCGCGATAGCCGAAGCCGTCGATTGCCAGATCGCGATCATGGCTGGTCAGCCCGATCGCGATCCCGTCGCGGCGCTCGACCCGCCAGGTGAGCGCGATGGTGGACAGGGTGTCCATTGTGGACGGACCTCCAAGTGTTCGAATTGTCACGATTTACCCGCCCCGCCATGCCGGGCTTGTCCCGGCATCCGCCGAGCAACATGGGATGGAATCCGGTGTTGCGCGGCAGACCCCGGCACAGGGCCGGGGGGACGGATTGAAATTTCTAGATCTCGCGCACCTCGACCAGCGGCACACTTGACGCTGCACCGGCGAGGAAAGTGGCTCGGGTCACGCTCAGGCGATCCTCTGCGACGCGTTCGGGCCGGAGCGCGAACACTTCGCCCACCCCGCCGCGCCCGTCGTCGAGCAGCTGCAGGAACGCGTTGCCGTGGAGCAGCAGCTGCGCCGCGATGGTTTCGAGCAGCGCCTGCCCGCCCGACCGCGCGCCGACCAGCGCCGCCAGTTCGGGCGACGACGCGGCGAGCGGGGCGTCGGCGACGCCTTCCGCGACCAGCCGCACCGCGCGCTGCGCCACCGCGTTTTCGACATAGCCCGCGCGGACCTGCGCCTCGTAACTGCGCGGCCAGTCGCCGAGTGCCGCGCCGACGCCGCCGCCATAACGCGACAACGGCGGCCGCGCCTCGGGCGCCGCCTTCCATCCGAAGAGTTTCATGGTTTTTCCTTCGCCATTCCCCTCCCTGGAAGGGAGGGGTTAGGGGTGGGTGGGTATGGGGCCGGGCGGATCGCGTCGTCGCGGACCGACCCACCCCCGGCCCCTCCCTTCCAGGGAGGGGAGGAGCGTTACAACACCCGCACCGCAGCGCGTCCGGGCCGTTTGCGCAGCATCAATTCGGTCAGCGCCCAGACCAAGGCATCGGCGCGATCGGGCGAGCGCCCCGGCCCGGCATAGCCTTCCGCCGACAACCCGCACATTTCGTCCTCGAGCTGCGGGAACGCGCCGAGATGTTTGACCCGCCCCTGATCGTACAGCGCCGACACCGGTTCCGCGCGGGCCGCCTTGCCGTGGCTCGCGCGCACCGTCCGGATCGGCAGCTCGGGCGCGACCGCGCTCAATACTTCGCGCACCATTTCGCCGCCATTGTTGACCTCCGCCACGACGCGATCTGCACGGTGCCGCCGCGCACAGCGCGCCACGACACGCGCCCAGCCCGACGGCGACAACCCGCTCACGCTGGCATCCTCGATCACGTAACCGACCCCGTCCGCGCCCAGCATCGCCGCGACGATCCCGCAGGCATCGCCGCCGATCCCGGCGGGCGGATCGACCGCCACCACCACGCGCGCCGCCGCCGGGCGCCGCTTACGCGCAACGCGGCACGCCTCCAGCCCGGCGCGCGTCCACAACGCGCCCTCGACATCGTCGATCATCTCGCCGTCGAGTTCCTGCCGCCCGAGCCGGGTGCCGGCATAATCGTCCTCCATCGCGGCGACGAAGCTGGCGGGGAGGTGCGGATTGTCGCGCGTCCTGCCCCGCGTCTCGACCATCCCTTCGGTCGCCACGATCCGCCGCATCAATTTGGTCTGGCGCGGCGTGGTGGTGATCAGCGCCTGCGGATTGTCGCCAATGCGCAACCCCATCAGCAGATTGTCCCACGCTTTCTCGCCGTCATGCCATTTGCCCAGTTCGTCGCACCACGCGGCATGATGCTGCGGCCCGCGCAATGCCTCGGGCGCGCGCGCCGAATAGACGAACGCCTTGGCGCCGCTGGCAAAGGTCAGTTCGCCGGGGCCGACGTGCCACACAATCGGTTCGTTATCGCGCGCGACCGCGAACAGCCCGCTCTCGCCCTCGATCATCACGCGCCGCGCATCGTCGGCGGTCGCCGCGACCAGCGCGATCCGCGCGCGCGGATTCTCGCGCGCCAGCGCACTCACCCATTCCGCCCCCGCCCGCGTTTTGCCGAAGCCGCGCCCGGCGCGGATCAGCCAGATCCGCCACTTGCCCGGCGGCATGCGCTGCGCCCTGAGCGCCCAGCGCCACCAGCGATCGAGCAGCACGCGGCGCGACGACTTCTTCATCTTCGCCAGCACGTGGTCGCGGTCGACGGGCGCGAGCAGCGCGAAGTCCTCGACCGGATCGTCGCTCATGTGTCACCCGCGCGCAATTGGCGCCCCAATATGTCGAGATGCCGGCGCAGTTCGGCGTCGACCTCCTCGTCGGTCGGGCGCCGCCCCATCCGCCGCCCGCGCCCCTTGCCCTCGACCGTGCCGCGATAGCGATTGAGCAACGCCAGCGCGATTTGCGCCTGCGTGCTGGTCATCGGCGGCGTCGGGGCGATCCCCGATCCGGGAATACGGTGCCCGCGCTGTGGCGCGTCACCCTGCTCGTCGGACGCGTCGGGTTCGCGGTCGGGGTCGATCGCGATCGCGTTGACCCCGGCCAGCGCCTGTTCGAGCAATGCCTGTTCGAGCCGCTCGTACCCGATCTCCAGCGCCTCCCGCCACAGAGCAGCGAAATCGGGATCGCGCTTGCGCAGATCGTACGGGCTCTTGCCCCGCATCCCCGCCGCCTCGGTCGCCATTCGGACGTTGCAGGTGCGCGCGAGCTCATCGAGGAAGCGCTGGCGCTTCGCCCTGGTCCACCCCCCGACCTTGACCGGCGCGATCTGGATACGACGGCGATTGCCGGAAACGATGTGCTGATCGCTCATTGAACTCTCCCGGACGCAAAAAGGGCCGGAAAGCGTCACCGACCCGGCCCGACTCGCAACTCTTGACTGTTCCTGATATGTACCTGATCAGCGTCACGCTGTCAAGATATTTTTACCTATTTGGTTTCAACTCAAGCTGCTTTGACCCATTCCAAGGGGCGAGCATGCTCAGATGCCACTCGTTTTGACGGGTATCCGCACCTTCGGTACACACGAGGGGTCAAGGAAGCGGATGCATATTTGCTCAGGCGGGGCCGGAGAGCGCGATGAAAGATACCCAGACACTACGGACTCAATTCAGAGTTAGCGACTTTGTTTCATGGCAAAGAGATGGAGCACTGGAACTAAATCCGAATTTCCAACGCCGACCGGTTTGGAAGAAAGGGGCAAAGTCGTTCTTGATCGATACGATTTTGCGCGGTCTCCCTATGCCCATCATTTTCCTTCGTGACATGCGATCTGACTTGAAGACTCTCAAAGCAAAAAGGGACGTCGTCGATGGCCAACAGCGAATACGAACAATACTCTCGTATGTCGATTCGTCGCTCTTGGCTGATTTTGATCCCGCGCGCGACGAGTTCACCATTGATAGCGCGCACAACCAGCACCTAGCTGGCAAGGCGTTCTCAGAGTTAGAAGAAGAGGATCGGCAGAAAATACTGGACTATCAATTCAGTGTTCATTCGTTCGCTGCCGATACTGATGACAGAGACATTCTGCAGATCTTTGCAAGAATGAATGCAACGGGGGTGAAACTCAACGATCAAGAACTTAGAAACGCGGAATTTTTTGGCGCGTTCAAGACTCATGCCTACGAACTCGCTACCGAGCAGTTAAATCGGTGGCGAGATTGGAATATATTTTCTCCAGATCAGATCGCTCGAATGAATGAGGTAGATTTAACGAGCGAGTTTATGTTGCTGATTATGTCGGGAGTTTTGGAGAAGAGCACCAAGACTATCAACGAATATTATGAATTTTATGACGGCTCCTTTCAGGAAAGTAGGGAGGTTTCATCTAGACTCCGTGCGACATTCGACACCATCGAAGCTCTTTTACCTCGAGATGTGATTGCTCGGCTGTTTAGCAGCCGTACGATTTTCTACGCACTCTTTGCCACTATATATGGTATGCAATTTGGACTTAGAATCCCTGGACCGATCGCTGATCGGGTTCCGTTGGCGCGCCAGAAAGCCCGGCCGATAAAGCCCGAAATCGCCGAGCAGTTGAAACAGGCTGTTTTGTCGATCAGGGACGAAACCGCCCCGCCGCTCGTACTGCGCTCGGCACGCGGCGCAACCGCGCACGCACCGCAGCGGCGCGCCGTAATCGGCCATCTTGCTGGCGCGGCGAATAACCCATGCCCGCCCCTCCCATAGACGCATTCCGCCGGGGTCTTGAAAGAGCAGACAAAACGCGCGCACGGATGGAAGGGCTGTACGCTAGCAGGCAAATTACGCTCGCCGACATTCAGTCGGTGTACGAGGCTCTTTTCTTACGTGGTGTCACGGGGTTCGAGGCGTTCCTCGAAAGCTTGTTCCTTGGGATTTTGCGCCAGAAACTGACGTATCCTAGGAGTCGTGTCTCGCTGAGAATGACTGCTGCCAATGACAAGGCTCTCATGGAAATCTTGATGCGAAACGAACCCTACCTCCAATGGATCCCATTTCACAGGACAGAGGAGCGGGCAAAGCTGTTCTTAGCGGGCGGGAGGCCCTTCAGCGAGCTCGATGGCGGACATCGCAGCACCTTGGCCACCGTGACCAAGATCAGAAACGCGATTGCGCACAACAGCCCCCACGCCAAGCGCGAGTTCGAGAGGAAGGTGATTGGCACCCGCGTGTTGTTGAGAGGGGAAAAGACCCCAGCGGGCTTCTTGCGCTCTCAAGCGAACCCTAGGCAGAAGCGCTTTGAAATTTACATGATGGATCTAGCGAGCATCGCAGTTCACCTATCTTAGCCCCGCACCCCGTCCGCCACTGTCGCCCAGGCCGCGATCTCGTCGTTGAAATGCCGCGTCACCTGCACGTCTCCGGCAATCCCGCGCGTCAGGTCGACCTCGGCCGATCCTTCCCACTCGAACGTGGCGTTGCCCGACAGCCGGACCATCCCGTCGCTTTCCGCCTGCGCGCGGACCAGCCCGCCGCGATTGTACACCGTCAGCTCGGTCCCGAAGGTCGCGCGCCCGGTCAGGCAGGCGGCAAAGGTCGATGCCGCCATCGCGCTGCCACAGCTGTCGGTCAGCCCCACGCCGCGTTCGAACGTGCGCACGAACAGCCCGTCGGGGCGCGTCTCGACGAACGACACGTTGGCGCGGTTGGGCAGCCAGTCGGGCGCCGCTTCGCACACCTGACCCACCGCGACCAGTTCGGCCTCGTCGATCGCATCGACGAACGCGATCAGATGCGGGTTGGGGATCGCCACCGCGGTGAACGCGCGGGCGCCGGGCAGTTGCGCGATCGGCGTTTCGATATTCTGGTGCCGTCCGCTCTCCATCGGCCAGTCCGACACATCGAGCAACGCCGGCCCGGCCAGTTCGCCGATCGTCACCACGCCCGGCGCCAGATCGGGGTCGCGCGACACCTCCGCCGTCGAAGTCTTGAGATGCACCGTCGCGCGATCGATCCCCAGCGCCGCAAACCCCGCGCGCGCGACGCAACGTAGGCCGTTCAGGCAGGTTTCTGCTTCCGACCCATCACTATTAAACATGCGCATGCCGAACAAATGATGAGGGTCACCCCCGACCAGCAGCAGCAGCCCGTCACCCCCCACCGGCCCGCGCCGGTCGGCCAGCGCGCGCGCGACTTGGCGCCAGTCGGCGTCGCTCAGATCGAGCGCGCGGGCATCGACCATGGGAAAATCATTGCCCGATCCATGGCATTTGGTGAACGCGATCCGCATGGGGGGGGATGTAGCCCGGCGCGCGGGCGGGTTCAAATGGGGGCGAAAGCCGTCCTCCACCACCATCACCCCGGGCTTGACCCGGGGCGACGGTCGACAATCACCCGCCACAAAGGGGTCGGCAGCAGTCATCCGGTCCGATCCGAAGACAAATGACTGGCTTCATACGGGTCACCCACCGAGGCCCCGCCACGCGCCTCATCGCAGAATTGTTGCACCGCCGCGTAACCGCGCCTAGGCGATCCGCCGATGCGGCTGGCGCTCCTGCACGATTCTACCGAGGGGTATCATGCGTCGCGCAAGCGGCGGGCGCAGGGCTTTGTGCTGGCGGTCGCGCTCGAAATCCTGATCGTTCTGGCGCTGCTCACGCTCGGCGTGGGCACTCCAGAGAAGAAGAAACCCGACAAGGCAGTCACCTTCTCTTTCTATCCCGACGACAAAGAAGAGGTCGCCAAGGCCACCCCACGCAAGGACAGCAAGGCCAGCGCCGCGCCGCCCGCCGCACAGCGCGCCGCCACCCCGGCGCCGCCATCGCCCACCCCGCCCGCTCCCGCCAAGCCCGCGCCCAATCTGCTCACGCTCGACAAGCAGACCTATGCCGGCATGGATATTTCCAAGATCAAGCCGAGCGGCGGCGGCGCGGACGGCGATTCGCAGGGGGACAGCAAGGCGCCGTACGGCCCCGGCGAAGGCCCGGGGGGCCAGCCGCTATACAATGCCGAATGGTATCGCGAGCCGAGCCAGGCCGAGATGGCGACCTACATGCCGCGGCTCGACCATAGCGCGTGGGGCATGGTGGCGTGCCGGACGATCGACAAATATCATGTCGAGAATTGCCGCGAACTCGGCGAGACGCCGGGATCGGGGCTGGCGCGCGCGATGCGGCTGGCGTCGTGGCAATTCCTCGTGCGGCCGCCGCGCCGTGGGGGCAAGGCGCTGATCGGCGCGTGGGTGCGGATTCGCTTCGACATGACGGTGACGATCGAGCGCAGCGACACATCGCGGCGCGGAATGGGGCCGCCCCCGCCGCCCGACGACGCCCCGGTCGGATAAGCTCACGGCAAGCGATAGTGATCGGCCAGCCGGTCGAGCGCGATCCCCAGCACCAGCCGCCCGGCGCGCGCGGGCCAGCCGAGCGCGCGTTCGGCGAGCGGAAGCCCTTCGCCCGCGCAGACCACGCGCCATAAGACGTCGGACAGGCCGCGCCCGACCTCGCCCACCGCCGCGTCGAAGCGGCGCTTGGCGGCAATGTGCGCGGTCGCCGGATCGCTGTCGCCGCCCCCGCCGTCGACGCGGAGGCCATCCCAGCGCATCGTCACCCGCGCGCCGAGCTGCGCGCGCTCGTAATCGCTCCGCAGCCGCTCGCCCGCTTCGACCTGCCGCGCGTCGAGCAAGCCGCGGGCAGCGAGCCAGCTGAGCGGCGATTCGGCGCGGTTGACGGTGACCGTGCGCCGCGCGCGCCGCGTCGTGCTGCGGGCGTCGTCGGTCGGCGGGAGGATTTCTACGTCGGCCAGATCGCGCATGGGCTCTCCTTTGCTGAGCGATTCGCCAAACCCTCTTGCCATATTGTCCCCTTTGTAGGAAAGTGACGAACCTATTTGGAGATTGTCGATGATCACCGCGATCCGCGAAGTCCGCCGCGCCAAGGGCATGACGCTCGACGACGTCGCCAAAGCCTGCGTCCCCGTCACCACGGCGCAAACCATCGGAAGACTAGAAACCGGTACCCGCACGGTGTCGGTGGCGTGGCTCAACCGGATCGCGGCGGCGCTGGGTGTCGAGGCCGGCGATCTGGTCAAATTGCCCGATCAGGCCGAACTTCCGGTCGCCGCGGTACTGGGCGCGGACGGCGTCCACGCCCCGACCCGCGCGACGTTGCTCCCGCCGTCGCGGCCCGTGCCCGGCGCGGTGGGAATTTCGGTCGCGGCCGGGATCGGCGACTATCGCAGCGGCGACACGATCTGGTGCGAACCGCTCGAGCCTGCCGCGTTCGGCACCGCGCTCAACCGCGATGTGCTGGTGCCGCGCCCGGGCGGCCGCTTCCTGTTCGGCCGCCTGATCGGGCGCGAAGGCGACCGGCTGCAACTCCTGCCGCTCGGCGCCGGGCAGCGCCAGCAAGTGGTCACCGACCCGCCGTGGATCGCCCGCGCGACGACGCTGATCAGGGTATTATGAGGGGGCTGGTGGGCGATGACGGGCTCGAACCGCCGACATTCTCGGTGTAAACGAGACGCTCTACCAACTGAGCTAATCGCCCCCGGCGCCCACTTGGCGCGCGACCTGCTACATTGCAAGCGTCAAGCGATGGGCAGGCCATTCTGCGCGAGCGCCGCGAAATAGCGCGTCATCCGATCGCGCGCCGTGTCGCTCAGCGCCAGATAGGCGCGGCGGCGGTCGGACGGATCGGGATGACGTTCGAGCAGCCCCGAATCCGAGAGCCGCGCGATCCAGCGCAACGCCGTGGTCGGCGCGACGGCGGCGGCGATACACAGGCTCGAAACCGACACGCGCACCCCTTCCAGATGCGCCGCGTAAAGATCGAGCAGCATGTCCCAGGCGGGGTCTTCGAACAGCCCGGGCGAGAATTGCGCATCGCGCAGACGGCGCGCGCGGATGATCTTGCGGATGTCGCCCCCGGTAACGCTGCTCGTGGCGGGCGGGCCGGCATAACTGAGCGAGCGATCCGCGACATTGTCCTGCGACGCGTCGTCGGCGGCAAGGCGGGACAGCAGGTCGACAATCCGCGTCAGCTCCTCACGCAAGCGGTGGAGCCGTTCGTCCTCCTCGCGCGCCGGGTCGCGCAGCCGGTCGCGGCGGAGCGGCGCGATCGCCACGCCGATCGCCGCGACCCATTGTGCGATCGTCGGTTCGCACAACAGATCGACATGCCGCCCCCACAGCAACGACGCGACCAGGTCGATCTGCGCTTCGGCCATCGCGACGACGATCCGGGCGGGCATCGACTGCGCGAGCGTGTCGAGTTGGGGCAATATCGCTTCCAGTTGCGCGTCGCTGGCGCCCTGCGCGGCGACGATCACCAGATCCACGGTCGGCAGCGGCGCGATCGCTTGCGGCGCCCCCTGCCAGCCTGTGCTGGCGACCACCGAGGCACCGACGAGCGCCGTCGCATGGCGGGCCGCGTCGGCAATCATGCCGGGTTCGGCAATGATCAGCACATGCGGCCGGAGCGACGCCGCCGTGACGCGCGGATCGGTCGTCATTCGAACGTGGCGGCGTAATCATCGACGCTGGGGCCGACCAAAGCCTGCGTCGCCGTGGCCGCCGCGCCGCCCCACATCGCAAAACTGGTCGCCCCGATCAACGCCTGCGCTATCCAGCTAAGCACCAGCGCCGGCGACAGGCCCCCCATTTGCAATTGCATCTGCGCCTGCGATGCCTCCTGAAGCGCGTCGCGGCTGAACCCGCCCTCGATCAAGGTCGGCAAATACGGGCCCATCGTGACCGCCGCCGCCAGCACGTACAGGGCGAGCATGATCACCCCGATCACCAGATAGGCGGCGAACAGGCGCCAGAAATTGCGCCGGGTGGCGGTCCATGATTCGCCGATGATGATCTTGCGGCGCAAGATCGTCAGCGCCCCGACCAGCGAGAAGCGAACCCAGACGAACGACAGCGCGGCGAGGATGACAAGGTAGAGCAGCACGACGATCACGACGATGCTGGCGATGCCCGATACACTGCCCGAACCCGCGCCGGCGCCCATGCCCGCGCCGACGCCGACCATCATCACGCCCATGAGCATCGAGATGATGATCACGAACACGATCATGAACACGAAATAGGCGATGAGCATCATCGCCGCGAGCCCGAACAACCGGACTTCGTCCATGCCGATCCGCAGCGAGGCGAACGAGCGTTCCTCCGGGCGTAGCACCGCGCGCACGCTGGCCGCGCTGAGTACGAGCATCACCAGCAGCAGCCCGAAATAATAGGGGATCAACGCCGCGAAGGCTTGCCCCGGCGAAACGCCGATCAGGGTTCCCCGCGTCAGCGGCTGGACGACAAAGTACGAACCAACCGCGCCCACCGCCGCGTAGATCAGCCCCCAGATCGCCACCGCGCCGGGGCGTTCGCGAAACAGCCTGAACGCACCCCCGATAACCGCCCCGACCGATACCATCTGCGCCCCCGCTTTGACCCGGCGCTAGCCCAGCGCCTTCACAATCTCTTCGACCATCTTCTTCGCGTCGGACAACAGCATCATCGTGTTGTCCTGATAGAAAACGTCGTTATCGACCCCCGCATAGCCAACGCCGCCCATCGACCGCTTGATGAACAATACGGTCTTGGCCTTGTTCACGTCGAACACCGGCATGCCATAGATCGGCGAGGATTTGTCGGTTTTCGCAGCCGGATTGACCACATCGTTCGCGCCGATGATGAACGCGACGTCGGTCTGCGCGAATTCGGAGTTGATGTCCTCCAGCTCGAACACTTCGTCATACGGCACATTGGCTTCGGCGAGCAGCACGTTCATGTGCCCCGGCATGCGGCCCGCGACGGGGTGGATCGCATATTTCACGCGCACCCCCTCTTCCTTCAATTTGTCGGCCATCTCGCGCAGCACGTGCTGCGCCTGCGCCACCGCCATGCCGTAGCCGGGGACGATGATGACTTGCTCGGCCTGCGACATGAGGAAGGCCGCGTCTTCGGCCGAACCGCGCTTCCACGGGCGATCGGTTGCGGCCGCCGCCGCACCGCCGCTGCTCTCTCCGCCAAAGCCGCCCGCGATCACGCTGATGAAGCTGCGGTTCATCGCGCGGCACATGATGTAGCTCAGGATCGCACCCGACGACCCGACCAAAGCACCGGTGATGATCATCGCCGTATTGTGGAGCGTGAACCCCATCGCCGCCGCCGCCCAGCCCGAATAGCTGTTGAGCATCGACACCACGACCGGCATGTCCGCCCCGCCGATCGGGATGATCAGCAGGAAGCCGATCGCGAACGACAGGCCGGTGATCGTCCAGAACACCCACGGCGCCTGATCCTGCGTGAAGTATGCGATCAGCCCGAGGATGCCGGCGAGCACCGCGAGGTTGATGACGTGCCGCCCGGGCAGCATGATCGGCTTGCCGCCCATATTGCCGTTGAGCTTAAGGAAGGCGATCACCGAACCGGAGAAAGTGATCGCACCGATTGCCACGCCGAGTCCCATTTCGATGCGGCTTTGAAAATGGATCATCGGGATGATCGCGGTGACATCGGCGTTTTTCGCTATGTCCGCGATGCCAAAGGCAACGGGGTTGAGGAACGCCGCCGCCGCGACGAGGACCGCCGCAAGACCGACGAGCGAGTGAAACGCCGCAACCAACTGCGGCATGTCGGTCATGGCGATCTTGCGCGCGGTGACGATCCCAATCGCTGCGCCGATGCCGATCGCGGCCATTATCTCGATCAGCGTGGTGACGTCCAATCGAGCGACGTAGGCGTCTTCAGCGAAGGTTTGCACCGCCCACGGCGCATGCACGATCAACGTGGTCACAACCGCGATCGTCATGCCGATCATGCCGAAGCGGTTGCCGCGCTGGCTCGAGGTCGGGCTCGACAGCCCGCGCAGCGCGAGGATGAAGCACACCCCGGCGATCAGATAGGCCAGTGCTGCCCAGGGATTTACCGCGTGTTCCATTCAACCTTTACCCCGTCATGCCCGCGAAAGCTGGCATCTCCCTGTTGCTCGGGCGGTCGCTTGCCGCACGAGACCCCAGCTTGCGCTGGGGTGACGAACTAGTGCTTGGCCGCCGGCCGGTCTTTCTTCTTGTACATCGCCAGCATCCGCGCGGTCACCGCGAACCCGCCGAAGATGTTGACGCTGGCCAGCACCACCGCCAGCAGCCCGAGCCATTTCGACGTCGCGCCCGTGCCCCCGATCCCGATCGCCGCGCTGGCGATCAGCGCGCCGACGATGATGACGCTGGAAATCGCATTGGTCACCGCCATCAACGGCGTGTGCAACGCCGGCGTGACCGACCAGACGACGTAATAGCCCACGAAACACGCCATCACGAAGATCGAAAGGATTGAGATGAAGTCCATTACTTATTCCTTATCCTCCCCGGCACGGGGAGGGGGACCATCCGAAGGATGGTGGAGGGGGCGTGCCACAAGCGAGCCGATCGAGGCGGCGGCCCCGTCAGCGTCCTTCAAAATGTCTGAGGCGTTGACGCGAACCACGCGATAGCCATTCTCTTCGAGAAAGCGGTCGCGCACCGGGTCATGCTCAAGAGCTTTTGGTTGCGCGTGAACTTCACCATCGACCTCGACCACCAAACGGCACGAGGCGCAGTAGAAATCGACCACATAGGGACCGACCGGATGACCTTTGCGGAACCGTACGCCGGTCGCCTTCCCCCGAAGCCGTTGCCACAACAGCACTTCCGGATACGTCATCTCGCGGCGAAGCTTTCGAGCGAGCTCGACTTCAGGTCGCAGCATTCGTGGCACGCCCCCTCCACCGCGCTTTGCGCGGTCCCCCTCCCCGTTCCGGGGAGGATAGAAGGGGTCGGTCGCCGTCACCCGAGCAACCTCGCATTCACGACCTTGCCACCCTGCGTCAGCCGAACCGCGTCGCCAATCTCCTCGTCGAGCACGGGCTTGCCCGCGTCCTTGTCCCAGAAGGTCGAGAGGAAATTGTAGAGGTTGCGCGAGAACAATGCCGAGCTGTCGGCGGCGAGCCGGCTCGCGACGTTGCGGTGGCCGACGATCTTGACACCGTGCTTCACCACGACTTCGCCCGCGACCGCGCCTTCGACATTGCCGCCGACCTCGACCGCGAGGTCGACGATCACGCTGCCGGGCTTCATCGTCGCAATCTGCGCGTCGGTGATCAGCCGCGGGGCGGGGCGGCCCGGGATCAGCGCGGTGGTAATCACGATGTCCTGCTTGGCAATGTGCGACGAGATCAGTTCGGCCTGCGCCTTTTGATATTCGGGCGACATTTCGGTCGCATAACCGCCCGATCCTTCGCCCTCGATTCCCGCGACATTCTCGACGAAGATCGGTTTCGCACCGAGCGACTGGATCTGTTCCCTGGTCGCCGAGCGCACATCGGTTGCCGACACCTGCGCGCCCAGCCGCCGCGCTGTGGCGATCGCCTGCAGGCCCGCAACACCGACCCCCATGACGAAGACGCGGGCGGCCGAAATGGTGCCCGCCGCCGTCATCATCATCGGAAAGGCACGGCCATACTCGCCCGCTGCATCGAGGACGGCCTTATAGCCCGCCAGATTCGACTGGCTCGACAGGATATCCATCGACTGGGCGCGGGTGATGCGCGGCATGAATTCCATCGCGAGCGCTTCGAACCCGGCCGTGGCATAGGCATCGACGCGCTCGCGCTCGACAAACGGATTGAGCCCCGCAACCACCCACGCGCCCGCAGTCGCGCCCTTCAGGCTCGCCGGATCGGGACCCTGCACCCCAAGGATGATGTCGGCGCCCTTGAGCGTCGCGGCCCGCGTCCCGACACTCGCGCCCGCGCCGGCAAAATCGGCGTCGGCAACGCTGGCGGTATCGCCCGCGCCCGCCTCGACCGCGAGTTCCGCGCCGAGCGCGATGAATTTCTTGACCGTTTCCGGGGTCGCCGCGACGCGACGCTCGCCCGGAGCGACTTCTTTCAGGACCGCGATCTTCACGCGGTTACTTGTGTCCGGCGATCAGCCAGATCACCAGCGCCGCGATGCCCGCGCACGCCACGGCGCCATATTTGAGCATCCCGATGACCGATTCATAGGTCGCCCGGTGCGGTTTCATATCGGTATCGCCAGCCATGCTGATCGTCTCTCCACCCTTGTTTCGCCCGGTCTTAACCGCGACCGACGTTCCCCTCAAGTGCGCTTAAGCTGCCCTTTACCCGGCGCCGCTATGGGTAGCGCGTGAACAAAGCAAACAAGAGGGCGGGATGACGCGCAACGGGCAGCGCCTCCTGATGTTGATCGACGACGAACCCGCGCAGCGCCGCCTCGTTTCGGCGATCGCCGCGCGGCGCGACTGGCGTTCGGTGTTCGCCCCCGACGGCGAAACCGCGATCGCGATGCTGGGGACGCAGGACGGGATGCAGCTCGACGCGATCCTGCTCGACAGCTGGGGCCCGGAAGCCGACGCCGAAGCGCTGATCGCCGAATTGCGCGCGCGTCGTCCGCAGCTGCCGATCCTGATGCTCACCGCCAACGGATCGGTCGCGCAAGCCGTCGCGGCGATGCGCGCCGGCGCCACCGATTTCCTGGTCAAGCCGTTTGCCGCCGATCGGCTGCTCGCCGCGCTCGAATCCGCCGTGGCCGATTCGGCCTCGGGCGAACTGCGCCCGCTGACCGAAAAGATCCCCGCGCTGCTGGGCTTCGACGAGATCGTCGGCGCCTCGCCCGATTTCCGCGCCGCGCTGGCGATCGCGGCCAAGGCTGCGCGCGCGCGCGTCCCCGTGCTGATCGAGGGCGAAAGCGGCGTCGGCAAGGAAGTCGTCGCCGAAGCGATCCACGCCGCCTCCCCGCGCGGCAAGAAACCGATGGTCGCGATCAATTGCGGCGCGATCCCCGCCAACCTCGTCGAAAGCGAATTGTTCGGGCACGAAAAGGGCGCCTTTACCGGCGCGTTCGAACGCAAGATCGGCCGTTTCCAGGATGCCGATGGCGGCACGCTTTTCCTCGACGAAATCGGCGAAATGCCGCTCGAGGCGCAGGTCAAGCTGCTGCGTGTGCTGCAATCGGGCGAAATCCACCCGGTCGGCGCGCGCCATGCCCGTGAAGTCGATGTCCGCGTGATCGCCGCGACCAACAAGAAACTGATCGAGGAAGTCGAAGCGGGGCGCTTCCGCGAAGACCTCTATTACCGCCTCAACGTGGTTCAGGTGACGATCCCCCCCTTGCGCGAGCGCATCGCCGATATTCCCGCGCTGGCCCGTCACTTGCTCGCGCGGATCGCCGACCAGCCGGGCCTGCGCCCCCTCGGGATCACCGACGACGCGCTCGAATTGCTCGGGCGCTACGTCTGGCCCGGCAATGTCCGCCAGCTTCAGAACGCGCTCTTCCGCGCCGCCGTCTTGTGTGACGGCGATGCGCTGACGCTCAGCGACTTCCCGCAGATCGCAGCGCTGGGTTCAGGCCGCGTCGCCAGCCCGGTCGGCCAGATGGCGACCAGCGGCGGCGTGACGCTGTTCCGCCCCGACGGCAATCTGCGCCCGCTCGAGGAAATCGAAGCCGACGTCATCCGTCTCGCCATCGGCCATTATCGCGGCCGCATGACCGAAGTCGCGCGGCGGCTCGGGATCGGGCGCTCGACGCTTTACCGTAAGCTCGGCGAACTCGGGATCGACAACGCGGCGTAGGCGCAGGCGCGGCCACGCCCGCGTCGGCGCACGAAGCGCGGCGCCAAGCCCGGACGGCGGACGGCACAGCCGATCCGGCCGACGGCTTTGCCGCCGGCGCTCAGCGCACGGCGACCAGCTTCGCCGCGCTGATATGCCAGCTCATCGCCGAAGGCGATGCCCCCACGCCCGCGACGACGCGATGCAAGGTGTAGGTTCCGCGGAAATGCTGGCGCTGGCCATTCTTGAGCGTCGCATAGACATCGACCGGCACGGTGATCCAGCGCTGGCTCATCCCTGCGTCGCCGTCGGTCGGCGTACCCGTGACGACGCGGCTATGCGCTGTCGACGCAAAGCCACGCCGGAACGCATCATAGCTTTTGCCGCTGGCCGCGCCTCCTTGATCCCAGGCGAGCCAGGCGGTCCGGAATGCTCCTTTGTCGATCGCCGCATAATAACGCTCGACAACGCGCCGCGCCGCCGCCGGGCTGGTGTCTGGCGCGGCGCTAGCGGCGACTGTGATCGCAAAGATCGGGGCGAGGAACAGGGCAATGCGCATCGGGGGTACTCCAGATTCTGATGTGGGCTGGAAACATTATAAGCGACCAAGAAGCCCCCGTCAGCGCCCCATCAGCGCCTGATCGCGAAGCCCGCGCCACACTTTGAGCGCCTGCACCGTCTCCGCGACGTCGTGGACGCGGAGCAATTGCACCCCCGCTTCCGCTCCCTTCAGCGCCAGCGTCAGCGATCCGCCCAGCCGTTGATCGGCGGGCGCTTCGTTCGACAGCGCGCCGATCATCCGCTTGCGGCTCGCGCCGAGCATCACCGGACAGCCGAGCCCGTGAAAGATCGCCAGTCCGTTGATCAACGCCAGATTGTCGGCGAGCGACTTGCCGAAGCCGATGCCCGGATCGACGATGATCCTGGCCCGGTCCACGCCGCCCGCGACCACCGCCGCGATGCGATCCTCCAGCCAGTCGAACACGTCGGTCAGCACATCGGCATAATGGCCGTCGCCATGCGGGCTCTTTTGCGGCGCGGGCGAGTGCATCAGCACGACCGGGCACCCCGCCTTCGCCACCACCTCCAGCGCGCGGTCGTCCCACAGCAACGCCGACACGTCGTTGACGATCGCCGCGCCCGCGCCGAGCGCCGATTCGATCACCGCGGCTTTGCGCGTGTCGATCGACACCAATGTTCCCGCCGTCGCCAGCCCGCGCACGACCGCTTCGGTCCGCGCGATCTCGTCGCCTTCCCACACCACCGCCGCGCCGGGCCGGGTGGATTCGCCCCCGACGTCGATCAACGCCGCACCCTCGGCGGACATCGCAACGCCAGCGGCGACCGGATCGCCATTGGCGCCGCCGTCCGAAAAGCTGTCGGGCGTCACATTGAGGATGCCCGCCACCTGCGGCTGATCGAATCGCAACGTGCGTTCGCCCAGCACCAGCGCGGCGCGTGGCGCGATAACCGCGGCGTGGAGTCTGGCCGCGCGTTCGTCGTTCGCGCCGAGCGTTCGCTCGAATTCGGCGATCGATATCGTGCGCCTGCCGCTCTCCTCGATCACCTCATAGCCCGCGAACCACAGCATCCCGCCGGCGATCCGCGCGACTTCGCCATCGCGCCCGATCGGCGTGTCGACGAACTGGACGGGGCGGAGGTAGAGCGACATCGGCAAACCTTCTTCGTCATGCCGGCCTTGTGCCGGCATCCACCGGGCCACCAGTGCCGCGCCCGGTTGGTTTGCGGCACGGTGGGCCCCGGCACAAGGCCGGGGTGACGGTGGTTTGTCGGCTAGGGCTGGGTCGCCAGCAAGTACGTCTGCCGCAGCGTATCGATCGGCTTCAGCCCGTCCTCGGCTTCGTAATGCCAGAAGGTCCAGCCGTTGCACGCCGACGCCTTTTGCAGCGTCGCGCCGAGCTTGTGGATCGACCCGACCTGACCGCAGCTCGACTTAAGCGACCCATCCGCACCCACGGTCGCCTTCCAGCGCCGCTTCGAATCGCTCAGCACCGCACCGGGGCTGAGCATGCCGTTTTCGATCAGCGATCCGAACGCGACGCGCGGCGCGGCGGTCGGGCTTTTCATCGTGGTCAGCGCCGATTCGTCGAGCGGCAATGCCGCCGCGATCCGCTCGTTCGCGGCGTCGATATAATCGGTCTCGCGCTCGATCCCGATCCAGCGCCGCCCCAGCCGCTTCGCCACCGCGCCGGTCGTGCCGGTGCCGAAGAACGGGTCGAGCACCACGTCGCCGGGCTTGGTGCAGGCGAGCAGGATGCGGTAGATCAGCGCTTCGGGCTTCTGCGTCGGGTGGACCTTGACCCCGTTCTTCTTGAGTCGCTCGGGCCCGCCGCAGATCGGGAATTCCCAGTCGCTGCGCATCTGAAGCTCGTCGTTCAATGTCTTCATGCTGCGATAGTTGAAGGTGTATTTGGCTTTCTCGCCGGTGCTCGCCCAGATCAATGTCTCATGCGCATTAGTGAAGCGCGTGCCCTTGAAATTGGGCATCGGGTTGGCCTTCACCCAGATCACGTCGTTGAGGATCCAATAGCCCAGATCCTGGATCGCCGATCCGACCTTGAAGATATTGTGATAGCTGCCGATCACCCAGATTGCGCCATTGTCCTTCAGGATACGCCGCGCTTCGGTCAGCCAGGCGCGGGTGAATTTGTCGTAGACCGACAGCGAATCGAACTTGTCCCAATCGTCGGTCACCGCGTCGACATGGCTGCCGTCGGGGCGCGACAGGTCGCCGCCGAGCTGGAGGTTGTAGGGCGGATCGGCGAAGATCAGGTCGACCGACTTGGCCGGCAGCGCGCGCATCGCCGCGATGCAGTCGCCGCGAATGATCTGATCGAGCGGGAGCTCGGCCACCACCGCCGGCGCGCTGCGCGCCTTAACCTTCTCGATAACCCCCATCGACGTCCCGCTCCCCGTGTTACCGCCGCACAAAGTCGAGCGCGCGGACTCCGGTCAAGCAAAGATTAGTTAACGGGTAAGCTTACCAAATCGTTAACAAAGCGGAACATTTTGAGTCGCAAACTACATCTTGAGTCAGGTCGATTCGCCGGACTCAACCGGTGGGGTGTGGCGCAAAAGACTCAGAAGGGCAGAACCGTCTGCGCGACCGGTGCGAAACTGCGCCGGTGCAGCGGCGTCGGCCCATGTTCCTGCAACGCGCGCAGATGTTCGGGCGCGCCATAGCCCTTGTTCGAGTGCCAGCCGTAGTGCGGATAGGTGTCGGCATGCGCGATCATGATCGTGTCGCGGGTGTGTTTGGCGACGATCGACGCGGCGGCGATCGACAGCGAAATCGTGTCGCCTTTGACGATGGCGGTTGCCCGATAGTTCCAGCGCGGCAGGCGGTTGCCGTCGACCAGCACGTGCCCCGGATCGCAACCGAGCGCTTCGACCGCCAGCGTCATCGCCTTCATCGTCGCCCAGTAAATGTTGAGCGTGTCGATCTCGGGCGCCTCGACGATACCGACCCCGACGGTCGCGCAGTTCATCAGCCGATCGTGCAACGTCGCGCGCAGCGCCGCCCCGACCTGTTTCGAATCGTTGATCCCGCGCGGGATGCCCCTGGGCGGCAGGATGACGGCAGCGGCGACCACCGGGCCGGCAAGCGGCCCGCGTCCGGCTTCGTCGACTCCCGCGACCGGCGCGAGACACAGCTTTTCGTGTTTGAGGCCGGGCATGTCAGCCTTCTAATTCGTCGAACGGCGAATAGCCAAGCGTGTGGCCGATCGGACCATGCCCCCCGCCCAGACCGGGCGCGGCGATAATTGCGATGCGCACGAAACGGATCGCGTCGGCGAATGCCTCGCTGACCGGCTTGCCGCTGCCCAGCCCGCACGCCAGCGCGCTGGCAAAGGTGCAGCCGGTGCCGTGCGTGTCGGTCGTGTCGACTCTCTTGCCCTCGAGCCGCCGCACCTCTTCTCCGCTCGGCGCCAACAAGCGATCGACGATCCAATGCCCTTCGGCATGCCCGCCCTTTACGACCAGATGCCCGCCATGCGCGAGCACGGCCTCCTCGCCGCCCAGCGCTTCGAGTTCGGGCAGATTGGGCGTGACGACCGAGGCCAGATCCATCAGCCGGCCGAACGCCGCGATCGTCGCGTCGTCGGCCAGTACGTCGCCGCTGGTCGCGATCATCACCGGGTCGAACACGATCGGTACGTCCAGTTGCTCGAGCATGTCCGCCACCGCATTCGCCGTCTCCGCCGATCCGGTCATCCCGATCTTGACCGCGTCGACCCCGATATCCTCGACCACCGAGCGGATCTGCGCGACGACCATCTCGGTCGGGACGGGCATCACCGCCTGCACGCCCAGCGTATTCTGCGCGGTAATCGCGGTGATCGCGGTCATCGCATGCCCGCCCATCATCGTCACCGTCTTGATATCGGCCTGAATCCCCGCGCCGCCGCCCGAATCGGACCCGGCGATGATGAGAATACGGGGGGACGAGTGCGTCATGGAAATCCGATGATAGGCCGCCAGCCTCACACCGTCACCCCGGCCCCGTGCCGGGGTCCACCGCGGGGCAGGCTAAAAGCAAGAGGCTCGATGGCTCCGAGTGAAGCACCGTGGACCCCGGCACAAGGCCGGGGTGACGAAAGCTTGCTATCCCCGCTTGCGCGCCTGCGGGTACGATCCGAGCACGCGCATCCATTTCGAATGAAAGCCCAGCTCTTCCAACGCTCGGTCGAGATTCTCGTCGCCCGGACGGCCATCCACATCGGCGTAGAAATCGGTCGCCGCGAAGCTGCCGCCGCGTTGATAGCTTTCCAGCTTGGTCATGTTGACGCCATTGGTCGCGAACCCGCCCATCGCCTTGTAGAGCGCGGCGGGAACGTTCTTCACTTCGAAGATGATCGTGGTCATGAACGGCCCATCGCCCTCCAGCGGCCGCGCCGCGCGTGCCAATGTCACAAAGCGCGTCGTATTGTGCTCGGCATCGGCGATGTCGCTGGCCAGCGTGTCGAGCCCATAGATCGCGGCGGCGGGCGGCGGCGCCAGCGCGGCGATTGCAGGATCGCCCAGTTCGGCGACCACGGCGGCGGCCCCGGCCGTATCGGGATAGGCGATCGGCGTGATCCCGCGCTCTTTCAGCCACAAGCGGCACTGCCCCAGTGCCTGCGGATGGCTCATCGCCTGCGTCACCCCCTCGATCGGCCCCAGCCCCATCAGCGCGTAGCGAATCGGCAGGAAATGTTCGCCGGTGATCACCAGACCCGATTCGGGCAGCAGAAAATGCATGTCCGCGACGCGGCCGTGGAGCGAATTTTCGATCGGGATGACCGCGCAATCGGCCTGGCCCTGCTTCACCGCATCGATCGCATCTTCGAACGAAAAGCACGGCAGCGGCAGCCCGTCGGGGAAGCATTCCTGTACCGCGACATGGCTGTTAGCGCCGGGCGCGCCCTGAAATGCAACCGCGCGTCCCGGGTCGTTTGCGGCGGCGTCGGCCATCGCGGCGACGATGGGGCGGGCGGGGGCGGCGAAATTCTGCATGGATGAGGCCGCTTAGAGCGAGCGATTTCACGTAGCAACCCGCGCTTGCCCATGCGCCATGCGCTTACTAAAGGGTCCTCACTCAATCTCAGGGGCGTAGCGCACACCATGGCCGACAATACCAACACGATCGCGGGCTGGACACTGGCCGGTTGCTTTGCAGCACTGGGCCTCGCGATCCTTGGCGGCATGATTTACGACAGCGGCGAACCCAAGAAGGAAGGCTTCCCGGTAGAGGGCGCGGCCGAGGCCGGCGGTGACGCCGCCGCCGCGGAACTGCCGATCGCGGCGCTGCTGCAAAAAGCCGATGCGGCCAAGGGTGCCGAGACGTTCAAGAAGTGCGCATCGTGCCACACGATCAATTCGGGCGGCGCCAACGGCATCGGGCCGAACCTGTGGGCCACGGTTGGCGAGGGCATTGCGCAGGGCAAGGCTGGCTTCGCTTTCTCCGACGCGCTCAAGGCGAAGGGCGGCAAGTGGGATTTCGAAGCTCTCAACGCGTGGCTGAGCAGCCCGGCCAAGTTCGCACCGGGGACCAAGATGAGCTTCCCCGGTCTGTCCAAGGGTGAGGATCGCGCGAACGTGATCCTCTATCTCAACACGCAAGGGTCGAACATCCCGCTCCCGCCGCCGCCCGCCGCAGCACCGGCCAAGGACGACAAGGCAGCGGCGGGCAATACCGCTGCTCCCGCCGAGGGCAACACGGCGGCACCCGCCAAGAAGTAAGCCGTCCGCCACCCGGCGAGAGCGCTGACTGCTTATCGTCGGTGGCACGGTCGAACCTCGACCCATTTTACGCGTCACCGCGGCCTTGAGCCGGGGTCCCGCTACGGCGGCCGAAAGGAACGAGCGGGACCCCGGCTCAAGGCCGGGGTGACGGAAGGCCAGCTTGTTCTAACCCGCCTCAGCTTGCCGGGTCGGCCTGCGCCGCGTGCGTGGACCGGGCATGCGCCTCGGCTTCGGCGGCACCATTGCCCGTCGAGCGGTTGCGGTAGAATTCCTGGACGTGCGCCCAGCCTTCTTCGGCGGTCTCGCAATAGGTGAAAATGTCGAGATCCTTGGCCGAAATCACGCCTTCCTCGACCAGCGCATCGAAATTGACCACGCGCTGCCAGAATTGCTTGCCGTAGAGCAACACCGGGATCGGCTGAATCTTGCCCGTCTGGATCAGCGTCAGCAGTTCGAACAGTTCGTCGAAGGTGCCGAAGCCGCCCGGAAACGCCGCCAGCGCGCGGGCGTGGAGCAGAAAGTGCATCTTGCGCAGCGCAAAATAGTGGAATTGCAGGCTGAGCCCCGGTGTCACATAGACATTCGGCGCCTGTTCGTGCGGCAGCACGATGTTAAGCCCGATCGATTCGGCGCCGACATCCGCGGCGCCCCGGTTGGCCGCTTCCATGATCGACGGTCCGCCGCCCGAGCACACGACGAAATGGCGCTTTCCGTCCTCATCGAGCGGGCACCGGCTGGCGATCCGCCCGAGTTCGCGCGCGACATCGTAATATTTCGATTTCTCGACCAGCCGCTCGGCGATGACCCGCGATGCGTCGTCGGTCGCCAGTTCCAGCATCGCCTGCGCCTTTTCGGGCTCGGGGATGCGCGCCGATCCGTACATCACGAAGGTCGAGGCGATTCCCGCTTCGTCGAGAATCAGTTCGGGCTTGAGCAATTCCAGCTGGAAACGAACCGGGCGCAAATCCTCGCGCAACAGGAAGTCCATGTCCTGAAATGCCAGCCGATAGGCCGGGTTCTGGGTCTGCGGGGTGGAGATGCCGCCTTTGGCGCGGTCGGCTTCCTGCTTGGCGCCGGCAAAGACGCGCGAGGGGACACGAGTATCAGTCATCCCATGCCTCTAGAGCAAAGGAATGACGCTTTGAAGGGTCAGCGGCAGAAAGACTTGCGATCGTCTTCCAGATGCAAATGGTCGTGATGCGCCGCATTGTAATCGGGGCTGAGCACGGTGCCGAAGCGGCTGCACGCCGAGGCGCGGATCGTTTGCAGGAAACGGCGTACATCGTCGTCGTCGGAGCGCCAGCCGTCCTGGATCGACACGCGGCGCCCGTCCGCGAGAATGAACGCGGATACGTCGACCGCATTGGCCAGCGCATGACCCGAAAGCCGGGTGACGTTGGCGCCCACCGTATTGCGGCAGGCATAGGTCCCCATCGTCTCGATCCGGACCAGCCGGCTGCGTAAAATCTGATAGGCAGCCGGCGCGACCGCGTTGCGCGTCCAGCCGATAAATTCCTCGGCCAGACCACAGCGCATCGCTTTGATGCCCGTCACCGGCACCCCGATATCGATCAGCTGGACCGCGCCGATGATCTTGCACCCGCCGCCGTAATCGCGGTCGGGAAGCGGCGAGAAACGCACCTCTTCGCGCGACAGATCGGCGAAGCAGGCCTGCGTGTCTTTGGACGTCGGCAAATTGAGCGTGACCGGACGCGACCCCATCGGACGGACCGGGGCCGGCTTGTCGCCACCCCCGCCGAACACGCAACCGGCAAGCAGCAGACCGAGCAGGGGAGAGAGCCTTTTCACCCGCGTGAAGCTAGGTCGATCATGGTTAACGATCGGTAAACGTGGCGCACCATCGGTCATTGACTTGCCACGTTTCGCCGCTAGGGCCGTCGACGGGCCACGCGGTCCCAACGCCGCGCGTGCTCTCTGTAAGGAGAGACTGACATGAGTGATTCTGCCGTTACCGACGCCCCCATTGCGTCCGCCAAGCCCGCTACGAAGCCGGCTCGTCCCCATTTTTCCAGCGGTCCCTGCGCCAAGCCTCCGGGCTGGGAGGCGGCGAAACTTGCCACGCAAGTGCTGGGTCGCTCGCACCGCTCGAAGATCGGCAAGGCGCGGCTGCAATATGCCATCGACCTGATGCGCGAGCTGCTGGGCCTGCCCGACACGCATCGCATCGGCATCGTCCCCGGGTCGGACACCGGCGCGTTCGAGATGGCGATGTGGACGATGCTCGGCGCGCGTGAGGTCACCGCGGTGGCGTGGGAGAGCTTCGGCGAAGGGTGGGTCACCGACGCGGTGAAACAGCTCAAGATCGAACCGACCGTGGTCCGCGCCGATTACGGCCAGCTTCCCGATCTGAGAACCGTCGACTGGTCTAACGACGTGCTGTTCACGTGGAACGGCACCACCTCGGGCGTGCGCGTGCCGGACGGCGACTGGATTCCCGACGACCGCGAGGGTCTGTCGTTCGCCGACGCAACCAGCGCGGTGTTCGCCTACGACATGCCGTGGGACAAGATCGATGTCGCGACCTTCAGCTGGCAGAAAGTGTTGGGCGGCGAAGGTGGTCACGGCGTCATCATCCTCGGCCCGCGCGCGGTGCAGCGGCTCGAAGAATACACCCCGGCCTGGCCGCTCCCCAAGGTGTTCCGGCTCGTGTCGAAGGGCAAGCTGACCGAAGGGGTGTTCAAGGGCGAGACGATCAACACGCCGTCGATGCTCGCGGTCGAGGACGCGATCTTCGCGCTCGAATGGGCGAAGAGCGTCGGTGGGGCGAAGGGGCTGATCGCGCGCAGCGACGCCAACGCGGCGGCGCTCGACGCGATTGTCGCGGAACGCGACTGGCTCGGCCATCTCGCTGCTGATGAAGCGAGCCGGTCGAAGACCAGCGTCTGCCTGACGGTCGAGGGCGCGGACGAAGCCTTCATCAAGACCTTCGCCGGATTGCTCGAGAAGGAAGACGCGGCGTACGACGTTGCCGGGTACCGCGACGCCCCGCCGGGCTTGCGCATCTGGTGCGGCGCGACGGTCGATACCGCCGATATCGAAGCGCTCGGGCCGTGGCTCGACTGGGCCTATTCGCAGGCAAAAACCGCCTGAACCGCGGGCTCCCGCGAAAGCGGGAGCCCAGAGCCGCAAGCGCTCAACTCCGAAATCCCAGGCTCCTGCTTTCGCAGGAGCACATGCTTTCCCAAGGACATCTCAATGCCAAAAGTACTCATCAGCGACAAAATGGACCCCAAGGCCGCGCAGATTTTCCGCGAACGCGGGGTCGAGGTCGACGAAATCACCGGTAAGACGCCGGAAGAACTGATCGCGATCATCGGCGAGTATGACGGGCTCGCGATCCGCAGCGCGACCAAGGTGACCAAGGCGATCCTCGACGCGGCGACCAATCTGAAGGTCGTCGGTCGCGCCGGGATCGGGGTCGACAATGTCGACATCCCCGCCGCATCGGCCAAGGGTGTGGTGGTCATGAATACCCCGTTCGGCAATTCGATCACCACCGCCGAACACGCCATCGCCTTGATGTTCGCGCTCGCCCGCGATCTGCCCGAGGCCGACAAGTCGACCCAGGCCGGCAAGTGGGAAAAGAACCGCTTCATGGGTGTGGAGGTCACCTCCAAGACGCTCGGGCTGATCGGCGCGGGCAATATCGGGTCGATCGTCGCCGACCGCGCGCTCGGCCTCAAGATGAAGGTGATCGCGTTCGATCCGTTCCTCTCGCCCGATCGCGCGATCGAACTCGGCGTCGAAAAGGTCGATCTCGACGATCTGCTCGCGCGCGCCGATTTCATCACGTTGCACACCCCGCTGACCGACCAGACGCGCAATATCCTGAGCCGCGACAATCTGCTGCGGACCAAGAAGGGCGTGCGCATCATCAATTGCGCGCGTGGCGGGCTGATCGACGAAGCCGCGCTCAAGGAAGGGCTCGATTCGGGGCATATCGGCGGCGCCGCGCTCGACGTGTTCGTCGAGGAGCCGGCCAAGCAGTCGCCGTTGTTCGGTACCCCGAACTTCATCTCGACCCCGCATCTGGGCGCCTCCACCTCGGAAGCGCAGGTCAATGTCGCGATTCAGGTCGCCGAGCAGATGGCCGACTACCTCGTCTCGGGCGGGGTCACCAACGCGCTCAACGTCCCGTCGCTCTCCGCCGAGGAAGCGCCGCGCCTGAAGCCGTACATGGCGCTCGCCGAAAAGCTCGGATCGCTGGTCGGCCAGCTCACCACCGGGTCGATCGCGCGGATCTCGATCCACACCGAAGGCGCCGCCGCCGAGCTCAACCAGAAACCGATGGTGTCGGCCGTGCTCGCCGGGTTCCTGCGCACCCAGACCGACACCGTCAACATGGTCAACGCCCCCGTGCTCGCCAAGGAGCGCGGGATGGAAGTGCGCGAAGTGCGCACCGAGAAGGAAGGCGATTACCACACGCTGGTGCGCGTCTCGGTCAAGACCGACGCGGGCGAACGCTCGGTCGCGGGCACCTTGTTCGGCGACGCCGCGCCGCGGCTGGTCGAATTGTTTGGCATCAAGGTCGAAGCCGATCTGGCCGGGCACATGCTTTATGTCGTCAACGAAGACGCGCCCGGCTTTATCGGCCGTCTGGGCACGTTGCTCGGTACCGAGGGCGTCAATATCGGCACCTTCCACCTCGGCCGCCGCGATGCCGGCGGCGAAGCGGTGCTGCTGCTGTCGGTCGATGACGCCGTGACCGCCGACCTGATCGCCAAGGTGCGCGGGCTGGCGGGCGTGAAAACCGTTCGGGGTTTGAGTTTCTAATCTATCTTCTCCCTCTCCCCTCCGGGGAGAGGGCCGGGGAGA
>JAZJYW010000001.1:0-376 GCA_040390165.1 Pseudomonadota bacterium | reverse complement strand
GTGCCGAAAAAGAACAAAGTTCAGCTGGACAGGGCAAAGGCAATGCGCCGCGAGCCCTCCGAACCGGAGGCTCGTTTATGGTATCACCTGCGCGCCAAGCGCCTGAATGGCGTCAAGTTTTCCAACCAGGTGTTGATCGGTCCCTATACCGCCGATTTTTCCGCCCGCTCACGCAAGCTTGTCATTGAACTCGACGGGGATAGCCACGCCAGCCAGGAACGTTATGACGCGCGGCGTACAGCTTGGCTTGAAGAGCAAGGATATCGGGTGATCCGGTTCACGAATTCCGACGTGATGACGAACGAGGCGGCGGTGCTGCAAGCCATTATCGATGCGCTTGCGGCTGCCCCTCTCCCCGGCCCTCTCCCCAAAGGGG